>CAMCFO010000007.1 GCA_945874155.1 uncultured Bacteroidales bacterium
TTTCTTTGGGGCCGCAAATATACGCATTTTTCCGTTCTCTGCAAAACTTTTTCCGCCTTGACATCGGAGGCAGTTATCAAATAATCTTTAATAACTGAATTGGCATCTAATTCTTTATTTTTCAGAATATTAGCTATATGATAATTGATGTTTGGCACCGAGGTCCCAAAAAGGTCCGAAATTTGGGATTGGTTGAGCCACACCTTGCCCTCACGATTATGGCCCTCCCCCGAGGGGAGGGTTTGGGTGGGGGCAACGTGGACCAATATATTGGAGCATCATCCGCCAAGCGGATGATGCTCCAATATATTACGCTGCCAAGTGGAACTGTCAATATGAGTGTAGATTTCCGTAGTAAGAATGCTCTCGTGCCCGAGCATCTCCTGCACAGCCCTCAAATCAGCCCCATTCTCGATAAGATGCGTGGCGAATGAATGGCGCAAGGTGTGGGGAGAAATCTCCTTGGTGATTCCGGCCTTGACAGCACAACTTTTCAGGAGTTTGAACACTGCCACCCGGCTCATACCCTTGCCGAAACGATTCAGAAAAACAATGTCGTCCGAATTCCTCTCAGCTGCCCGAGGCCTCACTGCAAGATAGTCCTGAAGTGCCTCAGCAGCCAGGTCTCCAAGCGGGACTATCCTCTGCTTGTTTCCCTTGCCAATGACCGAAACATAGCCATCTTCGAAAAAGATGCTCGAAATCTTAAGGGAAACAGTCTCAGACACCCTCAGCCCAAGCCCGTACATCGTTTCCAAAATCGCCCTGTCCCGCACGCCTGATGTTTCGCTGCTCCCGGCTGCATCAATCAGCCTTTCAACCTCCTCCACCGACAGCACTGCCGGAAGGTATGTTCCCAGTTTCGGAGCCTTTACCGCATCCGAAGGATTCTCCTTGCACAGGCCTTCGGAGCACAACCAGGCGAAATAGGAATGCAGGGAACTCACCACTCTGGCCTGTGTCCTCTTTGACTGACCGCTTATGCTTGACAGATAATCAATTATGTCTTCCGTAGTTATGTCGCTCACATCAGGTGCGGGATGCCCGGCCGGGAATCTCACATTCGAAAGATAATCGAAAAATGCGGCAATATCGCCCAAGTAAGCCCGCGCTGTGTTCTCAGACAGCGCACACTCAATCAGGAGATACCTCCTGTATGACTTGGAATGGGCGAAATCCGTATCCATTATAACCCAGCTATTTGAGGATCACTAAAGCGTTCTGTACTCTCTGCCGTACTCCAGCATCTGTCCCAGGAAGTCGTCAGTGTAGGAAATCCTGTAATCCACCACTACGCCGTTCTTGACAACAGGCTCAATGATCGGATTGACGAATCCTCCGTAAGGCTTGAGATTGAGGGCCGCATACCTTTCCAGAACTTCCTTGTGCAAGTCATAGTCGATTTCCACAGCATAATTGTTCACCAGCGCCTTTCCTGCCTCATAGTCGCCCTCGGACTTGATTCTCTGCACCTCAGCCAGCAATTCGCCGAACAGTCCACGCAGGGCAGGGTAGTCATTCACCACGAAATAGGTCTTGCCGTCCTTCTCCTTCTTTTCAATCACATTCTCAGCCAAGCCTTTCTCATAGCACCACTGGGCAATCAGCTTGCGGTTCTGCATATGTGCCTCCGTGTTCTTCTTCCCCAGTTCCACTCTTGAGAACTGTACCATCAGACCGTTGCGTATATAATTGGCATACATAGCTTTGTAAGCCTCCAAGTCTGGGATGATGCCCAGGTCCACGAGTTTCTGGTCCGCCATATAGTAAAGTCCGAAAAGGTCCGCACGGGTCTCCTCCAGCGTGGAACTGAATTCCCCAAGCGCATTCGGAGAAGTGCCCGGAAGGAGCTGGCCGCTGCCGTGTCCCAGACATTCGTGCAGGTCGGTGTGGATTTCGTCTGTGATAGCGAGATATTTCTTCGCAGTGGCAATCTCCTCCTCGTCATAGGCAAACTCGCTGAGAGTACTCTTAGGCGACTCCTGAGCAGCAAGGTCGTATGCGTGGGTGATATTGGCGATGGTCACGGACTTGGAACCGTGGTCGCGGCGAATCCAGTCCGCATTCGGGAGGTTGATGCCTATAGGTGTGGCAGGATGGCAGTCTCCTCCAAGCATCACTGCATCAATGACTTTGGCTGAAATGCCCTTGCATTCGCTCTTCTTGAATCTTGCATCCACCGGAGAGTGGTCCTCAAACCACTGCGCGTTCTCGGAGAGTTTCAATGTGCGCTCCGAAGCCTTCAGGTCCTTGATGTTCACCACAGATTCCCAGGTGGCCTTGCGTCCGAGAGGGTCGTTGTAGTCCTCGATGAAACCGTTGATGAAGTCCACGGTTCCCGTCGTGTCCTGCAGCCATTCGATATTGTACTTGTCCCACAGTCTGAGATCTCCGCTGCGATAGTACGCAATCAAGGTTGAGATATATTTTTTCTGAATGTCGTTTTCGGCAAACTCAGATGCAAGTTCCAGCTCCCCGACTATCTTTTGTATGGCCGGTCCATACAGTCCCTCAGCGCAATAGACCTGTTCACGTATGACTCCGTCTTCTCCCTTGACAAGGCGGCTGTTCAATCCGTAGGAAATCGGGGTCTTGTCGGAAGGGTCCATCATATCCGCATAGAACTTGTCCACCTCTGCACGGGTTACTCCATCATAGAAATTGACGCTTGAACCTTCCACTATGTCTCCCTCGTCAGTTTTCCTCCATCTGTAGAGCACCGGGTCGTAGATTGCCGAAATGAGCTCCCCGCAGTCCAGACCGCAATCGGAGGCAAGCTGCCTGAAATACTCCTCGCTGCAGGATGGAAAGAACTTCTCCTCTCCATAGTGGTGATGAATTCCGTTGCTGAAGAACACCCTCTTCGCATAGACCAGAAAATCTTGATATTCAGAGCATTCGCGGTCTCCATTGTAGTTTGTTATAATGGCCTCAAGCATATGCCTGACCGGCAGGTTGATCTCGCAATTCTGGTCCCAAAGTATGTCGCGGCCGTATTTTGCAGCCTCGCTCAGATGATAGACATAGCTCTTCTGCTGCAGGCTGAGCCCCTCCCATCCCGGCACCTTGTACTTCATAATCTTGAGGTCCGCAAATTCGTCAATGAGGTATTTGTCCTCCTTAGCACCTTCTGAACTGCATCCCAAGGTGCATCCGATAATCGCTGCTGTCGTAAGCATTTTTAAGATTCCTTTCATTATTTCAGTTTTTATCTTGTTTTTCCTAACTTTGTCGATTCGGGCGCACCGTCAGTTGGGCGAGTATCCCCGAACACAGAACTGCAAAGATAATGTTTTATGCGTAAATTTTTATATCTGACAGTTGCAATAGTTTTGGGTCTGCTTTCTTCCTGCAAGCCCGAAACGGAATATATATTTCTTCAAAAGCATCCCCGGGCACACGTGATGATGTGTTTCGGTTTCAACAATCTGAGTTCATCCCTCGCCGAAGACATCAGAGACCTTGAGAAGGGTTTCATCCCCGGCTCTGCACCTCTGGAAAACTATCTCTTTGTCTTCAGCCATCTCGTCGAAAGCTCATATTCCGCACCTTCATCGCCCAAACTCCAGCGCATATATCTTGGACCCGACGGCAATCCTATGAAGGAAACTTTGCTGGAGATGGAGCCGGGAACTATATCCAACAGAGCTGAATGTATCAGGGAAGTGCTGGAGTTTCTCAAGGAAAAGTATCCTGAAATCGAATCCTTCGGGGTTTTGATGTCTTCCCACGGCACCGGATGGACTCCGCCCGGATATTGTACGACGGGATATAAAAATGAGGGCAATTCAGACGATATCGAATGGCGCAGGTCTGCCTTTTCTGGAACCTATCTCTCTGGCGAATACCTATATGAACCGCTTCCGGGAGTCAAAAGTATGGGCTACACCGTGACGGGGGTCAATCCCACGGTGGCCTATGAAACCGACATAAGGGAAATTGCCGATTTGCTGCCTTTCAAACTGGATTATATAATTTTTGATGCCTGCTTTATGGGCGGAGTGGAAGTGGCCTGCGAGTTCAGGGACAAATGCAATTTCGTCGTTGCTTCCCAGACCGAGATTCTCTCCGACGGAATGGATTACACCACAATGATTTCCGATCTGCTGGAAGGGAATAGGGCAGACCTCGTGTCATTGGCAACGAACTATTTCAATCATTACAACCTCTCCATCGGATCCAAGCGTTCAGCCACCATATCTGTTGTGGATTGCTCCAAATTAGGGACCTTGGCAGCGGTTTGCCGCAATCTGTTCCGCAACTATGATATATCCAAGGATAATGTGGATGCGTCAAAACTTCAAAAATATTTCTACTACACCAATCATGCTTGGTTCTACGATCTCTACAGCATAGTCCAGGCTGCCGGAGTATCTGAAACAGAACTCTCGGATCTTCAATGGGCATTGGATGAGTGTATTCTCTACAAAGCTGCAACTCCTACTTTTGCCCTTTACGGATTCCCTATTGACACTCATTCGGGACTGAGTATGTATCTCCCGGAGAAAGAACGTACCCAACTCAATTCATACTACGGGGAGTTGAGCTGGAACAAATTGACAGGCTTACTCAAGAATGAATAAAAATTTGGACTCTCCGCCGAAATTCGTTAATTTCGCGTCCACTTTCAGAAAAACAGGTTTTTATGCATATAGGTATAGCAGGCAATATAGGCTGCGGCAAGACCACATTGACCAGGATGCTCGCAGCGCACTACGGATGGACCCCGAAATTCGAGGCTGTTACGTATAATCCTTATCTGGAAGACTACTATGCCGACATTCCCCGCTGGTCCTACAATCTTGAAACCTATTTCCTTGCCCAGCGCCTGAAGGACGTGATGGAAATTGCAAAACACGAGGACACCATCATTCAGGACAGGACCATTTTCGAGGGCGTGGAAATCTTTGTACGCAACAACTATTTAATGGGCAATCTGTCCGAAAGGGATTTCAATACCTATATGGAACTGTACAAGGTCGTGATGTCTTCCGTGAAATATCCGGACCTGCTCATATACATACGTTCATCCATTCCTCATCTGGTTTCCCAGATTTCCAAGAGGGGCAGGGATTACGAGAAAGGCATAAGCATAGAGTATCTCACCGGGCTCAACGACTTGTACGAGAAATGGATAGCCTCCTACCCGGGCAAAGTGATAACCATTGAAGGCGACAATCTGGATTTCGAAAACCGTCCGGAGGATTTCGCCCTCATCACCGACCGCATCGATGCCCAACTCTTCGGCCTCTTCCAGTAGCCGTTCAGATTTCAAAAAGATTCCTTGACGGGATTTTTCCCGAATAGTCCCTGCGCAGTTTGTCAAACAGCTGGGATGTGTAGCGGAAGTGATTCGGGCCTTTCCAAGTGCTTGTGTTGCTCAGGAAAATCCAACATTCACCATCAGGGAAATACTTGATTACTGCATTTGTGCCCGCAAGCGTTCCGGTCCTTATCCATCCCTTCTTGGGGTTGGTCTCGTTCCATCCTATAGCGTAGTCTTCCTTACGTCTGCACCAGATCATATCTTCCACGCTTTCAGGCAGCAGTATGTCCTCCAACCCGGGTTTTCCGTCAATGGAAGCCACAAGCAGTGCCAGTTCCGCAGCCGAGCAGACCCAAGCCCCGGCACCTTTCAGTAGGTTGATGTCATTTCCGCCATAGCATCTTTCCACCATACGCCCGCTGCCATTGTACTCCTGCACCACTTTTCCATCCCCCTCGTGCACGAAATAGCGGCTTTCGTTGGGATATTTTTCCTCGTAGTAATTGTTCGCGATGTGCATATCATAGCATCCGCAGGGCTCCAACACGTGCTTGCGTATATATTCCTCATATTCTTCCCCGCTGACACTTTCAATGATTTCAGTCAGCAGCATATACCCGAAATTTGAATAGCTGTTGCTCTTGCCGGGCGCGAACCTGAGTCTTCTGTTCAGGACGAGGCCGCAATAGTCCCCGAGAGTCGGAGGGTTTTCCAGACCCAACTGCTTTGTCACATCAAGGGCTGAGAACACTGGGTCTCTGCGGAAACCGGCCTGATGCCTCAGCAGGTGCTCCACAGTTATCTTGCTGTAGTCCTTCAGGCTTTTTTCCGGTATGGCGTAAGTGCTGTCGCAGAGTATGCCTTCCGGTCCGAACACCTGGTCGTCGAGCCGGAGCCGTCCCTCTTCCTGCAGTTTCATTATGCCGACTGCCGTTATGAGTTTGGAAACGGAAGCAACCCTCATTATATTCCCCGGTCCCATTGCCAAGGTCGAATCGGGATTCTCCGGAGTTGGACAGCTGTCGCATATTCCGTAACCCTTGCAGAAAACCAGGGAATCATTGCGGATTACTGCCAGCTGAGTCCCGTTCAAATGCCAGTAACTCATATATTTGAGCACTCTGGCATCCATCTTTTCAACTCCGGCAAAATCGGACATTCCGTTTTCAAGCTTGCAGTTCAGAGAAACAATCTTCGCCTTGTCAGGTGTATCAGTCCCCTTGCCTTTCCTTATGCCCAGAGCGACAATGGTAAATATCACAGTCAGTACTGCCGCAACGAATATCGCAACTCTCTTCTTATCAAGCTTCATATTTACCCGTCTTCTTTGCAAATTCCAGAATCAAATCGGCAGTGCCTTCCACACCGAGCAGGGAAGTGTCCACGCAAAGGTCGTAGGTGGATGCCATACCCCAGTCTCCGAAAGTGAAGGTGTTGTAATATTCCCTGCGTTCCTTTTCCATCCGCTGGATGTGTTCCAGAGCCTCTTCCACTGTCATTCCCTCTCTCTGGGACACCCTCTTTGCCCTTTCTTCAAGAGGACAGGTCAGGAAAACGTCAAGGCAGCAGTCGCAGTCCCGCAATATATAGTTGGCGGCGCGTCCTATGATGATGGCCGAACCGTTCTTGGCTATGTTCTTGATTGCCTCGGCCTGCATTGCGAACAGGCTTGCATCATCGTTCATCGAGGAGCATCCGAAAATATTGCTGTTGAAAATGGATGATAGTGAAAAACAGCGTTTTTTTTCATCACTGCCGCTGAACAGGGTTTCGCTGAATCCGAAATCCTGGGCTGCTTTCTTAAGCAACTCGCTGTCATAGACAGGAATGCCTGTTCTGCGTCCTATTGCGTCGGCCACGTCCTTTGCTCCACATCCGAATTGTCTCCCAATGTTTATGATAATCTTCTTCATCAGAATTTCCCTCCTATGAGTTCCGGTGAATCACCGTCCTTGACTTTGTTGAACTTAGAGAACAACTGCCCCAACAATATGACTGTCAATATGCTTGCGATGAAATCCGAAAGAGGGAAGCTTATCCATACCCCTTCGGCATCGAATGCCAGCGGCAGAAGATAGATGAACGGAACAAGGCAGAGCAACTGGCGTGAAAGAGAGAGGAAAACAGACTTGCTTACCATTCCCAAACATTGAAACAGGTTGGTCCCGACCATCTGGAAGCCCACAATAGGAAATACTATATTCATAATTCTAAGGCCTTTGGAGGACATTTCCAGCAGTTCCGGGTCCCTTGTGAATATCGAACAGGCCATTTTGGGGAAGAACACGCAGACAATGAAGCAGAGCAGTGAAACTATTGTCGCGAGCAGGGCGGTCTTGAGATAGACTTCTTTCACCCTCGAATAGAGCCTCGCCCCGTAATTATATCCAGCAATAGGCTGCATCCCCTGATTCAATCCCATACAAATCATCACAAACAGGAAGGTGAAACGGTTGCAGATGCCATAGGCTCCGATGCCAAGGTCGCCCGCATATTTCCCCATCTGCTGGTTTATGAACAGAGCCACAATGCAGGATGCGGCATTCATCAGGAAAGGACCGAAACCTATTTCAAGGGAGTCCCTGGCAATTCTGCGGTCGAGATGGATAATCCCCTGTTCGAAGCGTATGTTCCTGTCCTTCCGGCTGAAGTGCAATATCACCACAACCATAGCCAAGGCTTGTGCTATCACCGTGGCCCAGGCTGCGCCCTTTATTCCCAGATTCATCCCGAAAATGAGCAGCGGGTCAAGGGTAGTGTTGAAAAACACCGTGAAGATGGTCAGGCCCATAGCCTTTTTCGGATTCCCAGTTGCACGCATAGCATTGTTCAGTCCGAAATATACGTGGGTTATAATATTGCCTATCAATATGATACGCATATAGTCCCTGGCATAGGTGATTGTGTTTTCGCTGGCTCCGAAAAAGTAAAGTATAGGGTCAAGGAACATCAGCGAAAGGACAGAGAATATCAGTCCGATAATAATGTTGAGGGTAATAATATTACTCAGGACTTTACGGACTCCGTTGTAGTTCTTTTGCCCCAGGAGTATGGAAAGAAGTGTACTGCCTCCCACTCCTACGAGGGTGCCGAAAGCCGTGGACAGGTTCATAAGGGGAAAGGTGACAGCAAGTCCTGAAATGGCCATAGGTCCCACTCCCTGTCCCACGAAGATACTGTCCACCATATTGTAGAGCGATGAAGCTGTCATCGCAATTATGGCCGGCAGGGCGTAGCTTTTCAGCAGTTTCCAGATTTTTTCAGTGCCGAGTTCGGTGGGCACTGCACCCGTTGAACTTTCTTTGATTTCCTTTTCTTCCGACATCATTCCTCCTCTTCCACGAA
Source organism: uncultured Bacteroidales bacterium (assembly GCA_945874155.1). Classification (GTDB taxonomy): domain Bacteria; phylum Bacteroidota; class Bacteroidia; order Bacteroidales; family UBA932; genus Cryptobacteroides. Next base: position 8,612 of record CAMCFO010000007.1, read on the forward strand.
TTCAACTTCAAACATCAGAGGTGCGTATGCAGGGATTCTGCTGCCGCTGGCACTGCTTCCATATCCGAGCGTGGACCAGAATATGCCTATGCCCCGGCCCTTGTTCATCTGCCATACCGTTTTGGAAAATCCGGCTATGAGTGAACTGCTCTCCATAGTCAATTCTCCGAAGGATTCAGCCCAGGTGATGGTCTTAGGCTTGTAGCTGTTGTCGGAGTTCGAGATATAATTGTCAATCGCAGTTTTCTCCACCGTGGTGTCAAATGCCTGTCCATCAAGCCTGTAGCCTGTGTAGTTGATGCTGATTGTGGTGTCAGACGGGAATTGTACGTGGCCGGTTGTGTCGGTAATCGGGATGAAGTAGAATCCCTTGCCTATGCTGTCCACACTGGTGACATAGCTTCCGTCGTCATATTTCATTTGTCCGTACACCTTGTCCTTTAGGAAGGTTTCGATTTCATCTATCCTATATTGGTCGAAGTCCTCAATCACTTTTTCCAGACTTATTATATATATGACGGAAGAGGCTTCGGCGTTGGATGTCTCGAGGTATTCGGCTTCAGTTGAAAAATTGTTGGAACTGTTGAGCCACTGCGGTACGAGTACGGTTCTGGTGCCTCCTTCCTGCATTCCTATGACGGCATCAGCCAGACCTGTTGTGGTGATACCTGCAGTGAGGCAGGTGGTGTGCTTTCCGTAATAATAGGTCTTGTCGTAAGTGCCCATCTGCTTGGCTATCGATGCTTCGCTGTAAGAATTGATTGTGCCGCTGAGCTGTCTTTCGGTGAAATGAATGTTCACGTAATTCGCGCTGGAAGCCCTTTTGCCGCTGCCCTTTGTTTCCGAAAGCAGGTAAACACCTCGTCCGAGAGTGTCTGGAAGCCCTGTCTCTGAGTTTCGCACGATTTCTATTCCCAAGTCGCTGTGGTCGGCTTTCAGCCAGGCCTTGAGGTATCTTGATTCGTCATCGTAGATTCCGGCGTCGATGTCTTTGGCACATCCGCCAAGGATCAGGGCCGCCATAGTTGCGGCGATAATGATTCTTTTGTTCATATATTCTTCTATCCTTATGTTCATTGATTTTGTATGGACTGTACCCAGATGTGGTAGAGCAGCGCGGCATTCGCAGAAACTGTGCCAACGGGCTTGTTTCCGAAACCGTACTTCCCGTTGAACAGTATGTAACATTCCTGTCCGGCTTTCACCCCGTAGAGTCCGTTCCTGAGTCCTTTCATCACCTGGTCGGTTTTCAGGTCGAGAGTGACAGGGCTTGTGTCTATGTCGCTCCATCCGCTGGCTTGGGCGGTCTCCGGGTGGTTGGTGTCGAAAAGGTTGGTCTTGTTCAGACTGCCGGTGAAGGTATAGGCTGCATAATGGAAGGTGACCTTTCCGTCCGCAGCCAGGCTGTCTGGACCTTGCCCCTCCTCGAGTACCACCCTGCTGCAACCGTCATTGACATATACCCGTTTGGCGGCTCCTGACGACAACTGGCTGGAGATGAAGCTGTCAATCTTCTTTTCCTGATTGTCATAGGTGGTCTGCAACTGCTGGTTGCAGGAAAGCAGGGCCAAAACCGCGCAAATTATCGTAAAACTTCTTCTCATTTGCTTTTCCACAATTCGTCCTTGCTGAAAAAATCGCTGCAGGACCTTTCTATATATTCCCGAGCCGCCCCGGCAGATTCCACGTCCTGAGGAATGGCAAGCCTCCCGCCGGATGCGTTCTCGTGTCCACCACCATTGAAATACATTGTGGCACAGCGGTTTGCGGAAACTCCCTGCTTGGACCTGACGGAGACCCTGAACAGGTTTCCCTCCTGTCTGAGAAAAATGCTCATTCTGACCTCAGCAATTCCCAGAGGCATATTCACAAAACCTTCTGTTTCACCTTCGCGTATGTCGTATCTTTCGAGATCTTCAGTGGTTATCACCGCATAGGCAAGGCCGTAAGGGGTGATGGTCAGTTTGTCGCTCAGGTATTCTCCCATAAAGCGGAACCTGTTTTCCCGGTAGCTGTTGTAGAGCCCGGACAATATTTCCTGACGGTCCACTCCGGCAGCCAGAAGCTCACTTGCCATCTGCAAGGTGGAGGGATAGGTGGAGTTGGCAAAATTGTTGGTGTCCGTGGTCATACCCAGCATCAGCAATTTCAGGGCGCTTGCACCTATGGCCGGCACGTTTCCGTCTATGTCGGGCAACTTCTTCAAGATGCCGTACAGAACCTCGCAGGAGGAGGAAATCTCGATTGTAGAGAAAATCAGGTCGTAGAAATTTTCGTCCGGGTTGAGGTGGTGGTCTATCAGAACCTTTCTGGCCTTCGATGCCCTGATTGCATCTTCCAGCTCAGCCGCACGGTCAGGCCGATTGTAGTCTATGCTTATGAGCAGGTCGGCCTCGGAGATGAGTTTTTCACAGTCCCTGCGTACGGAATGGGTTAGTCCCTTGATTTGCGGGTCCATAGCGAAGCCGAGGGTGTCGGGAACCGGGTCGGGAAACACCACGTCCACCGTTCTGCCCCTGTCCTTCAGATAGCTGGCCAGACCGCAGGAACTGCCCACTGCATCCCCGTCCGGGTGCAGGTGGGTGGAAATGACTATTCTGGCCGACTCTTTGAGCCAGCTGTCGAAAAGATGTATTTTTTCCGCTTCTGACATAATCTCAGCTTTTCTTTTTGGCTTGCAAAATTAACAATTTATTATTGCAATTCATAAATCAAATTCATAACTTTGTCAAGTTTTTGGAAAAATGGGAACGCGTTTTTTCCGAAAGCCTGATGCTTTGAGTAATAAATAAACTAAAACATAATGAACAAGACTGTTAAGTTACTCGTGACAGGAATCCTGCTTCCTGTAGTCATCATCCTCCTGGCATTCTTCACTGTTCAGAGCGTGATGGAACCTATCAAGTTCAACAAGGCAAAGGACGCACGCGAGAAAGTCGCAATCCAGCAGCTCAAGGATATACGCGACCTTCAGGTGGCTTTCAAGAGCGTTAACGGAAGATACACCTCGTCTTTCGACACTCTCATCAATTTCTACACCTCAGGCAAGATGAAAGTCGTGATGAAGGTCGGCTCAATGGACGACTCCATCGCAGTAGCCAACACAAAGGCCCTCAAGAAGAAGAATCCGAAGATTACTGCTGCCCAGATGCTGGACCTCGTAGCCAAGGGACAGAAACTCGTGTTCACCACCGAGAGCGAGATTCCGGTAAGCGACACTCTCTTCGTAAATCGCGAGGATTTCAATGTCAGCACAATCGGTATCATTCCTTTCAGCGAGGGACAGCCAGTCCAGATGGAGTCAACCATTCGTATGGTATCCGGTGTACAGGTGCCTCTCTTCGAGGCTGCAATGCCTTACAAAGCTCTCCTTTATGGTCTTGACAATCAGTTGAGAATCAACCTTGACGATGACAGGGTCAAGTCCGACCGTTATCCTGGTTTGAAAGTCGGAAGCGTTTCAGCTCCTAACAACAATGCAGGAAACTGGGAGTAACAGGACTATTTCCGTGCAGGTGTCGCCTCGCGGATTTATTATCAAGACAGACAAGACCGGGCATTCATCAGATTGGATGGATGCCGGGTCTGTTTTTACTGCACCTGAGCTTAGAAGCGAATACGATGAAGCGGAGGTTTCCACTTTCACACCTTCCGTAACCTTGGTTCCGTCTGATTTCCATATTCCCGGCAACGAGAGGAACCTGCTTGCTTCCGTTGCTGCGGTCTCTGATGACGATTCGGTATTTTGTGAGCCCGTACCCGATCTTGATGCCGTTCTCATCTGGTCCTCCGGGCCTGAATCACCTCTTGCCGGAGCAGTGGTCCAGACTCTGAAACTATCCGGTTGCCAGAAGGTGAGAGTTTTGCCCGAACTGTACAGGTTGCTAAGGCACATCCCTCTTGTACAACAATACAATAAGGTGCTGTGTTCCTACGACGGTCGCGTACTTTGTCTGGTCATAGCCGAAGGCAAAAGCCTGAGATTGTGCTCGACTTTCCGTGCCGACAGTTTCACGACAGCAGAATACTGGATATTTGATGCCGTAAAATCCCTTCAGCTCAATATGGAAATGACCGATATCTTCTTCGCAACTCCTTTGAGCGAAGAGGAGGAGATTTCACTTTGCAGCTATTTCCGTTCTGTGGATATAATTTTCTGATTATGAGGATAATAGGAGGAAGACTAAAGGGACGTAACATAAATGTTCCGGATGGTTACAAGGCCAGACCCACCACTGATTTCGCAAAGGAGGGCCTCTTCAACATCCTCAATAATGAATATGAATTCGAAGGCCTTCAAGTTCTGGACCTATTCGGAGGTTCCGGTTCCATCTCATATGAATTTGCTTCACGCGGCGCATCGATGGTCTATACCGTGGAAATGGCCCCGGCCAACGCCAGCTTCATAAGATCCCAGGCAGCGTCACTCGGCTTGCAGAACCTTACCGTAGTGCATCACAATGTCTTCGATTTCCTCAATCTCTGCCGTGAGAAGTTTGACCTTGTGTTTGCAGATCCTCCATATGCACTTGAGGGCCTGGATCAGATTCCTGACAAGGTTTTTGCAGCGGACATACTGCATCCTGAATGCTACTTCATTCTGGAGCATCCTGCCGGATATTCATTCAAAGAACATCCGCACTTCCTCAAGGAAAGAAAGTACGGAAATGTCCATTTCAGTTTCTTCGTTTGATTGTCAGCCGGAGCGGGGCTTTCAGTCCTGCACCTTTCTGAAAGCAACACAGGCATTATGTCCTCCGAATCCAAGGGAGTCTGAGATGGCTATGCTGATATCCGCCTTTACTGCAGTATTCGGAGTGTAGTCCAGGTCACATTCAGGGTCCTGGTTTCTGAGGTTGATGGTCGGAGGTATGATGCCGTCCCTGAGCGCAAGTATGGATGCTATGGCTTCAAATCCACCGGCTGCCCCGAGGGCGTGTCCAGTCATAGATTTTGTCGATGAAATATGAGCTTTATAAGCAAGTTTGTCTCCAAGGGCGTATTTGAATGCCTTCGTTTCACAAACATCATTGATACGCGTGCCGGTGCCGTGGGCGTTTATATACAATTCGTCCTTTTCCCCGTCGAATGAAGCCTCATGGAGGGCAAGTCTGATGGCTTCTCCCTGTGTCTGCCCGTCAGGTCTCGGGGCTGTCATATGAAAGGCATCGCAGGTGTTGCCGTAGCCGCATATTTCACCGTATATGACAGCTCCCCTTGCTTTTGCGTGTTCCATATCCTCCAGCACAAGTATTCCGGCACCCTCGGCAATCACGAAACCTTCCCTGTCGGCACTGAAAGGCAGGCTGGCATAATCCGGGTCATCGGAAGGGGAGAGAGTCCTTGCATTTGCGAAGCCGGCTATGGCCATAGGAATGAGCGGTGATTCTGTGCCTCCTGAAATTATCGCGTCGGCATAGCCGTGTTTGATTGCGCGGAAAGCCTCACCTATGGAATTCGTTCCCGTTGCGCAAGCCAGACCCAGTGAAAGGCAAGGTCCGTAGGCGCGGTGCTGCATTGCAATGTTTGCTGCTGCCATATTCGGAATCATAGTCGGCACATAGAGTGGAGATACCCATCTTGGACCGTTAGCAATCATTTTTTCAATTTCCTTGAATGTGGATGGAAAGCCGCCTATACCGGACCCCACATAGACACCGAACCTGTACGGGTCTATATTGCCCCCTTCCGATGCGTCAAGACCAGACTGAATCACAGCTTGTTTTGCTGCAGCTGCCGCATAGATGGAAAATAGGTCCTGCTTTCTGGTAAAAGAGGGTTCCAGTCCATAATCCGCCGGATTGAAATCCCTGACTTCCCCGGCCACACTTGCGGCCAGTTCTCCAGTCTTGAACCTCGTGATTTTCCTGATACCGTTTCTTCCGTGGGTGATATTGTCCCAGAATGTACTGATGTCATTTCCTGATGGGGAGATGATTCCCATTCCTGTCACTGCTACTCTTTTTGTCATCATTTTCTGTATCTGTTTTTCTTGACTTTCCGCTGCGGACCATCGCAACCTATCAAGATGCAAATTATCTGGTTTTCGTCCAATAGAAATCCCTTTCTTTTGCCAATTTTGGAATATTGTGGCAAAATCAGTAAATTTGCGGACAATTGCGTAATGGGACACGAACTTGTCCTTCATTTTTCAGGATGATATACTATGAGCAGACCTTTGCCAAGATATTTGCTTGATAAGTTTCAACTGACGGGGAATTTGATTTTTTCTGTCCTGTTCTCCATTGTTTTTCTCGCCTTGTACACACCATTTTCCACAACCGCCTGGTTCAGACTCGGCTATAATGAGACCTTCCTATATACTGTAGCGTTTATTGTTTTTGCCATAGTCTTTTTGGTCTTGAGCCGCACCATAATGTACAAGACCAAGTATATGTTTGAAATCAAGATTTGGCAATATCTGTTGTGGTGCTTCCTCGAGGTTGTAATCATTGCCTTCGTTTACGTGCTTCTGACGGTCATCATCGGCAAAATGCCTGAAGATTTCACGCGGACACGCCTGTTTATGAAGACCCTGCTTTATTCCAATATTGCGCTTATCATCCCCAATCTCATAGCCTCCCTTTACATAATGGTCGTGGAGAAGGAAAAAATTCTCAGGCTTATGAACTACAGCAATGTCGTTTCAGATGAGCCCGTAGCGGAAAAGGATGAACAGAAGATTACGCTTTTCGACATAGGAGGAACCTTGCGCTTTTCGGTACGCAGGAGCAATCTTTATTACATAGAGTCTGACGACAATTATATAAAGGTATGGTATGACGACGGTGAGGGAGAAATCAAGCAGTATATGGTGCGTTGCAGGCTCAAGACCGTGGAGGAGACTTTCCGGGGCACAACTCTGGTGCGTTGCCACAGGAAGTATATCGTGAATACCGAAAGGGTGAAGGTGCTCCGCAAGGAGGGGGATTCCTTCGTGCTGGAGTTGGACAAGGAGAGCATCACCCCAATACCTGTCACAAAGACCTATGAAAAAACCGTCCTGGATATTTTCTGTCCGGACGGTCATCAAAAACAGGTTGATGCATAGGGCATTTCTGCAAACTGTCTATCTTTTCCTCTTGGATGCGCGGAGCCTTGCTGATGACTGGACCATTGCTTCATCCAGCAGTATGCTTCGTGCTGCCATTATGTCCAGTATGGCCGCTATAAGCGGGAAGAGGGCAGTCACCGAAAAGCTCATTTCATTCCAGTTCCTGGCGAGGTCCACCACAATCCAGCATTGAAAAGCGAGCAGCAGTATGGCAGCTCCCGTGGCCACTCTCATCTGGGGCATCCTGATTTTGAAGGCGAAGAGTGAAAAAATGTTTCCTATAGTGCTGATTGCCAAGAGTGTGACGTATGGGATTTTTTCCCAATACATTATCTCAAGGTCATTGCCCTGCGGACCGACTATGGTCGCGAACTTGCAGAAAAACATTGATGCAAGCAGGGCGGTCGCAATAGCGAGGTATAAGGTCTGAATTCTTTGCCACATAGTCTTTCGTTATGAATTTGTTTGCAAATTTAAACTATTTTTGACAAATTTGCCCAATAGTAGATTTTTAGTTTCGAAAGTCTTTCCAATGATCTTTAAATCATAAGACTTGTAAAACTTGAGTGATACATTATAAACTTATTAGATATGAGAATAGCAGAATCAGAATTGATAATCAATGGCGACGGTTCAGTTTTCCACCTTCATATGCGTCCTGAACAATTGGCGGACAATGTGATACTGGTGGGTGACCCTGGTAGGGTGGATATGGTTGCAGAATTCCTGACAGACATAGAGTTCCGCAATGCATCAAGGGAGTTTGTGAGCACCACAGGCCGCTACAACGGCAAGCGTTTCACCGTTCTTTCCACAGGTATAGGATGCGACAACATCGACATAGTGATGAACGAGTTGGATGCTCTGGCAAACATAGATTTCACAACCCGCGAAATCAAACCCGTAAAGCGCTCCCTGAATATCCTGAGAATAGGTACCTGCGGAGCAATCCAGAAGGATATTCCTCTCGGCTCATTCGTCTTCTCCCACGTTTCAGTGGGTTGCGACGGTCTTCTGAACTGGTATGCCGACCGCGACCTGATTGCAATGCCGGGCATAGAAGAAGCTTTCAAGGAGCATGTTCATTGGGCAAAGCACCTGCCGGATCCGTATTTCGTGATGGCAAGCGAGAAACTCATTGACAAGTTCGCAGATTGCACTGTCAAAGGTATGACCATTTCAGCATCCGGTTTCTATGGCCCTCAGGGCAGGATACTCCGTATGCCTCTGGCAATGCCGGATATGCTTGACGATTTCGAATCATTCGAATACGACGGCCGCCGAATCACCAATTTCGAGATGGAAGGCTCCGCCGTGGCTGGAATCGCCAGACATCTGGGCCACAACGCCGGCACAGTATGCTGCGTAATAGCCAACCGACACATTGGCAGCAGCAATCCCGACTATAAGCCTCAGGTCCGCAAACTTGTGGAACTTTGCCTGCAGAAGCTTTCGGAGCTTTGATCTAAAGGTCGGCTTACATCAACAATCCCGAGAGGTCTTCTCCGCGTGAGAGGGCCTCTCTGATTTGTGTGGAGGATATGTTTACCAAGGGCATATCCATCAGGCGGATGCGATAGGCAGGGTTTTCGTTCTGCAGGTCGTCTGCGAGGGCTGGGAGATCGTAGCCCTGGCGGGGAAAGACGCAGATGCCGTGGTTCAGGAGGATGCGGGGGTAGTCTTTCCAGCGGCGGAAATCGGAGAGTTGGTCTCCGCCGATTATCAGCCATAATTCTGAGTCCGGATATTCGGATTTCAGGGCTTCGAGGGTGCGGATTGTGTAGTTGGGTTCTCCCAGGCGGAATTCTATGTCGGAGACTTCCACTTTTGAGGCAGTTTCGGGATGTCTTGCGACTGCTGCCCGGGCGGCTTCCAGACGGGCCTGTGCATCGGAGGCTGTTGCAGTGGATTTCAGTGGATTGCGTGGGGAAACCACCAGCAGGACCCGGTCAAAATCCCTGACCAGATGTCTCAGGATTTCCAGGTGGCCTATGTGCAGCGGGTTGAATGAGCCGGAGTAGATTGCTGTCTGTTCCATTCACTTATGCCCGGTCCGGGCTTGATATTTCGGGGTCAGTCTAAAAATTCGTCGACCATCTGCTCCGCATCGTCATAGGCCTTGGATAAGTCGTCGTTGATGAGTATGCGGTCAAACTTGTCTGCATAAGTCATCTCCTCGGCGGCCTTTGCGACCCTTCTCTCGATAGCCTCGGCTGAATCGGTGCCCCTGCCGACAAGTCTCTCCCGGAGCACCTGAACCGATGGAGCCTGTATGAATATGGAAAGCGCTCTGTCCCCGAAATATTTCTTCAGGCTCACTCCTCCCTTCACGTCCACATCGAAAATGATGGCGTTGCCCTTGTTCCAGATTCTCTCCACCTCACTTTTGAGAGTGCCGTAATAAGACCCGGCATAGACCTCCTCATATTCCACAAATTCATCGGCCGCAATCCTTCTCCGGAATTCGTCGGCAGTCATAAAATAGTATTCCACCCCGTTCTGTTCAGTTCCCCGAGGAGCCCTGGAGGCTGCGGAAATGGAGAATTCCAGCTCCGGATGAAGTTTGAGAATGTGGTTTACCACCGTGCTTTTGCCCGAACCTGAAGGGGCCGAGAAAATTACCACTTTTCTATTGTCTTTTGCCATTGTTTTGTATGGTTTTTGTTGTCTGTCTTTTTAGTTTTCGCAAAATTAGTTATTTTTGCGTGAATTTTTGTGCGGCAAGTCTTACAACTTGTTATTTTTCCGTGAGGCGTCCTTTTGCGCCTGCGGCAGTACTTGAATGACAGAATTGTTTTAGTATAATTTTTATATCGTTATGGTATCTTACAAAAAAATCGGTCTTGTGAACACCAGAGAGATGTTCGCCAAGGCTATCAAGGGTGGCTATGCTATTCCTGCGTTCAACTTCAATAATATGGAGCAGCTCCAGGCCATCATCCAGGCTGCGGCAGAGACCAAGTCCCCAGTTATTCTCCAGGTATCCAAGGGTGCCCGCAATTATGCAAACCAGACTCTTCTCCGCTATATGGCAGAGGGTGCAGTGGAGTATGCGAAGGAACTCGGATGGGAGAAACCGCAGATTGTTCTTCACCTCGACCACGGCGACAGCTTCGAGACTTGCAAGAGCTGCGTGGATATGGGATTCTCATCAGTGATGATCGACGGTTCTGCTCTTCCTTATGAGGAGAACATCGCCCTCACCAAGAAAGTTGTCGAGTATGCTCACCAGTTTGACGTGACTGTTGAGGCTGAGCTCGGAGTACTCGCAGGAGTTGAGGATGAGGTTGCGGCTGAGGAGTCTCACTACACCAAGCCTGAGGAGGTGATTGATTTCGCAACCCGCACAGGCTGCGACTCTCTCGCAATCTCCATCGGAACTTCCCACGGAGCTTACAAATTCAAGCCTGAGCAGTGCACAAGAGACCCTAAGACCGGTCTCCTCGTTCCGCCGCCTCTCGCATTCGACGTGCTCCACGAGATTGAGGCAAAGCTTCCTGGCTTCCCAATCGTTCTCCACGGTTCTTCTTCAGTTCCGCAGGAGTATGTGAAGATTATCGACCAGTACGGCGGCAAACTTCCTGATGCAGTGGGTATTCCTGAGGAGCAGCTCCGCGAGGCTTCCAAGAGCGCTGTCTGCAAGATCAACATTGACTCTGACTCACGTCTTGCAATGACAGCTGCAATCCGCAAGGTATTCGCAGAGAAACCGGGCGAGTTCGACCCACGCAAGTACCTCGGACCTGCAAGGGATGAGATGAAGAAGCTCTATATGCACAAGATTGTAGAGGTTCTCGGCTCAAACGGAAAGGCTGAATAATCGGATTTTCTAAACAAGTGAGGCCGGATTCGGGTCCGTCAGGATTCCGGTCCGGTCTTGTTCTGTAGTGATTAATGCCGCTGTGGCTTATGTCATAGTGCTTGGATCCTTAAGTGAATGGATACCAATTTCTTTGAGATTTTTACGCTTGTCACCGGACTGATTTTTCTGGTACTCGAAATCCGCCAGAGCAACTGGATGTGGCTGATGCAGTTTCTTTCTTCTGCGGCTGCAATAGTCTCTTTTGTGTCGGGCGGGCTGTATGCTTCTGCCGGATTGAATGCCTATTATGTGGTTATGGCAGTGGTGGGGCTGTATCAATGGAGGAAGGATGCCCGGATAGCGGACGGACAGATGGACTCGGGGACTGAATCTCTGCATCTGCGCCGTCCGGGATGGAAAGTCTGGCTTGTCTCGACTGCGGTGATGCTGGCCGGTACAACTGCCCTTTTCTTCCTGTTGCGCCTGATGGGTGACCCTATGTCAGTGGCGGATGCGGCGGTTACGGTGCTCAGCGGAATTGCAACCTGGTGGCTGGCAAAGTCCTATCCTCAGCAATGGCTGCTCTGGGTGGTTGCAGATGTGGTTTCGGCCTGGCTGTGCTGGTCGCAGGGAATGATACCTATGGCAATATTATATGCAATTTATGCAATTTCAGCCATTTACGGATATATTCACTGGGTTCGCAAAGGCAAATATATTGATTAAAAAAATATGAATACAAGGGAACAGAAATTGGAAGCATTCGGAAGGCTTCTGGACATACTCGACGAACTCCGCGTTAAATGCCCGTGGGACCGCAAGCAGACCAACGAGAGCCTGCGTCCTCAGACCATAGAGGAGACTTATGAACTCAGCGATGCCATACTCAAGAACGACCATCACGAAATCTGCAAGGAACTGGGAGATTTGCTCCTGCACGTGGTTTTCTATGCCAAGATGGGGGATGAGAAGGGGGAGTTTGACATTGCCGACGTGATTAACCATCTGTGTGATAAGTTGATATATCGCCATCCACACGTATTCTCCAGCACTGAGGTTTCTTCGGCTGAGGATGTGGTGAAGAACTGGGAGATGCTCAAGACCAAGGAGAAGGACGGGAACAAGAGGGTGCTCAGCGGAGTGCCGGAGTCGCTTCCGTCTATGATTAAGGCCTACCGCATCCAGGACAAGGCCCGAGGTGTGGGCTTTGATTGGGAGCAGAAGGAGGATGTCTGGGAGAAGGTCAAGGAGGAGGAAGGAGAACTTGAGAGGGAACTCCGTGCCATTGATGCTGCGGAATCTGACGAGGCGAGGAATGCTGCGAAGGATAGGGCAGAGGATGAACTTGGGGATATGATTTTCGCTCTGGTAAATGCCGGGAGGCTTTACAAACTGAATCCTGATACCGCTCTGGAGAAGACTTGCGCAAAGTTCCGCCGCAGGTTCACCTATCTTGAGGAACATACCATCAGGCAGGGCCGCGACCTCAAGGATATGACTCTTGCTCAGATGGATGAGATTTGGGACGAGGCGAAGAAGCTGGGGCTATAGTATCCGACCCGCGGACTGAAAAATAAGGAGGGCCCAAGGCCCTCCTGTAGATGTTTCGTATTTGCGAAACTTATTGATTATAAAGTTCATCGAGGGTAAGCGTGGACATTTCAATACGTGGGTCGGAAACCAGTGCATCCACTACGCGCCTGCGCCCCTGCATAACGTTCACACGTATGAACTCATCGATGATATTGATGTTCTCCATCCCGGAGTCCGCAATTTCGTGTCTCGCATCCTTGAAACGGTAAATGCTGTAGTTGTAGGAGTTTTTGCTGCAAACTTTCGCAATTGTGTTCGACCCGTACCATCCCAGTTTGAAAAAGCGTATTTGCTTGTAATCCACCACGTCATCCGCAGTGCCGTGGAAAAGCAGCATTGGACAGGGCTCCGACTCATATTTGAGCGCTCCGTTGCGGCTGAGCACTGCACCAGCCAATGATACAATTCCCTTGTAATTGAAGCCGGAAGGCAGCGCGGATGTATATGAACTCTGATTGGCTATCTCATATTCTGCCTGCAAAACTGAAATGGCCCCTGCAGAAGAACCTATGAGTACCAGATTGTCAGTGTCGATGCCCAATTCCTCCCTATTGTCAATCAGGAATGCCGTTGCATCGAAAAGGTCCTCCACAACCATATGTATGGCCCTGTCCAGATTGTCCACTGTGCCCAGGCCTACCTTTCCCTTGCCTTTCAGCCCAAGCCTGTAATCGATGGAAACAACATCGTAGCCTCTGTCGTTCAGGGCGCTGAAAAACGGCATCAGATAGGATGCATCCCTTGTGCCACGTATGAAACCGCCTCCGAAAAGATAAATGAGAGTCGGCTGGCCCTGGGTGGATGTGGTGCTTTCGTAAATGTCAAGATAGAGCCCTTCCCCGTCTTTTTCGGCATAGAGGTAGGTCGCATCGGCTGCATAGCCCTCAGGTGCCTGGGGCTTTTCTTTGGTCTGGTTTTCAATGACTGTCCTTGCACTTCCCTGGCTGCAGGACAGCATAACTGTGCATAGCACCAATAGAACGCTGATTCTTTTCATAACATTTGTCATATTTTGGCCGCCTGCTTCTTCCCGGCAGATGCTTTCGGCGCAACTTCCGAGACCACAGGTCCTTCATCTGTCATATCCACCTTCAATTTCAATGCCTTGTCTTTTTTGTGGTGACGGATGATGTAGGATGAAACAGGGTCCTCCACAAGCCTCTGGATTGCCCTGCGAAGAGGTCTTGCCCCATATTCCGGGTCGAAGCCTTCGTCAGCTGCAGCAGCCATGAGGGCCGGAGTAAAACTCAGATTCCATCCGTTTACCCTGGTTTTCAACTTGTTCAACTCGATGCCCACGATTTTGCCCACATCTTCCTTGGAGAGACTGTTGAAGAACACGATTTCGTCTATCCTGTTGATGAATTCCGGCGGGAAAGTCTTGCGGAGGGCCTTGTCCAGCACCGTTCTGCGTTTTGCATCCACATTGCGTCCAGGGGCGTTGAATCCCAGTCCGCTGCCATACTCGTTCACTTCGCGGGTGCCGGCATTGGACGTCATTATCAGTATGGTGTTGCGGAAATCCACAGTCCTGCCGTCGCTGTCGGTGAGCCTTCCGTCATCCATAACCTGAAGAAGCAGGCTGAAGACATCCGGATGGGCCTTTTCAATCTCGTCGAGAAGCACTACGGAATAAGGCTTGCGCCTGACCTTTTCGCTCAATTGTCCGCCTTCTCCATATCCCACATAGCCTGGAGGCGCACCTACCAATCGGGATACATTGAATTTCTCCGTGTACTCGCTCATATCTATGCGAACCATATTGTCTTGGGAATCAAATAGATATTCCGCTATGCTCTTGGCCAGCTCGGTCTTGCCCACCCCGGTCTGACCAACGAAAAGAAAGGTGCCTATGGGCCTGAGGGGGTCCTTTATGCCGGCGCGATTCCTCTGAATTGCCCGTACCACACATTCCACGGCCTCCTTCTGTCCGATTATACGGTTCTGGAGCCTTTGGGACATCTTCAGTATCTTGTCTCTTTCGGATTGGGCTATATTGCTCACAGGTATTCCTGTCATACCCGAAATCACTGCGGCAACATCCTCGCTTGTGACAATTCCGGAGGCCTTGTGCAGGCGTACCATCGAGCCTGCTTCGTCCATCACGTCCAGAGCCTTGTCGGGCAGGCATCTGTCGGTGAGATAGCGCTCCGACATAGTGACGCAGGCTGTCAGGGCTTCCTTCCTGTAATGCACCCCGTGGTGATCTTCGTAGTAGGGGAGCATCCTGTCCAGGATTTCGGCAGTCTCAGCGGGGGAGGTAGGATTCACCAGTACTTTCTGGAAGCGTCTTTCCAGAGCGCCGTCCTTTTCGATGACCTTGCGGAACTCGTCAAGAGTGGTGGCTCCTATGCATTGGAACTCGCCCCTTGCAAGGGCCGGCTTGAGTATGTTGGCTGCATCCAGACTGCCCGATGCCCCGCCGGCTCCGACCACCGTGTGAATCTCGTCTATGAAGAGTATGATGTCCGGATTGTTCCGTGCATCTTCGATAATCTCCTTCATTCTCTTCTCGAAATCGCCCCTGTAGCGTGTTCCGGCCACGATTGAAGCTATGTCTATGGAGACGATGCGCTTGTTCAGCAGGGGATCCGGCACGTTCCCGGTGGCAATGTTGATGGCAATGCCCTCCACAATTGCGGATTTGCCCACTCCCGGTTCCCCTATGAGTATGGCGTTGTTTTTCTTGCGCTTCCCAAGGATTTCTATGACTCTCATTATTTCCCTGTCACGTCCCACCACGGGGTCCAGCTTCATCTGGCCGGCAGCTTTGGTGAGGTCGTGCCCATATTTGAAAAGGGCGCTCTCATCCTTTTCTTCGGTCGTCTCAGTCTGAGGATTCTCATACCCCTCCTCTGCAGGATGGTATTCTTCACCTTTCCTTTCTTCATTTCCCAGCCCCTCGTCATTGTCCCTCATCACTCCGAGATTTACGAAATCCACGAGGAGTTTCCTGTGGTCCAGACCGTGTTCCCTGAGGTATTCCGTGCCACGGGACGGAGTGCGCGAAAGTGCCAGCAGAAGGTGCTGAGGCAGCATTTTTCCGCTTCCTGCAAGACTTGCGTCCATATAAGCCAGGCTCATTACGTTGGTACTGTTCCTATCCAGCCCTATGCTGTCGATTTCAGAATAAGGTATGGCTTTGTCGAGGAAAACTCCCGAGTCAATGAACTCCTTCATATCCCTGAGGTCTATCCCGCAGAACTTCAGATGCAGCACCGCATAATTCTCCCCGTGGCGTATCATCGCAAGGTAGAGATGGTCAGGCATAATGTTCCTGTGACCGGTCCTGATGGCTTCTTCTCGTGAATAATTTACAATTGACTGGAAATCGTCGGATATATTGGGTCTAATCATAATTCTTGTTTGGATTTGAGTCTTTGTTGGCTCCGCTTTTGCAAAATTAAGTATTTGTGCGTATATTTGCAAGATATGTCGCGATGCCGATTGGCGCGCATTTTCAGGCCTTCGGGAATAGTTCCGCGACCGTTTTGATGATTAAAATTTAAGGAATATTGATGGAAAACAACGAAGAACAGTTTACCGGAAAAATCGAGCAGGTGGATATCGAACAGGAGATGAGGAGTGCCTATATCGACTACTCAATGTCTGTAATCGTGTCCCGCGCTCTTCCGGATGTGAGGGACGGATTCAAGCCGGTGCACAGGAGAGTGCTTTTCGGAATGGACGGTTTGGGACTTTCCTATTCAGGACAGACAAAGAAATCGGCCAGAATCGTAGGTGAGGTTCTGGGTAAATATCATCCGCACGGAGATTCAAGTGTTTACGATGCAATGGCCCGCCTTGCACAGTGGTGGAGCGTGCGTTATCCGCTTGTGTTCGGTCAGGGAAACTTCGGTTCTATGGACGGTGACCCTGTTGCGGCAATGCGTTACACCGAGGCAAAGCTCGAGAAGATTTCAGAGGATATTCTCGGAGACCTGGAGAAGGATACCGTGGATATGCAGAACAACTTCGACGACTCCCTCCAGGAGCCGACCGTAATGCCTACCAAGCTGCCACTTGTGCTGCTCAACGGTTCCTCCGGAATCGCTGTGGGAATGGCCACGAATATGGCTCCGCACAACCTGAGCGAGTGCTGCGACGGCATTTGCGCCTATATCGACAATCCCGACATAACCACTGACGAACTGATGCATTACATCAAGGGCCCGGACTTCCCGACAGGAGGTATCATTATGGGCCGTCAGGGCATCAGGGACGCATTCGAGACCGGTCAGGGCAGAATAGTCATCCGTTCCAAGACCGAAATCGAGGTGAGCGAAAGCGGCAGGGAAACCATAGTCGTGACCGAAATCCCTTATATGGTCAACAAACGCGAACTTATCGAGAAGATTGCTGAACTTGTCGAGACAAAGAAAGTAGATGGGATTTCCTATGTCAATGACGAAACCACCCGCAAAGGTGTCAGAATTGTCATCCGCCTCAAGATGGGAGCCAATTCCAGCGTGGTGCTGAATAATCTCTTCAAGTATTCTCCGCTGCAGTCCAGCTTCTCAGTGAACAATGTGGCTCTCGTGGGAGGTCGTCCTTACACATTGAGCCTCAAGGATATAATCAGGCATTTCGTGGATTTCCGCCACGAGGTGATTGTGCGCAGGACCAAGTTCGACCTCAAGAAGGCTCAGGCCCGCGCCCACATCTTGGAAGGTTTGCTCAAGGCTCTGGATATCATAGATGAAATCATAGCCATCATCAAGGCCTCCAAGAATGCTGAGGACGCCAGGACAGCCCTCCAGGAGAGGTTCGGTTTCTCCGAGGTTCAGGCTTCTGCAATCGTGGAAATGAGGCTCAGGCAGCTCACCGGACTCGAGAGGGAGAAACTGCAGGCTGAATACGATGAACTTATGAAGTTCATCAAATACTGCATCGACGTGCTCGGCAGCAACGAAATGCAGATGGCTATCATCAAGGATGAGACCCTCAGCATGAAGGAGAAGTATGGCGATGCAAGACGTACCGAAATCACGATGTCTGCGGATGAATTCAATCCTGAGGACTTCTATCCGGACGAGGACGTTGTGGTGACCATTTCCCACCTTGGCTATATAAAGAGGACGGCGCTCACCGAATACAGGACCCAGGCCCGCGGAGGAGTGGGAATGAAGGGCGCTTCCAAGAGGGATGAGGACTTCATAGAGCACATCTATGTGGCCAATATGCACAGCACCCTGCTTCTTTTCACAGAGAGTGCCAAGTGCTTCTGGCTCAAGGTTTACGAAATACCTGAAGGCTCACGTGCATCCAAGGGCCGGGCAATCCAGAACATCCTGAATCTCACTGCCGAAGACAGAATCAAGGCCTATCTGAATGTCCGCAACCTCAAGGACGAGGACTATGTGAACAACAATTATGTGGTGCTCTGCACGAAGAACGGCATCATCAAGAAGACTACTCTTGAAGCTTACTCCAGACCTCGTGCAAACGGTGTCATTGCCCTCACCATCAAGGAAGGGGATGAGTTGCTCGATGTGGCACTTACCAGCGGCAGCAGCGAGATTTTCATTGCCGGGAAACAGGGACGTTGCGTGAGGTTCGATGAAAGCGATGTGCGTCCTATGGGCCGTACGGCTGCCGGAGTCAAGGCTATCAACCTTGATGACGATGCCAACGAGGTGGTCGGAATGCTCAGCTATGAGCCGGAGGCAGAAGATGCGGCTTCCCACAGCATACTCGTGGTCAGCGCCAACGGATACGGAAAGCGTTCTGACTTCGATGAATACCGCAAGACGAACCGCGGCAGCAAGGGTGTGAAGACCATCAACATCACCGACAAGACAGGTGACCTGATTGCCATCAAGAATGTCACCGATGCGGATGACCTTATGATAATTACAAAATCCGGACTCACCATAAGGATGGCTGTTTCAGACATAAGGGTTGCCGGCAGGGCCACCCAGGGCGTGCGTCTCATCAACATCAAGGAGGGGGACTCCATAGCTGCCGTTTCCGTTGTGGCTAAGAACGATGAGGAGGAGACAGAGGCACCTGTGGAGCAGCCTGTGCAGGAA
This sequence comes from uncultured Bacteroidales bacterium, assembly GCA_945874155.1. GTDB lineage: Bacteria > Bacteroidota > Bacteroidia > Bacteroidales > UBA932 > Cryptobacteroides. The sequence goes on from CAMCFO010000007.1 coordinate 27,093, forward strand.
TCCGAACTTCCAAATGCTCAGGATGATGCCCTGGAAACCGATAATAAGGAAGAATAAAAGATATTAAACCCATTTATTATGAAAAAGTTCATTACCGCAGCGCTTTTGTGCTGCACCGTGATTGCTTCTGCCCAGCAGAAATCACCGGAAGCTTTGAAGACTGCCGTTGCCAAGGCTGAAGCTGCAGCTGAAAATCCTAAAAAAGCCGTAGCTCCTGCCACCTGGATCAAAATCGGAAAGGCTTATATGGATGCTTACAATGCTCCAGCAGGACAGTTGTGGCTCGGAGCCAGCCTGAATGAAATTCAGCTTGTTGCAGCAGGACAGACTCCTATCTCTCAGGAAGACGTCGTTTTGAGCGGGGCTCCATATCTCAAGCAGGTATATGCTGACAAGAATCTCTATTTCGGTGCCAATGGACAGCTCCAGATGATTGAGGTGACTGCTCCTGTGTTCGAGGATGCACTTTCTTCAGCACTCAAGGCTTATGCAAAGGCCGGGGAAGTGGATATCAAACAGTCCAAGAAAAAGGAAATCGATGCTGCTCTCCAGGATATTGCACAGAAGTATCTTACCGAAGGATTGAATGAATACACTCTCGGAAGGCTCGACCGCTCCAGCGTGAAGTTTGAAAAGGCAGCTGAGGCTTCTGCAACAGCCCCTCTGTGTGTGGTTGATACTACAGCACTCTACAACGCAGGTTTCACTGCTTGGATGGATGCCACCCAAACAGCTGCTTCCGACTCGCTCGCGGCAGTAGCAAAATTCGACAGAGCCCGCGGTTTCTTTGAGAAATGTCTCGAGAACAATTATTACTATGAGGATGGTGAGGTCTTTGCCAAACTTCATGACATTTACAAGAACCTCGGGGACATCGAAAAGGCTAAATCAGTGATTGAGCAGGGTTTCAGCCAGTTCCCTCAGAGCCAGAGCATTCTGATTTCCCTGATCAATTTCTATATCGAGAACCACGAGGACCCGAACAAGCTGTTCGCTCTGCTCGACGTGGCAATCCAGAACGAGCCGAACAATGCTTCCCTCTACTATGTGAAGGGCAATATCTACAACGAGTTGGCTGACAAGACTGAAGATGCGACCGAAAAGGCAAATCTGAAGGCTCAGGCAAAGGCTTCCTACTACAAGTGTGCTGAAATCAATCCGGATTATGAATACGGATTCATCGGTGCAGGTGTGATGTACTACAACGATGCTGTGGTGCTTTCGGAGAAGGCTTCGAATGAATACGATGACAGAAAGTATGAGGCTCTTGTTAAGGAGTTCGAGCAGTACCTCAAGGATGCAATCGAGCCGTTTGAGAAGGCTTATGCTGTGACCAAGTCCGCAGATATCAAGAACAGCGTGGCACTCTATCTGAAGAATATCTACTATCGTTTCAGCAGCCAGAGCGACGAATATCTTGCACTTTACAAAAAATACGACGAGATTGTTAAACAGTCGCAGGAATAGTAACTGAGGATATGCAATTTCTTAGGGGGTAAACATTAGTTTACCCCTTTTTCGATTTGTATTAATTGTCGGTCTGTGTGCTTCTATTTATCTGATTTCTAATGCTATTGGTCGTAAAAATATTTGTATTGTTTCAATGGCATATTGTCTATTTCCTGCAATCTGTATAAATTTGTGAAAGCAGACCTGATAATTGATAACTTATTGTTGACCGGATAATTGATAACTTATTATTGATAACTTTTATGAAACTTTACTACAAATTTGCTATTGCGGCTTCCATTGCTTTTGGCGCTCTTGCCTGTGCAAAGGATGACTTACAGCCGAATCCGGACCAGCCTGGAGGAGAAAACAAGGAACCGGAAAAGGAAGAACTCGTGCTTTCCGTTTCAAAGACCGATGTGGTGCTCTCCAAGGAGCAGGGTGAACAGGTGGTTCTCAAGTTCGAGTGGACTGCCCTGAAAAATCCCCTGGATATCATTTTCAGTATTACATCACCGGATGACCCGAGTGGAGAAATAACTGAAGAATTCAAAAATGACTTTGCTTCAATGACTTCCATAGAGTATAAGGGAATGAATCTCAATACTCAATTGTCTTTATTCGAGAAAGCTAAACCCGGTGTGAAATGCAAATACGAGGCTCAGGTCAAATCAGACAAGTACACATCCAATGTGGTGACTTTCTATGTTACACGCTATGATGAGCAGGGCGGTAGCGGAGATGAGAACGGTGGGGGAGAAGGAGATGAGAATGGAGACGGAAGCGGAAATGAGAATGGAGAAGGAGACGAGAACGGCGGTGGAGACGGTGAAGTCCGCTATTTGTATATGGTGGGAGATGCAACCTCAGGCGGATGGACGATAGCAGATGCAACTCCGCTTCCTGAGACAGAGTCCGGTTCAGGCATTTACCAGTGGACAGGCAACCTTAAGGTGGGCTCCATAAAGTTCCCGACCACAACTGCCGACTGGTGGCCTGCCTATGTGAAGGATGCTTCCGCCAGCGACGAATCGACCCTCATTTATTACGAATCCTTCCCGGGTGATGACAAGGACCGCAAATTCCTTGTGGACTATGAAGGAGAATATACGGTTACGGTAAACACCACGACTCTCAAGTTGGACCTTCAGGCCAATTTCACGCCAGCTCCGGTGGAAAAGAAGGTATACCTCATAGGGGATGCCACACCTTGTGGATGGACTGTCGATAATCCTATCGAAATGACTAAGCTCTCCGAAAGTACTTTCACCTGGACAGGAACCCTCACCTACGGCGAATTCCGTTTCATCACAAATGTGGGTGCCTGGTGGCCGGGCTATGTGAAGGATACCGAAAATGAGGGCAAAATTCTCTATGATAAGGAGGGTGTGCACAATGTTTCATTTGATGTCACAACCAGCGGGGACTACACCATCAGCATAGATACCGATGCCCTGACGATTTCCATCCAGTTGAATGCCGAAGCAGCCCCATACCGATTCATAGCCCCGATAGGCACAGCTAGCCCGAATAGTTGGGACCTTAGCAATGCGGCTTCAAACACTTCTGCACATCTGACCCCTGTGAGCTCCAATTCAAAGGTTTACGAAGGGACTTTGACTCTGACCGCCGGCGAACTCAAGTTTACCTGCGACGGTAACACCAACTGGGACGGTGGAGTCTGGATTTCTCCGACAGCTGCAGACGCATCCTGGGAGAGCGGAAACATACTTGTCAGAGACTTCGACAAAAATTCTGACCACACCGATCTTAAATGGAAACTGACTGATGCAGGTGTTTACAAAGTCAGTCTGGACCTTGGGGCTTCCACAATCACCATTACTCAAGCAGAATAATTTTAAATAACATAGCCTTAAGAATATGAAGAAGATTTTGACTTTGGTATTAGTTCTTGCCGTGTCAGCAGGTCTGGTTGCGGCCCAGGATACCAACATCAGGAAGGTTTCAAGCCCGGACGGGAACGTGGAACTCAGTTTCAATCTTAAAGACGGTCATATTCCGGTCTATTCTCTTGACTACAAGGGCAAGCCGGTGGTGGGGGAGAGCCATTTGGGGTTCAAACTCCAGGGCAGCGGAATGTATGACTGGTTCGAAATCTCCGAGACGGCGACCAGGGAAATCGACGAGACCTGGAATCCGGTTTGGGGAGAGGAGTCCCAAATCCGCAACCACTGCAACGAAATGACTGTGACCTTGAGGCAGACTTCCAGCAACAGGTTTATGAAGATCTGCTTCCGCGTTTTCGACGACGGGATGGGCTTGCGCTATGAGTTCCCGGACCAGAAGTCTATGGCCTATTTCGTAATCACCGATGAACTCACGGAGTTTGCAATGACGGGAGACCACACGGCCTGGTGGATTCCGGGAGACTACGACACTCAGGAATATGACTACACCCGTTCACGCCTGAGCGAAATCCGCGGTCTGCTCTCAAGTGCCATCTGCGACAACCTGTCCCAGACAATTTTCTCCGAGACCGGTGTGCAGACCTCCCTCCAGATGAAGACCGACGACGGGATTTACATCAATCTCCACGAGGCTGCCCTTGTGAACTATCCTGCAATGCATCTGCTTCTGGATGACAAGAATATGGTGTTCAAGGCTCACCTTACACCTGACCCGAACGGAGACCTGGCATATATGCAGAGCCCTTGCACCACCCCTTGGAGAACTGTCATTGTGAGTGACGATGCTCGCGACATACTTGCTTCCCGCATCACCCTCAACCTCAATGAGCCTTGCAAGATTGAGGACACATCGTGGATCAAGCCTTGCAAATATATGGGAGTATGGTGGGAGATGATAGCAGGCCGCAGCGACTGGTCCTACACCTGGGATTTGAACAGCACCCATATCGACACGGACGACCTCACAAAGGTAAAACCTCACGGCCGCCACGGAGCAACTACTGCTAATGTGAAGAAATACATAGACTACGCTTCTGCAAACGGGTTCGACGGAGTGCTCGTGGAAGGTTGGAACGTGGGTTGGGAAGACTGGTTCGGCAATATGAAGGACTATGTCTTCGACTTCGTGACCCCTTATCCAGACTTCGACGTGGAGGAAATCGAGAAATATGCTGCGGAGAAGGGCATCAAGATGATTATGCATCACGAGACCTCCGCTTCCGTGCGCAATTACGAGAGGCATATGGAGCAGGCCTATCAGTTTATGAACGACCACGGCTACCCTGCAGTCAAGAGCGGCTATGTGGGCAATATGATTCCCAAGGGCAACAACCATTACAACCAGTGGATGATTAACCACTATCTCTACGCTGTGACTGAGGCCGCAAAGCACAAGATTATGGTCAATGCTCACGAGGCTGTGCGTCCGACCGGTCTTTGCCGCACCTGGCCTAACCTCATCGGCAACGAATCCGCAAGGGGTACTGAATATCAGGCATTCGGAGGCAGCAAGCCTTTCCACGTGAGTGTGCTGCCTTTCACCCGTCTCATCGGAGGTCCTATGGACTACACCCCGGGCATTTTCGAAACCGATATTTCAAAGGTAAATCCAAACAACAACTCCCACGCCAATTGCACACTTGCCAACCAGCTCGGCATCTATGTGGTGATGTCCTCACCTCTGCAGATGGCAGCAGACCTTCCTGAAAACTATGACCGCTTCCCTGAGGCCTTCCAGTTCATAAAGGATGTGGCTATCGACTGGGAAGAGAGCCGTTATCTCGAAGCAGAACCGGGAGAATACATCACCGTGGCCCGCAAGGCAAAGGGCACAGGTGACTGGTTTGTGGGCAATGTGACCGGAGAGAAGAACCACCGCAGCAGCATAGTATTCGACTTCCTTGAGCCGGGTGTGGAATATGTGGCTACGGTTTACAGCGACACTCCTGAATCCAACTGTTTCACCAATACCTATGCACACAGCATCAGGCAGTACAGGTGCACCAGCAAGAGCAAGTTTGTTCAGGATGCAGTCGAGGGAGGCGGATATGCAATCTCATTCCGCAAAGCCACTCCGGCTGACAAGAAAATCAAAAAGTTGAAATAAAGGCAGTTTAGGCTTCGATGACCAGTCCGTCATAGGCGGGCAGTACGGAGGAGCCTGAAAGTTCTTTCACGAAGTCTGCATAACGTGGCAGACGGTCGCTGAGGTGGGTGAGCCAGGAATGTCTGGCGCCCACCTTTTCGCATACCTGCAGGGCCTGTTCGAGCCCCCAGTGCGAGTTGTGGGTGCCCCTCTTTACCGTATTGATAATGAAATGCTCCAAGCCTTCGAGCTTGCTGAATTCCTCTTCCGGTATATAGTTCATATCGGTGCAGTAGGCTATGTCCCCGAAACGGAAACCCAAGACCGGAAGTGCTGCGTGGAAGCCCCTTATGGGGATAATACGGGTGCTGCGAAGATGCGGACCTCCGGGAAGGGAAATCTCCTTGTAGCCCTCGTTGCTTACCCATTGAAGCCGAGGGGCATTGTCGTCCACAATCACCTCGAAAGGCTGGTTCTCTATATTGTGTATGTGCCACTCCGGAACTCCGGGATATTTGTGTTCGGAGAATGCGTAGGCATATTCCTGACGCAGGGAGTCCTCCACATACTTTTCGCAGTAGATGTCGCAGGCGCGTCCCTCGGTGTAATTCAGGGCCCTCACATCGTCCAGCCCTCCGGTGTGGTCCTTATGATTGTGGGTGAGGAGTATGGCATCCAGATGGGTGACACCTTCGCGTAGCATCTGGGACCGGAAATCAGGGCCGGCGTCCACCAGTATGGTCATCCCTTCGTGTTCCACAAGCACGCTTGACCTGAATCTCTTGTCTTTGGGGTCTGTGCTTTTGCATACCGGGCAGTTGCAGCCTATCACCGGCACTCCCTGAGAAGTGCCGCTGCCCATAAATGTGAGTCTTGTCTTTGTCATTCTTCCGGTTCTGTCAGCTCCTTGTCCAAACCTGTGTTGTTGCGGTCCAGTGTAATTTCCGTGCAATTGCCGATTTGTCCTTCCCGGCAGCTCACTTTAATGTAGTTTTCGGTGTATCCGCTCAGGCTCCCGTCTTTCAACTTGCTTTCAATCAGCACTTTCGCCTTGTCTCCCAAGCAACTTTCTATGAACTCCCTATGGAGTCTCGCGCTGAGTTTCTCAAGCCTTGAGACCCTCTCTGTCTTGATGCTGTCCTGCACCTGGTCCTTGCGCAATGCCGCTGGAGTGCCTGCCCTGCGGGAGTAGGGGAATACGTGTATGAATGCAGGTCTTGCGACATTTTCGAGAAAGTCGAGGGTCTGCCTGAAATGCTCCTCTGTCTCTCCCGGAAAGCCCACGATTACGTCTATCCCGAAAAATACCTTGCGGGGAGCAAAGGCACGGCGTATGAGTTCGAGTTTGGATGCGAAGGCTGCCGTGTCATATCTGCGTCCCATCTGGACCAGTATTTCATCACAACCGCTCTGCAGGGGGATATGGAAATGGGGCAGGAATTTGGTCCCGTCCGCAAGCCACAGCACCATTTCTTCAGTGAGCAGGTTGGGTTCAATTGATGAAATGCGGTATCTTTCAATACCTTCGACATCGTTGAGCTTGCGTATGAGCTCGAAGAATGACTCCCCGGTACTTTTCCCGAAGTCTCCCGTGTTCACTCCGGTGAGCACAATCTCCCTGCATCCGGTAGCGGCAATCTCCTCCGCCTTGTGCACAATGGCTTCAATGGGTTCGTTGCGGCTTTCACCCCTGGCATAAGGCACTGTGCAGTAGGCACATTTGAAGTCGCAACCGTCCTGGACCTTGAGGAAGGACCGTGTGCGTTCACCTGTGGAATAGGCCCCGAAGAAATCTGTCCTTGAGCAAACTTTAGGCTTTCCGTCCGCAGTCGCGCTTGTACTGAGGCTGAGTATATGATCCAGCATCTGGGGCACGACCTGGGATTTCTCCTTTGCCCCGAAGACTTTCTGCACACCTTCAAGAGCTTCAATCTCCGGCCTTTTGAGTTCGGCATAACAGCCAGTCACGAAGATTGCGGCCTCGGGAGACTGTCTGTGCAGCTTTCTGATTATATTGCGGCATTTCTTGTCCGAGTGTTCCGTCACTGAGCAGGTGTTCACGAGGTACAGGTCAGCACCTTGGGACCAGGGTACGACTTCGAGTCCCTCCGCATCCCTGAGCAGTTTGCGCTCGTAGGTGGAAGTTTCCGCATAATTCAACTTGCATCCTAAAGTCAGGAATGCAATTCTCAATCTTGCTTCCATATTGTTCAGCAGGCACAGCCACCGTCCACGGTGATTCTGGACCAGGCTGCCTTTCCGCCTTCGATTGGGGGATTCTGTTTCGATACTCTGATGGAAAAATGCTCCAGACGCGGGTATCTCGTCTCTATGGCCCTGACTATTCTTGCTGCCACGGTCTCGATGAGCCTCGACGGCTGCTGCATTTCTCGAGCCACAATTTTGTGGATTTCAGCCACATCCACAGTGTCTTTCAAATCATCCGAGGCCGCTGCCCTTGCTATGTCCAACTCAGACATAAAATCCACGATGAAACGGTTGCCTTGCTTTCTTTCCTCTTCGCTGCAACCGTGGTTGGAATGGAATTCCATTCCTTCAAGTTCAAGCAAACTTGTCATAATTCCTATGTGTTTATATTGCCGGCGTGTCCGACAATGCCGTTAAAACCAACTATTCAGAACCACCTGCCCATTATAAAGACGCAGGGGCGTTTCCCGACACGGAAGCCTTCCTTGAGCCTTGCCCTCCATTGCCCTGCAGTAAGCGTCAGTATGAACTCGTCAGCAGTGGTGATGTCCGCAGCCACGCAGAGCAGTGTCTCACTCCGGCATACGCTCACAAAATCCTCCAGCAGGGAATCATTGCGGTAGGGGGTCTCGATGAAAATGTGGCTCTTGCCCGTAGCGTCAACAATTTTCTCAATATCCTTGAGTCTGGAACGCCTCTCCCCGGTCTTGGCCGGAAGATAGCCGCAAAATTCAAAGTTCTGGCCGTTCAGACCGGAGCCCATCAGCGCCAGCATCATAGAAGATGGGCCTACCAGAGGTACCACCCTGATTCCGTGTCTATGGCACAATGCCACCAGTTTCGCTCCCGGATCCGCCACAGCAGGCAGTCCCGCCTCCGATATCATAGCCACATCGCCCCTTTCGAAGAGTTCTGCAAGGGCCTCCACTGAAGCCTGTTCACTATGTTCATTCAACTCGTGGAATTCCAGCTCAGCTATGTGCCCTTTCAGACCGGCCTGAGACAGATACCGTCTTGCGGTCCTCAGTTCTTCCACCACGAAAATCCGTATTTCCCTGAGTTTCTCAAGCACAGGTGCTGGAATCACCATCTGAGGCTCGTAATCTCCCAGCGGTGCCGGCACCAGATATAATTTGTTGTCCATATTTGTCATTTCAGTGCTTCTTCAATGCTGATTGTCTTTAAATCCTTGCGGTCTTCGTCACTTATGCCGTTGAACTCCACCTGGTAGGCCATACCCAGACCGTTCCTTTGGGAATTGTCCAGATAATTGGTGTACTGGTCGGCGGAATGTGAAAACAGATTCAGACGCCAGGAGCCCTTCCTGTCCAGCTTGATTTCTATTTCAATGTCTCCCACTATATCGGTGTTAGACCCGGAGGTTTTGTATTGGCGATTGCCTATGTTTCCGTTCACGATTACCCTGTTGTTGAAAAGCTGGGTGGAGACCGCCACGTCGAAGACATCGTTGCCCCTGTCGTTGGGCTGATAGTTCAGGCCGAGGTCCAGAGGTATGTTAAGCCTCTGGAGTATGTTGTTCAACTGCCCGGACATCACCTCTGACAGGTTGGAGGCAAGAATGGTGGAGGTGTTGAATATTCCCGACTGCTCGTCCGGCAGGAAGGCGTTGGAGATGATGAGTGAAAGGAACTGTTTCTGAATCTTGTCCTGAGTGCTGAGGGCACTTTCAACCTTTGATTTTACGGTAGGGTCTATGTCGGGCACATCTATGGAGAATCCTATCCTCGGATTTCTGAGTTTGTCGGTAATTTGGATTCCGCATTCCACATTCCTTCGGGTGTTGACGGATGTTGTGTCCGCAATAAGGGTGGACAGGGAGGCCTTGGTCTTGTAAACGGCATCTATGTTGAGGTTGCTGTCCATAATGTCTCCGTTGAACTTGATGGAGCTCCCTTCCTTGATTTCAAAGTCGCGGGATGCAATGCCCAAGGCCACGAATTTGTAGTTGCCTCCGCTGATATTGTAATCACCGTTGATGTCGAATCTCTGGGAACTGCTGTTCAACTCTATCATTCCGCTTCCCCTTGCTGAAAGTATATTGCCGCTGGCTTTGTCAATTTCTATATAGGCAGTGACACCGGGAGTGGCATTGACCCTGAGGTTGATGGCAAAATCTGAAGTGGCCGCCTCTATATCCTTGATTTTCTTCATCATCTCCTCGTATGGATCCACTATCACCGGTACTTCTATACCCTTGAATCTGAGGAGGTTGTTGTTGCCGGCAGTGCTGGTGTTGGGAATCGGGATATGCAGGTCACCTGTCTTTTCCGTGGATGCGTCTATGTCCAGCACGAGTGCCGAGAAAGGTCCGCGTATGCTTGCTGAACCGCTGCCATAGATGTGCCCGTAAAAATATGGACTTTCCTTTTGGGTCACATTGAGACATTCCATATTGTGGACTGTGGCCCTCAGGTCCAATTCCGGACGGGTGAATCCACCGAAGAGTATGCTGCCATCGAGTGTGCCAGTGCCGTTTTCCCTGTCCTTGAGGCTGATGCCTTTGAAATGAGCTCCCTCCGTGTCTATTTCCAGGGGACCGTTCACTGTGTATGGTACGTTTGTGAAGATCAGGCTGAGCATTCCGTTGTCCAGACGGAGATTCTCGGAAGCTATTCTGTAGCGTCCCGGAGTACTGTCATATCTGAGGCTTCCTGACAGTTCACCTCCGATTTCATTGAAAATCTCCCCCACAAAAGGCTTGGCGATGCCCAGGTTGAACCCGTTGAACCTTGCATCCGCTTCCAGCATTTGGGACGAAGGGGTGTAGAAAGCGTGACCATCGAGCCGCAACTGCCCCTCGTACAGGTTGTTGATTTGAGCTTCAAAGCGCTTGAAGGTCTTGTCGAAATGGCATCTGGCAGTCAGAAGTCCCAGGTTTACCCCTCCTATGGCTGCGGAATCGCAAACTATGTCCAGATTCAGGTCCGGCGAAGCTATAGGGGAAACGAGCAGGGCTGAACCGGTTGCACTTCCGCTCAACTGCATATTGTCCGGAAGCAGAGGATTGAGCAAGTCTATTCCGAACCTTTCCATATCCACCCTCAAACTGTCCCCACCGTTACTGTCGATGCAGCCGTTGATGCTGATGCCCTGGTCTCCGTTGCTGAAGCCGAATCCGTCTATGCGTATGTGGCCGTCTGCTATGGACAATTCCGCTTCATGGATATCCCAGTCCGCTGAATTTATCCTCATACCTGAAGGCAGAATTCTCAATTGAAGACTCAAATCTGAGGCTTTGTCACGTCCGAGGGTGCCTAAAGTGAGGATTTCTCCATCGTTACCGTCCTCGACTGACTCGCCGTAATTGAAGCCAATTCCGAATTTGTCGTCGTCGGCGTAGAGGCTGAGCCGGGCCTCGTCAATGGACATCTTGGAACCTATGTTGACCAGATTTCCGAAGATGTTTCCGCTGAGACTGCCTTCAGAGTTGGAGAAGCTCGCGTCCATATCCTTGATGAATTTGTCTTTGTAGGCTATTCTCGGCGATTTGATACGTGCCGTGGCCAGCCCCTTGGCATCCAGACGCAGGCGTACCGAGGACTTGTCCGCAATGTAAAGTCCCGGTATAAGGAATGACAGCAGGTCCCGGGAATCAGAAAAATCGAGATTGACTTCGTAACGGTTGCCGCTAAATATCTTTCCGGACCCATTGCCCAGCACCGGAAGGTCCCTGTCCACTGTGACACTCATCAGGTCGTCCAGGAAAACCAGCGGAGACGCGCTGCCGGCGAATGACCCGTCGAGGAAGGCTGATTTGAACTTCATCCTGCTGATATTGTCCTTGAGGTCTGCCGTGATGTCCACATTGCCGATATTGTGAACTCCTGAAGAATTCTCCAGAGTCACTCCGTCTATGCTGATCTTGCCGTTTACGTCCCTGTTCTCGCTGGTGGTGAAGTTGGCGGCGGTCCTGAGCCTGAGGCGGGAGACCGGGCGCTTGTCGAGTTTGAGGGCGTGGAGGTCGGCGTGGCCTATGTTTGCATAGAATTTCCAGATTCTGTTGACTGATTTGCTCTTGTCGTTGACCAGGGTGAAAAGTCCCTGAAACAGGAAGTTGAGATTGGGGTCGTTGCAGATGACCTTGCCGTCGAAATAGTCCGAAGTGAGGTCTCCGGCTGCTGCAATACCCTGATAATCATAGCCAAGAAGATTCAGTTTCCGGATTTTGAGGGAATCGATGTGGACACTCATTGAGGATTTGCCGTCCACAGGAATAATCAGAGATGCGGAAGTTTCCATAGTGACTGGTCCTAGCGCATCCGTTCCTGCAATCTTGCCTGCATCCAAATCCCGGCTGCGTACCAGTCCTTTGAGCTGAATTGGCCTATTTGGATCTATAAGGTGTCTGAATTGCAGGTCTGCATCCATATTGCCGTGAAGAGAGCTGATATATGGCATAACCCTGAGGTGGTTGAGCTTGCCTTCCACTATACAGTCCATCATAAATCGCTGACCTTTAGCGAATTTGCGGAAATCTATGCGTTCCTCAGTCCAGGCATTTACCAGTCGGTCCACACCCCGGCTGCTGAACATACAGGCGCTCAGCCTTGCATCGATGCGCATATCGTAAATGTCAGGTATATTGGATATGCGGCCGTTCAGCGTGCCTGCAAAACTGCCATCGTCCATATTGACCCTCACGTTTTTGAGCTGCATATTGCTCACCGGCCCGCTCACCTGTCCGCTTACGTAGGCTCTCAGCCCCGTATTTTCAAGGGTGGGGGCGAAGAAGCTCAGGGTCTTGAAGTCCAGAAAACTGTTTTCTATCCTGCCTTCCAGATGCACCTGGTTGAGGAAGTCGGCAAAAGCAGTGGCCCCTGCATATCGCATAGCGAAGAAGGGGAGTCCGAGGTCGGAATAGTCATCCCTGATTTTGAGATTGCGTATGATGACATTGCCGTTGCCTGCCCTTGCATCACCGCTGATGTGACGGCAGTTGAATCCGCTCCTTTCCCTGAAAGTCATTTCCAGCAGGTTTCCTCCTATGACCTTGCCCCTCATTTTCAGGTTCTTGCCCTTGAGGTTGATGTCCTTGACTTCGAGGTCGGTCCAGTCTATGCCCACCTGTTCTCCGTTTTTGCGGTAGGTGCCTTCAGGGACTATCCTTTCGGGACCATAGTTGTACATACTGTAGCCCATATTCTCGATGCGCACGTCCCCGATGGAGAATATTTCCTTGTCAGGCACGGCTGTGGTGTCTTCCTTTGCCTCAAGTCCGAACATCCTTCCGAGGTTCACCTGTTCGCCTTCGAGTACGAGATTCATCTGTGCGTTGCGTATGCGGGCCTGGGCGAAATGCAGGCCTTCGCCTCCCAAAAGACTTGAAAGACTGAATTTTACGCTGATGTTGCCGGCACGGAAAAGAGTGTCTATGGGAACGTCTCCCGGCTCGGGGGCTATGGGAGCGGTGTCGATTACTGCCAAATCGTCGATTATCAGCTGCGTGAAAGGCTTGAAATGGATATGGCTGAAGGTGATGTCGGCGTTGGTGGCATCCTTGAGTTTTGCCACAGCTTTTTCTGCAATGAAAGTCTGCACCGCCGGAGCCTGGATGGCGATGAAAGCCGCGGCTATGATTGAGGCAATCACCACAATCAGAATTTTCAATATGTGCAGAAACTTTTTCATCAATGCCCCGATGCCGGCCGTTCTTTTATTTCCATAAATCTTACAAATTTATAAAATTGCCCCGAGATAAAGCCAAGTATTGCATTTTTTCTGCTAATTTTGTGCGATTTTCGCGGTCTTTAGGCATAAGCCGTGGATGCAATACATATAAACCCGATACCAAATGAGCGATATAATACTCGGCATAGAATCTTCCTGCGACGACACCTCCGCTGCCATAATCCGCGACGGTGTGCTGCTCTCCAATGTAATTGCCAGTCAGGATGTCCACAAGGCCTACGGCGGAGTAATACCGGAATTGGCCTCCAGGGCGCATCAGCAGAACATTGTGCCTGTGGTGAGTGAGGCAATCCACCGTGCAGGTATATCCAAGGAAGATATCACCGCCATAGCTTTCACCAGAGGACCCGGCCTTTTGGGCTCTCTGCTTGTGGGCACTTCTTTTGCCAAGACTCTTGCCATATCCCTGAATGTCCCTCTGATTGAAGTGAACCATCTTCAGGGCCATATCCTCGCCAATTTCGTAAAGCAGCCGGACAAGGATGTGCCTATGCCTTCCTTCCCATATCTCTGCCTCTTGGTTTCAGGGGGTAACTCCCAGATAGTCAGAGTGGATGATCCTTTGCACTATGAGATTTTAGGGCGCACCATAGACGATGCCGTGGGGGAGGCCTTCGACAAATGTTCCAAAATGATGGGACTGGGCTATCCCGGAGGGCCTATCATAGACCGTCTTGCAAAGGAGGGTGACCCGGAGCGTTTCAAATTCTCCAAACCCCACATCCCCGGCCTCGACTACAGTTTCAGCGGAATCAAAACATCCTTGCTTTATTTCGTGCGGGACCAGTTGGCTCTGAATCCGAACTTCCTCGAGGAAAACAAGGCCGACATTTGTGCTTCTTTCCAGAAAGCTCTGATTGACATTCTGATGGACAAACTGATCAAGGCGGTCAAACAGACTGGGATTACCCAAGTCACGGCCGGCGGTGGAGTGTCTGCCAACAGCGGTCTGAGGTCACGTCTGACGGAGGAGGGGCTTAAGCGGGGTTGGAAAGTATATCTGCCGGAATTCAAATTTACCACCGACAATGCCGCGATGATAGCAATTGCCGGTTATTACCACTATCTCAACGGTGAAAGGACATCCTTGGACGTAGCTCCGCTTTCCCGTATGGAAGCATTTGCCAAATAGACAGTTATGAAGGAAATCGAACTCACCTGCAAAATCGGACGCGAAATATCTGAAGTCGAACTTAAGGCTGCCGCGGCAAAGGCCCTGGGGGTTTCTCCCAAGTCAGTGGGGGAGTGCCGTCTTGTGCGCCGTTCCGTGGATGCCAGAACTGATGTGCTTTGGAGATTGCGCTACCAGGTCTGCAAGATGGGCGAACAAACTGAAAAATATGAACTTGCACCATATAGGGATGTTCATTCAGCTCCCTCAGTGATTGTTGTCGGAGCAGGTCCGGCAGGTATGTTCGCCGCTCTGAAACTTCTCACTTTGGGCTTGAAACCCGTGGTTTTGGAAAGAGGCCGGGATGTGCACGCGAGGAAGGTTGATGTGGCCCGTCTGTCGGACAAGGGAATCGTGAACCCCGACTCTAATTACTGTTTCGGCGAGGGTGGAGCAGGTACTTTTTCAGACGGAAAGCTCTACACCCGTTCCACAAAGAGGGGAGACATACGGGAGGTCCTGTATCAGCTGGTGCAGTTCGGTGCCTCCGAATCCATCCTGACTGATGCACACCCGCATATAGGCAGCGACCGTCTTCCGCAGATAGTGGAGAACATACGCAAATGCGTCATCGAACACGGAGGGGAGTATCATTTCGACTCAAGAGTTTGTGACATAGTGCCTTGCTCCGGAGGGGGTTATATTGTCAGAGTTGAGGATACATCTGCCGCTGAGCCCTCTGCTGTTGAGTACCGGGCGCAGAAGGTAATACTGGCCACCGGGCATTCGGCTCGTGATATCTATGAACTTTTCGCAAGCAAGGGCTGGGCTCTGGAAGCCAAGGGATTTGCCCTTGGAGTGAGAGTGGAGCATCCCCAGTCTCTAATCAATAAAATTCAGTATCACGGTAAATATCAACCATTTATGCCCGCTGCGGAGTATTCTTTCGTGCAACAGATTGAGGGCCGCGGAGTCTTTTCGTTCTGTATGTGTCCGGGCGGAATCCTGGTTCCTTCAGCGACTGCGGAAGGGGAGTGCGTGCTGAACGGTATGTCCAATTCTATGCGTAATTCCAAGTGGGCGAATTCCGGAGTGGTGGTGAGCGTGGAGCCGGAAGATGTTCAGGGTTATCAGGAATACGGCCCGCTTTCAGTGATGCATTTCCAGATGGACATAGAGCGGAGTCTCTACAACTGGATCCAGAAACATTCCCCGCTCAATCCTATGGCTGCTCCCGGACAGAGGATGATGGATTTCTGCAGGGGAATAAAGTCGGCTAATCTTCCGGCAAGTTCTTATCACCCGGGTGTGATTTCCGCACCTTTGCACGAATTGCTGCCTGAAAATGTCCGCTTGCGTTTGAAGTATGCTTTCCCTGCCATAGGCAACAAAATGCGCGGCTATTACACCAACGATGCCCTGCTGCTCGGAGTGGAATCCCGCACCTCCAGCCCCGTCCGCATTCCCCGCGACCCCGAAACAATGTCCCACCCAGAGCTTCCCGGCCTCTACCCCTGCGGCGAGGGAGCCGGTTACGCCGGCGGCATAGTTTCCAGTGCCTTGGACGGAATCAATTGCGCGGCGGCTTGCTCGGGTGAAAGTCCATTGCTGGCTTGAGGACTCTTCCGGAGCAACAATTTAACTGTTTCTGAACCTGTAAAGATAATTTAAGTTTCGCAAGCCTTTCCAATGGACTTTAAATCATATAATTATGACTTGAGAAACTTGATTTATGAACTAATAGCACATGTTCCAAACAATTGGTTATTTCCAGAGAGGTTCATTATCCCAGCCAGTAGGGAATCCCATAGCCCTCAAATCAATCTGAGGAAACTTGCTAAATAAAGTTTGTAATTTGTTCTTAAAATCATTGCTTGGTGAAATGATATCCAAGAAGAATTTAATCATACAGATGTTAAAGTAAATTCTATCTTTTGCTACAGGAATAGTCAACCAAGGACGTGACATCTGTTTTGCATCCGCAGGAATAATCAAGTTAACCTTGTTCCATACACGCGCGTGATGACAACAAGCATTTCGTGTTAGAGCCAATGTCGTCATCCATGATTCCAAGGCTTGAGGCTGCAGGTGGAACTGTCTTGCAATCTGCTTTCTGATTCTTTGGTCTGCCAGATTCTTGTATAACTGTACTGTAGTACCAAAAGGAATAATCTCTGAAATCATCCATGCAGGAGCATAAGGATCAGAATAGGTGTTCTTAAAATGCTTGATGAAATCTTCGGTAGATTTCTTGTACTCAGCATCGATGAACGAAAACGTCTTTACATACGATACATGGTTCTTGAAATGCCTTGAATCTGTCATCCAGAAAATATCTCCGCTCATTCTTGCGGTAACATTGGCAACAGCCTCTCGGAAAGCAATCTCGATCTTCTCAATCTCATTAAAGAGGAGAACCCTGAGCTTTTTATCGAAACGATAGAGATTCAGTACATTGTCGAAAGTCACACCTGGCTTAAAGATGTGATTGGTCTTTGGCATTGTTAAGAATGGAAGCATGTAAGCACTAAGACGATAATAACCAATGTTCTGAATGTACGCCTCTGCTCTCTGTTCATCATTGATTATCAGCCCTCGTGATTTGAGAAGTTGCACGAGATCAAAAGGGGAAGAATATCCTTTTGTAAAAGCAGCCATAAGTGTTATAAAATAAAAAGCCCCACCTATTTGAGCATTGTGAAGAGGCTTGGCGGGAACTAACGATGCAAAGGTAGCAATTAATTTCTTATTTGCAAACATTGTTTACAAAAATATAGCCGTAATGTTCTCTATATCATTATATTCTAACAGACTATGCCAGCGACTCAATCGCAGACAACCCATGATACTGCGAACGGTATCCGGTAACAGTATCTAACAGCAGATACCTGATATGTATCATCATACAGCAGGTTATGAAACATTACCTACACAATAAAAGCATCTGGAGGCGATAACCGTAAGATGCATCCCTTTGCATTGATATAATCAAGATACATCCCTTCTGGCGGGAGATGAGGGTCTTTCCGCCACGGGCACAACAGTCACAAAGAACCACAAAGGCAACAACGCTGATGAGAGCATCAGGCGAGTCTGTGTCTGGAACGAAGAGGAAGACACTGTCTCGCCATTGGACGCGAAGCGGCCAACTCTGCCCGCCCTTGGAAGATTTGAAAGACTCGCAGAGGCTTTCAAGTCTGGAGAGGAGAAAGCGGGCAATTATTAAAGACATCGGCTTTAGCCGATACCTTGCCGACGGAAGGCTTTTATGACTGACTGAGCCTGCGCAGGAAGTGATAAAAGACTGGAGAAGGCACGCGGCTGCGCCGCTAAGGAGACAGTTTGCTGAAGGATAGACAACCGAGCGAAGCGAGTTATAAAAGTGAAGAGGGCGTAAGCCTTCTGATACCGCTCTGCCCATCAGGGCAAGTCTTCTGACGGCTTGCCCGGCTGAAGTCTTGCCGGGCGTTTTATTTGTGCGTGGGGTATAGCGAGAGTTTGAGGATCTGCTTGCAGTCCTCATATTCTCGCCGTGCGGTGGGTATAGAAGGTTGCCTACTGACCGGCGGGGAAGTGGGCAAGTGCCGCTTGATATATTTTCTTTAGGTGGTTATGTATATTTGACGTGATTATTTGTAACTTTGGAGATGTTATGTGTAACCCTTAATGTTAAATGGTATGAAAGGTAATACTGTTCTTCTGGTTCTGATAGCAATTTTGCTTTGTGGCACTTTATTTCTTTCGTACACGAATTTCCAGCAGATTCAGGTGTTGCGTCAGGAGAATACCAGTCTATGGGTAAAGATTGACTCTGTACAGCAGATCTGCAGCAAGAAACCTGTAAAGCAATCGTCGGCTTCTGTTGCTAAGGCAGCATCAACCGGCAGCGCATTTCTTGATTATCTTATCCAGTTAGGTGAAGAGGAACAGAGGGAAGCAGAGAGAACCAAGGCTAAGGAGAAGATAAAGGTTACTTCTAAGTATCGTCTGGAAGATAGATATGTTTCTTATAAGGTACAAGAACCAGAACTTAAGGGGACTGAAGTCGGTGAGGTTGTGTTGAGTATCCTCGTAAATTATTCGGGTGATGTAAAGTCTGCAAAACTTCAAAGTGTGACCGGAATCACAAACGAAGAAGTGATTGAGGCGTGTAAGAAGGCAGCTCTGAAAACGAACTTCAATCATAATTCAGATATCGGTTATAATACTAAGCAATCGGGCACGATAACTTACACATTCTCTGCAAAATAATTGAAGTGGTTAGCTTCACTAACCACTTCAATTATTTATAGGCTATATCCTTAGAGTGAGTCGTCTCCGCTGTGACAGAACAGTCCGACGGAGATGACGATGTTGCCTTCAAGAGTTAGGCGCTTCTGTGCTTCCAGATATTGCTCCTTAAACTTTGTGCTGCCGCAGAGGGTTATTACTTTGTATTTGCCGACCATAGGTTTATTCGATTAATTGTTTAGCAAAAGTCTTCCATTACATCCCCACCTGTCCATTTTTTGCCGAGGGAGAGGGTGTAGTATTTTTCGGCACCCTCTTCGGAGAAGAATGTGCGGATGCTTTCGTGGATGTAGAAGCCGTTTTCGTATCTTATTTCAGTAAGGGCGAAGTTCGTGACTCCACTGGTGGTCGTTATGACTGCAAGGTGCTGACCATTTGATGCGATTTCAGCCTTAACAACTTCTGAATGGTAATATTGGTTCTTGCAGAATGTTTGGCCTTCAACAAGTGCGTTAAGGTAATCTTGCAGTGGTGCTTCTGTATGAGTTTGTGGACATAATGGAAACTCGGTTGGAGTTTTCCAATGTAGTTGTTTTGCTCCAGGGGTTAAAGAGTCTTTGAGGGCTAGTCGTTCTTCTTCATAACGGATTGTTTCTGCTTCAATTTCTGCTCTTTGTTGGGCATATGATTTACGTGGTTCTCTCGATTCCCAGTCAGAATCCCAAGATTGTCCGAATCCGTCGTTAGTTTTGTCAGTGTATATCCAATCACCAATACCTTTCTTTGGGGTAGATGAAGGTTTGGATGTAGGGTTATCTTCATTGTTCCATTTGTCAAGCCACTTAAGGCATTTTGCTGCTTCTTCTTTTGATACTGTACGCATCCATGACGTGTTTGGTTCTGATGCTGTCTGTCTAAGGATGGAGGGATCTTTCAGGAATGCTTCTATGGAACCGCAAAGAAAAGCGATTCTACTACGAGTATATGGGTTGTTAAGAACGTTTTCTAATCTGGTCAGCCACCTAAGATTCTCAGGACGATTGTTGCATCTGTTGGTGTCTATATGATCAACAACCATTGTCGGATATTCTGGTGTACCATGAAAAGCAGTAGCCACGATTTTATGTACACGAACACCGGCTATCATCATATATCCTGTTTTCTCATCTTTCTTTCCAAAGGTCCACTTGTTATCAAGAGGAGCCGGGCGTGAGCCTTCTTTCTGATGGCGATATACTGATCCATTGTCACGCACAGAGTATGTGCGATCTTTATAGTCGCATTTTTTCTCCTCTTTGAAGTTGTTGATGTCTACCATAGTTGTGATTCATTATTTGTCCAAAGTTAAGAAATATAATCATTAGTGTCCACTAAAAATTTATATTTAGGTCTTTGATAATATTGATAGTTAGATAGTTAGGAGGTGTTTGAGAAGTAAACGGTTTTCAATCGTAACTTTGTCTGTAAATCAGACAGTTATGCATGAAGGTTCATTTGTTTTTGCTCGATTAACATCGCACCTAGATAGAAATAAGTTCAACTATCTCGTCCTTAAGTATCTGGGTGACAGCTACATAAGATTGTGGCGGTGGAGGCCCATAGCGGCAAGGCTAAGTTCCTCGGTTTTGGGGACTCCGTAACGCGTAGCAACTTGGCAAAAGCGAACCAGAATCGTGACTGTCGCATAGTCTCCAGTGCCTTGGACGGAATCAATTGCGCGGCGGCTTGCTCGGGTGATAGTCCTTTACCGGCTTGAGGACTCTTCCGGAGCAACATAGTTCTCTGACACGCTCACTTATATTTGCCTTGGCATTCTCTGCGAGCATTTCGTGTTCCATCCCCTTGAATGGATCGGATACTTGTGCTACGACCGCAAATCCTGCCTCTCTAAAGCGTTTTTCAACTGATGCATCCACCAGCCCCGAAACCAAGGCTACAGGCACAGGCAAACTCCTGTGCAGAACCCTGAAGGGCAATTTCCCAGTTAAAGTCTGAGCATCAGATTTGCCTTCCCCGGTGATTACGAAATCGGCTCCTTGAATTGCCCTGTCAAAACCCACCATATCCATTATCCGGTCCGCTCCTCCTGAAAGCCCGGCCTTTGCATAAGCCAGGAAGGCACCGCCCAATCCGCCTGCAGCTCCTGCTCCCGGACATAAAGCAATATCGACCCCAGTCTCAGCTGCAATGCGCCCTGCCAGGGCAACCATACGTGCTTCGATAATTTCCACATCCCTTACCGAAGCTCCCTTCTGAGGAGCAAATACCCGTGCTGCTCCCAATGGCCCTACAAAAGGAGCATCAACGTCAGTAAGTATCTCAAATTCAGATTCTTCAAGTACATCCTTTATTCCGGGCACTTTCAACATCCCTTCCCCGCCGTCACAGGTCGCCGTTCCCCCAAGCCCCACTACAAAACTCCTGCACCCTCGTGCATAAGCATCCATAATCAGTTCGCCCACACCCACAGACGAAGCCACCAGCGGATTGCGTTCAGAAGCACCGAGTCTCGTTAGCCCGCAGACCTGGGCCACCTCAATCACAGCGAGATTTCCCTTAACAGCATATCCAGCCATAATTTTCCTTCCCAAAGGATCTGAAACATAAGCCTGGACCACTTCAGCCCCAATAGCCCCAGCCAGCACTTCAAGTGTTCCTTCCCCGCCGTCAGCCAGTGACATCTGCACCACCTCAGCCTCAGGAAAAACATCCAATACCGCCGCAGCCATAGCTTCAGCAACTTCCTCCGCCCGAAGGCACTCCTTGAACGAATCCGGAGCAACTATCACTTTCATAATCCTAAACTGTTTCTGAACTTGTAAAGATAAGCATTCTTGTTTGCGGGGCAAAATGTTTGGAAATTCTCAGTATATCCATTCAAAAATATTTATACTGACCCCGCAGTGCAATAGGTCCAAGTTTGCTCACAACTCCACAGTCATAAGCTGCTCAATGTCTGTGAGATAGTTGGGGGTGGGGAAGTCCTTGCGGACCTTCCAGGCGGCATCGGGGCATCCGGTTATGGCGAGGGAAAGGGCATTCAGGCCATAGCGCTGGTTCAGCTTGTCCATTGTCCGCGATAGTTCTATCCGGGCCTCACGCTTTTCCATAGGGTCGAAAAGCAGGTGGTGGGAGCATCCGGAAGAGATGTCCGACAGGATTACCCCTGATTTCTTGTACAGTATTCCGGGGCGGTATATTTCATCCACGAGGTCCATCGCGGTCTTTGTGATTTCAACCGTGTCCGCAGAGGGTGTGCAAAGGCGGGCTGATGCGAAATTGGAATATTGCGGCAGGTCTTCGCGGAAACGGTTGCTGCCGGCGAAAACACAGACGCAGCCGGATGCGGAATCCTGGGCTCGGAGCTTGTTGCAGCAGCTTGCGGCAAAGGTGGCCACGGATGCTTTCAAATCTTCCTTACTGGAAATCATTTTAGAGAAACTGCGGGAGGTCGTAATCGTTTGTCTCTTCAATATTTCCGACGTGTCTATGCAAGGGTGTCCATTCAATTCCAGCCAGGTCTGATAGCCGGGCTTATGGAAATGACGGTGCACCCAGTCTCCGGGCTTGTCGGCAAATTCCAAAGCCGTGGTGACTCCTGAAGAAATCAGCCGGGCAAGGGAACTGGCACCTATGCCCCAGATATCGGACAACTCGAATCCTGCCAGGGCCTTGCGCCTCTGCTCCTCGTTTCCGATCATACACACACTTCCATATCCCTTGTATTTCTTGGCGTATTTGTTGGCCACCTTTGCCAGAGTCTTGGTGCTGGCAATGCCCACACTGACGGGAATATCCGTCCAAAGTGCAATTTTCCGCACCATATCTTTCATCAGCCCCACAGGATCGTGATGCTTTTCATAACCGTCCAGATAGAGGAACTGCTCGTCTATGGAATACGGTTCCGTGTGTGAAACGCTCTGACGCATAATGCTTTGTACTCTCCTGGACATGGCTGCATAGAGCATCATATTACTGGAAAATACGGCAGCGTGATTGCGCTCAAGAATATCCTTGACCTCGAAATAGGGCGTGCCACGTTTGATTCCAAACGCCTTGACTTCAGTCGTCATAGCCACAATATTGCCGTCATTGCTGGAGAGTACACACACCGGCTTGCCTTTCAGACCGGCGTGAAAAACCTTCTCCACCGAAGCGAAGAAGGAATTGCAATCTGCTAATGCTATCATTGTCCCACTTGCTTGTCGGGGCAAAGATAAGACAAATTATTGAAAAATGTATGACGTAAATCAAAAAATGATTTCAGTGGCAAAAGTTTCGTTGCCAAGGAATTCTCCACGTATGGAAATGCGTTCATCGCTGCGGGAACAAAGCTGGGCAGGGGATTGAAGTTCAATTGCCACCAGGTCTCCGATGCGCAGGGAAACAAGGGACGATACCTCTGAAATGGCTTTGTGGACTATCTCCGGCGTGCCTCCATTGTATATATATGTATCCTTGCCGCAAACTTGGAAAACAAAACTCTTCTCCTCGTTTTCAAGCACAATGGGATTGAACAGCGGGAAAGGAAGTATGGAACTGTGGTCCAGACAATCGGAAACCGAAGCCCCGGTCCCGGAATCTTCGCCGAGCCTGAGCCGTCCCGAAAGCAGAATTCCGAAATTGAAGGCATCGTAATAGCGCGAGGCAAATTTCTCCGCGATGCACTTACCGGCCTTGCAGATTCTCACGAACAGTACAGGCGCAAAATCATAGCCCTGAACGGCTTCCTGAGCATAAACAGGCTTGTTCTCGCGTTCCCAACTCGTGTCCGGGCGACAGATGCAATACTTGTCTCTGCTCCTTACAACTATATTCATAACTCAAGTTTCGCAACAGAATTACTTGCTTCCAAACTTTGCCTTAAGCATAGCACCGGCTTCAACCGTCTGGGCGGCATCCAAAGGCTTTTTCATAGCCTCCTTCCTCTCGGCTTCAAACTTTTCTTTAAGGAGGGCAAACTGTCGTTTGGTATCCAACATAAAATCGCCCCTCTCGACCCAGCTGAAATAGGATGGCTCGGTCTGATAAACATAGCGGGCAGTCTTGCCCTTGTGTTTGCCGAAATTGATTTCCACCTCTCCCTTGTCATTGAGTATCAGACGTCCTGCAAAGTCCACGTATTTGGTCTTCACGAAGGAAGAGAGTGCCTCCAGAGAATTCTTGAGAGCAGGGAAGCCCTTCTCAGGGTCCACCTCTGCGTACTTCTCAAGCTGAGCTTCCACAACGTCCACAGTTGCCAGCACATCCGCCTCGGCAGCGTGTGCGTTGTCGAAATCGCAGCCGCAGTAAAACCTGTGTGCCGCCTTCAGGTTGCGGGGCTCGTAGGCGAAATAAATCAACTGGGCATCAATCATTTTCTTGGAGTGGAGGTCAATGTTGATTTGCTTGCCCTTGTATTCCCGAGTCCTTTCAATCTCCTCGGCCAGCATAGGAAGGTCGAATTTCTGGGAATTGTAGCCTCCGAGTTCTGCACCTTCCAGCCACTGGGCCACTTCCTCTACGATTTCCCAGAACTTCGGCTTGTCTGTGAGTTCTTCATTGCTGATGCCGTGGACAGCCATTGCTCCCGGGTCGATAGGTCGCTGCCTGTTGTTTACATAGTCCCAAGGGCATACTCTCCAGGTCTTTATGCGCCTTTCTCCATCCGGAAAAACTTTCACGAAACTCAATTCGATTATCGAGTCTGTAGGTATATTCAGACCGGTGCTCTCTATATCGAAGAAGACCACCGGCTTTTCAAGATTCATCTTCATATTCTTACGCAATCATAATAGGCATTATGATACCGCAAAGTTTCTCCCTTTCAGCATCATTCTCGCCAGGCATAATCAGAGCTGCACGTTTGTCGTCCAAGAATTTCATCACAATTTCCTCGCAACCGAAGTTGGAAAGAATCTCGGAGAGGAATGTGGACTTGAAGCCTATTGTGAGAGGCTGGCCTTCGTAGCTGCAGTTGATTTCTTCCTGTGCGGAGAGCGAGAACCCGAGGTCTTGTGCGGAAACCCTTATCACTCCTTCAGCCAGCTCCAGTTTCACGTGGTTGGAGGCTCTGTTGGCGCATACGGACACACGCTTCACGGTGTTGAGGAACTGCACCCTGTCGATGCTGAGCACGTTGGAATTGTTCTGCGGAATCACATCGCGGTATTTCGGATACTTGCCCACAATCAGACGGCAAATTACCTCCGTCTGTCCACAGCGGAAACGGGCGTTCTTGCTGTCGAATACTATCTCCACGTCGCCACTGTCCTTAGAAATGATGTTCTTGAGGATGTTAGCGGGTTTCTTGTGGAGAATGAAGGAGGTTTTCTGTTCCGATTTCACTTCCTTGGCAGTGTAGCAGATGAGCTTGTGGGCATCGGATGCCACGAGGGTGGTGGAATCGGTGTCTATGTCGAAGAAGATACCGTTCATAGCAGGGCGGATTTCGTCGTCGGCAGTGGCATAGATGGTGCTTGAAATACCCTCCACGAGTACTGCTGCAGGAATGGTTACGGCTATTGTGTCTTCGCCCAACCCGGTTATCTCAGGATAGTCGTCTGCAGGTCTGAATGGCAGGATAGATTGTCCGCTGCTCCATTTGCACTCGAAGGAGCTGTCGCTGATGGTCCTGATTTCCAGAGGCTGGTCAGGAAGGGCCTTCAGGAGCTCGATGATATGCTGGGCAGGGACTGTCATTCTGCCTGGCTCCACAATATTGGTGGGCTCTATCACGGTCCTCAGTGTCAGTTCGGAGTCGGAGGCAGTGATTCTCAAGCCATTTTCGTCCAATTCGAAGAGGAAGTCCTCAAGAATAGGGAGGGCGGTCTTTGCAGGAATGGCCTTTGATACGGCGGTCACGGCCTTCAGGAGTTCAAAACTTGATACGTTGAAATTCATATCTCAAAAGTTATAGTGTTTCAAAAATTGCAATGCTGCCGGATATTTCCGACTCAACCTACAAATTTATTCAAAAAATTCGACATTAAGGCATATTCTTTGAAAAAATTCCGGCCCGGTACGGTTTATCATATTATTTTGGTGATAAAGCGAAACTTTTCCCGTGTTTTTCCGTATATATTCTTGCGAAAAAGGAAAGTGCCTTTTGCCGTGCCGTTTATAAACGGTCATAAAAAATGTTGTAGATATGAAAAAAGGGATATTGTATTTTTTTATTGCAGCAATTGCCGGGGCAATCTCGGCTTGTGCTGTTGTCAAATTGTCCAACCGTAACACAGCTACTGATTCCTCAGCTGTCGTTCAATCCGACACCCAGTTCAGGACAGTGGACCTGAGCAACGACAAATGGCCTGATTTCACCTTCGCCGCCGAGACCTGCGTGGATGCTGTGGTCTATGTGAAAGTCCGTGCAACACAGCAGGTCGTGAGCAATGCCGGCCCGCTTTTCCGATTCTTCTTCGGTTACGAGCGCATTCCTTACTCCCGTGAGGTACAGGGCAGCGGTTCCGGAGTCATAATCAGGGAAGACGGCTACATAGTCACCAACAACCACGTGATTGCCGGGGCAAATGCCATAGAGGTGACCCTGAACAACAACCGCACCTATCCTGCCCGGCTCATCGGCACTGACCCTGCAACCGATGTGGCGCTGATAAAAATCGAGGAAAGCGGTCTCCCGATTGTTCCATTTGCTGATTCAGACCATCTTCGTCTGGGAGAGTGGGTGCTTGCTATAGGAAGCCCATATGACCTGAGGTCCACCATCACCGCAGGAATCGTCAGTGCAAAGGGACGCTCTATGCCGAAAGACTCCAATAATCCCAATGAGTTCCGCATCGAGTCATTCATTCAGACCGATGCTGCTGTAAATCCGGGCAACAGTGGCGGAGCTCTTGTGAACAAGGAGGGCAAACTGGTGGGAGTGAATACTGCAATTATCTCACAAACAGGTTCTTATGCTGGATATTCCTTTGCTGTCCCATCCAATATCGTAAAGAGGATTACTGACGACCTGATGGACTACGGAACTGTCCACAGAGCCCGCCTGGGAATAGTCATGCTACCAATTAATGATGAAATTGCAAAAGAATTGAAACTTTCTTCCGTAAATGGCGTATATATTACGGATATGGCAAGTGATAGCGCGGCTGCCGAGGCCGGAATCAAGGTCGGGGACGTAGTCGTGGAAATCGGGGGTTCCAAAGTGACCGGAGTGTCATCCGTTCAGGAACTTGTCAACAACTTCCACCCGGGAGACAGGGCCGAGGTCAAGGTCATCCGAGGGGGAGAGGTATTGTCATTCGAGGTGGTGCTGAAATAGCCCGCTGTCCCAGAAGGAAAATATAGAACAATATAAAATATGAGACAACTTAAGATTACCAAGTCCATCACCAACCGTGAGTCAGCCTCGCTGGACAAGTATCTGCAGGAGATTGGTAAAGAGGACTTGATTACCGTGGAAGAGGAAGTCGAACTGGCCCAGCGCATAAGGAAGGGAGACCAGGCGGCTTTGGAGAAATTGACCAAGGCGAACCTCCGCTTTGTCGTTTCAGTGGCAAAACAGTATCAGAACCAAGGACTTAGCCTTCCAGACCTCATCAATGAGGGCAATCTTGGACTCATCAAGGCTGCCGAAAAGTTCGACGAGACAAGGGGCTTTAAATTCATTTCCTATGCAGTCTGGTGGATACGCCAGTCCATTCTTCAGGCCCTTGCAGAGCAGTCCCGCATCGTGCGTCTGCCTCTGAACCAGGTGGGTTCCCTGAACAAGATCAACAAGGCGCTCCAGAAATTCGAGCAGGAGAACGAACGCCAGCCGTCCAATGACGAGCTTGCCGAGATGATTGATGTTCCGAGAGACAAGATTGCAGACACTATGAGGGTTTCTGGGCGCCACGTTTCGGTGGATGCTCCGTTTGTGGAAGGAGAGGACAACAGCCTGCTGGACGTGCTCGTGAACAATGATTCACCGAATGCGGACCGTGGACTTGTGAACGAATCCCTCAATAAGGAAATCGACCGTGCCCTTTCGACTCTGGCTCCGCGTGAGAGGGAAATCATAAAGTCCTTCTTCGGCATCGGATGTCAGGAGATGACCCTCGAGGAAATTGGAGAGCGTTTCGGACTCACCCGCGAGAGAGTGCGCCAGATCAAGGAAAAGGCAATCCGCAAGCTCAAGAACAATTCCCGCAGCAAACTGCTCAAATCATATCTCGGATAAGTTCGGGCACCAAAGAGGCTCAGCAGTCCGACGCAAAATTACTGTCATATGATTATTCAACCGGATAAAATTGTGGCTCAGGCAGCCGCAAACGCAATACATAAACTTTGGGAAACGGAAGTGGACCCGTCATCGGTTCAGGTCCAGATTACCAGAAAAGAATTTGAGGGAGACTACACTGTTGTAGTCTTCCCTTTTGTGAAGACCTCCCGTCAGGCTCCCGAGACCACAGGTGCTGCAATTGGGGAATGGATAGTGGCCAATGTCCCGGAAATCAGCGCATTCAACTGTGTCAAGGGATTTCTCAACCTCAGTCTTTCCAACGAGTATTGGAATTCCGTACTGGCGGAGATGGTGCAGACTCCTGATTTCGGGCAGCTCCCGGACACAGGACGCACCGTGATGGTCGAGTTTTCTTCTCCCAACACCAACAAGCCTCTGCATCTGGGACACATCCGCAACAATCTCCTCGGATGGTCAGTATCCCGCCTGCTGGAAGCCAACGGCCATAGGGTAATCAAGGCAAATCTGGTGAATGACAGGGGAATACATATCTGCAAATCAATGCTTGCCTGGCTCAAGACCTGCAACGGAGCCACCCCGGAATCCCTCGGAGTGAAGGGGGACCATCTCGTGGGCGACTGCTATGTGAAGTTCAACGACCTCTATAAGGCTGAGGTTGAGGCCCTTGTGAAAGGCGGAATGGAAAAGGAAGAGGCCGAGAAGAACGCTCCGATAATGAAGGAGGCACAGGCTATGCTCGTGAAATGGGAACAGGGCGATCCCGAGGTGCGCGAACTCTGGAAGAAGATGAACTCCTGGGTGTATGCAGGCTTCGACAAGACCTATTCGGACCTCGGCATTTCCTTCGACAAGATTTATTATGAATCCCAGACTTATCTGCTGGGCAAGGCCTTGGTGCAGAAGGGCTTGGATATGGGCATATTCGAGCGTCAGGAGGACGGGTCAGTATGGTGCGACCTCACGTCTGACGGGCTGGACCGCAAACTCCTGCTGCGCGGTGACGGCACCTCTGTATATATGACCCAGGACCTGGGTACGGCGGAGAGACGCTTCGATGAATACAAGCTGGACGAACTCATCTATGTGGTGGGTAATGAGCAGAACTACCATTTCCAGGTGCTCAAACTCATTCTCGGCAAACTCGGTTTCGGCTGGTCCGAAGACATCTACCACCTTTCCTACGGTATGGTGGAACTCCCGGAGGGCAAGATGAAGTCCCGCGAGGGCACGGTTGTGGATGCAGACGACCTCATAGAGAAGATGTACAATACTGCGAAGGAGACCTCACTCGAACTCGGAAAACTCGACGGAATGTCTGAGCAGGAGCAGGACGAACTTTTCAGGATGCTTTCTCTCGGAGCACTCAAGTATTTCATAATCAAGGTGGACCCGAAGAAAACAATGCTTTTCGATCCGAAGGAGAGCATAGACTTCAATGGCAACACGGGCCCATTCATACAATACACCCACGCCCGCATCAAGTCCATACTCCGCAAGGCGGCTGACCAGGGCATAGACCTTGGTGCGGAAATTCAGAGCACCGAACTCAATGCTAAGGAGGTGCGTCTGGTGAAGATACTGAACAGTTTCCCTGCCAAAATAGCCGAAGCCGGTCTGGCACATTCCCCGGCACTCGTGGCCAATTACGCCTACGAACTTGCCAAGGATTTCAACCAGTATTACCACGACACCCCAATTCTGCGTGAGGAGGATGCATCGAAGTTGCAGCTGCGTCTGAACCTCATTTCTATGATAGCCCGCGTGCTCGTGAAGGCTATGGATATTCTCGGAATCCGTCTTCCTGAGAGGATGTAATGTCAGTTCCGCAAATGATGCGAAACGCCTCTAAATCAGGGTTTTGATGGACAGTTCAGTAGCATATTTTCTTGGACACAACACCAAGACAGCGTTTTCATTCGAGGTGCTGCCACCGGTCAGGGGTAAGGGTATAGATGCCCTCTTTGCCGATGTGCAGCGTCTTATGCAATTCAATCCTGCATATATCAACATTACGACCCATCGTAGTGATGTGGTCTATAGGGAACAGCCCGGCGGAGTCTTCGCACGGGTGAGTGAAAGAGCCAGACCGGGCACTGTCGCCATTGCAGCGGCATTGAAGGGCAGGTTCGGAGTGCCCACCGTGCCACATATCATCTGCAGCGGATTTTCCGCATCCGAAATCGAAAACGAACTCATAGACCTTACCTATCTGGGTATCAATGATATAATCGTTCTCAGGGGAGACCGCGCGAAGGGAGAAAACAAATTTGTTCCGGCTCCGGGCGGGCACGCCCACGCTCTGGACCTCTGCCGTCAGGTGGTGGATTACAACAATGGTCTGCTGCTTTCGGGAGAGGCTGTGCAAGCGCCTGCTGTGCCATTTTCATTCGGAGTTGCGGGCTATCCCGAGAAACACGAGGAGTCTATGAATCCGGAGTCTGACCTTCAGCATCTCAAGGAAAAGGTTGATGCAGGGGCAAGCTATATAGTGACTCAGATGTTCTTCGACAACCGCCGCTATTTCGAGTTTGTGGACCGTTGCAGGGAAGCCGGCATCAATGTGCCTGTGGTCCCGGGTTTGAAACCGCTGACTTCACTCACCCAGATGTCCCTTCTGCCCAAGACCTTCCACATCGATTTGCCTGAGGAACTGGCAGCCGAACTGCTCAGATGCACTTCCAATGAACAGGTGAAAGCCCTGGGTGTGGAATGGGGAGTTTCCCAGGCCCGTGAACTCAAGGCTGCCGGAGTGCCAAGCATACATTTCTATTCAATGAATGCGGTGGCCAGCGTGGAAGCCATAGCCATGCAGGTGTATTGATGCATATCAGAGAAATCATAAAAGACAGAATCCTTGTGCTCGACGGCGCAATGGGCACAGTCATACAGTCCCTTGCCACAACGGACGGCAACAACGACCATCTGGTGCTGACCCGTCCGGACCTGATTTCGTCCATACACAGATGCTATCTCGAAGCCGGAGCGGACATCATAGAAACCGACAGTTTCAATGCCCAGAGGCTTTCCCAGAAGGAATACGGACTGGAGTCGCAAATCCGCGAACTGAATCTTGCGGCTGCCCGTCTGGCCCGTGCCGAGGCTGACCGTATGACAGAGCTCACACCCGCCAAACCGCGTTTTGTGGCAGGCAGCATCGGCCCCACAGGCAAAACTGCTTCCATTTCTCCGGACGTGGAGGACCCGGCCTTCAGGGATGTGGATTTCGACCTTCTGGAGTCTGTCTATGAGGAGCAGATGACGGCCCTGCTGGAAGGCGGTGTGGACCTCTTCCTTATCGAAACCATTTTCGACACCATAAACGTAAAGGCCGCACTCACGGCAGCCGCACGTGCTTGCGCAAAAGTGGACAGGGAAGTGCCTGTGATGCTGTCCGTGTCTGTGGCAGACCTTTCGGGACGCATACTTTCAGGTCAGACTATCGAGGCTTTTCTCGCTTCGGTAATCCCGTTCAAGCCTTTCTCAATAGGTATGAACTGCTCCTTCGGGGCGGAGAAAATGCTGCCTATGCTGGAGTCCCTTGCGGCCATTGCACCTTGCTATACGAGCGCCCATCCCAATGCCGGGATGCCGGATGCTTTGGGCAAATACGACCAGGACCCGGCAACTATGGCAAGGGCTGTCAGACCTTTCGTGGAAAAGAAGCTTGTGAATATACTTGGAGGATGCTGCGGCACCACTCCTGAACATATTGCTGCCATTGCGCAGGTGGTGGGGGGAGCCTGTCCGCGTGAGATTCCTTCTGAGCAAACCCCTTGGCTGTCAGGCATTGACGCTTTCTGGAACAGGGGTATGTTCATAAATGTGGGAGAAAGGTGCAATGTGGCGGGAAGCAGGAAATTCCTGCGTCTTATCAAGGAAAAGAATTGGAGCGAGGCCCTGGAAATTGCAGCGGCACAGGTGCGTGACGGGGCTATGGTGCTGGACGTGAATATGGACGACGCTATGCTCGATGCCCGGGCTGAGATGAAACATTTCCTGAACCTTATGGCCTCCGACCCTGAGATTTCCCGTGTGCCGGTGATGGTGGACTCCTCCCGTTTCGAGGTGCTGGAAACGGCTCTCAAGTGCCTGCAGGGCAAGTCCATAGTGAACTCCCTCTCGCTCAAGGAAGGGGAGGAGGTTTTCTTGAAGAGAGCGGCCAAGGTTAAGGAACTCGGTGCTGCACTGATAGTTATGGCATTTGACGAGCAGGGACAGGCCGACACCTTTGCCAGACGTATCGAAATCTGCGAAAGGGCCTATCGCCTGCTGACTCAAAGGCTGGATTTCAATCCGGATGACATAATCTTCGACCCGAATGTGCTGGCTGTGGCCACCGGTATGCACGAACACGATGCCTATGCCCTGGATTTCATAAATGCCACAGCTTGGATAAAGCGCAATCTTCCCGGGGCAAAGGTCAGCGGCGGGCTCAGCAACCTTTCCTTTGCATTCAGGGGCAACAATTGGATAAGGGAGGCTATGCACGCCGTATTCCTCTACCACGCCATAGCTGCGGGAATGGATATGGCTATAGTAAATCCTTCATCCTCAGTACAATACGGGGATATCCCGGAGGACCTGAGGGAGAAAATCGAGGATGTGATTCTGAACCGCCGTCCGGATGCTTCCGAAAGTCTTGTGGAGGCTGCCGGGCAGATGCAGAAGATTGAAAAAGCGGAGGAAAAACCACTCGAGGACAGGTCAACTGTGCCTCTCAAAGACAGGCTTGTGATGGCTTTGCGCAAAGGAGATGAGACCTTTCTGCAGGCCGACCTGGACGAGGCCCTTAAGGCCTATGCTTCAGCCCAGGAGATTATCCAGGGACCGTTGATGGAGGGAATGACCGCGGTGGGAGATTTGTTTGCCAAGGGGCAGATGTTCCTGCCTCAGGTGGTCAAGACAGCGAGGACTATGAAAAAGGCGGTGGACATACTCAAGCCTTTTATTGGCAATGCTGATTCCACTGTGTCTCCTGTGGGCAAATACCTGTTGGCAACGGTGAAAGGAGATGTGCACGACATAGGCAAGAATATCGTGGGAGTGGTGCTCGCCTGCAACAATTTCAAGGTAATTGACCTTGGAGTGATGACTCCTGCTGAGAGGATTGTGGAGGTGGCTCAAGCCGAAGATGTGGATTTCATAGGTCTGAGCGGTCTGATTACCCCGTCTCTTGAGGAGATGTGCAATGTTGCGACGAAACTGCGGGAGGCAGGTATCAGCAAGCCGCTTTTCGTGGGCGGAGCCACCACTTCGGATGTCCATACTGCCGTGAAGATTGCACCGCTTTATGACGGACCGGTGTTCCACGTAAGGGATGCCGCCCAAAATCCTGTGCTGGCGTCGAGGTTGATGACGGACGAAAGAGAGGCTATGATTGCACAACTGCGTGATAGTCAGGAACTGATACGCCGGGAATATGCAGCCCGGACATCACCTGATGTGCCTGCAAGCGTTGCTGAAAATGCCGCTTCTTCAGAAGGACAATCCAAAACTATTGCACAGGCGTGCGCTTCGAAATTGAAAATAGCCCCTCAGCCCCGTCCGCCTTATCTGGGCATCAAAACCTTGGATGATATTCCTGTCGAGGACATCATCCCGTATATCAATTGGATAGCATTCCGCAATCTGTGGAAGGTGAAAGAGGGCAGCAGCGAGGAAGAGGCTGTGCGCAGGGATGCCGAGGCTATGCTCAAGACCTTCAAGGGCAAATACCGTGTGCGTGCCCAGGTGGCATTCTACAAGGCAAAGCCCGAAGGCGACAACATAGTTTTCGAACATCCTTCATCCTGTCCTTGTTGCGCAGGCGAAACCCGAACCGTGCTGCGTGCCAAACGCCAGAGCGAGCCTTGTGCAGACGGACGCCGTCTCAGCCTGGCAGATTTCCTCGCTCCGGAAGGAGACTATGTGGGAGTCTTTGCTCTGACCGTTTGTCCTGAATTTGTCTCAGACTTGCAGGCTGTGAAGGATAAAGGTGATGATTATCAATCCATTATGATGCAGGGGCTCGGAGACAGGCTGGCAGAGGCCGCTTCGGAATATCTCCACGAAAAAGTGAGGAAACAGATATGGGCATACAGCCCTGAAGAAAAGCTGAGCCTGCAGCAGATGCTCTCGGCCCGTTATCAGGGCATACGTCCGGCCGTAGGTTATCCTTCACTTCCGGACATACGCCTTATGTTCACGGTGCAAAGACTTCTGGACCTCCCGAAAATAGGCATATCACTCACTGAAAACGGTGCAATGTTCCCTCAGGCTTCCGTTTGCGGACTTTACATAGCCTCTCCTCAATCCCGCTATTTCATTGCCTGACAATCACTTGGCACGTATGAAAACTATAGCCATCAGCGGCAGTGCTATTATAGACATAGTCGCGCTGATAGGCAGGTATATCCCGAAATTGACGTATTTCACGACCAGCCAGGTTATAATCAGCAATGCCACCCCGATTCCGGCAGAAATCAGATAGTGCAGTCTGATATCGTCCTTTTTGCATAATATCCGGCTGAGGTTGGGCACTCCCAAGGATATGAAACCTATTGGCCCGCAGATGCTTACGGCACTTGTAACCAGAAACATTATGGCGAGCATCTGCAGTGCCTTGAACATCGGGCTGAGCTCGATTTCTCCCCTAAGATGCTTTGTGAGTGCCCCAGCCGACCATAGAGCCGACACCAAGCCTATGGCGAAGAGAATCAGCGAAAAGACTATGTCCCAGGAGGTTACTCCTTCAAGGTTGAAATTGGCGGCTCCCCAGAGGTAGTATTGCTTGAGCAGATCCCCGTTGGGAGCATTGGTCACCACTATGGTTCCCAGCGAACCTATGAAGGTGCCGAAGAGTATGCCGAAGGTGATGAGGTTGCGTGTGCTGACTTTCAAGGTGACGAAAAAGCAGACAAGGGTGCAGATGAGGGTGCAGACGAAACTGCCTACAGTCAGCGAGCACCAGCCGGTCATAGTCGCAGCGGCTGCTCCCAGACAGGCGGCACTGCCCAGCCCGAGGCTGTACACGTCCCCGAGCTGGTTGCGCCAGAGATACTGCATTTGTATGCCCCCGACCGGCAGAGCGATTCCGGAAAGTATTACATAGAGCAGACTGAGCATAGTTGTCAGAATTTGAATTCCACGCCTCCATAGAAGCCGAGTCCAGGCATAGGGTAGTCGCGTATGATTTCGTAGTAGCTGTCGTTGAGGTTGCTCAATGTGAGTTTGAGTGTCAGCGGACCGCAATGAGGCAGTTTTATGGCCTTTCCTAAGCTCATATCCAAGGTATTCCAGTCCGGGAGCTGCCCTGCTGAGTCGAAGCGTCCGGAACGTATGTTCCACAATGCCGTGATGAACCATCCCCTCCAGTCGCCCTTTGCGCTGATTCTTCCGCTGTGGAGGGCCACATAGGGAATCTGCTGTCCGAAACTGTAGCTGTCCGGAGTTTTGTCCACCGCCTGCTGCCAGCTGTAGTTAGCGTCAATATTGAGGGATAAGTCACCGGACCTGAAACCGAACCCTGCTCCGAGGTCTATGCCTGCGGACTGGACTTTGCCTATGTTGTAGGGCAGCCAGATGTATGGGTCGTCGGGTGAAGGGGATGATATTATCTTGTCCGTCAGGTAGTTGTAGAAGCCGTTGGCCTTGGCTTTAAGGCTGTATTTGCCACAGAGGAAGCTACGGCTGTAATTCACTCCGAAATCGGTAATCCAGGCATCTTCTGGTTTGAGTGCAGTGTTTCCGTATCCTGGGTAGAATTTGTCGTTGAATGTAGGCACACGATAGGACCTGCGGCCTGAAAGCACTATGTCGAACCCACGGAATGCAGTGAGTCTCAGACCGAGGGAAGGGGAGACGGCGTAGTTGTGGCCTCCGTCCTTGTCGAATACTCCATTGTATTCAACTGCCAAATCGGCTTTGAAGATATTGAGGATGAATGAGGTCGCGATGGAGGTGAAGATCCCGTTGCGTGTGGCTGTGTAGAGGTTGGACTCCAGATTGTTCCATTGGTAGTCCAACGCTGCTGATGCTGTCCACCAGTCGAAAATCCTGAACTGGTGGGAGGTGTTGAGCTGCACTTCGTTCTGGGTGTAGTTGGAGTTGCCCCAGGTGGAGAAGTAGTCGAGTTTGTCAAGGGCGTATTTCACGCTTGCGTTGACTTTGTAAACGCTGCCGAAATTCTGGCTGACAAGCCCCTGGATGAAGCCGTTCATATCTCCCTGACGGTCTGTGGACGGCCAGCTCAATGAACCCGGAGTGCCTCTTCGGGCAAGGTTGAAGTGTGCCTTTGCCTTCCAGAAGCCTCCGTTTGTGCTGCCCTTGAGGTCCAGACCGGCTTTCATCTGTTTTATGTCATTGTTGCCAAGCGGGTCGTTGTCCGGCTTCAGATAATCTCCCTTGCTGTAGATGCCCGACATATTGGCCCCGAGCACGATTTTGTCCCCCAGTCTGAAATCCATCCTTGCATAAGGAAGGGCGGTGCCGAAAGAGCCTCCGCTGAGCCTGAAATCCCCTGCAACTATCCTTCTATCAATGAATTCCGGCTCCGATGACAGAAAGGAAATGCTGTTCTGGGTGTAGTCCACCACGGCTTTGCCATAATGTTCCAGGCCTATCATCCCGAGGTCCACCTGACCGCTCTGGACATTGTTGGCTCGTACCCCGTCTATGTAGATTGCGGTGTGGGCACTGCCAAGCCCTCTGAGTCCTGCGGTTTTGAGTCCGCTGTAGCCGCCGTAGTCGCTGATGCTGACTCCCGGAATCTGCTGCAGCACTTCTGTGGCATTGAATGAACCGCTGATGTTGATTGTGTCTGTGAGTGATACCACCACTCCTCTGTCGGCAACCACTGTGGCCACCTTGATGCTGTCTGTCGTTTCAACAGCCCCGGCAGGAGCGCAAACCAGCAGCCCCGCCGTCAAAATGAAAGAAAATAACATAATTGATACGCCTTTATGGATGCTTGACCCCGAGCCTCCTGATTTGACTTGATTGCGGCAGGTCTTCTGACTCGTTCCATTTGCGGGCCTTCTCATCCATAAGGACAATGGCATCTTTCCGTAAACTCTTGAGGAACATACAGCTGCGGGCACAGTTCCGGCCTTTCACCGGCTTCCCTTTTGACGGATGTCCCATCGATGCTCTGCACCCACGGTGTCACCCGTACCGAAATCCGGCGCAAAGTTAGAAAAAAATTTTCAGGCCATTGCCTGGGCCAGTTCAGCGAGTTTGTCTATATCCGAGGAATGTATGCGGCTGCGGATGGTCACTGTCGGCTCGACAACTTCCATATTCTTCATCTGCCCGAGCATTTCTTTCATAAGTCTGCCTGCACAAGGCGCCCAACTGCCGTTTTCTATCAGCCCCACCTTCCTGTCACACAGACCTTTGATCTGGAGCAGGTGAATGAAATTGTACATAGGGGTGAAGATGTAGTTGTCGTAGGAAGCGGCTGCCAGCACTATTTTCGTGTATCTGAAGGCTTCCGCAAGCACGGCTGAAAGGTCGCAGCGGCAGAGGTCGAACTCAACTGTTTCGACTCCCTTTTCACGGAGCATCTCAGAAAGTTTGAGGGCTGCTGCCTCAGTGCCCCCGTGCATGGACGCGTAAGCTATGAGAACCCCTTCTGTCTCAGGCTCATAGCGGCTCCATTTGTCGTAGAGGCTGATGTAATGGCCGAAATCCGAGTCTATGATTGGACCGTGAAGAGGGCATATTCTTTTGATAGGGAGGGAGGATGCCTTTTTCAGCAGGGCCTGCACAGGAGCACCGTATTTTCCGACTATATTGCAGTAATAGCGTCTCGCCTCGCTGTCCCAGTCTTTGTCTTCGCTGCTGTAGAAACCGCATTCCGAGAGGGCTCCGAATTTGCCGAAACCGTCTGCGCTGTAGAGTGTTCCGTCAAATTCATCGAATGATACCATAACCTCAGGCCAGTGGACCATAGGTGCGGACACGAATTTGAGACTGTGTTTGCCCAACTCCAGCACCTGGCCTTCTTTCATCGCCATTGTGCGGCCTTCAAGTGACAGATTCTCAAAGAATTGCGGAATCATAGCCAGAGCTTTTGCCCCGGCAACTATGGTCATGGATGGATATTTTTCTGCCACTGACGCGATGACTGACGAATGGTCCGGTTCGAGATGATGCACCACAAGATAGTCGGGAATGCGTCCGTCCAGGGCTGTTTCCAGCTTTGCCAACCATTCCTCAGCCTTGCGGGAGTCCACAGTGTCGAGTATGGCCGTCTTTTCGTCAAGAATCAGATATGAATTGTAGGAGACGCCTTGAGGCACTTTGTACTGTCCCTCAAAAAGGTCTATGCTGAGGTCGTCCGTTCCGATGTAGATGATGTCTGTGCTGATTGATTTCATTTTCGTGTTTCAATTTGGCAGTTTGCATTTTTTCACTTGCAAATATAGTCATAATTGTTTGATTGAAATCGCATAAAATGCTATATTTGCGAGACAAACTGACTAATGACAAAAATATGACAAGAACAAGTTTTGCCGGTCTGGACCTGAAATCCCCAATCATCGTGGGCAGCAACAGCCAGACTGCGTCCATAGACAAAATCCTTGAGTTTGAAAGCGCCGGTGCCGGTGCAGTGGTTCTGAAATCACTTTTCCAGGAGAGCATCGAAAAGGAAATCGCCTCGGCGGTCTCAGACGAACATCCGGAGGCATACGATTACATCAGCGCCTATGTGGGAGCCCGCGCTCTCGAGGACTATGTGAATCTCATCAGGACAGCCAAGAGCCGCGTGTCGATTCCTGTCATCGCTTCCATAGCCTGCAACACTGACGGAAAATGGGAAGAGTTCTCCAAGACCATCGAGCAGGCAGGTGCAGACGCATTGGAACTCAATGTAATGAGCCTTTGCACAGCGAGGAACGGGAAGCCGGGGGATTTCGAGCAGATGCACATCGACATCGTGGAGCACGTATGCTCGCTCGTGAAAATTCCTGTGATTGTGAAACTCGGTGCAAACCTTTCCAATCCGGTGGCTCTTTGTGACCAGCTCTATGCTCACGGGGCGAAGGCTGTGGTGCTGTTCAACCGTTTCTATCCGACTGACATCGACATCGAGAAGATGAGCTTCACAACCGGGGATCCGTTCACCACCGCTTCTGACCTTGCTTCCAATCTCAGGTGGGCTGGAATAGTCTCAGCATCAGTGAAGAAACTGGACGTGGCTGTTTCGGGCGGTGTCCAGGGCTGGGAAGGCATTGTGAAGTCCGTGCTTTGCGGTGCTGCAGCCGTTGAGGTGGCAAGTGCCATCATCAGGAACGGTGCGAAGTGGATTACCGAGGCCAATGAAGGTCTCTCTGCCTGGATGAAGGGCAAGTCTTTCGGGGCAATCGCTGATTTCAGAGGTAAGATGAACGCTTCCGACCCGGAGAATGCCGACAAGCTTTTCAGGACCCAGTTCCTCAAGTATTTCAGTTCTGTTCATTGAGTTTTAGTGAAACATTTTTAATATCAATAAATATGAAAAAGTACGTATGTGATGTATGCGGATGGGAATATGACCCTGAAGTTGGCTACCCTGAAGGCGGAATTGCTCCCGGCACTGCTTGGGAAGATGTTCCTGAGGATTTCGTATGCCCTCTCTGCGGAGTAGGCAAGGACGAATTCTCTGCAGAATAGTCTTTTCGGCCCGCAAATTACCTTTGTCTGAGTTTCAGACCTGTCCGGATGGTCCTTCGGGAGCACCGGACTTTTTCTATATCAAAAAAGGAACCGGCCCCATAGACCAGTTCCTTAAAAATAAAGGCAGAACCGTAAGCCGGATTCTGTTTTGGCTTGTCATTTATCTTCGCAACCTACCCCCCGGCAGCTGGCGAGCAACCCTTGATTGCCGGTATATTTGGTCTTGCAGGTCCCGGTGCCGTACCCCGACTGTGTCGCCACAGACGGTCGTGAGCTCTTGCCTCGCGTTTTCACCCTTGCTGCGGCCGGGCCGTTCCCGTGGGCGTACCCGTTACCTTCGTGCAGCGGTCATTTTCTGTTACGGCTCTCATAAAGTTACCTCCATCAGTGCTTTCCACTGCGGGATGCTCTATCCTGTCCGGACTTTCCTCAGCTTTCGCCGCGACAAACCGTCCTGCCTTTGTCTTCAAAATAGCTTCCGCCTTAGGCTTTGTATCCAGCCTTGCGCTCACGGCGGTCATTTCTCCTGTTGATGCGCTGGACTTCACGCTCCAGGAAAGGAGTGATGTCCTCACAATGCTTGTGGCACTGCATCGACTTGGAGTACATCCTGCCTATGCAGAAATTGGAGTGCTCGCATCCGCTGCAGTGATTTTCGTCTGCCTTGAGCTTGTTCACGAAATCCGTGTCCTCAAGAACTGCCCTTCCCATCTGGAAAAGCGGAAAACCGTTCTCAAGCACCTTGCGCGCGTCCTCTCCTGTGGTCACTCCGCCCACATAAATGAAAGGATAGTCCGGCATTGCCGCCTTGAACTTGAGCGCATCCTCCATAAAGAAGAGATGCTTGAAAGTTACGGTCGGACACACAGCCCAAGAACCGATATACAGGCATATTTTCAGCCACCACTGGGATGCAGGCAGATAGTGGGCAATGGCCTTGGTCGGGAATTCTCCCCTCATGACATACTGTGGTGCCCTGCTCACAAATCCTCCGCTGAGGGTGATGGCATCCACTCCGAGTCTGCGCAGCTCCTTTGCCACCTCAATCAGCTCGTCCACTTCCTGGCCGCCCTTGAAGCCGTCGCGGGTGTTGAGCTTGGCTGTCACCGCAATCTTGCCGTCCGCTGCCTTTACTACCTCCCTGATACACTCGCGCATAAAGTTCATCCTGTTGTCCAGGCTGCCCCCGTAGCGGTCGTGACGGTGGTTGGTGTAGGGCGAAAGAAACTGGGAAATCAGGTAACCGTGTCCTGCGTGAATCTCCACGGCATCGAAGCCTGCCTTCATAGCCAGCCTCACAGCGTCTCCATAGGCTTTCACCACCTCGTCGATATCCTTCTGGTTCATCTTTCTGTGGAAAGTGGGGGAGTAGAGGTTGAATCCGCTGCTCGCTCCTATAGGCATCTGCCCGCAGGTTCTCCTGTGAGTCATATTTCCGCAGTGTCCGAGCTGTATGCTCGCCTTGGCTCCTTCAGCGTGCACGGCATCAGTCAGCCGTTTGAGTTCCGGAACAATCTCCTCCCTCATCCAGAGCTGGGAGTCGAAACTGATTCCGCTTCTGCAAACAGCCGCATAAGCGACCGTAGTCATTCCTATTCCGCCTTTTGCAACTGCCCTGTGGTAGTTGAAAAGTTCTTCTGTCGGTCCGTTGTTCCTGCCCATTCCCTCGAATGCAGCTGAACGTATGGTCCTGTTGCGCAGTTCTATAGGGCCGAGTTTGTAAGGTGTAAAAATTTCGCTCATTTCAAATCATATATACGCGGCAATTCACCGCAATTGGTTTACCAGATGAAAGGTATGAGGTTCTTCTTGTTCAGGGAAGTGTATTCCTCCCCGAATTCCTCTTCGTACTTTGCAGTCA
The DNA here is from genome assembly GCA_945874155.1 of uncultured Bacteroidales bacterium. GTDB lineage: Bacteria > Bacteroidota > Bacteroidia > Bacteroidales > UBA932 > Cryptobacteroides. The sequence goes on from CAMCFO010000007.1 coordinate 68,499, forward strand.
GGGATTTGGCTCTCGGACCCAGGTTCGCGAATGTCCAGACTGCAAAGAGGAGTCCGGCAGGGGACCAGGTCAGGATGGCATACCCCGTCCACTCGACGAGTTCTCCGAAATAATTGGCGCTCGTCACATATTTGTACATACCCTTCTTTGGAATATAGTGTTTGGTGTCTCCTGGTTTGCGCAGGCTGCGGATCACGTGGTCCGAATTGATGTTGATTGCCATTCCGACAATGAAAATCACGGTGCCGATGATGAATCTCGGGTCGAAGAACCATTCGGCGGTGTAGTAGCCATCGGGTGCCTGGGCAGGCATAAGTCCCGGAATACCGAACATCCATCCGGCGATGAGGAAGGAGTTCAAGGTGTTGAAAACCATACCCATAGCCATAATCGCCACCGGTGTTGTGCTCTTGCCTTTCATAAGCAGCGGGAAGATGAACGACCTCTGGAAATAGTGCAGCAGAAACAGCCCGGCCATAAAATAGAGTACCCCCGTGCAGTTACCGTCCACGATGCCCGTCAGTCCCATACCTTCTCCCGGTCCTTCAAGAGCATATATCAAGGTATAATATAAAAGGAAAAGGAAGGACGGAGCCTCCATAAGCACCCACGCCACTTTGTTCGGCAGCACAGGGCCCCATTTCCCGTTGGACAGGTACCCGTAGCCCGCTTTGAAATAGAATAGCATCACAAAGACGAAAACGGCGAGCACCGCCATCACTATCAGAACAGTGTAATATAAATTCATAAGTATGTCTGAGCAAAAACGCGCAAATTTAGCAATTTTTTTTATTATTTCATTTTTGGGTTGCGGCAACGCCGAAAAAAGCCTATCTTTGCACCCCTGTTGGGAATATCGACGTTCCTTAACAATGACAAACCAAGGAGGAAATATGAACACAAAGTACGTATTCGTAACAGGTGGAGTGGCATCGTCGCTCGGAAAAGGAATCATATCGGCATCTCTTGCCAAACTTCTCCAGGCTCGCGGCCTGAAAGTTACCATCCAGAAATTCGACCCGTACATAAATATAGACCCGGGCACTCTGAACCCCTATGAACACGGCGAATGCTATGTGACTGAAGACGGGGCAGAGACCGACCTCGACCTCGGGCATTATGAGCGCTTCCTCGGTGTTTACACCTCCAAGGCCAACAATGTCACCACAGGAAAAATCTACAACACTGTTATCAGCAAGGAAAGGGAGGGAGCATACCTGGGCAAGACCGTGCAGATAGTGCCCCATATCACGGACGAAATCAAGCGTCGTATGATGCTCCTGTCCAAGACCGGGGATTACGATGTCATCATCACCGAAATTGGCGGTACTGTCGGGGATATGGAGTCCGAACCTTTCGTGGAGGCTGTGCGTCAGCTGCAATGGGAACTGCCTGAGGAAGACTGCGTTACAATACATCTTACCCTGGTTCCTTATTTGAGCGCGGCCAAGGAACTCAAGACCAAGCCGACCCAGCATTCGGTGCAGAAACTGCAGCAGGACGGTGTGCAGCCGGATATAATAGTCTGCAGGACCGAGCACGAACTCTCCCCTGAGTTGCGCAAGAAAGTGGCGCTGTTCTGCAATGTCAAGCCGGGCCACGTGATCCAGTCCATCGATGCTGACTCGATTTACAAGGTGCCGTTGAAGATGCAGGAGGAAAAACTTGATATATTGGTACTCAATCATTTCGGTCTCACTTGTCCTGAACCGGACCTGAGCAGATGGAACGAATTCCTCTATCGTCTGGACCATCCGAAGACCTCGGTAAACATAGCCCTTGTCGGAAAATACAATCTTCAGGATGCCTACAAGTCCATACGCGAGGCTTTCGTACACGCCGGGGCTGAAAACGAATGTCGGGTCAATGTGGTTTACATCCATTCCGAAAACATCAATGACTCCAATGCAGCGGAATTGCTCAAGGATATGGACGGGGTGCTCGTGGCTCCGGGCTTTGGCGAGAGGGGCCTCGAGGGCAAGATTTCGGCTGTGAGATATGCCCGCGAGAATGGAGTGCCTTTCTTCGGAATATGTCTGGGTATGCAGATGTGCGTGGTGGAATTTGCCCGTAACGTGCTCGGTATGAAGGGGGCTCACTCGACTGAGGTGAATCCGGGGACGGAATATCCGGTCATCAATCTTATGGAGGACCAGAAGAGTACCACTTCAAAGGGTGGCACTATGAGGCTGGGTGCCTACAAATGCGAGCTTCGTCCGGGCTTCCTTGCGGAAAAGATTTACGGCAAATCCATCATTTCGGAGCGCCACCGTCACAGATACGAATTCAACAGCGACTATCTCAATGCCTTCGAGCAGGCGGGAATGTTCTCCACAGGACGCAATCCGGACACCAAACTGGTTGAGATTGTGGAGATTCCGGAACATCCGTTCTTCATAGGAGTGCAGTTCCACCCAGAATACAAGAGCACACCGGAGAATCCTCAGCCTCTCTTTGTGGCATTTGTGAAAGCGGCGATGCAGAGGAAGAAATGAGAAATCTGCTGCTCATATATCTGATGTCCGCGCTCTTGTTATCCTGCGGAAACGGCTCCTCAGGAAAGCTTGTGGAGCCTGTGAAATACAGACTTGAGGTCGTGGCGGAATATCCCCATTCGAGGACTTCCTACACCCAGGGGCTGTTTTTCCGCGATGGCCAGTTGTATGAGAGTACGGGTCAGAGAGGGGAGTCCCGTTTCGGGAAGATGAACCTTCAGACTGGAGAATTGGAGAGCCTTGTGAGCCTGGAAGACAGATACTTCGGGGAAGGCAGCTGCTTTTTCAACGGGCGGCTCTACTACCTCACCTGGAGGGGCTTCGTGGCCTGCACCTACGACGAAAACACTTTTGCGCACAAGGGCAATATTACCTGTCCCCGCGAGGGATGGGGCTTGACCACTGATGGAAAGTCTTTGATTATGAGCGACGGAAGTTCAAGCCTGTGGTTTATGGATGCGAAACTCAAAACTCTCAGGCGGATAAGCGTCAAGAGCAAGGGCAAGTCGGTGGGGTGGCTTAATGAGCTGGAATGGATTGACGGGAAGATTTGGGCCAATGTTTACACCACTGATAAGATAGTGATTATCAATCCTGAAAACGGAATTGTTGAGGGAATTGTGGATTGCACGGGGCTGCTGGATGAGAGCCTCAGGGACAATACCACCGACGTGCTAAACGGCATTGCCTGGAATCCCTTGGACGGAAAAATATACCTTACAGGAAAGAACTGGCCTCGTATTTTCGAGGTCAGGATTGTCTCGGAATAATACACCCGGCAAGTCCGGATGCAAAACATATTAAGCGGGGGTACTTGAATCCTTCCTTTGCCTTGCCATAATCCAAGTTGGTTCCGGGCATGGGCGGATTCAGGTTGAGAGATACCCATTGAACCTGATGCGGTTAATACCGCCGAAGGGAATGCGACAATCTCATAGCCCCTCGTATAGTATTAATTTATAATTAAATGCTTTATGCGAGGAATTTTATTTCTTATGGCGGCACTTACGGTTTCTGCCAATCAGGACCCGACTCCGGGAGTCGGAAATGAAACCGAAAAAATCGATTCAGCAGTGGTTGTGGCCTCACGTGCCGGTGCAAATACACCTGTGACCTATACCACTATAGGAAAGGAAGAACTTTCCCGAAGCAACCCGATCAATTCCCTGCCTATGAACCTGAGTATGCAGCCTTCCGTAGTTTCAGTAAATGAAGGCGGTACAGGTCTGGGCTATTCCAAAATGACAGTGCGTGGTGTGAAAGGTTCGCAAATCAATGTCACACTGAACGGTATCACCCTCAACGATGCCGAATCCCAGGAAGTTTTCTGGGTGAACATTCCCGCTCTGGGCAATATGCTCACCGGTGTCCAGCTCCAGAGAGGACTCGGAACTTCCGCAAACGGAGCCGGAGCATTCGGAGCAAGCATCAATATGAACACTGCCACAGCCGGTTCTGCTCCACGTTTCCATATTGAGCAGTCAGCCGGCAGTTACGGCACTGCAACCACCTCAGTTGCAGCTGCCACCGGTCTTACCAAAAGCGGATTCTATGCCCAGGGAGCCTTCAGTTTCGGACGCACCGATGGATATATCCGCAATGCCTTCGGCAAGGTTATTTCCGGAATGGCAGTGCTGGGTTGGATGGATGAAAACGATTCCGTGCGTCTGACCTATCTCGTGGGCAGCCAGAGAACCGGACTCACCTGGGACGGAATATCCTACAACACCTATCTCGTGGACCGTACCTACAACGGCCTCGGCAAATACAAAGATGACGAAGGCAACACCCGGTACTACGACAACGAGACCGACAACTATGTCCAGCATCACGTCCAGTTCAACTACACCCACGCCTTCAACAACGGCCTGAGCTGGTCCAACACCCTGAACTACACCCGTGGAGACGGATATTACGAGCAGTACAAGGCCGACAAGAAATTCACCAAGTACGGACTGGAATACCCTCTGGATGATGCAGGCAATGTCATACAGAAATACACCGACTTCATCATAGACAAGTCGATGTCAAACAACTATCTTGTCTTCAATTCCGACCTTATGTACCGCAGCAGCCTCATAGATGTGACAGGAGGATTGAGCCTTTCCGGCTACAACGGCAACCACTTCGGCAATGTCCTCTGGAGCAGATACTATGAAACTGATTACGACTATGCCGACAGGTGGTATTTCAACAGTGGCAACAAGTATGAGGCAAATCTCTATGCCAGAGGTGAATACAAGCCTTTGGAATGGCTCACCACCTATCTCGACCTCCAGTACAGGCACGTGACTCTGGTGATGAAGGGAGAGGATGACGACTTTGCGCCGCTCGACCACCGCGAAAACTGGGACTTCTTCAATCCTCGTGCGGGAATCACCTTCCATATCAACGGTCACAAAGCTTATGTGAGTGCAGCCTGGGGACACCGTGAGCCTGGCCGTAGCGATATAAAGGACGTAATCATCAACAATAATTACGGTGCGAAAAAGGAGGAACTCCGTCCTGAAAAGATGGCAGACGTGGAAATCGGCTACGAGTATTCCAATTCCAAGGTGACTGCAAGCGCCAATTTCTATTTTATGGAGTATTTCGATATGCTCCTTGCCACAGGACGCATCAGCGATTCAGGCTACGCAATCAAGGAAAATGTGGGCAGGGGTTACAGACGCGGTCTCGAACTCGGTCTTGCCTGGCAGCCGCTTTCAGTTATGAGATTCGATGCCAACCTCACCCTCAGCCGCAACCGCCTCAAGAATTTCACTGCCTATATTCCTGAGTACAACAACTCAAACGACTGGGAGCTGACCGGCAACCACGTTATTGAAGAATATCACAACACGGCCATTCTGATGTCTCCGTCTGTGATTGCAAGCGGCCAGCTGAGCGTGACTCCTTTCAAGAATTTGATGAGCAATTCATTGAAAACCACGACCTTGACTCTTGGCGGAAAATACGTGGGCAAACAGTATTGGGACAACACCCAGAGTGCTGACCGCTGTATTCCGGGCTATTTCGTCGCAAATGTGGCACTTTCTCACGAGTTCGATGTGAAACACGGAGTCATAGGTCTTAGTGCTTATGTGAACAACGCCCTGAATGCCAAGTACTATGCTGACGTATGGGTGGGACGATCCTACCTCAAGGCTGAAGACATAATATATCAGGAAGAAGGTGTATTCCCTCAGGCTCCAGTCAACTTTATGTTCAAGATCAATTACACATTCTGAGCCGGTCCCTCTCCTGGGATTTGAAATGTTTCCGGATGAATGGTACCGCAGTTTGAAAATTTATTCGTAAATTGGCGGCTTGTGCGTGCAGACCGCCTTTTTTGTGACTGCCAGCAGACAGAACCACTAACACCACATATTATGACAGATAAATATTTGGATATAGCATCCCGTTTCGAACTTCAGGGAGAAATCTCAGAAATCAAGCCTTTGGGAGAAGGTTTCATCAACGACACACTCATTGTCCGCACCAAAGGTCAGACTCCGGACTACATACTCCAGCGCAAGAACAAAGCAGTATTCCCAGACGTGCCGGCTATGATGAACAATATCAGCATGGTCACAAACCACATTAAAGCCAAGGTTACGGATGCTATGCGTGAGACTCTCACCGTTGTCCCGGCAAAGGACGGAAGAAACTATTACCAGGACGCGGACGGTGAGTTTTGGGCAGTTTGTACCTTCATTCCGGACACTCTTTCCTACACGCAGGCTGATTCACCCGAACTTGCATTCCAGGGCGGAGTGGGAATAGGACGCTTCCAGAGCCTGCTCTCCGATTTCAAACAGCCGCTTGCGGAGGTCATCAAAGGTTTCCATAACCTGCCTTGGAGATTCAGGCAGTGGGATGAAGCAGTGAAAAATGATGCTGCCGGAAGGGTTGCAGCCTGTGCCGAAGAAATATCCTGGATAGAATCCCGCAGGGAAAGGATACTTGCATTCGCGCAACTTGTGGAAGATGGCACACTGCCTATGCGTGTGACCCATAATGACACCAAAATCAGCAATATACTTTTCGATGCCACCACTCGTGAAGTGCTTTGCGCCATTGATCTCGACACCGTGATGTCAGCGACCGTGCTCAACGATGTGGGCGACGCCCTCCGCTGCTACACCAACACCGGAGCCGAAGATGCACCTGACCTTGACACCGTGTCTATGTCTCTGGATATGTTCAGGGCCTATATTGACGGTTATCTGAGTGAAGCCGCATCCTTCCTCTGCCCTGCGGAAATCGAAAATCTCGCATTCTCAGGCATATATATCACATTCGAGCAGGTGCTGCGCTTCCTTATGGACTATCTCAACGGGGACACATACTATAAAATCAAATATCCTGAGCACAACCTCGTCCGCACCAGGGCTCAGTTCAAACTTCTTTGCTCGATGGAGGAACAGTACTCCGATATGTGCAAAGTGGTGGATGAACTTGTCGCAAAATACCGCCGTTGAGACTATATGTGGAAAATCGCTATTGAGACTGTTATATGGAAACTCAGAAACACTATACCGAAATCCTTGCCAAATGGCTGCTGGCGGCCTTTGTTGCTGTCATAGCCTGGCTACTGTTCAGGCAGTTCGGCAGCGTTGTGGTTTATGTGCTGCTTGCAGGAGTGGTCTCCCTCATCGCAAAGCCCCTGAAAATGATGCTTGCGAAAATCCGCATCAAGGGCCATCGGGCCCCGGACTGGTTTCTCGCGATTCTGTCGATACTGCTCATACTGGTGATTTTCTGTGGTATAATAGCGGGGCTTGCGCCTATGGTCAAGGAAGTGATTTCCGATGTGGCTTCTGTCACGGGCGACACCTCTCTCGGGGCCATATCCAGCAATCTGGCGGAGTTGAACGCCTACCTCGTGAAGACTTTTGACCTGGACCCCGGCTTCAGGATTGAGGTGGCCATTCTGCATCAGGTCAAGTCCTTGATCAACGTAAACATTTTCGGCAATGTGATAGGCTCCGTGGCATCAGCTCTTGCCAGTTTCGGAATAGGACTTTTTTCGGTGGTTTTCATAGCCTTCTTCTTCATCCGTGACGAGAAACTGTTCTCCCGTATAATCTGCGCCCTTGCTCCGGACCGTCACGAAGATGAAGTGGCACAGTCGCTCTCCGATGTCGAACATCTTCTGTCCCGCTACTTTATCGGTCTGATAGTGGAAATGAGTTGCGTGGGACTGATTGATTTTCTCGGACTATGGGCAATCGCCCGCCTCGAACTGGGCACCGCCATAGGTATAGGCTTTATGGCAGGACTTCTCAATATCATTCCTTATGTAGGTCCGCTTCTGGGCGGTGTGCTCGGTACCATCATAGCAATGACAATACGCTATTGCGGAGCGGGAGCCTGCGGATTGGATATAGGATTCTGGGGATTTTTGGCTATCCTTGTGGCCGTGTTCGTGCTTGCCCAGCTGGTGGACAATTTCATTTTGCAGCCTGTAATCTACTCCACAAGCATTCAGGCCAGTCCGCTGGAAATCTTCATAGTGATGCTCCTCGCCGGCACAATGGGCGGAATCTTGGGAATGCTCACCGCAATTCCGGCTTATACTGTTGTCCGGGTAGTGGCCGGGAGATTTTTCCCGCAGGTCAAGTTCATCCGGAGGCTTCTGGGGCTTGATGATAACAAATGAATATGCCCGGCCGGAGCCGGGCATATTATAGTTCTTGAACGGGTAATACTAAAGGAATATATACTTGGCAATGAACAATGCGGCAAGTATGTAGGCTGCCGGGTTGATCTTCTTGAAATTGCAGCTCAGCAGGTTGATGAGCACATAGGAAATGATTCCGAGCATAATTCCGTCAGAGATGGAGTAGCACAGCGGCATTGCAACCATAGTGATGAATGCAGGGATGGCCTCGGAGTAGTTGCTGAAATCAATGTCCTTGATAGGAGTCATCATAAACACACCCACGATAATCAGCACAGGTGCAGTGGCCGCTCCGGGGATGGCAAGGAAGATAGGGGAGAAGAAGAGTGCGACTGCAAAGCAAAGAGCCGTAATGAAGGCAGTCAGACCGCTGCGTCCTCCCTGTGCGATTCCTGATGCAGATTCAACGTAGGTTGTGGTTGTGGATGTTCCAAAGCAGGCACCTCCCACAGTTGCGATTGCGTCTGCGAGAAGTATGCGGTTCAGGCCGGGGATATTGCCCTTTTCGTCCACCATTCCGGCTTTAGTGCTCACTCCCACAACGGTGCCGATGGTGTCGAACATATCGATGAACATAAATGTGAACACCACGATGACCATATCCAGGGAGAGAATCTGGCTCCATTCGAATTGGCAGAAAATCGGTGCAACTGACTCAGGCATACTTACAACACCTGAAAATTCGGTGATGTGTTTGCCTGTTGCAGGGTCCTTTACGATCAGACCGAGAAGAGCAGTGCCTATCATACCTATGAGAAGCGAGCCGGGAACTTTCTTTACAACAAGGAAGGCTGTGAAGATGAGCCCGATGAAGGCAACGAGGGCTTTTCCGGAGGTGATGTCTCCAATCGATACGAGGGTGGCAGGATTGTCAACCACGATGCCGGCGTTGTTCAGTCCGATGAAGGCTATGAAAAGGCCTATGCCGCAGCCTATTGCCTTTTTGATGGACACCGGAATGGAGTCAACGATAATCTTGCGGATATTTGTGAGGGTTAGAATGATGAACAACAGTCCTTCGATGAGTACGGCTGTAAGGGCGAATTGCCAGCTGTAGCCCATTCCGAGGCAGACTGTGAATACGAAGAATGCGTTGAGTCCCATTCCCGGGGCAAGTGCGAAAGGCTTTTTGGCCCAGAGTGCCATAACGAGGGTTCCGAGTATGGATGCAAGGGCTGTTGCTGTGAAGACGGAACCGCCGGGCATACCGTCAAGGGCAGAGAAGATGCCCGGGTTTACGGCCAGGATGTAGGCCATTGTGAGGAAGGTGGTGAGACCGGCGAGGATTTCGGTCTTGATGCTTGAGGTCTTCGGATCGTAGCCGAAGGCTTTTTGTATAAACTTTTTCATAAAAAATATGGATTGAAACAAATCTCTATGCCCGGCAAACGCCGGGCATTTGAAAACTATGATGTTGATTGTGAGGACTTCCGCAAGGAGCGTGAAATCACCTTTTTAGCAAGTTTTTACTTAGAATGTCCACTTTGCTGCAAGGGTCGGAATCGCATAGAACCCCTTGCCAGCAAAATTAACCGACAACTCAACCTCAGTACCAAGGCTCAAATGCACATTTTCCCAACCCTTGATCTGGTTGAAATTAACCCAGAACTGAGGCTCAGAAAGGAAGATGTATTTGGTGCCCTGCCAAGGACGAGCCTCTCTCCAGAAATCAACGAAACCTGAGAATGTGCACCAGTCCTTAGCGAAGTTGATGCCCCAGACACCAGTAATCTGGAAGTTGTGATAATCCTTGTTTCCTGCAGCATCAAGAGTCTTAGGTATGAGTTTGTACATTGCGCTCAAAGACCAGGTGCGGCGGAAATCCTTGGAGTGTCCGCTATAGGTCAGACCGGCAAGGAAAGCATTGTTGAAGGAAAGTCCTTTCAGACCGGCTGTCTGGTCTCCTGAAACATTCAGACCTCCGTTGTACTCGACGTGAACTGAAAGCCAATCTGCCTTGGTACCCTGCCAGAAGCAAAGTTCACGCGCAATCTCCCAATATGCTCCAACCACACCGCGGGTGGTGCCTGGATTGTTGCGGCTGACATAGTCCATATCCACGAAGAAAAATGTGCTTCCGAATGAATCCGGCTTGAACATTTCCACGGTGGTGGTTAAGTAGGCTCTGGAACGGAGGTCTTTGCCTCCTTCCTTGTTGTAGGCGTTGTGACCGAAGTCATAGTGGAGTTGGACATTCTGAGCGAAAGCCCCGAAGCAGAGCAGCGCAAAAGCTGCGGAAAGGAAAAATTTCTTCATACCTGAAATTTTGTTGATATTAATAAAAAAGGTTATTCAGTCACTCTGTTTGTGTTAGCGTCAAAATTGACCGCAGTGTCACCCTTAGGGTCCTTGCCGAATTCATAATCCTTACCGGGCAGTATTGCATTGAGAATGATACCCACGAGGGCTGCGATTGCGAGAGCCGAAAGTTTAGTGAATCCGAGGTCTATGCTGCCGCCTTCAACACCGTAGTTGATGCCTATTCCGAGCACCAGTATGATTGCGGCGATGATGACATTGCGGGAGGATGAGAAGTCCACATTGTTTTCCACCACATTGCGCACACCCACAGCTGAAATCATACCATAAAGTATGAGTGACACACCGCCGATGGTTGCGGCCGGCATAGCGCTCACAACTGCCGCAAACTTAGGGCAGAATGAGAAGAGGATGGCGAAGATGGCAGCGATTCTGATGACGCGGGGATCATAAACCTTTGTGAGGTTGAGCACTCCGGTATTCTCTCCATAAGTGGTGTTTGCAGGGGCACCGAAGAGGGAAGCGATGGCAGTTGCAAGTCCGTCGCCCATCAGCGTGCGGTGAAGTCCCGGGTCCTGGAGGTAGTTCTTGCCTGTGGTTGAGGAAATTGCGCACATATCCCCGATATGCTCAATCATAGTCGCAAGGGCTATAGGCATAATGGTGATGATTGCAGTGGTGAGCATTTCCCAGTTACGGGTGTCAGCGATTGCGATTGCCGTGCTGTCCTTATATATAGGGAGCCCAATCCAGGCGGCATCTTTCACCGCCGAGAAGTCCACGAGTCCGAAGCATGCTGCAAGTACATAAGACACAAGCACTCCGATGAGTATCGGCACGATTCTTATCATTCCGCGTCCCCAGATGTTGCAGATTATAATCGAAACTATTGCTGCAAGTGCAATCCACCAGTTGGACTGGCAGTTACCGATTGCCGATCCGGAGAGGATGAGTCCTATACAGATGATAATTGGACCTGTCACCACCGGCGGGAAGAATTTCATAACCTTCTTTGCCCCGAAGGCTTTGAACAGACCGGCGAGTACGAAATACAAAAAACCTGCACAGGCAACGCCGATGCAGGCATAAGGCAGTGATTGTGAGGCGGTCAAGTCGTAGGATTTTCCCATTTCCACTATGCTGAGGTAGCCTCCGATGAATGCGAATGAGGAACCGAGGAAGGCTGGTACCTTCATTTTCGTGAGTAAGTGGAAAAGCAGTGTGCCGAGGCCGGCGAATAGAAGGGTTGTTGAGACAGGAAGACCCGTGATTGCTGGAACGAGAACAGTTGCTCCAAACATTGCGAACATGTGCTGCAGGCCGAGCACGAGCATCTTAGGCTTACCGAGCGTCCGGGCATCGTAAACCGCTTGGGAGGAGTGTTGAGTTTTAGACATAGTATATTTTTTATGATGTATGCTGACTCAGGAAATTCTGTTGCGGTTCTGAATTCCGAGTTGCAAATGTAAGGACTATTATTTATTCTGCCAATTTTATTTTACTTTTGCGACGGAATTTTTGACGGTATTTTTCAACAGCTTCTTGTTGATAATTTGTAGCCCACTGTGAACCAGCATATTATGGAAAATGGTAAACGCAATAGTTTAAATCGACACCTGAAGGGGCTTTTCGCCCTGTCTCCAATGGCGGTCCTTCTCCTGGTGTATCTCCTGTCTTCGGTGCTTGCCGGGGATTTCTATGGCATTCCCATTTGTGTGTCATTTGTCGTTGCGGCGGTTTATTCCGTCTTTGTGGTGAAGGATAAACCATTCAGGGAACGCGTGGGGATATTTTCGGCCGGTGCTGCCGATTCCAACATTATGTATATGGTATGGATATTCGTGCTTGCGGGCATATTTGCGGCATCGGCAAAGGCTGTCGGGGCTGTGGATGCGACTGTGGCTTTGACCTTGCATCTGGTTCCGGGCCGCTTTCTGCCTGCCGGAATATTCGTGGCGGCGTGTTTCATTTCTATGTCGGTGGGCACATCTGTGGGAACAATTGTGGCTCTTGCACCCGTGGCTGCCGGCCTTTCAGAGGAAATGGGGGTTGACCTGGCCCTGATGATATCCATAGTGGTGGGAGGGGCTTTTTTCGGAGACAATCTTTCTTTCATATCGGACACGACCATTGCTTCCACCCAATCCCAGGGATGCCGGATGAAGGACAAGTTCAAGACCAATCTGCTGATAGTGCTGCCGGCTGCTATTGTGACCTTGGCTATATATCTGTTTAGCGGAATATCAATGGATTACAATTATGATATTCCTTCTGTCCCATTTTATCTTGCCATTCCCTACCTGGCTGTGATAGTCTGTGCCCTGTCCGGAATGAATGTCCTGAAGGTGCTTGTTTTCGGGATTCTGCTGACTGATGTTCTGGGGCTGTTTTTCGGGGTGAAGAGCCTTGCTTTGTTTGAGGCTGCCGGAGATGGGGTCCAGTCTATGTGTGAGCTGATTCTGGTGACTTTGCTGGCAGGGGGTATAATGAATATGATCAAGACTGCAGGAGGATTTGACTGGCTTATTGAGCGTATGACCAGAAAAATCGGTAACCGCAGGGGAGGGGAAAGTATCATTTCACTCCTGACTGCGATTACCAATTTCTGTACGGCAAACAATACCATAGCCATTATTACCGTTGGAGGCATTGCCAGGGACATCAGTTCCCGTTTCGGCATTTCACCCAAGCGTTCAGCCAGTCTGATGGACACCACTTCCTGCTTTGTGCAGGGCCTGCTTCCTTATGGTGCACAGATACTTATGGCTTCTGGCCTGTCCGGACTTTCTCCTTTTGAAATCATTCCACATCTCTATTATCCTATGCTCATAGGTGTGATGGTGGTCTTTGCCATTGTTTTTCAATTTCCTCGTCAGTGACGGAAAAGGGGTTCGACGGGCTCCTTCCTTTGAGGGTCAAGCAACTCGTTGATGAATTTGCATTTGCTGAAATTTATCCTGTTCAGGTCCACGCAGCGTATGTGGCTGTTGTACATAGTCTTGATGTAGATTTTCTTTTCGGACAAATCTGTTGCGCTGGTAAATTGTGTGGCTGATGGCATATCCGGTGGCGTTACTCCCTCGTTGGTCTGTGCCCCAATCGGCAGATCAAAATTGTTGAGCAGGTGAAATGCCTGGAATACAGTCTCTTCCGATGTCTTGAGCACAGGCGCCGTGCTCTGGAAGAATGCTGCCCTGACAAAGCGTGAAGGCGGGGTGAAGTCTCCCGGGATGCCGTGGAACCCGCTGCCGCCTCCTAAGGATTTGAGTGTGAGCCTTCCTGCCTTGCCTTCGCTGACGGCTCCGCTTGTGAGGTTGACATAGTTGTTGAGATTGGTCAGATGCCAGTCAAGGGAAGGGGAGTTGGTGAGCACCCCGAGTTCATTTTCGTAGAACACGCATTTGCGGTTGATGATTTCGAGCACCACCTGCCGTCCTCCGGGCTCTGCAAAACGCCAATGAGCGGTGGATGCCCCGGGATAGACATTGTGGACGTGGATTTTCCCGATTTCGGCTATGACCTCGTCGATGGTGGCACAGCTTCCGAGGATATAAGAAACCAGTTGTAAATCAGCAATGTTGCTGTTTTTGTTTTCAGGGCAGAAAGGCTCGTATTCCCCATATCCGGGAAAATAAAAGAGCCCTGCCGAGAGTCCTTTCTCGTTGAGCCCTTCCACGATAAATTCTGCCTGTTCCACAGCAAACCCCACATATCCATACTTTCCGGAGAAGATCCGTCCTTCACTTGAGTCCGGAGTAAGAGAGGTCCAGCAATGTCCCCGTGGTACCACCACATAGCGGTTGTGATTGTCATTGCCGGCCCATTCGATGGTTCGGGCCATCACCGTGTGTCCGTCCGCCGACTTGAGCATAATGCCAGTACAGGCGAACGCTCCAACTGAAAGCGCCATCGTGGCCGCTGCGACCACAGCTATGGCTAAAGTCTTGCGTAACATAGTTTTATGTGTTATGTAATGTTTTTGACCCCGCATAAATCAAACCATACTTTTCTGAACGGGGCTATTTTTGAGGATTACTTAGCAAGATTTTTGCGAAAAAATTTGGAGGTAAAGAAAAATTGAGTACCTTTGCAATCCCTTTGAGAAACGGGAGCATAGCTCAGTTGGTTCAGAGCGTCTGCCTTACAAGCAGAGGGTCGGGGGTTCGACTCCCTCTGCTCCCACAAGTTCTTAAAAATTTTGAGTGTCTGTCCGAAAGAGGATACGCAGGCCAATGCCGTCTGAAATCTCAGTGTAAATTTTTGTTTATTTTGAGATGGATGCAAGGCGGACAAGTTCCGAAAGAGGGAGTTACCTAATGGTAATGACCGAAAGAGGATACGCAGGCCAACGCAGCAGACGCTCAAAAGAAACAAAAATTTTGGGGGTATAGCTCAGTTGGCTAGAGCATCTGCTTTGCAAGCAGAGGGTCGTCGGTTCGACTCCGACTATCTCCACAAAATAAAAAAGACATCCGTTTGGATGTCTTTTTTATTTTGTGGAGATGCACCGCTGCTCTGCAGCGGTGCATCTTATCTATGCCTAGGGGCTCCGCCCCTATTATACCCCGCGGCTCCGCCTTCCGTATTTGCCTTTGGCAAATACACG
>CAMCFO010000008.1 GCA_945874155.1 uncultured Bacteroidales bacterium
CCGCCTTCCGTATTTGCCTGCGGCAAATACACGGCTCCCGCCGTCGCGCTCGAGCTCGAGTACGTGGTGGATTTTTATGCAAATCTTTTGATGACGGGGCAAAAGGGAACCTCAGAGTTTTCCCTGGGCATCGGCGGTTAGAGGCTGTTGATGGTCTGGGCTTTGCGCTTGAGGTAACCGCCTTCACCCATAATCGGATATTTATAACTGCTCCAACCCGCCTGTTCATCCTTGACTACATTGTCCTGACCGGTGTCGTTGCTGACATAAGGACCTATCATCTTCTGCCAGTTTTGAATGCGTGAAGATGCCGAATTATAGTCCATAAGCCCGTAGGACGGGTCCACGAGTTCCTTGAGGCAGTCCACATAAATCTTCTTGTATTCCGGGATTTTCAACAGCCTCTCAATCAGCGTTCCGCGGTCGCCCCAGTCAAGTGGATTATGGGTGGCCGGGTCATAGCAATTGCTGGTGCCGAGAGTGTTGTCATAGTCATACGGTATCATAAATACCTTATAATCCGTCAAATCCTGACTGTTGAAATAGAGGTAATAATTGTTGCCGTTATTCCAATAGTCGTCCCACATCCCGACTGCAACATTGACAGCATAGGTCCTGAGCAAGAGTTCCACATCACACACCGTCGGTATCCATTTTTTGAAACTCTCATCCCCCTTGCCGCTCAGTTTCTTGATGAAATCCACAAACTGAGCCTTGGCGGTAGCGAAATCCGCGCCTGTCTCCTTGAGCTCATAAGTGTATTCGTGCACATTGTCATCCTGCCCAAACAGCCAGTCATCAGTAGCCTTGAGTTCAGCAGGCCCCTGTGCCCAGGTGCATTTCCAAAGATTTCCCGTGGCATCCCCGAACATGTCCACCCTGCGCTCCAGATATTTGTTGTCGTAGGGCTCAATCATCGTGTACACCCCATAATAGGCAGGTTTTGCATCTCCCTCCACCTGGATGGACAGACGGCAATATGATTCGTAAGCAGCCGTCCACACGCCAGCCCTCTCGAAAAGGTCAAAACAGAAAGGCTCTCTCACATAGGAAGGGTCATTATTGAACCACTTGAGATTCATCTTGTTGATGCCCTTGATCTTGTGCTCCTTATCCTTGTAGTATTTACGGAAATTCAGACCTATGTGGAAGTGATTCCAGTCAGTATTGTTCGCAACGTGATGGCCATTTCCGTTTTCGGGACGGCGGCGCGAAGTGTTCCCTCGCATCCTCATACCAGCCTCTTTGACAGTGAACAAATCCTCCCCTTTCTGGAACTGCACATCGCATTTGACATATTCCTTGGTCTTGTTGTCCTTGTCGTAGTAATCAAGCAAAGCATTCCACTGGTCGAGAGGAACTGTAAGAGTGATCTGCGGAACGGCAGACATATCCCACACATAAGCCGGATCCTCATTGGAAGACGGAGTTGATGGGTTGTCAGGATTATCAGGGTTTTCCGTTCCGTCACCCTTGCCGGGTTCTTTCATATCGTCCGGAGTCCACAAATCAACGGAACAGGCAGTAAACAGGAATGCAAGCACCGTCAGGTGTATCAGTTTCAGTGTTTTATTCATCATACAGGTTCGCAAATGCTACAAAAACTCCGTGCAAATTTATAAAGTTATCCGAAATAATCATATCGTCTTTCTTTTGCACGTCAATATTTCTTATATTTGTCGGTTTTGAAAAACAAACAACTAAATGAATATTATGAAGAATTACATTTTACTCGCATCTGCGGCAATGATGGTCGCAACAGTTTCCTGTACCATGGATTTGACTCCGAAGGGTGAAGCCCCTGCCTCCAACGAGATTACATTTGACGCAGCTGACCTTACGGACATACGTCCCGGAGAAGTCATAACAGCAACTATGGTTATTCCTACGGGAGGTAAAAATATAATGAGCGAGGAAAGGGGATGGAAAGTGGACAGCGATGTGATTTTCTCCGCTCCTTACGATTACACAGAAAGCATTATCGGAGGCTCTTTTCCCGTTTTGACAGTCAAGGAAGAAGGCGGCAAGTCCATACTCCGGTTCTATTGTGCAGGTGCCGGGGAGCACACGGTGACATACTACACTCGCTACAACTGGAAAGGGCTTACTGACGGATCTACCTATAAGGATGTTGAAGTGAGGAAAACCATCACAGCAAGCGAAGATATATACGGCAGCAAATGGGGAGATTCGGAGGAAAGGACCAAAGGCATCCACACATATATAACTAAAAACGAATCGAAGGAAAATGTCTATCACGGCGAAGTCACCGACCCTCTCGGTTCATTGAATCTTTTGCGGGTTTTCACCTTCGACAACGGCAAACTTGCCAAAATAGAGGAATATTTCTCAACAACCAAAGAATTGGAAACACACTACGCCCAATTCCTGAAATGGCACAAAGCAGTACAGGAAAAGCAAAATTTCACTTATGACGCTTCTAATTCCACACGCAACAACGAACCCGAGAAAGTAGTTATTGCCGATAGGAACACCGAGGAAGCGAAGGCTGAAAATGCAGCATTGCTCTCCGGTCAGCTGGATGTGCATACTGTCTATCATAAAGAAGGCACTGATGCTGCCATAGACCTCTGGATGACGACAGATAAAGATGGCAAAAAGATATTCAATTTCAGCAGAACCTACACCCCTTCCAAGTAACAATCAGCATAGTTAGGCAGGTAATTCAGAAACAACAATCTGCTGCAGACATTACTTGCCCAGACAAAGATACGGAGCGGTTATTCTGAGGTATTCCCCGGAATAGCCGCTTCCTTCGTGTATGGTCAGCAGCCGTTCCGGACACTCCCCCGCAGGACGGCATCGCGAAAATTCCAGTATGCTCCTATGGGGCTGTTTCCTTTCTGTGGACCTTATATCCACGCAGGAGAATAGATGGAGGGACTTTTCTGCCGCAAGTCTCACTGCCATTATTTTGCTGTCGAAGGGCAGGATGAGGCTGAGATGACCAGAGGGGCTGAGTCTTTGGGACGCAAAGTCCAAGATTTCTTCGAGGGGAAGAGAGTCAGCGTGACGGGTTGCAGCTTTGCGGGAATCGGGAGAATGCAGGTCTTCGAGGAAAAATGGAGGATTGGTGAAAATATGGTCATAGACGGTGCTTCCGCATAGGCTGGAGAACTCGGACAGAGAGAGATTGTGCGCCCTCAGATGCCGTTTCCAGGGAGAAGACTCAAAATTCATTGCGGCTTCCTCAGCTGACGGGGCATCTATGTCTATACCTTCTATTATATAGGGGCTTTCGGTTGCATCGGAAGTTCCTTTGGGCGTTTCCTCAGAAGTCCCGGATAATACTTGGTCCATACGCTGCGCAGCCATAAGAGCAATGGTGCCAGTCCCGGTGCCTATGTCCAGCAGATGACGGGAATCACCGTTGATGGTCATCAGGGCGCCCAGAAGGACCCCATCGGTATTGACCTTCATTGCCGACCTTTCGTTGCGGACCGAGAATTTCTGGAAACGGAAAACTGACATCACTACTGGTTGATTATCAGGCCGTCACTCATCACAAGCTTGCGGTCGCACATGTCGGCGAGTGTCTCGTCGTGGGTGACTATGACTATGGTCTGACCGTGTTTTTCCCTCATCTCAAAGAAGATGCGGTGAATATCCTGTTTGGTTGCAGAGTCCAGATTGCCTGAGGGTTCATCGGCAAAAAGTACTGCGGGTTTGTTGACTAGAGCCCGGGCTATGGCCACTCTCTGGGCTTCACCGCCGGAGAGCTCGGAAGGTTTGTGGTCCATTCGTTCCAACAGTCCCACTTCAGAAAGCAGTGCTTTGGCTCTTGAGGCTGACTCTTTGTTGGAAAGACCGGCTATAAGGGAGGGAATCATTACGTTCTCCAGCGCTGTAAACTCGGGAAGGAGCCTGTGGGATTGGAAGACGAAGCCTATGCGACGGTTGCGGAAGGCAGAGAG
Organism: uncultured Bacteroidales bacterium; assembly: GCA_945874155.1. Taxonomy (GTDB): domain Bacteria; phylum Bacteroidota; class Bacteroidia; order Bacteroidales; family UBA932; genus Cryptobacteroides. Next base: position 3,936 of record CAMCFO010000008.1, read on the forward strand.
CTTGGATGCGTTCATACGCAAAACGTCTTGCCCATCGATAATGAGGCTGCCTGTGTCTGGAGTGGACAAGGTGCCGAGGATTTGTAGTAAGGTAGATTTGCCGGCGCCTGAGGCACCGACCACTGATACCACCTCACCTTTTGATATATTGAGACTCACTCCTTTAAGTGCCTGGAGATTGCCGAAAGACTTGCTCAGGTTTTCTGCTATAATCATATTTGTTTGAATCTATTCTGTTGAAACTCGGTTTCGGATGCCAAATATAGGAAAGAAAGTGCAAATTTTTGAAGTTTTTTTTGCTGAATCGAAAAAATGGCGTATATTTGCAGTCCCATTCGGGGAAACGGGGTGTGGCGCAGTTGGCTAGCGCATCTGGTTTGGGACCAGAGGGTCCTGTGTTCGAGTCACAGTACCCCGACAAAAAAAGAGACGTTTTTCAACGTCTCTTTTTTTGTCGGGGTACTGGGGGTGCGAAGCACCCCTGTACTTCTATGCCTAGGGGCTCTGCCCCTATAGTACCCTGCGGCTCCGCCTTCCGTATTTGCCTTTGGCAAATACACGGCTCCCGCCGTCGCGCTGGTGCGCGAGTACGTGGTGGGTTTTTGGTATAATTGCCAAAAGTGGTTGGCAAAAGTCTCGTAAATTGGTATAATTCAGAAGATTACATAGATTAGATGAAAATGTTTTCATCTAATGAGTGATAAGTCAAAAATAAGAAGGCGTCAAAGGTGTCCAAAATGTGGATCATTAGACGTAAATAAATGGGCATCCGCAATGGAAAGGGGATGATGACTCACGTCATATCCCCTCCAAGAAGGAAACGGCATCTAGAAACCGTTTCAGATTATTGCAAACAACCTATCATCTCCACGGTCCAGCCGAAGGTCTTCCCTGGCCACCATTTCTGGGACCCCGTCCCTCCGGTCTGCCTTCCGGCTTTCCTTCCGGACGACCTGGGGCTCTCCCGTTGAGTTTATTGATTTTTGACCTGCGGAAATCTTCCTCCGCAATGACAAACTTAGCCATTTGAACCGGCGTGAGAACCTTGGCTATTTTCTCCTCACCATCCTTTCTAATCTGTTCCATAGCCTCGTGGTTCTGATTGTATGCTGCCAAAACCTCAGCAATCGCAGCTTCATCTGAGGCATCCACAGCCTTACGCAATTCACCGAGAAGACTGTGACGTTGCGCCATACAAGCCTGCTTTGCTCCTTCCACTTCGTCATAGATAGTGAGGAATACCTGTCTTTCTTCATCCCCGAGCCCGAGTTTTGAAACCAGATATTCTGCCCTCTCCGCTCTCGCCTTTTGCATAAACTCCGGATTGTCATTTGGCTTATCCCTACCGCATTCAGGCCTCTGAGCCATAGCCATAACACAGGACAACATCAGAACCGAAACTGAAAAAACTATTCTTTTCATATCTAATCCAATTGATATTCAACTTCATGGATTTCAATTTCCTCGACCTCGACCCCGGAATAAATCAGATAGGCTATTATCTCTTCATCACTCATCTGGGCCAGATTCTTAACAGGCATTGAGTCAAACTTAAGGTTCCAGGTCCATATTCCAACTATCAGAACCGCAACCGCCGCAGCAACTGACAACAGCGGGACTACAACCCCAATCCTGCGTCTGCGTCTTGCCAGCAAAGCCCTCTCCTGCATCTTCCCGAAATAGCCCTCAGGAACCAAGAAGGGATTTTCCTTCAAACGGCTGCTGTTTTTGAGAGTCTCACTTTCCATCATCTTAAGTTCTAAAATTTTGAAACCATATATAAGACAACCAAGTCTCATTCAAGTTTAATCCAATCAACATTTTTTCAATGCTTCTTTCACTTTCTCGCTTGCAAAATGATACGAAGCCTTGAGAGCGCCCTCGGAAGTGTTCAGCAATGCGGATATGGTCTTATAATCCAGCTCTTCAAAATATCTCAACTCAAAAACCATCCTCTGCTTCGGAGGCAGTTTGGATATTGCCTTGTAAAGTGCGGACTGCAGGGCATCACCGTTGAAATATACATCCGATTCAATCGAATACGCCGCCTTCAAAGCCTCGTCACCCTTTGCAAACCTCGACAACAGACTCTGCTTGCGCAAATATGTGAGGGATGTATTCACCACAATTCTGTATATCCAGGTGAACACCCCTGAATGGGACTTGAATTTCGGAAGATTCTTCCATATTTTCATCCAACACTCCTGCAGCACATCATCGGCATCCTCGTGCGAAAGAACATACCTCCTTATCTGCCAATACATCCTCTCGCCGTACAATTTCACTATGCCATCAAAGGCATCCCCGTAGTTCTTTGCGAGAATCAGTTCCGAAATATGTTCTTCTGATAGAGCCATCTGCATTACATTAAAGGCGCACCTTAACGGGAGGCACTTGTTTCATTAGACGCGCAAGGTACGCTAAAGTTAACTATACAATTGATTTTTTCAAAATAGTGAATTTGTGATTATCTTTGCAGGTTGCACGGACAAAGATTGTCTGCAATAAGCATTGATACATAATAAAATATGGACTATATAAGGAATTTCTGCATTATCGCACACATCGACCACGGCAAAAGTACGCTTGCCGACAGGATGCTCGAAATCACCAACACCTTGAATGCCAGGGATATGGAGAATCAGGTGCTGGACTCTATGGATCTGGAGAAGGAGAAGGGTATCACAATCAAGAGCCATCCGGTGCAGATGCAGTATCAATACGGCGGGGACAATTATACCCTCAACCTCATTGACACTCCGGGCCACGTGGACTTCTCCTACGAAGTCTCACGCGCCATTGCCTCCTGCGAAGGAGCCCTTTTGGTTGTGGACGCGACCCAGGGCATACAGGCCCAGACCATATCCAATCTCTATCTTGCTGTGGAACACGGACTTGAAATCATACCTGTGCTCAACAAAATCGATATGGACGCGGCTATGATTGACGTGGTGACCGACCAGATTGTGGATATGATAGGATGCAAGCCTGAGGAAGTGCTGAAAGTATCGGCAAAGACGGGAACTGGTGTCAAAGAAGTGCTGGATGCCATCGTGGAGAGGATACCTGCACCGAAGGGAGACCCGGATGCTCCTCTTCAGGCCTTGATTTTCGACTCCGTTTTCAATTCCTTCAGGGGCATCATCGCCTACTTCAAAGTTGTGAACGGCAGCATACATACGGGTGACAAGGTGAAGTTTTTCAACACCGGAAAGGAATATGTGGCCGACGAGGTGGGCGCACTCAAAATGAAGCTCAGCCCACGGGACGAAATCACCTGCGGAAGCGTGGGTTATATAATTTCGGGAATCAAGACTGCCAGTGAAGTAAAGGTGGGAGACACAATCACATCCGTGGACAGACCCTGTGCGGAAGCCATAGCCGGTTTCGAGGAAGTGAAACCTATGCTTTTCGCGGGAATGTATCCTGTTGAAACTGACCAATATGAAGAATTGAGGGCCGACCTCGAGAAATTCCAGCTCAACGATGCCTCCTTTGTGTTCGAGCCGGAGTCTTCACTTGCGCTGGGATTCGGTTTCCGTTGCGGATTTCTCGGGCTGCTTCATCTGGAAATAGTGCAGGAAAGGCTTTTCAGGGAATTCGGAATGGACGTCATTACCACGGTGCCCAACGTGTCCTATAAGGTATATACCACCCAGGGAGAATGTGTGGACGTGCACAACCCTTCGGGACTCCCGGCCCCTACTCTCATAGACCATATCGAAGAGCCGTATATCCGTGCCCAGGTTATCTCCAAGGCCGATTTCTATGGTCCTATAATGAAACTCTGCCTTGACAAGAGGGGTACGCTGCTCAATCAGCACTATATCACAGCCGACCGTCTGGAACTTACCTACGAGATGCCGCTGTCCGAAATTGTTTTCGACTTTTACGACAAACTCAAGTCCATTTCAAAGGGTTACGCATCCTTCGACTATCACGTCATAGGATTCAAGGATGCCAAACTGGTCAAACTCGACATACTGCTCAACGGAGAGCCAGCCGATGCACTGTCTTCGCTCATACACGTGGACCACGCCTACGATTTCGGCAGGAAAATCTGCGAGAAACTCAAGGAACTCATCCCGCGCCAGCAGTTCGACATAGCCATCCAGGCAGCCATAGGAGCCAAAATCATTGCCCGGGAAACAGTAAAGGCTGTCCGCAAAGACGTGACAGCCAAGTGTTATGGAGGTGATATCACCCGTAAGAGAAAACTTCTTGAGAAACAGAAGCAGGGCAAGAAGCGAATGAGACAAATCGGAACGGTAGAAGTGCCTCAGTCAGCTTTTATGGCCGTACTGAAACTGGATTAGGCAATTTGAACGCCGGGTCGGAAGGGAATTAGCCCACCACCCAGACGAGGACGTGACGGTCGAAGATGACATATCCGAGGTTGAATTCTTCCTCGTGTCCGTTCTTGTGGATGAAGGTGGCCTCAAGCTCACCCTTTCCCTTAGGCCGGAATTTCTCCACCTCAATCTGCTCGGCGAAGTCCACCCTCAACTGTGACATTCTCTTGAAGATGGCCTCCTTTGCACACCAGTAGATGGCGAGTTGCTCATTGCGGCTGTCGTCATCCAGGTCCTCGATTTCATCCTCGGAAAGTGCCCTTTGCTCCACAGCCGAAAAATCCCTGTCGAGAGATTCGATGTCTATTCCGAGGTCGTCTTCATCGTGGATAATCACTGCCACATATTTTTCCGTATGGGTGATGCTGATATTGGTTGCGCAATTTTCCAGATAGGGCTTGCCGTTGTCGTGATGGTCGAGATACATCTTCTCGTCAAAAAGCTCGTTGATGAGAGCCCTCACGGCCAGTTTCTGTTTACGCTGCGATTCGCTGCCGAAGAGACTGATTTCCTCCATCTCGTCGGAGGGTACTGAACTCAGGGCCTTGAGTTCATCTTCGGTTTCAGTGATTTGCCAAACTGCTATCTCAGCGCCATTGTCAAGTTCTTTCTTGAAATAAAGTGCCATATTTATAAAATTCTATTCATTTCCAAACTCCCGGACACGCAAAAACACATCCGCCTTAAAAGGTGGATGGTTCAACTTCTATATAAAAGGTAACCGACAGCGGGTCGTCAGACAGACTGTCCGCCGGAGTGTTCTGAGTTGTTATTGCCGGACTGGGAGGTTCCACGGTTTCTGTTTCTAATAATTACGGCTGCAAAGATAGTTATTTTTTAATAATTTACTAAATTTGTCGCCGATTTTGACAACCCGTAAAGGAATGGATGGAAATGGGCCGGAATTTGCTGTACGGGGCGGCGGTTTCAGAATAGCGAAACTTATTTAATCAAAATATATTATGAAATATTTGACAAACGAGAAACTTACCATTGTCGGTGCCGGCGGAATGATCGGTTCCAACATGGCTCAGACAGCACTTATGCTCGGTCTCACTCCGAACATCTGCCTCTATGACATTTTCGAACCGGGCGTTCACGGCGTGGCTGAAGAAATGCGCCACTGCGGTTTCGAAGGTGCAAACATCACCTGGACAACCGACCCTGAGACTGCCTTCACCGATGCAAAATACATAGTTTCATCAGGTGGAGCTCCACGCAAGGAAGGTATGACCAGAGAGGACCTTCTCAAAGGCAACTGCCAGATTGCCGCTCAGTTCGGTGACTACATCAAGCAGTACTGCCCTGACGTAAAGCACGTTGTGGTAATCTTCAACCCGGCTGACGTGACAGCCCTCACAGCCCTCATCCACTCCGGTCTGAAGCCAAGCCAGCTCACTTCCCTTGCAGCTCTCGACTCCACCCGTCTGCAGAGCAATCTCGCAAAGGAATTCGGCGTCCCTCAGAGCGCAGTAACAGGTGCCCACACCTACGGCGGCCACGGCGAGCAGATGGCAGTATTCGCTTCCCAGGTGAAAGTTGACGGCAAGCCGCTCGCAGAAATGGGACTTTCTGCCGAGAGAATGGCAGAAATCAAGCAGGAGACCATCCAGGGAGGTTCCGCAATCATCAAACTCCGCGGACGTTCCTCATTCCAGAGCCCTGCATATTGCTCAGTGAAGATGATCGAGGCTGCAATGGGCGGCGCTCCGTTCACACTCCCTGCAGGTACCTATGTAAACTGCGGCAAGTACAAGAACGTGATGATGGCTATGCCTACCACTATCGATGCGACAGGCGTTCACTTCACTCTCCCTCAGGGCACAGAGGAGGAAATGGCAGCCCTCGATGCATCCTACGCACACCTCTGCAAAATGCGTGACGAAATCGTCGAACTTGGCATCGTCCCAGCAGTAAGCGAATGGACCAAGGACAATCCTAACCTCTGATAAGGCAACTTATTTTTTTCATATTACTAAGTAATCCCCGGTCAACTTGGCCGGGGATTATTGTATCCTGAAAACATAGTATTTCAGCAGAAAGCGGAACGGAGTCTAAAGTGACAGTAGGAAACGTTCGACAATATGACTTTCAATCTTGTGGGCCTCCACATTGGGGTGACCGTTGTCCGGACTACAGCAATAATGAAGGTCCTTCCTATCCTTGGTTTCCTGTGGATAGTTCTTGAATTTCTGACCATAGAAATAAGGAACATCATCACTTTCTTCGTCAAGATAAGGGATGCCATATTTCTCGCACAGAGCTATGACAGCCTCACCCCAATCCCTTGATTTGCAATAGTTGGAAACTATCACTCCTATCTTTGCATTCGGTCTGTTTTCCTTAAGATACGACAGAGTGATGTTCCAAGCTCCGCAGAAAGTGGTCGCAACCGTATCTTCCAACTGCCCTTTAGGCAGATTCCAGGAATCATTGATTCCGAACTTCAAGAGAATATAATCGGCATCCTGAGGCACCTGATAAAGCTTTTCCTTGACAAAGTATTCACAGTCGCGCTCTTCATTTACCCCTATCATCGAGCCGCATTTTGCCATATTCAGCAGCTGCATCCCGTTCCTGCGGGCAATCCAATAGGGATACGTCATATAACAATTCCAGAGCGTGTCAAAGATTTCCGCACTGTATCTGTCCTTATTACCCTGAGAATCAACATAATTCCAGAAATCCCCTTCAGTGAACGAATCTCCGCAAGTCACAAGTTTCTTCCCGCGAAGTTTGTCACAGTCGCGCTCGTACTGCTCACAAAGTCCCACTATGCGGGAAGCTAAACGCCTTGCCTGTATCCGACTGACTGAAAGATATTTATGACGGCCGTTGCGGTCTGGCTCGAATGTGGTTTCTCCATCATCCGCAACCTTGACAGTACCGCGGCCGGACTCCTTGAACATTCCGCCGCCCTCAACTGCATAGAGCAGAGTGGCCGGGTCCCAGCAGGGGCGGTCGTAAGGCATATCCAGGAAGTTCCTGTATGCCGTCACCAGCGGATGTCCTTCACGGTAGCCGTTTTCGATGGACGAAGCCGGGTACAGCACCTTGATTCCCAATTCGAAAGGAATGAAAGTGATGTCCGTCGGCCACAGGGAGACAAGTTTCTTGTAGGAGTCCACATCCATCTTCACGTTGTACTCGCTGTGGAGAGTGCCGTCGAAACAGCCCGCCATTACGGCAAGAGACTTCACCTTCCTTGCCACAAGGTCCCTTCCCGAAAGTTCCGAAAATTCATCCGCACCGCTCTCCAGCAGCCGCGCCATATTGGTCGCAAAACCCACCACGACCATAACAACTGACGAATCCTCAGCCTGGGAAAGAACCTTTCTGTACACATCCACAGCCTCAGGCAGGTCCGTATGGTCGATACTTATATCCCTCGGATAAAGATATCTGCAGGAGTTTTCCTTCATCCGGGAAAGTGTCAACGCATAATTTTTGTCCTCATTTCCGCACAGAACAGCATTGCGGATAATGCCTACGGGGGTATCCTGATGACAATACCAGTGGTTGAAGATATCCAGACATACCGCCGGCGCTTCGCCCCCTTTGCTCAGGCCCATAGCCAGAATATCCGCTCGTCCCAGGTCTGCATAGCGGTAGAGCATTGCAAGAGCAATTGCATCATCCACATCATTGCCCAGGTCGGTATCAAAGATTACTGGAACCTTCTCATATCGTGGTGTAGAGCAGCAGACCAAAGCCGCTGCCGCCAGAACAAGTATCAGCTTATTCATTTTCTTTTGAACATTGCAACAAAACCTCCGTTTCGGGCTATTTCCACTGTCATTGTGCTGCCGGAATCCACAATGCATCTGTCCTTCACATAGTCCTTGGCATTCTTCCCGGCATTGACTCCGTCCTTGTAGTAGAGCATTTCCCACTCGCCTTCACCCAGAAAGTCGAATTTCAAATCCTGCACAGAGGCTTCGTCCACACCACTCATACAGCCGATGAACCACCTGTCTCCGCTGCGGCGTGCAAGGCAGAGGCTTTCCCCGATCTTGGCATATACCGGAACTGTCTCATCCCAAACAGACGGAACAGCTTCCAGAAAATCAAACCAGGCAGGGTTCTCATTATATTTGGTCGGGCTGTCCGCAAGCATCTGAATCGGGCTTTCATACAAAACGTACATTGCCATATTGTGGCAACGGGTTCCTTGGCTCATAGGTTCAGCAATGCAAGGCGAGAACTGTTCGGGCTGGGCATTCCGCATAGAACCAGGGGTGTATGACATAGGTCCGACCCACTGACGGATGAATGGGATGTGCAGGTGATGCTGAGGGGTATTTTCCTTGTGCCACTTGTCATTTTCCGCGCCATACACTCCTTCCCTTGTCATAAGGTTGGGATACTTACGTCTCATTCCCTCATTCGGATAGGAGCCGTGGAATTCAATCAGCATCCTATGGTCTGCCGCCATCTTTGCAACCGTCTCGAACCAATTGACCATCTCGGCATCGTTGCGGTCCATAAAATCGATTTTGAGACCTTTCACACCCCAGTCAGAAACCATCTTGAAAACAGCCTCCATCTCCTTGTCGAGGTTAACCCATTTCACCCAAAGCAGTATGCCCACACCCTTCTCTGCTGCATAGGAACATATTGCAGGCATATTCACTTGCGGATTCAGGCGGGTTGCACTGTCGTGTTCTGACCAACCTTCATCTATCAGCAGATACTCATATCCGTGGGCTGAGGCGTGGTCAATCATATACATATATGTATCCGTGTTGATGCCTGCCTTGAAATCCACCCCATAGATATTGTAGTCCATCCACCAGTCCCAAAGAGTCTTGCCCGGTTTCACCCAAGACCAGTCTCCTTCAGCAGGCTCACTCAGGAGATAGACCAGTTCGCTTGTGAGCATTGCGGCATCATTGTCTCTTGGGAATATGCCCACGACCCTCCAGGGGAAGACACGACTTGCATTGCCTTTCACGATATAGTCATAGCGGTCCACCGCATATCTCTTATTGTTCCAGTCCACCATTTCGTAAGTGGCCGGATACTTGGGCCATTCCAAGGTGAAGCCGTTATGGCCGGGACGAAGGAAAAAGCCCGCATAGTCGTAGAGATTGGCATCGGCAAAGAGCAGATGGCAGTTTTCCGTATTTGCCATAAGAGGGCACATTGACACCATAGAACTGTCCAGCCGGCTGACCGGAGCAATGGTGTAGGGCTTTTCGAACCAATTCTGAAAATTGTCGGTCAGAGGAGCATAGCACTCATAATCCGAAGGAAAGACAAGGGATGCGGATTCATCAATTTCAGCAACTGCATCCTTCTTTCCGACAAAGCGGTAAGCCACTCCTTCATTGTAGGCACGCAACTCTATGTCATAGTCCCGGAACCTGAGACTGAGAGAGTTGTAAGTATTCCTCATACGCGCAAAGCGGCGGGGCACTACAAACTCGACATCCTCATCAACGGATTCCCTTTTCACAGACAGAAGCTTGCCGTCCAGTCCCCATCTGACATCTCCGACTCTCATAGACAAGCCGGTGAAGGAAAACTGTTCAATGCCGTCCACACAAACACTCAAGCCCGGCTGCTTACCGGATTTTACAGTTACGATATTCTTTCCGTCAGGAGAAACAAGCACATAGTCTCTTGCCGTTATCAACGCAGAGGCGGAAAGCAGCAGTGCAATGAGGGATACTGTCTTTCTCATTTTTGATAAACTCTTACATAGTCAATTTCATAACGCATCGGGAATGCGTCATCATCAATAGGGCCGCCGTTCACTCCTCCCAAAGCCAAATTCAGAAGGATATAATGAGGATGACGGAAAGGATTGTAGTCACCGCTCCGACCCTGGGCGGTTATCATATCCCAAGTGGTCTCATTTATGAGCTGGGAGTCGAGATACAACTTTATGCTGTCCATCTCCCATTCCATAGTCCAGATATGGAACTTTTCTTTCCACTGCGGGTCCTTTTCAAGCAGAGCATCCATACTTACGGTTTTCGAACTCCATTCAGCCTGAAGATAATCCCCGTTGTACCAGCCCACATTGGCAAGTACGGAAGGAACGCCCATATGCGGGTAATACTCCATAATGTCAATTTCTCCACATTCCGGCCAACGCATTCCGCCGTATTCACATCCGGAACCGAGCGTCCAGAAAGCAGGCCAGGCACCTCCTGCAGTAGGAATCTTTGCCCTCATCACGAACCGGCCATATAGAAACTCCCTTTTTTCGGCAGTGTTTATACGGGAGGATGTGTATTTAACGGAATCCCGCCTGTCACCCCAGAATCCCGATTCCGGGTTATAGTCGGGGTTGGGGAAACTCTCCCTTCTGGCCTCTATTATCAGGCAACCGTTCTCACAGAAGGCATTATCCTCCTGATACCACTGGTCCTCCATATTGTAGCCGAAGCCTCTTGCGAAGTTCCAATCGGCGGAGTTTACCGGCCCGTCGATATTGAATTCGTCACTCCAGACGAGCTTGTACCCGTCCCGGCTTGTGCAGGAAGCCAAGCTGAACAGAAAAAGGAATAATATGATTGCTCTACTCATAATCAAACTATTTTAAATGAAATACTGACCCTCCTCTTTCAGACGGCTGCGCAGATGACGAACATCGACATTGTGCACATTGCAGCCGGACTGCTCTATGGCGTGGGCAGCTGCCATACCGGCGGCTTCTCCGGTCACAAGACAGCAAGGCATAACCCTGACGGACCCGAAGACCTGGCTGTCGGAAGATATGCACCGTCCGGCCACAAGGACATTCTTCAGACCTGCAGGCGTGAGGCAACGGTAAGGAATGCCGTGCGAATCGCCTTTGCCGTAGTGAACAGGCACAAATCCCGGCTTATGCACATCCAGATAATAGCAGTTGCGTCCTATCTCGTCCTCAAACGTGCGGCGTGCATTCCAGTCTTCGGCTGTCAGGACATAATCTCCTATGACCCGGCGGCTCTCCCTCACTCCAAGCGAAGTGGCTGTGCGGACTATGAATGAATCCTTAAAGACTTCCGGAGCCATTTCCTTCAGGGCTTTGTGGTATTCGAGGGCCACCTTGCGTCCTTTTATCATTGCTTTGGAGACATCCCAAGGATCAGTGGAATCGACATCCAGATGGCCCGCATTGAAGCCGAGGACATCCGGACCGATGAGGTTCAGGCACATGTGGGACACAACATCCGGATACTTGCCCTGTGCAATAATGTCATACAAAGGGCTGTACTTGTTGTCGGAATGCAGGTTAGGGCCGGCAAGCCAGGCTTGAGTGTTGATATTGGCTATTTCAAAGCACAGGGTGGCCTGTTGCACTTTGCCATACTCATCCCCTTTCATACACAGAGTCCCGGCCCAGGCGCAAAGGTCCCCGTCGCCGGTTGCATCAATGAAGACTTTTGCCTTGAAGGCAGTGAGCCCGTTCTTGTTTGCGACTATGATTGCATCAATGGTGTCATCGTCACTCTTTTCCACTGCTGCAACGCGGGAGAAAAAGAGAATACCGGCGCCGGCAGCTGAAACCATATCCTCATAGACCCGGATAAGGTGTTCAGGGTTGATGTTCACCCAATCCAGTTTGCCCTTGGGCTCGTGGGGGACACCTTTGAGAGATTCTTTGAACACTTTCTCGGCAAGACCTCTGTAAATCATCTTTTCTCCGTCCGAAAACGGTGTCCAGGCAGGCACCATACCGGCTGTTCCCATACCGCCGAGTATGCCGTTGGCTTCTATAAGCAGAGTTTTTGCCCCTTCCCGTGCCGCTGCTATTGCTGCAGCACAACCTCCGGGACCGCCGCCTACAACGATTACATCCCAAGAACTGTCAAGCCTGATGTGTTGGGAATTCAGGTCATACTCATCGTTCTGGGGACGCTTCTTGCAGGCAAACGCCATATTGGGAGCAATAGCTGCAGTTGCAGCTACCGCTCCCAAATTTTTCAGGAAGGATCTTCTTGTTGTCATTTATTCTACTGTTTTGACGCTGAGTTTAAAGTTACCCCATACATAGATTTTGTTGCCTTTGGCGTCTGTTTTTTCATACTTTTCGCCTCCAATCACTTTTATGAGTGCGTAGTTCCCGTCAACAGTCTTTACTATGGCTGTCTCGTTAAAATCAAGTACGCATCTTTTATCTTCATTTGAAGCAGCGTCATAGGCAGACTGGAGCTCAGAGAGTTTGGTAATCGAGTCGAAGTCCACATCCACTTTCTTGACCTTTGTGTCATTTATGGTTGTCCAGTTTTTGATTGAATTGTCTATATAATCCTGAAGAGCCTGGTCAGAAGGTGCAGCGAATGTAAGCGCAGTCTGAGAGGAGCCCCTGAAAATGACGATATCCACATCAGCTTGCTTGAAACTATCATTCAGTGTATACTTAATACCATTTGCCATATCAAGGTATCTTCCCAGATTTGAACCCTCTTTGAACCAGTTCACTTCTGTGTCTTCGTGTGTTTTCAGAGTAGGATCAGCCTCCTTGACAGCATTGATTCTGAGTGTAGTAGGATTCCTCTTTCCGCTCTCAAATGATATTGCGTCATCGAAAGCCTTTGTGTTTGTCCAGGTACCCTTGTCTGTCTCCACGGTCATAGTAATTTTGTATCCAGAATCCAATTTGAACGGAGCAAGCACCTGATAGAACTTGGCTGAACCTCCTACCGGGATTGCTTCACCTTTATCTACCCAAAGTGGACAAGTATGAATTTCGCTATCCTTAAGTAAGTATTCAGAAATACTACCATCAAAAACATTGATGCGGTATTGTCCGCCAATGGCGGCGCCATTAACTGTTATCTTAATGCAATTAACTGTAATCGGAGATGAAGTTTCATTCACGACAGTGTATTCCATCATTGTTCCGATATGCTTCATACTGATAGTTGGAACAGGATTTTCTGCTGTTGTTGTTGCGGTTCCCCAAAGCACATCCTGATATGCAAGATGAGCCATATTGTTATTGCCGTTCTGAGTAGAATGAACCAGTTCAAAGTTTCCGAAAACAATGACACCATAGCCTTTCCAGGATGGATTGGACTGCTTACCCGGATAAATTACGCCCCACTTAAGAGAGGAGGAGCCGTTTCCATAGCGGTCTTTGAAAGCAGACAGACGACCTTCATATGGAATTCCAGCTGCTACAGCAAGAGACCCGTCAGAATCAGCCTCAGAAAGGCTGAAAGGCTTTGGAGTTGCACTTCCTTCTGATGCTATAAAGTTCACAGGATTTGCAGCTCGCCATGCTGCATCTTCCGGGAGGGCTTGATCCGCAGGCCAGGTGTAAACCGCAAGATTGTCATTGTTCGTCCAGGTCACATTGAATGAAGCATCTGTGACTGTCCTGGTGTTCACATCCTCGGCATAGATTACATATTTCTGATCTGCCTCATTTTTACCTCCGTCGATTGAAGGAACTTCGCTCTTGTTGCAAGCGACCATTGCGGCTGCCGCCACAACAAATAATATATACTTTTTCATAGCATTTTCCATAAATTAGTTGAACCATTCGTTATTTCCTTCTCCCCACGCCTCAATCTTGCTTGACTGAACCTCTGCAGCAGGGCTTCCTGCAATGCACTCGGAAGGTGTTACTTTGAAAACTTGTACAGCCGGAGACTCGTACAATTGTGAATTTAAGTCTTTTGTTTTCATAATGTTAAATGTTATTAGTTGATATATATCAGAAATCTACATTGTTTCCGTTGCCCCATTTGTCTATGCCGTCACCATAAGTATATGACGACAACTCAGTTGTGACATAGAACGGGAATGTGGCAATATCCGCCTTCCTGTGCGCTGCATCCTGTGCCCAGACAATCAGCCTGTAGGCACCGCTTGTTTCAGGAGCCTTAAACCTGATGCTGCTGCCGACAGTGCCTACGACCGAAGCAGGTGTATCAGGCATCAAATTGCCCGGAGACAGGTATTTATCTTCCACTATCTTCCAGCACCAACTCTGGGCATCACCATCCGGGTCGTATGACTCAACAGCCGCAGCAGCGATTTCGCCACGCATAAGTTTGACGCTCTTGTCGGCAGTCTGTCCATTGACAGTGAAGCAGCTGATAACCGGAGCGCGATTCGACACAGTCCCACCCCAAAGCTCATTCATTGCATCGACTGACGGAAGCGAATATTTGGAGAATTGGTCGTACATCGCATACCAGGTCGGCACAGTTCCGTGGGACTGATAACCCCATAGGAAAACAAATGAACCTATGCAGCCATCGTTTTGGTGGGCAGATATACACTGGCTGTAAATATTCTTGTATTCCGCAGCCTTGACACTTCCGGCATCCTCTATCAGACCGCCCCAGGAAGTCTTCCCGACCGTGGTTTCCCAAGTACCCTGAGGGCCGAACTCAGTGACGAGATAAGGCTTATCCGAGACTTTGTCCGTCATATTCGTATGAAGGTCGTAAACAGTTGGAGCATAGGAGTTGATGCTGATCAGATCCACATCCGGAACCTTGGCAGTGACACCCCACGGCCAGCAGAGTGCAAAGGTGGTCGGACGGCCGTCGTAAGCGTGAATGTACTTCGAAATATTGTTCACGTCTTCCCACAGATTCATTGCAGCCTGGGAGTCGAATGTGTCAATCTTGCTGCCGTCAGGCAGATTGTTCTGCTCCAGCTCATTGCCGATGCACCACATAAGTATGGCAGGATGGCCCTTGAGATTGTTGATGATGCTTTTAAGCTGTTCCCTCTGCTTGGTCCTGGCGGTCTCGTCCAAATAGTTAAAGCCGTCGACTATACGGCCCACATTCAGCCCGACATAGGCATACATCCCGGCTGCAGCCAGCTCGTCAAGCAGTGTTTTGGATGAGCTGGAGACAGAATAGAGTCTGACTGCATTTGCACCGGCTGCTTTGGCCTGTTTCCAGAATTCCTGCTTCCCTGCTACGTCCTTGTTGTCCCCATTGAGAGCAGCGCCCTTGACGAAGAATTCCGCATCGTTCACATAGAGCTTTTTGTTCCTGATTTCAACCTTAGGTTTGTTCTGGATGCCGTATTTCACATACAATGTCGATGTGTTGAGTTTGCCGCTTTCAAATGAAACAGCGGAATCCATTGTCATTGTTTCGGACCAGCTGCCCTTGTCGGTCTTGACAGTCAATGTCACAGTCGCGCCCTTGCCAAGAGTGAAAGGAGCCAACACCTGATAGAACATAGAAGAGCCTCCGACCGGAACCGGAGTGCCGTTTACCACCGTCAAGGTGCACTCTTCCACCGTGTTCATAGGCTCCCCGAAAGTACCCTCGAATACATTCAGGCGGAATTCTCCACCAATCGCAACACCCGGGGCTTTGATTGTGATGCTCTGAACGGTAAACTCCGCTGAAGTCATATTCATCACCTTGTACGCCATCATTGTACCGAGATGCTTCATCGCGACTGTCGGGCCCTTACCCGTAGCCGTACCCCAGAGGACATCCTGAGATGCGAGATGGTCCATATTGTCGTTGCCTATCTGGGTGCAGTTCATTTTATCCGGTTTCCCGAAAATCACAAGGCCCATCCCGGCTTTTGAAGAAGCCGCCATCCTACCGGGATAGATTACACCCCATTTCAGGGAATTATTGTTGCTGAAACGGGTTTTGAATGTCTCAAGCCGCCCGGAATAAGGAAAGGAATTCTCGTCGGCAAACGAGTTCTCGACATCGCTCTCCGAAAGACGGAAGGGTCTCGGATTGGCATCCCCAGGTTCTGCAACGAAGGCTACAGGATTGGTCTTCTGCCAGTGAGCAGTTTCATCGGCAGTTGGATCTGCAGAAATTCCAGCATTGGACGGCCAGGTGTAAACCGCCAAGTTGTCCCCATCGGCCCACTTCACATTGAATGAACCGTCAGTGACAGTTCTTGTTGTCACATCCTCAGCATAAAGGATATAATCGCCATCTCCCGTCCGTACAAAGTCCTCATCCGGCTGTTTTTCACAACCGGATAAGACCAAGGCAAATGACAGACAAGCCAATAATATTCTATTGTCCATAACTTCTATTTTACAGTCTTGAGACTGAGAGCAAAACTGCCCCATACATCATCATACTTGGTTCCTCCGGTAACCTTGATAAGAGCATATTCGCCATCTACAGTCTTCACTATGGCTGTCTCTTCCTTCGCAAGAATACATCTGACATCCTCTCCTGCTGCAGCATCGTAGGCTGAAACTATTTCGGACAACTTGGTCACCTGGTCGAAGTCTACGTCAACTTTCTTGACCTTTGTGTCATTTATGGTATCCCAGCCTTTGATTGAATTGTCAACCCATTCCTGGAGACCAGAGTCAACAGGTGCAGCGAATGTAAGCGCAGTCTTGCCTGAACCTCTGAAGACAACGATGTCCACATCAGCCTTGTTGAATTCGCCACCGTAAACATATTTTTCACCATTTGCCATATTGAGATAGCATCCGAGGTTGCTTTCACTGCTGAACCAACTCTCTGCGATATCGTGCTGAACCAGAGGAGTTTCCGTTTCTCCTCCACCGCCTTCGCCGCTTTCCTTGAATGCAAGCTCAATATCAATTGTATTCTGCTTGCCCGGCAGGAAAACCAGTTCAGAAGCATCTGCTGCAATTGTCTTTGTGCTGTTTCCCTTGTCGGTAACAATTGTAATTTCGGCCGTTTTGTTCGCTGCAAGCGTGAACGGTGCCAGAATCTGATAGAATTTGGCCTCTCCTCCGACAGGAATGGACTCTCCTTCACTTACATACAGAGGGCACTCGTGAATCTGGGTCATATCACTGTCAATCTTTCCCTCCATCACATTATAGCGGAACTGTCCTCCTATGACAGCTGATGCCACCTTGATTTTGACTGTGTTGACAACAAAAGGAACTTCCCCGGTATTCTTGACCACATACTCGAACATTGTTCCCACGTGGCGCATCTTCACCTTTGGAGAGAGTGTGTTCGAAGCATAGCCATAAAGCACATCCTGATCTGCAAGATGTTCCAGATTGTTGTTGCCCTTCTGGGTGCAGTTAACTCTCTCCTGGTCTCCGAATACAACTATGCCCATACCCGGGCGGGAAGCGTTGGCCATACGGCCAGGATAGATTACGCCCCAGTCGAGATTTCCGGCCGCATAGCGGGTGTTGAATGCAGAGAGTCTGTCAGCATATGGCAACTCGGCAAGAGATTTTTCTGCGTCGTCAGAGGCGAGAGAGAAGCGGCATGGATTTCCGCTGCCTTCGGCTGTGATGAAGACAACTGGTTCCGCTGATCTCCAGACCGCTGCATCTGAAGGGAGTTCAGTTCCCGCAGGCCAAGTGTAAACAGCCAGGGCATCGCCGGCAGACCAGGTCACTTTGAAATCGCTGCTTGTGGAAGTCTTTGTCCCGGGCTCCACCTCCGCTACGAGTACGCAAGAAACATCCTGAGGCTTGTTGTCAATCACTCCTTCAGTCTTGCTACAACTCACTGCCGACACAGCAGCAAACATCGCAAAAAGCAAAATATTCTTCTTCATAATATATTCTGTCTATATGTTATTTGATATGATGTCCCTTTTCCCAGCCGTCAATGCTTTCGCCTCCGAGTTCTCCGTCTTCAAGGTCCTCGGAACCGCCGCCTTCACCGGATTCTGTGACATTGAACGGGAATACAGCCACGTCTGCGAGACCGTTGGCAGCGTCACGGACAAATACAATCAACCTGTAGTTGCCGGCCTTGGAAGGAGCCTTGAAGGACAGGTTCTGGTCTGGCTTGCCCTGAATGAGTCCTGAAATTCCGGACATTGTCTTTCCGTTCTCGAGCCTTACATCCCTGATTATTCTCCAGTCATAAGTCAGAGCGGCACCGTCAGGACTGCTTGCCGACACCTGAGCCGAAGCCAGAGCGGCAGACGGTATCTTGACGTTCTTGTCTGCCGTCTTGCCTTCAAGTGTCATAGCGGAAATCACAGGGTTCTTCTTTGCTGCAGGAGCGCCTGTCCAAAGTTCCGACATTGCAGTTGCAGCAGGAAGAGCCTGTTTCTGGAACTGGTCAAACATCGCATACCAGGTCAGTACATCGCCGTGGGACTGATATCCCCAAAGGAATACATAGGACCCGAGACATCCCTGGCCCTGGTAAGGGACTATGCACTCGTCGTAGAGTTTCTTGTAGGCAGCAGCTTTTTCTGTTCCGGTGGATTCAAGCATACATCCCCATTCTGTCTTCTTCACTTCAGCCTCCCAAGTTCCGAGCGGTCCGAACTCGGAGATGATGTACGGTTTGTCGAAATTCTGGGATTTGAGGGATGAATGGACATTGTAAATGCCCGGGTCATAAGCATTGATACAGAGCAAGTCGATATCCGGGACATAAGTCTTGATTTCGGTTATGGTCTTGTCCCAGGTACCGGTCAGGGCTGTGGTGGTAGGACGGCCGTCATTCTTGTGGATATACTCGGAAATCTCGTTCACATCCTTCCACACATTGACATTCAGGCTGATTGTACCGCTTCCGTCCACCTTGTTGTTCTGGTCAAGCTCGTTTCCTATGCACCACATAAGAATGGCAGGATGGTCCGCAATCTTATCAATGAGACTCTTGACACTCGAAAGTTGCTTCTTGCGGGCATTCTCGTCATTGTAATCGAAACCTTCGCACTCGCGTGCAATTCCGATACCCAGATTCACATACACGCCCTTTTTTGCCATCTCATCGAGAAATGCAATAGATTCGTTGTTGACAGAGTACATTCTGACCGTATTTGCACCGGCCTGCTTTGCCTCTTTCCAGAATTCCTGATTTCCGTCGGAATCCAGGTTGTCTCCGTTGATGGCGGCACCTTTGATGAAGAATGGTTCACCGTTCACATAAAAGGAACCGTCCTTGACAATAACCTCAGGTTTATCAGGGAGTTCCTCTGGAGTTTGCGGATGGAACTTTCCTTCCTCATTGTCATTATTTTTCTGACACGAGAGTGCCATAACCGCCATAGAGGCCAAAAGAATTGTGGTTAATTTTTTCATAATTATTCTGCGTTTCTTGCCATTATTTCAATCTCACATAATATTGCAGGACCGAGGTTCACTGATGCACACTTCTTGAATTCGGCATAGTCAGTATCCATTGAAATGGATTTTGCATTGTTAAGGAAATTCTCGCTGTGCACCTGGTCGTAAGTCTTGCCATCATATTTTGCAGCAATCTCCGCCACGCTCTCCTGCCTCCAGTGGAGACTTCGGATGACGAGTTTAAGATAGCGGCCGCTGACTTGAGAAGCTTCGGGAACGATGGCACTCTGCCTGCCTCCATAGACAGGGATTGTTGCGGAGCCCAGCTTTGTCCAGCCTTCGTCGGAAGCGCACTGCTCATCTGTAGGGGGTTCGTCGCACACATAGTATTCATAATCCTTCACCCTCTGGTAGAATGAACTCATATCAATACTGTTCTCTATTATTTTGGAAGCTGTTGTCGTGATTTTGCTTATATCATATCTGCGCTGCATATCGAACACCAGAATCCAAGGCAGGTGTATGGGCTTAATTACGACATCGCCCTTGTTCCAGAAATCCTTGAAAGTGTAGTCATACTCCGAATGGTCGTGCACATTGCACCAGAACGCATTCTTCTCTCCGCAGCTGCAGGATGAGGCATCGAAAACGGCAGTTCTCCATACTGTATTCACGTCTCCGTCAAAAAGATTCTTCTCAGAGAAGTCGCCATATCCGTTGGATGCTATATTCGCGAAAATTGTTGTAAACTCCGAACCGTCAATTTTGCGTGAAACCTCTCCGTCACTGAAGACATAAATCATATGTTTCTTATAGACGTTGACCGAGTCCGCAGTCTCAAGAACAAGCGGGAGCACATATGTGTGCTCTGAATCCCTTCTAATCTGCCCCAATATTGCCTGACCGTCAATGCTGAGCGGGACGGTTTGTCCTGACTGTCCTGCTTCAAAGTGCAGCTCGGAATCGAATGTACAGTAAGATTTGTCAATGCTCTTGTAGTATTCCGCTATTCCGGCAAGTTCGGAATCCGACATAAACACAAGTTTCGCATCAGTTTCAACATTCTTGTCCCGACCGGTTCTGAGGATGGTTATCGGATTGCAATCCTCCAGAGAGGTGGTGCCGGAGGTAATGGTCACCTTGGTCTCGCCATCATATTTGAAGGAAAGGATAGTGCCCCAATCGTCCGCAATCAGAGATTCCGGTTGGAACTTATGGCAGCCCGGGAATGAGACAAGTGCCATCAGAATCAATCCCGCAGCAGTTATTGTTTTCATATTTGTTTTCATACTGGTTCTGTTCACTATTAATAACCCGGAGCCTGTACAAGCTGAGGATTGCTGTACAATTCATTAGTATAGATTGGCTGGAAATACATCCTGTCATTCCAGACGAAATTCTGGTTGACCAAGGTGCGGCGGTTGAGTTCTTCGAAAGAAGGATTCTCGATTGTGAAGTTCAGACCCTCGCGCAAGCCTGCTTTCAGATACTTAGGTGCGATGCACCATCTGCGGAGGTCGAAATACCTGTGGCCCTCGCCCCAGAGTTCAACGAATCTCTCGTTTCTTATCCACTCCATCAGCGGCATATCCGAGGTGAGGTCTGCAGCAGTAAGCGCAGGTATGCCTGCACGCTCTCTCACCTTGTTCAGATTGTCGAGTGCTTCCTTAGTCTGGCCTTTGGCAGCATAGCACTCTGCAATATTCAGATAGAGTTCCGCAAGTCTGATGACAGGAAATGGAACTGTCCTTGTGTTGGTCGTATTGGTGCTGGAGTTCCAGGTCAAGTTCGGCTGAATCCATTTCTTGCAGAGGTAGCCTGTAATGTTCAGGTCATTGTCCTTGCTCGGGTTGTATCCCTGCTGTTCCTTGTTTCTCATATTGGCAACAAGAGGTTTACCGGATTTCAATTTTGAACCGATTTCCGCCCCATCGAATCCGAACCAGGCATAGAAGCGGGGTTCGCGCTTGTCATTGAGCTTTATAATCTCGCCTCTTGACAGGCCTGCGGACTCAAACCATTCCGACTCCGGATAGAAGGCATTGTCCCGGGCAGGGAGTTTACCGTTTTCTGTGTAGAAATGCTCTATGGAATAGAGGAATGGAGATACTCCCGAGCGTCCGCCAGTCGCCGCACCGTTGTATGTAGTGACAGCATGAGGAAGGGCTGTGTTCTCCCAATCGAGATAATAGTTTATTGTGGCCGGGTAGGATGAGCCCCAGATGATTTCCTTGTTTCCGTCTGTCTCTACCGTTACCATCAGATAGGACATAAGGCTGACATATTTCTTGAATTCGTCAGACGCTCCCGGAATGTCAGGGAGTTCAACATCCTCTGCCGCCCTTCTCTGCTCCGCATAGTCGAGAGTGAAGAGTTCTCTTCTGCCCTCTCCTTCAGCAAAGGCAATCGCTTCCTGGCAGGCTGTCAGAGCCCTTTCCCACTTATTCTCATCATACTTGGACGAAACGAGCTCCATTCCATAGCCCGGAGTCTCGTAGTTTTTGTTCTTCCAGGCCTTGATGCTTGCCGGAGCCTCACCGTTCCACATAGGTGAAGCAGCATAGAGAAGAACGCGTGCCTTCAGTGCCTTTGCAGCCGTAACGGTGGCTCTTCCAAGCTCGGAATCTATTGCAATATAGTCCGGAAGACCGTTCTGTGCAGCATCGTCCAGCCAAGCGACAATTCTGTCCACGCAGTAGTCATAGTGGGAACGTCCCGGAAAGTCTTCCTTCGGAGTTGAATTGGAATAGAAATGGTCCTGAATAGGAATAGGGCCATAGGACTCCAGAAGATAATAATGGTAAAATCCGAGAAGGAATGAACATTCCGCCTTCCAGCGTGCAATGTCGCTTTCGGTACTGTGGGCAGGAGTGTACTCACCCAGAAGTTTCAGGAAAAGGTTTGTCTTGCCGATATAGGTGTAGCATACATCCCAAGCCGGAGTCCACACCTCACCTGCATTCACGAGTCCCCACGCATTTCTCTGGCTGTTCACGCCCCAGGCTGTAGGAAGTCCGTATTCATCTGTGGAGGAAACAAAGCTGCGCAGCAGTCTCTGCTTGTAAAGGGAGGTTGTACCCTCATAGCAGCTGTAAAGGAATGCTTCCGCTCTGTCCTTGTCCTTCATTGTGTCTTCAATCTCCATAGTCTCCGGAGGGACCACTTCGAGGAAGTTGCAGGAAGTTGCTGCCAAGATACAGAAAAGTGCTGCTGCAAATATTTTATATATATTTCTCATAACAAAGATTTAGAATGAAAGCTGAACACCAAAATTGAAAGTCCTCTGGAGAGGGAATGAATTCCAGGACAACTCAGGGTCCCAAAGTTTGAAAGGACTCCATACGAAGAGGTTGTCTCCGGTGAAGAATATGCGGCAATGAGGGAATTTGTAGCCCACCTCCAAAGTCTTGAAACGGATGAAACTTCCGTTGCGGAGCCAGTAGGTGCTGCTTACGAGATTGTTCTTCACATCCGTATAGTTGACTCCCAGACGAGGATAAGTTGCATTAGGGTCAGGATTTGCTTCCGTCCAACGCTGCTCGTCTATGTATTTTGCAACCTGCCTTTCGCCTGCACCCCATTCGGTACCGGTGTCAGCTCCGAAAGGATTCATAGGGCTCTGAAGAATTGTTCTGAGTCCAGAACCGTTGAAGAACACACCGAGATCGAGGTTTTTCCATCTGATATACGCCCCGAAACCATACTGGATTCTCGGCATATTGCCTGTGTCGGAAATCATCGTGCGGTCTTCCATAGTAATCTTGCCGTCACCGTTGATGTCCCTGTACTTGATGTCACCGGGCATCACGGCACTTCCGAGGTTCTGCTCAGGACTGTTTTCAATGTCTGCCTGGTCCTTGAAAAGGCCATCGGCTATATAACCCTCAATCCTGTAGGAAGGCAGAGGCCAACCGATTGAGGACTGCCAGGAATAGAGGTAGTCAGGTTCATCCACATACACAAGTTCATTGCTCATATAAGTGAAAGTACCCCTGAGGGACATAGTCCAGTCTGTTCCGAAGTGCTTTGTGTAGTTGGCACTGATATCCACACCCTGATTGAGAACCTTTCCGACATTGGCCCAAGGCTTGGCCTGGTCGTAACCCATCTGGTTAGGCCAGGAAGCACGCTGCATAAGGATACGGTCCCTGTCCTCGCGGAAATAGTCCACAGAGAGGTTGAGGCTGTTGAAGAATGACAGATCCACACCGACATCAAGTTTCCTTGCTCTTTCCCAGCAGGCATCCTCAACCGGATAAGTATTTATTATAGGGGCATTTGTCTTGACGAACTCGCCGCGAGGACCAGTGTAGAAGGCCGGTGAATATGTGGATACATCCGAAACATAGAGGAAGTGCTGTGCACCTGCAATCTTTCCTGTGTCGTCACTTCCCACAAGACCGTAGGACGCACGAACTTTCAGATGGGAGAACCAATTCTTGATAGGACTCCAGAAATTTTCGTTGCTCGGCACCCATCCGAGGGATACTGCCGGGAAGAATTCAAAGCGGTCCGCCTTCTGAATACGCTCGGTACCGTTGAGACCGAAATTCACCTCCACGAGGTAACGGTCTGCATAGTTGTAGGTGAACCTTCCGGAAAAACCCTGATTCCTGTTAGGAAGCTGTTGCTCCCTGTACTGGCGCATCATATACATCAGCATACCGGAAACAGCATGGTCGTCGAACCTGCGGTTGTAATTCAGTCGGGCATCGAAATAATATGTCATATATGACCAACGGCTGACATCGGACATAGTCTGATAGGTAGAGCCGGCCACACCGACAGGATTGGCTACGTATGAATACGGGTCGGCAGGATCCCATGCAGAAGGGTCTGCCTGGAAATAAAACGGGGTCATAGACCTTGTGAATGTGCTGCTGGAACGGGCATTGAGTGCGATGAGTGCAGACAAGGTCAAACCTTTTGTAATCACGTCCAGATTCTGGTCCAGCTTGAGGGAGGCGCTGATGTCGTTGAGATTGGTCTCCTTGGACTGGCGGAGAAGTTCCGCATAAGGGTTGGTGTAGAGGTTGGTACCCGAGAACACCCTGTTTCCGAAGTGGATGTATTCGTCACCTTCCTGCATAGGGAAATATGCCGGAAACATCACAGGAGAGATGTCATAGACATTGTAATAGAGGTTGTCGTTGTTTCCCAGACCCTTGTATGTACCGAACTGGGCATTCAGCTTGAGGCTGACCTTGGTGGTGTTGGTAATCTGATAGTTTATATTGTTCTGGAAAATAAAATTCCAACGGTTGTAGTTGTTGTCATAGACATAATCCTTGGGACAGTTGATCAGACCGGTGTCGTGGTTGGCCTGAATACCCATATAATAGGTAAGTTTCGAACCGCCACCCTGCACGTTGACATTGGCTTTCTGGTTGGAAGTGAATTTCTTGAACAGGAGATTGTACCAGTCCACATCCGGGAACATATACGGATTGACACCGCTGCGGGTGTTGTCTATCATTTCCTGAGAATAACGGGGAGATGATGACGGATAACGGCTTGTAAGTGCCTCGTTGTAGATTTCCATCCAACGTGCGCCATCGACGTATTCCATCTGCTGCATAGGCTGGAGTACAGAGCATTCCACAGTTGCCGTAACCTGGGCCTTTGTGTTTTCCTGGCCTTCCTTTGTGGTTATGATCATCACACCGTTTGCACCGCGGGAACCATAAATGGCTGTTGCCGACGCGTCCTTGAGAATTGAAAACTGGTCGATGGACTCAGGCGGAATGCGATCCAGGGCATCTGCCGTAATTTCTATACCGTCGAGGAGAATGAGCGGAGTGGCACGTCCTCCGAAAGTTCCGACACCGCGGATATAGAATTCCGATCCCTCACCAGGCTTTCCGCTCTTGGTCACGGACACCAGACCGGCAAGCTGACCTGCGAGATTGCTTGTAAGCGATGAACTGGTGGCCTTGAGCTGGTCGCCTTTTACTGCGGTGATTGAACCGGTGACGGAAACCTTTTTCTGAGTACCAGCACCTACGACAACAACTCCTTCAAGTTCATTGTCTGAAGTCAGTTCAATCTCGAGATATCCCAGGTCGCCCACTCGGAAGTCTCTCTGTTTGAAACCGATAAAGGAAACTTCAAGCACGGTCTTGTTGGTAACCCCAGACATTGTGAATTTACCGTCCAAATCCGCAATTGCGACATCATTCGTTCCTTTCTTGTGGATTGTTGCTCCGATAAGAGGAAGTTTGTCGGTGTCGTCAACAACGATACCGGAAACGGTACGCACTGTGTTGGCGTCCGGTTTATTTTCTTCTGTATTCTTCTTCAGGAACACTTCCTTTTTGTCCTCCTGGATACGCCAGGTGATCCCCGTACCCCTGAAAATATCCATCAGAACAGATTCAAGACTACCTTCAAGATTGTAGGAGCGGGCCTTTATTCCTGCAAGGTCGTCGGAATTGTAAAAGAAAACATAATCGGAATGCTGCTGAAGTTGTGAAATAGCCTCAACTGCAGTCAGATTCTCACCTTTAAGAACAATCTGGGCAGAGGCCCGGGGCGAAAGAAACATCGCCAGGCTTACAACCAGAAATGTTGTAAGAATTTTTACAAGTTTAGTTTTGGGATTCATAATTATCAGTAATAGTTGATTATCAAAAATGTGGCGGGGTTGACTATTGTCTTGTCAGCCTGTATGTTCCTGAATCATATTCGCATCGCAAGTCGAACATATAGCAGATTTTGGATATGACATCGACGCAGGTCTCCTTATATTTGATAACTCCATTCGTTCTGAGGGAACTGTCAACCGACGAATCAAGACAGACATCCACATCATATTTCCAATTGATGAAGTCCGCCAGGCTGCTCAACGGAGCATCTTTGATAAGGAAAGCCCCATCAATCCAGGTAATTCCCGGAAATGACGGAGAAACATTTATAGTCTGGTCTGAAATATTGAAAGAAAGCTTGTTTGACGGTTTGAGAGATACGCTCTGGCCGTTTGATGTGGAAACGAAATCGACGGCACCGGAATAAAGGACCACCGACACCTCCTTTCCCGCCTCTGTGCTGACGGCGAAGGATGTTCCCCTAACCTCAATGTACGAGGCCTCAACGTTTACGATAAAATTCTGATTATCAGCAGTTTTCTTAATATCAAAAACGGCATTTCCGCTCAATGCGACAGACCTTGAGCCTGCCATTGTCTCCGGATAGGAAAGACTGCTTCCTGCATCCAGATATACGACTGAACCGTCAGGGAGAACGACTTCCCGGTTGGTTTCAGCCAGGATTTCAACCGTTTGTACTGCAGGTGCTTCAACTTCATTGTCATTATGTCCATAGACGGAGACAAAGATTACAATGGAGGCTGCCGCCGATACAATTGCAGCAGATACTGCCCCACCCCAGTACTTTCTAACAAGAACTCTGCGATGGACCTTTTTCCAGATTCTCGCCCCGATGGCGGCATCTTCCTCTTGAACAGGGAAATTATCCCAATCGTCTTTCATGTGTCTGTCAAAAAACATATGTGAGTTTCATTTTTGACTAAATACACACGGAAAACAGGAAAGTACACATAGGGTATGTCAATTTTTCTATCTTTTCAAAGATGATGCAGGTTATTTTTTGAGTATTACTTAACCGAAAAACACTCTATAAAGATAAGAAAATGAGGAACAAAGGCAGATTTGCCTTAAGGAATTTCAACGCGAGATTAATATTCCTTTTGACTCCGCTTTCGGAGATATTCATCACCGAGGCTATTTCCTTGATGCTCATATTATTTTTGCGGCGCAGGAGAAAAGCCTCACGCTGCTTTGCGGGCAAAGCGACTACGAGGTCTTCGATATAGTGCTCAAAATACGGATCATTAAGGTCAGGACTGGCATCGGGAATGTCTGTGGCCAATGAATCCAGACTCTTCAGTTCCCTGTTGCGCAACTTATTGAGAATCAAGTTCTTTGTAAGAATAAAAAGGAAACCGTCCAAATCTCTATCAGCATCCAGCAGATGGCGCTTGTTCCACAACCTGACGAATACCTCCTGTACGACATCCTCCCGGTCTTGATGACTGTTCAGATACAACTTGGTAAAACCATACACTTTGTTCCAATAGGCATCATAAACAGACTTGAAGGCGTCCTGACTCCCATTTACAAAATTCTGTATGATCTCCCGGTCAAGCATTAGTTGAGAAAAATGATAAGCAATTGCATTTTACCGACACAAAGGACGGTGCAAAGTTACAAACAATTTCAGATATTCCCATTAATTTGAGAGTTAGCCCAGGAGTCAAAGATGCAATCCGGGCACCAGCCGCCACCGAGCAGGACGTATTCGAGGGAGGCGGTGAAGATGTGGCCTTTGGAGCACTGCCAGCGGTATTGACGGCCTTTGGTGCGGGAGGCAGGGGCTGCTGATGGACCGGTAACGGATGGCTCGGATGAGCCTGGGGCGGATGTCTCCGATGGACCGGAAGCGGATACCTCCGATGAGCCTGGAACCTCAACTGCGCCGAGGAATTTGCCGCTGCGGAAGGCTGCCGCTGCCTGGATTTCGTCATCGGTCAGGCTGTAGATGGACTTGGACTCATCCCAGCCGTGGTCAAGATGCAGGAGTTCCCCTTTTGCGCGGGCTTTTTCTACATCTTTTTCATAATGCGGCGGACGCACGTCATTCCAGCTGCGTATGCTCTCATAAGCCTCTCTGGAACCATAGAAGGCTTCCAGTCGGGCGGGGTCATTTTCCACCCAATACTGGGTGCCCAGAACCTTGTCATAGGCATATTTGCCGAGAAATTTCTTGACTATGGATTTCGGGGCAAGCGGTGCAAGGGAATAGAACCACGGCAGTTCCTTCTTCAGTCTGCGGAAATATTCGTCCAGGGGCAGATTCTCGCGGAAATGCAGGATATTCTCCAGACGGTCTGAATCCTCATACCACATTCCGTGGAAATTCTTGAGTGCAAACCACTGGGGTTCAAATACTTTCTCCGGACCTCCCAGACCGAGGGAACCGATTATCCTCGACTCGAATTCATAGTTGCTCATACGGTACTCAGGTCCGCTGCCTATGTTGTAGAAATTGTTCCAGAAAGAATCAGGCACCCAATCCTCGCAGACATTAGCCAGAAGCCGGCCCGAATCCTCTATGGTGGTCCATTCGAGAACTCCGGCCACCGGCACGTGGAAAGCTGTCGGGCCCATAGCCTTGAGCAAATCGGGGTAAAGAATTCCTGACTGGCGCAGACTCACCCAGCAAGGCACCCCGGAGTCCACTATAGCCTTTTCCGCACGGCATTTGGAGAGGGAATACATATCGAAGGGACTGGCCTGCACCGGGTCTCCTGCCCTGCCCCAATGATGCGGGAAGAGACGGTCTCCCAATTGGGCCACAGAGCCTATGTACACGACCTTAATCGCAGCGGGATTTTCCTGTGCAAGAACTGCCTTGGCTATCAATTCGGATGAACCCACATTCACCTTCAGCGTCTTTTCCGGATAATAATCGGCCGCAGGAGAGACCATTCCTCCGATATGCAGGACGTAATCAGCCCCGGTGACTCCCTTGAGCACATCGTCGAAGGACATCATATCGCCCCAAATGACCTCAACCGCCCCGTCATTCAGATAGTTTTCCAGAAGTTTCTGATTCTTTTCGCTTTTGCGTGCAAGCAGCCTTATGTTGAAACGGTCCCTGCGTGCAAAGAGTTCCTTGAAGCCGGCAAAGCCCATATTTCCGGTGGCCCCGGTCATAAATACAGTTTTTTTCATATTTAAATTCATTTCAGCCAGGACTCAGGATTTTGAGGAGTCGTATCCTTCCACACCTGAAAATGAAGCTGGGTATCTTTGTTTATAGTGTCCACAACGCCCAATTGCTGTCCGGTCTTGACTTTCTGACCGGATTTCACGCTAACATTGCGCAATTTGCAATAGAATGTAAAATAATTGCCATGTTGCACGAGAACACACTGATTGTATCCGGGCATCACCAGTACCTGTTTCACCACCCCGTCAAACACGCACCGAACCGGTGTTCCGCTCTTCAAGGCTATTCCTATACCATTGTTTTTGGGCAACTTGACATTTTTGTAAACAGGATGAAAACGCTCCCCGAAAGGCTCCACCACAGGTCCGTCAGCAGGCCAGGGCAAAAGTCCCCTGTTCTTGGAAAACTCCGCAGCCAGTGCCTGGTCCACTTCCGTTTTGCCCGACGGCGAGGTCTTCATCGCCTCTTTCACGATTCTGGCTATTTCCCGGTCCAGAGCCTCCACCTGCTTCTTCTTGGCGGCAAGTTCCTTCTGATAGCGTTTTTTCGCCTTGTTGAGACTGTTCACCAGTTGCTTTGATTCTTTCTGCTCATCCGTGAGACGACCCAGTTCTTTCTGCGATTCGTCGCTCTGCTTCTTTTGGGTCTTCTTCATTTCCTGCAGAGCTGCCTTCTGCTTCAGCAGTTCTTCTTTCTGCTGTTCAATCTGCTGCGCCTGGGACTGAATCTGCGCAGCCAGGCTTTTGAAATAGCCATAGCGGCGATAGGCCTGGGAAAGGTCTTCGCTGGAAAGGATGTACATATACCAGATACGGGCATCGCGGTTCTTGTAAGCCCCGAGTATGAGCCTGTCATAATGGGCGGAGAGTGTGTCGCAACTCGCCTGCAGGGCATTTATTTCTTTCTGTTTCAAATATATCTGATCCCCTATTTCCCTTTCCTTGCGGCGGCTGTTTTCCAGAAGTTTCTTGCGGTTGGAGATTTTTTTGGAAACCAGATTGTAATTGGACAATGCGCTACGGCTCTTGGAATCGGCAGAAGACAATTGCTTGTTAATCAACTCTATCTCCTTCTCCAGTTTCTCCTTCTGCTCACGCTGGGCCGAAGTGTCCTGAGCCCTGGTCAGCGGACAGAACATCATCAAAGCAAGGAAGAATGGGAACAGACGGCGGCTCATAGACTATCTTCCTATGGATTTCTTGCGCTTTGCAACCCTTTCATCCAGGTCGGGAATCTGCCCGTTGTTCTTCTCCTGGGCCTTGAACCAATACAGAAAGGCAAGGTCGTATTCCTTGAGCGCAAAAAGCACCTCTGCATAATGGTCCATTATCACCACGCTTTCCTTGCCCCCGTAGAGCATGGCGTGCTTGAAGAAAGGTTTGGCTTCCAATGCCTTGCCCTGAAGATATAGTATCCATCCGAAGGTGTCGAGATAGGTGGAGTTGTCCGGCTCGGCCTCTATGGTCTTCTTGCTCATCGTGTATGCCTTCTTGAGATTTTTGCCCTCAAGCGAGAGATAGTAGGCGTAATTGTTAAGCACATAGACATTGTCCGGGTTGTATTTTAGAGCCTTGTCGTAGGCCTTGAAGGCTTCTTTTGAACGTTGCATCCTGTAATAGGCATCCCCCATAGCCGAGTAGGCCGACACCAGCACGGAGCTGTCGCCTGGAGATTTCCTTATGATTTCCTCACTCAGGCGAACCACTTCGGGATAATCCTCAAGATAGTTGTACCCCACCCCGGAGAGCATCATAAAGTCGGTGATTTCAGGATATTTCAAGGCTGCCTTCCTGCCTTCCTCCGCAAGACTCTGCCACTTGGCGGAATACATCAGGCTGTAGAGATAGGTGGCCAGCAGTTCCGGTTTGTCCGGCTGCATCTCGGCATTGAGCTTGAACAGGGATTCTGCCACGTCCTGACGGCTCGTCCTATAGTAATACCCTGCTGCCGTGGCTATCACTGAGCTGTCTGCCGGATGCTTGCGGAAGCAGATGTTCATCGCGGTATCGATTTTTTCCTGGAAGGAAGTGATGAATTTCTGGTCGGTCTTCTGGGTGAGGGCGGACAAGTATTCCGACTTGGCCACTGCCGGAACCGATGGATTTTCCACATATCTGTTCAGCAGGGGAAAGAAATCGTCATAGCGTCTGGTCATCCTCAAAGCCTCGGCTTTTCCAAGCACCGCAGGAGGGAAGTCCTTGTCCAGAGCAAGGGCCTCGTTGTAGTAGGCCAAGGCCAGGGAATCCTCGAACATAGACATACGATAGTCGCCCAAGGTGGTGAGTATCAATGGAGATGAATATTTACTGTTGTAATCTTCCAGACTTTTGTAGCCCTCCTCAGTGCGCTTAGAGGCCATCAGGAGACGGAATCTGTAGATGGCCGTACCCTCTGTTGCCCCGAAGACCTTCTCAATCTCGTCCAGGGTGGCCAGAGCCTCGTCCGTCTTGCCTGCCGTGACATACAGTTCCACGAGGTCGTAATAGATGTCGCTTTTTTTCGGGAAGTCCGCAAGCAGCTTGACATACATATCTATGGCCTTGTCCGTCTGTCCGGTGAGAGTATAAACTATAGCCAACCTCTGACGGTACCAGAAATTGGACGGGTCGACTGCACAGGCTTTGAGCAATTCGCTCTCTGCCAGGTCGGTCTCCTTGTCCTGAAGGAAGGTGAGGGCCAGATAATAGTGAGCCGGATCGTAGTCCGGATAGCTGTCCGTCAGGGATTTGAATATGCGTGCAGCCTTCTGGTTCTCGCCCTGGTTGTACAGTTCCACACCGCCCAGAAGAATAGAGTCGGCCATTCGCGCCTGGCTTCGGGTCTGGGCTCCCGAAACCGTTGAAAGGCACAGAAGGACTGCAGGAACAAGTATTCTGAACAAATTTTTCATCATCAACGTAATTTAGTAATCCTCAAAAAATAACCTGCATCATCTTTGAAAATCTTTTCGGTCCATATTTCCTCCCTCATCAGTCACATAGCTACGGCTATGCTCCTTCTTCGGGTGAAAATCTGACCTCGAAAATCTAATTCAAATCTGAGGCAACTTATTGTTTTCATATTACTAGCGGGGGCCATACAGCAAATTCGGAGCCGTCCCCGCATCGCAGCTCGCAAAGAGCACACAAACCGCAAATATAGTATGCAATTCGCGAAAAAGTGCTATTTTTGGGAAAATTATGACAGAACTTCGCAGTCAGCGAAACTTGAAGATTGGAGACTGGATGCAACGCAACGGACCGCCGGTGCATCTTTGAGGTCTGGACAAGCGGTCTGCATTCAGCTGTAAAAGTGGGAGAAGACAAGGCGGCAGGGCTGATACCCAAGTGCATAAAGGGAGACAGAACGGCGCAGCGAAAGATGTACGAACTTCTGGCGCCGAGGTTCTTCCCCGTGTGCATACGCTATGTCGGCGACAGGACTGTGGCGGAGGACGTGCTTCAGGAAGGCTTTGTCGCTCTTTTCGCGAAACTTGAGACCTACAGCGGAAGCGGGTCGTTCGACGGATGGGCGAGGAGGATTTTCATCAATGCTTCCCTGATGTACCTCAGGAAAAACGACGTGCTGAAAGATTCGCAAGATATCACTGAAATCAGAAAAATGTCCTCTGACGGGGAGAACGCATTGGAGAGAATCGGCTACAAGGAGCTGATGGGTTTGATTACCACTATGCCGGTGGGGTTCAGAACGGTGTTCAACCTCTATGTGCTGGAAGGCTTCAGCCACAAGGAGATAGCCGATATGCTCGGAATCACGGAGAGTACTTCCAGGACCCAGTTGAGCAGGGGCAGAATCTGGTTGCAGGACAGAATTGAAAAAATGTATGGAAAACAATAGTGGAAATATTTTTGACGACAGGCTAAGACGGATGCTCGCCGATGCGGAAGAAATGCCGCCGGAGAGGGTCTGGAACGGAATAGTCGCGTCTATGGGAGCCGAAGCTGACGGGGTTGCGAAGAGATCCCGTGTGCGTGCATTGTGGCTGTCCGGCCTGGGACTCGTGTCTGCCGCTGCTGCTATTGCCGCATTTTTCCTTTTGCACAATACGGAAATCGAGGACAGTACCGGGCTCTCATCTGACATTGTGGCCGAAAACATCGTAACTGTTGAAACGGATGAACAGATTGTGAGCGCTGGCAGCTCTGAAACAGCCGGAAGAGTTGAAACAGCCGGAATAGTTGAAAACGCCGAAAATATGAAAACGGAAACCACAATCCGGTCTGCCTCAACTGAAATACCCGAAGAAGACTCAATTCCAGAAACATCTGAAGCCCAGCCCGACTATGTGGAAGACAACCAATTCGACACCGCCCCTGCTGAAATAGAAGTGCAACAGGTTGATATAGCCGAAGATAAGGACTATTATCTGGCAGACGCAGAATGGAACGGCACCAACCTCAGGGAGAAAATTGACGAAGACCCGGTTTACGAGCTTTGCATAGGCGGAAACAGCTTCGTGGGCCCATCCCGGAAAACCGAGTCCATAAGGATGATGTCACAGGGACGTTTCAAAATCCCGACTTCGACATCTTTCGTGGAAAACGAAGACACCGATTATTACTATCTGCCTATGAGTTTCGGTGTGGGAATCAAATTCCGTATCATAAAATGGCTGGAAATCGGAATAGGAGTCAACTACACCCTGCTTATGAAACGGGTTTCCGGCAATTACTATGAATATGACTCCGTCGGCAACCTTGTGAGATCTTGTACCGCTGAATTGAAGAATAGCCAGCATTACATAGGCATACCTCTCGACGTCTATTTCAATATCTACGGCAACGAGCACTGGAACACTTACGCATCCGTGGGAGGCTGCATCGAAAAATGCGTCAGCAACCATTACAACGGTGTCTATGACAATCTTGACATCAACCACAAGACTACAGTGGAAGGCATACAGAGCTCGGTGAAACTGGGTCTGGGAGTGGAATACAGCCCGGTCAAATTTTTGGGCATCTACATCGATCCGAGTCTGCGCTACTATTTCGACAACAACCAGCCTCGAAGCATACGCACCTCGCAGCCTTTGTCTTTCGGAGTGGAGGCGGGTCTGCGATTCAAACTCTAAGCAAGTGAATCACTTTCTGGAACCTCACTTCTTGTTTCCCTCAATGATATTTCTGGCCAGACGGTTGGCACAGATGAAATTCTTGAGCGGTTCGCAATCTGTCTCGAGAATGGAGTGCCTGTCCCCCTGCCAGAGCAGGCTTCCGGAGTTCAGGAATGCGATTTTGTCTCCTATTTCGAGTATGGAGTTCATATCGTGGGTGTTAACCACGGTGGTCATATTGAATTCCCTGGTGATGTCGCTTATGAGACGGTCGATGAGTATGGAGGTATAGGGGTCCAAGCCCGAATTGGGCTCGTCACAAAAAAGAAAGGAAGGATTCAGGGCTATTGCGCGGGCTATTCCCACCCTTTTCTGCATACCTCCGCTGAGTTCGTTCGGATACTTGTTGTCAGAGTCCTTCACATTCACCCTGTCCAGACAGGTACGCGCCCTTTCCCTCATCTTGCTCTCGCTCCAGTCCGTGAAGAAACGCATAGGGAACATAACATTGCCCAAAACTGTCTCGAAATCGAAGAGGGCGCTGCCCTGGAACAATATGCCTATCCTCTGGCGCAGAGCCTTCTTCTCCTTGTAATTCATTGATGAGAAAGCTGTTCCGTCATAGTATATTTCTCCGGAATCAGGCTCCAACAGACCTATCAGACTCTTAAGCAGAACTGTCTTTCCGGATCCGCTTGCTCCTATTATCATATTGCACTGCCCGGCCTTGTACTCCACATTGATGTCCCGGAGCACCTGACTGCCGTCGAAAGATTTGCACAGATTTTCTACCTTTATCATATCAATACAGCATCAGTTGGGTGAGGATGAGGTCGAACATAAGTATGAGTATGCTGGAAGTCACAATACTGCGGGTGCTGGAACGGCCCACACCAAGGGAGCCTCCCTTTGCATAGTATCCGTTGAAAGCCGCCACTGACGAAATCAGGAAACAGAAAACGGACATCTTGAAACAGCTGTAGAAGATATAATAGCCGTTGTAACAGAATCTTATACCGGTGATATAGGAAGCTGTGGAAATGATGGCGGTGACCTGCACCACGAGATATCCGCCTATGAGTCCGAGCACAAGGCTCATCAGCATAAGCAGCGGGCTCAGGAGAGTTGCACTGACCAGTTTGGGAAGCACCAGGAAACCGGCCGAATTCACTCCCATCATATCCATAGCGTCAATCTGCTCTGTGATGCGCATACTTCCTATTTCCGAAGAAATGCTGGAGCCGATTTTGCCGGCCAGAATGAGGGCCACCATAGTGGAACAGAATTCCAGGATGAGGCTCTCTCTCACCATATAGCCCACATACATCTTGTCTATAAAAGGGTTTTCCAGATTGGAGGCTGTCTGAATGACCAGGACTCCGCCTATGAACACTGAAATCACCCCGACTATCACCACAGATGAGATAATCAGTTTGTCGGATTCCGCTATGAACTGCTTCCAGTACAACTTCCATTTTTCGGGTTTGCGGAAAACTTGTTTCAAAAAAAGCAGGTAGTCTCCGAAACTCTTCAAAAATTTTTTCACCATAATCACTCTTCATCCGGGTGCATCAACTATCTCCGCTTGCTCCAAAAATACCGGCATTTCACCCGCAATAGGACAAAATTACCACTTTTTTCTTTTTCCATCAGCTTTTTCTTTTCACTCCGGCAATATTTATGGGCGAAAAGCGGGGCGTCGAGCCTCCTCTTGCAGATATAATTTACTTAATATCAACTATTTATGTTAACTTATATTCATAGTGCAAAATGCGTGGGCGTGCAGGCTGTGGATGTGATCGTGGAGGTGGACATTTCCTCCGGCATCGGCATTCATCTGGTGGGCTTGGCAGATGCGGCAGTGAAAGAGAGCCTGTTGCGAACCATCACTGCCCTCACTTCCCTGGGATTCAGGGTGCCGGGCAAAAAAATCGTAATCAACCTGGCTCCGGCAGACATCAGAAAAAACGGCAGCGGCTACGATGTGCCCATAGCCATAGGCATACTGGCCGCCTCGGGACAGATAGACGCAGGTCAGCTGGAGGACTATATCATAATGGGAGAATTGGGGCTTGACGGCTCGGTGAGGGCTGTTCCGGGTGCCCTGCCCATTGCGGGCCTGGTAGAGTCCCGGGGAATGAAGGGATGCATTCTGCCCCTGGATGCGGCAGGACTCTGCAGGGACTACTATCCGGATACGGTCTATGCCGTGGACAATCTGCTTGAAGTCATACGTATTCTGGACGGGCAGTCCGACAGTTCTGGCCTGCTTGTCAAAAACCGCAGCTACGGAAGCGGAACTGCGCAGGAAAGCGGGGTGGAAGTGGATTTCTCACAGATTGTGGGACAGGAATTTGCGAAGAGGGGGATGGAAATTGCCGCTGCAGGAGGACATAATCTGCTGATGATAGGTCCCCCGGGTTCCGGCAAATCCTCGCTAGCCAAGGCTCTGGCCGGAATCCTGCCTCCTATGACCCCTGAGGAGTCTCTGGAGACCAGCAAAATCTATTCTGTGGCAGGACTTTACCGCACCCCCGGAACCGTGCTTCACCGCCCCTTCCGCTCGCCCCATTACAGCGCATCCATCCCTGCCATCATAGGAGGAGGGTCAGACAGCATACTTCCCGGGGAAATATCTCTGGCCCATAACGGAGTGCTCTTTCTGGATGAGTTCTGCGAGGCTCCAAAAAGGGTGATAGAAGCCCTGAGGGGACCAATGGAAGACAGGCAGGTCACCATTTCCAGACTCAAGACCAAGGTCACTTACCCCGCATCCTTTATGTTGGCCGCAGCTGCAAATCCCTGTCCCTGCGGATATTACGGAGAGGGCAACCGCTGCCGCTGCACCCCGGGCCAAAGGTCCGGCTACATAGCCCGGCTTTCA
This sequence comes from uncultured Bacteroidales bacterium, assembly GCA_945874155.1. Taxonomy (GTDB): domain Bacteria; phylum Bacteroidota; class Bacteroidia; order Bacteroidales; family UBA932; genus Cryptobacteroides. The sequence goes on from CAMCFO010000008.1 coordinate 40,904, forward strand.
GGCCCGATGATGGACAGAATCGACATACAGCTCTGGATGCACGCCGTGGATGCTCTCAAACTCATAAATCCGCCCAGGGCCGAAAGCAGCGCGGCCGTGAGGGAAAGGGTGATAAGAGCCAGGGAAATCCAGAAGGAAAGGTTCAGAGAGGAAGGCATCTACACCAATGCGGCAATGAACAACCGGATGATAGAGAAATACTGTCCTCTGGACCAGGAGTGCAAGGAGGTGCTCAAACAGACGATTGAGAGGATGGGCCTGTCTGCCAGGGCCTGTATGAGAATCATACGTATATCCAGGACCATAGCCGACCTGGAGAACAGTCCTCATATCAATATGTTGCACATCAGCGAAGCGGCCGGATACCGTTTCCTCGACAAACAACAGAACAGCCTATGAGAAAGTGGATATTGCTTGCAGCCTGTGCTCTTGCTGCTCAAGCCTGCTTCACAGTCATACTGGATGAGGAAACTTCAGCCACAGAGGATTTGCCGGACTATCTGAAGCCTTCCGGAGACATAATCGTGGTCACAGGACTGGCCTATCCGGAGGGGGTGGACTGGACCGTATCCGGACTGGACAACCCCGGGGCGAGACTGGTGATGTATATGGATAAGGAACTCAAGGTGAACCTCAGCACAGATGCTTCCGAAGGGGTAGCCTGTACGGACCCTTATCTGCATTTTTTCAGCGGAGGACAGCTCTATTCGGCCTTCCTGTCCGATGGAAGCAGCACACTTGCAAGGAACGGAGTCAAGATGCTGCAACTGGAGGGACGGAAATACCTTCTCGCTGTTCGGGAGGACTCCATTACGGTAAGAACCCTGTGGGAGAATGAAGGAGGAAGGGGATTCGTGTCACTGGATGGAGGAGAAAAGGTTTTTGAGAATCAGGAGGGCAGCATCTACAAGAATATAGGGGAAAACGAACTGGGGGAGCTCTGCTTCTTCTATTCGGTGCCGGTGAAAAGCAGTTCCGGAATGCTTACTCAATACCACTGCGTATGCGGCAAAGAGAACATTCAGATGGACCTGCCAAGGGAATTGGTCAACATTTTCGGTTTCATACGGAGTCCCGACGGTTTCAAGGTACTTTGCAGGAATGAGGGCAACCGTATGAGCTACGAGATGTACGACACTTCCACAGGCAGTTCAATGCTGCTGTTCCCGCCTTGGGACGGCCAACTTACAGCCCTGTCCAACGACACCCCTGCCCTCTTTCACGCCTGTCTGACTCAACCCTCGGGTAAGGTCTGGAATGTCATCCAGATTGACGGCCTGCACGCGGTGGAATGGGACGGCGACGACTATGCCTTAGGTTTCATAAGAACGGGGGACGGAGCGGCTGGAATACTGAAAAGCAGAACCGGAGAGGACAGGGACCTGCTGATAAGGGGCAAACTTTGCGACAGCCTTCCGTCGGGATATACGGTCTTGACCGACAAGGCTGTGAATATCAGCTACGACGGCTATGCCCGCATAGGACTGAGTTCCAAAACCGGGGGCAAGGCTCTGCTTTGGTCTGAGGGAAAGATTGACACCCTGGGATTCAGAGGGGTCGTGACGGGAGTATATACTCTGGAAAGGGAGGAGGAACCAGCGCAAGAGAGCATACGCACCACCTGGCCGACTGACGGACGGAACCACATTTTCACTCCCAGGTGATGCAGCGGCTCTGGTCTGGCAGAACACTTATCTGCACCTTGAGAGTCTCATCCGGGAGCAAGTCTTCCACATTTTCCGGCCATTCCATCAGGCAGAGGCTGCCGCTGTAGAGATAGTCCTCAAGGCCTATTTCGAGGGCTTCGGAAGGCTTGGTAATACGGTAGAAATCAAAGTGATAGACAGAATCACCCGTTGCAGAGAGATATTCGTTCACTATGGTGAAAGTGGGAGAGCAAACCGCATCCTCCACTCCGAGACGGTTGCAGAGGGCAGTGATGAAGGTGGTCTTGCCGGCTCCCATAGGAGCGTAGAATGCTACGAGACGGTTCTCTCCTATTTGTTGCAGGAATTCCCCGGCCGCCTGGTCGAGGTCTTCCAAAGATTTTATTATTATTTCGTGACTCATTTTACTCATGTTTCCAACGCACTTTCTTTGTATTTCCACGTTACCCCTCCCTAAGAGGTAGGTGTTTCGCAGTTGCGAAACTTAAATCATCTTATACTTCGGATTGAAAGGGGTCTGTCAGCTATCCAGAACACGGACGGGCCGCTGCCTGACATTGCCGCATAGACCGCCCCCTGACTGTAGCACTGTCTGATTATCTCGCCCACAAGCGGATGTTCCTCCACCACGGTCTTCTGGAAATCGTTCACCACGCTCTCCTTCCAGCCTTCTATGCTGCCGCGCAGGGCATCACGCAGGCGGATTGACGGAACGTGAGGGGTGATGCTGCCGTAAGCCTTGGCTGTGGAGACGGAAAGTTTGCCGTCCAGCGCCACCACGCCCATCTTCCACTTGGCTTCCGGGTTGTGTCCGCAGTCCAGAAAGTCGAGCGGATAATCGCTGAGGATTTCTCCCCTACCCTCCCCGAACATAGGACGGTTGTGGATGAAGAAGGCGCAGTCGCTGCCAAGTTCCGATGCGAGGGTGCAGAGTTCAGTAACTGAAAGCCCCAGAGAAAAAAGTTCGTTCAGCATACGGAGAGTGAAGGCTGCGTCCGAAGAACCTCCGCCCAGTCCAGCTCCTACGGGATTGCGTTTTTCAAGGCTGATCCGCACAGGACCTATCCCGTAGCGCTCAGCCATAAGCCTCCAGGCCTTTGCACACAGATCCGACATAGGGTTCCAGTCCGGTATACCCGGTGTTTTTGAAAAAATGTCTATGCTGAACCCGTCAGAAGGCACTATTTCCAGGACATCAGAAAGTCCGAAATAAGGCACAAACACGGTTTCAAGGTCGTGAAAGCCGTCGGGACGCTTGCGCAGGACATTCAGCCCCAGGTTGATTTTGACATTAGGGTGGGAAATCATAGCCTTGTCAGCTTAGAAAAGATTACAAAACAGAACGTACCGCCGTTTCAAGCTGTTCCGACAATTCCGCACGGCGTGTCTCATCCGGAACCATAGCCAGCACAGGAGCAAGGAAGGAAACCATCTGCAAAAATCTTGCTTCGGCCTCCGGAATTCCTCTGGACCTCATATAGAACTGCGCATCTTCGTCGAGTTTGCCTACAGTGGCCCCGTGTGAACATTTCACGTCATCTGCATAAATTTCCAACTGGGGACGGGTGGTGACTTTGGCCGTGTCTGTGAGCAGGATATTGTGGTCAGCCTGATAAGCTTCGGTCTTCTGCGCATCGTGAGCAACCACAATCCTTCCGTAGAAGCCCACCTGTGCCGTACCTCCCACTATGCCCTTGAAGTCCTGACTGGAGATGCAGCCCCCGACTTTATGTTCCATAGTCACGGATATGTCCAGACGCTCATTCCCCGGGCATAGGTAAATCCCGCCCAAGTTCACCTCTGCCCCCTCCCCTTCCAGAGTTATGTGCAGAGCAATGCTGCAACTCACCCCGGGCAAGGCCACCAGAAGCAGGTCCAGTTTCTCGTCCCGGCCGAGAGTGAATTCCCCCGGAATATCGTCCCTGCCGGCAAAATATATTCTAAAGTCCGTCATAGCCGTTCTCCTCGATAAGGTTCACCAACTCCCTGCCTCCTGTCTTGACTATGCGTCCTTCCTTGAGCACATGCACTATGTCCGGCACTATATACTCCAAAAGTCTTTGGTAGTGAGTGATGATGATTGAAGCCTTTTCAGGGGTGTGCAGGGCATTCACTCCGTTTGCCACTATCCTGAGGGCATCCACATCCAGTCCGCTGTCGGTCTCGTCCAGAATTGACAACACCGGGTCCAGCATAGCCATCTGGAAGATTTCGTTGCGTTTTTTCTCTCCTCCGGAAAAGCCCACATTCACTTCCCTTTTGGAGAATTCAGACTTCATCTGCACGAAAGCCATCTTCTCCTTCATCAGCTTGAGAAAATCGCCCGCCTTGAGTTCTTCCTGCCCCTTTGCGCGACGGTGAGCATTGACTGCCGACTTCATAAAATTAGTAATGGTCACTCCCGGAATCTCCACAGGGTACTGGAAGGACATAAATATGCCCGCTACAGAACGCTCCTCAGGAGACATCGCGAGCAGGTCCCGCCCCATATACTCGATGCTGCCGGAAGTAACGGTGTATTGAGGCTTGCCTGCCAGCACCGAACTCAGGGTACTCTTTCCGGCACCGTTGGGCCCCATAAAGGCGTGAATTTCACCTTTGCGTATTTCGAGGTCGATTCCACGCAGGATTTCCTTTCCTTCGATTCCCGCGTGCAGACCACTGATTTTCAATATGATATCGTTTGCCATAAGCCTATTGATTTTCTTTTCTATAAAGTTTCATCCAGCCCACCAGGGAGACGATTCCATTGATGAGGTACAGTGCGCATACTATAGGCATAAACACGTGTCCCACCATCAGATGCATAGTCACCTGGGCTATGTTCACGAAGAGCCAGAGTATCCAGCATTCCCATTTTTTCAATGCCGAAAGCAGTTGGGCCGTCAATATGAGCACGGTCACCAGAGCATCCAGATAAGGTATGGGGTCAGGAGAAAAATAGCCCGGACACCAGTCCCTTCCGAGTTTGAGCAGCAGCCAGCCCCACAGCACGGCGAAAAGCGGGACCAGCACAAGAAGAGCGGCTCTCGACTTCCAGCCGAGCATAGTCACCTTCAATTCGTTAGTCTTGCCCTTCACTTCTTCACCTTTGCGGGGATGAGACCAACGGTAATGCCCGAGAACGTTGATTCCCAGGGACAGGGGCTGAAGCAGCAGGGAGGCGTAGAGATGCTTGTTGAAGAACATAAGGGTGAGTCCTATGGTATAGAGATACCCCACCCAGAAATTGTATTTGCTGTTCCTTCCGGCGAGAAAGACACAGGTGAGCCCGAGGACGGAAGTCAGCAGGTCTATGAGCAACACCGGAGTGTCGGAACCTATGGTAAATAATGTATAATTGAGCCAATCCATAATATTAACCTATTGAACCTTCGAGAGATACCGAAAGCAGTTTACGAGCCTCCACTGCAAATTCCATAGGAAGCCGGGCCAGAACCTCCTTTGCATAACCGTTCACAATCAGCCCCACGGCATCTTCAGCCGGTATGCCTCTCTGGTTGCAATAGAAGAGCTGGTCCTCACTGATTTTGGAGGTTGTGGCCTCGTGTTCCACAATTGCTGTCGGATTGGAATTCTGTATGTCGGGGAATGTATGCGCTCCGCAATCCGAGCCTATGAGCAGGCTGTCGCATTGGGAGTAGTTGCGGGCGTTTTCTGCCCCCGGGAGCATTTTCACGAGTCCCCTGTAACTGTTCTGGCTATGTCCTGCGGATATACCCTTGCTGACTATGCGGCTGCGGGTGTTGCGGCCTATGTGTATCATTTTGGTGCCGGTGTCCGCCTGCTGCCGGTTGTTGGTCACGGCCACGGAATAGAACTCCGAGGAGGAATTGTCGCCCTTGAGTATGGTGGAAGGGTATTTCCAGGTGATTGCGGAACCGGTCTCGACCTGAGTCCAGGACAAATGGCTGCCGCTGCCCTTGCATATTCCTCTCTTGGTCACGAAGTTGAATATGCCTCCCCGCCCCTGTGCATCTCCCGGATACCAGTTCTGGACCGTAGAGTAGCGCACGTCGGCATCCTTTTCGACAATGATTTCCACCACCGCCGCGTGAAGCTGGTTCTCGTCACGCATCGGGGCTGTGCAGCCTTCCATATAGCTCACATAGGAACCTTCATCCGCCACTATGAGAGTGCGCTCGAACTGTCCCGTTCCCTTGGCATTGATGCGGAAATAGCTGGACAGTTCCATAGGGCAGCGCACACCCTTGGGAATGTAGCAGAAAGACCCGTCGCTGAATACAGCGGAATTGAGGGCCGAATAGAAATTGTCACCCGAAGGCACCACGGTGGCGAGATATTTCCTCACCAGATCGGGATGTTCCTTCACCGCCTCCGAGAATGAGCAGAAGATTATGCCCTTTTCAGCGAGCGCCGCCCTGAAGGTCGTGGCCACGGAGACGGAATCGAAGACCGCATCCACAGCCACACCGGCAAGGGCCGCCCTTTCGTCCAGAGGAATGCCCAGTTTGTCGAAAGTCTTTTCGAGTTCCGGGTCTATTTCTTTCGGACGGTCTGACTCCTTTTTCGGTGCCGCATAATATATTATGTCCTGAAAATCAATCTCGGGTATATCCAGATGCCCCCAGGTCGGGACAGTCATCTTCTGCCATTTGCGGAAGGCATCCAGACGGAAATCCAGCAACCACTCCGGCTCCTCCTTCTTGGCCGAAATCAGACGGATAATATCCTCGTTCAAGCCCTTCGGGATGAATTCCTGGTCCACGTCTGTCACGAATCCGTGCTCGTATTCCTTGCCTGAAAGTTCTTCAATTATATTGTCTTGTTTCATATCGTTTCGCATAACTCGCAAAGATAGCAAATATTATCGAATACCCTGATTTTTGAATTTGTTTGAATATATTTCCTTTTCGGATATCTTTTACACTCGAAATTCATTAACTTTGCAGGAGCTGTTTCTCGTCAATCCGCCAATGCGCTTCCGGGTCCGGCATATTCACAGGCAAAACACTAAACATATAAGCAATGAAGAAATTCACATTACCAAAAGATGGCGGTCTCATAGAAGAGGGGTTGCCTAACGGTATTAAGCATACATTTGAGCATATCCCCGCTCATATTTACGAAGACGAGGAAATTGCAAGCAAATGTCTTGCAGACAAAATCGTTTCTTCTATAAAGGCTTCAGACGGCATCTTCCGTCTGGGACTGTCCACCGGTTCCACTCCTGTCAGCCTCTATCGCGAACTTGCAAAACGCCATCAGGAGGGTGCGGTTTCATTCAACAGGGTCGAGATTTACAGCATCGATGAATATTATCCTGCGCCGGCCTATTCACACAGCCGCAACCGCCGACTCTTCGAGGAACTCATAGACAAAGTGGACATCAAGCCGGAGGCCGTACACATCCCACGCATAGATGAGTTGAAGGACAGTTCCTATGTTTCCGATTTCTGCACAAAGTACGACCAGATTGCCTCAAATCTCGACCTGCTCATAATGGGTGTGGGAGAAAAGGGACAAATCGGATTCAATGAGCACGGCGCATCGGAACTCAGTCGCACCAGGACCGTTCTCCTGTCCTATCCATCCAGAAAAAGACAGGCGAAGAACTTCGCAGGCAAGGTGGAGATGACTCCGAACAGTGCCATTGCTATGGGCATTTCCACTATGCTCAGCGCCAAGAAAATCTATCTTCTTGCTTGGGGTGAAGACAAGGCCCAGGTGGTCAAGGATATAGTTGAGGGCGAGATGTCAAGCTCGTGCCCGGCATCGCTGCTCCAGAAGCACAGCAACATTTCCTTCTATGTGGACGACAATTCAGCCAGCCTGCTCACAAGAAACGTGGCTCCGTGGCTCGTGGGCCCTTGCGAATGGACACCGAAGTTCATCAGAAAGGCTGTGGTTTGGCTCTGCGAACAGGTGCACAAGCCTATACTCAAGCTCACCCAGGGCGACTATCTCTCCAACGGACTTGGGGAACTGCTTGAGAAACACGGACCTTATGACAAAATCAACATAAACGTATTCAACGACTTCCAGCATACGATTTCAGGTTGGCCGGGAGGAAAGCCGAATGCTGACGACAGCACCAGACCTGTGCCTTCATCACCATTCCCTAAGAGAGTCGTGATTTTCTCACCTCACCCTGACGATGATGTGATTTCTATGGGAGGTACATTCATCCGTCTGGTAGAGCAGGGACACGATGTACACGTGGCTTACGAGACTTCCGGAAATGTGGCCGTTCACGACGATGTGGTACTCCAGCATATGGATGCCATCCACGAGCTCGGCTATGGGGACGATTTTGAAAAAGTCAAGGCAATTGTGGCTTCCAAGAAACCGGGTGAACCTGAACCGCGCGCCCTGCTTGAACTCAAGGGTGCCATCAGAAGGTCCGAGGCCCGTTCTGCAGTGAGGTCATTCGGTCTGAATGCAGACACCAACGCACACTTCCTCAACCTGCCTTTCTATGAGACCGGCGGCATCAAGAAGGGAGAGCGCACCCAGGCGGACATAGACATAATCATAGACCTGCTCCAGAAGGTTCAGCCTCATCAGATTTACCTTGCAGGTGACCTTGCAGACCCTCACGGAACACACAGAGTCTGCACTGAAGCCGTGCTTGAGGCCCTGAACCAGCTCAAAGATGAGGCTTGGCTCAAAGAATGCCACGTGTGGCTGTACAGAGGTGCCTGGATGGAATGGGAGCTCGGAAAGGTGGATATGGCAGTTCCGCTCAGCCCTGACGAGGTGATCAAGAAACGCCACGCCATCTACCGCCACCTCTCACAGAAGGACATAGTGCCGTTCCCGGGAGAAGACCCGCGCGAGTTCTGGCAGAGGGCCGAAGAGAGGACACAGAATACCGCACGCCTTTACGACGAACTCGGTATGGCTGAATATCAGGCAATTGAGGTGTTCGTGCGCCTGTTTTAGAATGCGACTGTCCCGAAAAGAATTATTAACCCAAAATATTTGAATAATGAGAGTAATCATTGAACCGAATGCGCAGGAAGGATCAGTCTGGGCTGCGAATTACATCGTTTCACGCATCAAGGCCAAGGCTGCTGTTACCGACAAGCCTTTCGTTCTCGGTCTTCCGACCGGAGGGACCCCTGTCGGAACATACAAGGAACTGATTCGCCTGTACAAAGCCGGTGAGGTTTCCTTCAAGAATGTCATTACCTTCAATATGGACGAATATGTAGGTCTGCCGGAGAACCACCCTGAAAGCTACCACAGCTTTATGGCACGCAACTTCTTCGACCACGTGGATGTTCCGAAGGAGAATATCAACATCCTCAACGGCAATGCTCCTGACCTCGCTGCCGAGTGTGCAGCCTACGAGGAGAGAATCAAGGCTGCCGGAGGAATCGACCTGTTTATGGGCGGTGTGGGCGAAGACGGTCACCTGGCCTTCAATGAGCCTTTCTCATCCCTCGTTTCTCGCACAAGGGTGAAAAGTTTGACTTACGACACTATTCTCGTCAACTCCCGCTTCTTTGACGGAGACCTTTCACAGGTTCCGACAACTGCTCTCACAGTGGGTGTGGGCACGGTGATGGATGCGAAAGAGGTGCTTGTGCTTGCTTTCGGACACAAGAAGGCCACTGCCTTGAAGAACGCCATTGAAGGAGCCTACTCGCAGTCTTGCACGCTTTCTGCCCTCCAGGCTCATCAGCACGGCATCATCGTGGCTGACGAACTGGCAGTAGGCGAACTCAAAGTCAATACATACAGGTACTTCAAGGACATCGAGAAGGACAACCTTTGACAGATTCCCGGTCAAGCCGGGAATGACGTTGAGCGATAACATCCTTCCCGACCTGTTCGGGCATCGCAATGCAAACAAGCCGGCTGGGGATTCCAGTCGGCTTGTTTGAGTTTGGGCCTTTGAGATTATTCCTTTTTTGAGTATGACCTGTTTTTGTTGCCTCCGATAGTTTCCAGATATCCGAATTCGGTTAATTGGCGCAAATAACGCCTTGCCGTCGTTTCAGGGAAACCCAATGCACTGACAATATCCTCCGTCCTTATCTGCTGTTTATCGGCCATAAAAATTAAAATATCGACCAGTTTCTCCGCCAAAGATGGCTTAATTGCCCATTTATCGGCCATTTGCTTAACCGAATCCACTTTATCGGCCACTTCAGCTGATTTGACATATTGTTCAATATCCTTTCTGAGATGGTCGCAATGCAAACGTGCCATACAATTGAGGAATATTTCAATATCCTCATTATCTCTCGTGTCAATCAAAGCTTGGATGTAATCTCCTTTATCAGGTCCAGATTCATCAACTGCTCAATTATGGATTTACCTTTTGCGGCAATACCCTCGTCAAACAGCAGTTGGGCTTCAACTTCCGTCACCGTGCTCCCCTCAATCGCCGTGGAATGGGTAATAATCGAATACAGATAGAATTTGTCATAATCTATCTGCTTTGATATGCCCAATTCCTGATACTGCCGGAGCAGTTGCAAGAGTAAAGTCTTGTTCTCAACCGTCATTTCTTGAACTCTTTTCAATCTTGCCACCCCCACATCGGTGACTCAATATAACTCATACATTAGGTCAGATTGCAAATGTACAAATAAATTGATTTTTTATATCGGAACAAAATACTTTTTAGTCAGCCCCATCCCAAATACAAGCAAGCCGGCTGGGGATTCCAGTCGGCTTGTTTATCAATATGTCCGGCAGAATTATTATTCTGCTGCTTCGGTTGCAGGGGCCTCGGTTGCCGGTGCTTCTGCTGGGGTTTCTGCTGCAGGGGCAGCTTCAGCCTTCTTAGCACGGCTGCGGCGAGTTGATTTCTTGGCCTCTTTCTTCACAGTTGAAGCGAGAGCTGCCTCATTGAAGTCAACGAGCTCGATAAGAGCCATATCTGCACCGTCGCCCTGACGGAATCCTGTCTTGAGTACTCTGGTGTATCCGCCCGGACGCTCTGAAATCTTCGGAGCAATAGTGCGGAAGAGCTCTGTAACAGCCTCCTTGTTCTTCAGGTAGCTGAAGACAGTACGGCGGGAAGCAGTTGAGTCGTCCTTGGACTTGGTGATGAGAGGTTCAACGTAAGACTGCAGAGCCTTTGCCTTTGCTACAGTGGTCTGAATCCTCTTGTTGAGAATCAGAGACGTAGCCATATTGGCGAGGAGTGCCTTGCGGTGTCCGCTCTTGCGACCAAGGTGATTGATTGCCTTATTGTGTCTCATACTTTATAGGTTCTTTTTCTTTGGTTCAATATTATACTTGGTGACATCCATACCGAATGACAACTTCATCTTTTCCACGAGAAGGTCGATTTCGTTGAGGGACTTCCTTCCGAAGTTTCTGAACTTCATCAACTCTGCCCTTGAATAGCTTACGAGGTCTGCAAAGGTGTCGATGTCGGCAGCCTTAAGACAGTTGTAAGCTCTGACTGAAAGCCCCATATCGGAAAGTTTAGTCAGAAGAAGGTGTCTCATATGGAGCGACTCCTCGTCAAGCTCTTTTGCATCGGACTCGACTGTGCTCTCGAGAGCAAGCTTCTTGTCGTCAGTGAACAGCTTGAAGTGGTAGATAAGGATGCTGGCAGCTTCCTGAAGAGCCATATTCGGAGTGATTGAGCCGTCTGTAGTAATCTCAAGGTTCAATTTCTCATAGTCGGTCTTCTGCTCGACACGCCAGTTCTCCACTGTCCAGTTGACATTGCGGATAGGGGTGTAGATTGCATCCACCGGAATGGTTCCGATTGGAGTGTTCTCATCCCTATTGTCGTCAGCCGGCACAAATCCACGACCCTTGGAAACCGTCAGGGAGATTTCGAGTTTCACTGATGGCTCAAGTGTGCAGATGTGGAGGTCCGGATTCAACACCGTGAAAGAAGACAATCCCTTTGAGATTTCCTCAGCGGTGAATTCTTGTTTGCCGCTGATGACAATGTTTGCTACCTCGGAATCCACAGTCTCAACCATCCTCTTGAAACGAACCTGCTTGAGGTTGAGGATGATGTCCTGCATTCCCTCAACCACACCCGGAATGGTGGCGAATTCCTGGTTTACACCTGAAATTCTGATTGAGTTGATAGCAAAACCCTCTAATGAAGACAGGAGGATACGTCTGAGGGCGTTACCGATGGTCTGTCCGTAGCCAGGCTCCAATGGCCTGAACTCGAAGCGTCCGACGGTATCGGTACCTTCAAGCATAATCACCTTGTCCGGTTTCTGAAATGCTAAGATTGCCATAATGCTTCTGGTGTTTAAAGATTACTTAGAGTACAACTCGACGATGAGCTGCTCGTTGATTGTCTCAGGGATTTCCTCGCGTACAGGAACGTTGAGGTATTTACCTGTGAGAGTCTTCGGGTCAAACTCGAGCCATGAATATCTGGCTGCGGAAGCTGCGCTCCTTGTAATAACCTCAAGGCTCCTTGACCTTTCCCTTACAGAAATCACATCGCCAGGCTTTACGATAGCGGAAGGAATGTTGCAAACATCACCGTTGAGCTTGATGTGGCAGTGTGTTACGAGCTGACGTGCAGCTGCCCTTGTAGGGGCGATGCCAAGACGGTAAACGATGTTGTCCAGACGGGATTCAAGAAGGAAGATAAGATTCTCACCCTTCTGACCCTTCATTCTGGAAGCCTTCTCGTAAAGGTTGCGGAACTGTCTTTCAAGAAGTCCGTAGGTGTACTTTACTTTCTGCTTCTCCTTGAGCTGGGTACCGTACTCTGATTTTTTCTTTCTCTTGCTTGCGAGACCGTGCTGTCCCGGAGGGAAGTTTCTCTTTTCGAAATCCTTATCAGTTCCGAAGATCGGCTCGCCGAATTTACGTGCAATTTTGGTGCTTGGTCCAATATATCTTGCCATAGTAATTCTCCTTTAGATTGTAAACTGACTAAAATTAAACTTTACGATGGCCCTTAGGACGACATCCGTTGTGCGGCATAGGAGTAACGTCGATAATCTCGGTTACCTCAATTCCGGCACCGTGGATAGTCCTGATAGCTGACTCACGTCCCGCTCCCGGACCTTTCACATAAGCCTTGACCTTGCGAAGTCCGAGGTCATAGGCAGTCTTTGCACAATCCTCGGCTGCAACCTGAGCTGCGTAAGGAGTGTTCTTCTTTGAGCCCCTGAAACCGCTCTTTCCTGCAGATGACCAGCTGATCACCTGGCCCTGGCTGTTGGTCAGGGAAATGATAACGTTGTTGAAGGTTGATGAAATATGAGCCTCGCCACAAGCGTCAACCTTGACAACTCTCTTTTTTGTTGTTGTTGTTTTCTTTGCCATAATTCATCGACTATTTGGTTGCCTTCTTCTTGTTTGCAACGGTTTTCTTCTTACCCTTTCTGGTACGGGCGTTGTTCTTGGTGCTCTGTCCGCGAACAGGGAGACCGAGACGGTGACGGATTCCTCTGTAGCAACCGATATCCATAAGACGCTTGATGTTCATCTGGATGGTTGAACGGAGTTCTCCTTCGATTTTGTACTCGTTGGCGATGACGCTACGGATGCCCGCAATCTGCTCATCGTTCCAATCACCGCACTTGATGTTATAATCGATGTCCAACTCAGAAAGAATTTTCCTTGCTGAGCTTCGGCCGATTCCGAAGATATAGGTAAGTCCTATCTCTCCCCTTTTGTTGTTAGGTAAATCAACACCGGCTATTCTTGCCATAACTATCTATACTTAAATTGTTAACAAATCAGTGATTATCCCTGGCGCATCTTGAACTTAGGGTTCTTCTTGCAAATCACGTAGAGACGGCCTTTGCGCTTTACGATCTTGCAGTCCTCGCTGCGCTTCTTTATGGATGTTTTAACTTTCATAACTAAAGCTTTTATTTATATCTGAAAGAAATTCTTCCTTTTGACAAATCATAAGGTGACATTTCAACCCTGACCTTGTCCCCGGGCAGAATCTTGATGTAGTTCATCCTCATCTTTCCGGAAATGTGGGCGATGATGACGTGACCATTCTCAAGCTCGACCTTGAACATAGCATTCGGCAGAGTCTCAATGATAACGCCTTCCTGTTCAATTGCTGATTGTTTCGGCATAAAATATCACATTAAAATTTACAAAAACTAACACTCGATAAAATCAAAGGTTGACAGTTGCTCAGCGTGGCCTTTACGAACAACAACCGTAAGCTCAAAGTGTGCTGCATTCTTATGATCTGCTGTTCTTACAGCCCAGCCGTTCTTGTCCAAGTACACACTTTTGGATCCGGCATTGATCATAGGTTCTATGCAGATTGTCATTCCGTTGCGGAGCTTTGGACCCTGACCCTTTCTCCCGTAATTGGGAACTCCCGGGGCTTCGTGCATCCTGGTTCCTATACCGTGGCCTTCCAGCTCACGGACAACTGAAAATCCGAACGACTCTGCGTACGACTGTACCGCGTGTCCGATGTCACCCACCCTGTTTCCGTCAACAGCCGCCGCAATGCCCTCATAGAGGGATGCTTTGGTCACTTCAAGGAGTTTGGCAGTCTCAGGATCCACCTCGCCGACAGCGAAGGTGTATGCGGAGTCGCCATTGTAACCCTTGTAGTAGGTTCCGCAATCCACTGAAACGATGTCTCCATCCTTAAGGACGTAGTCTGACGGAAAACCGTGGACCACGACATCGTTTACAGAGATGCAGAGCGCTGCCGGAAAACCGTCATATCCGAGGAAACTCGGCACTGCGCCGTGGTCGCGGATGAAAGTCTCAGCTACCCTGTTCAACTCCAGTGTTGTCACACCCGGGGCGATGATCTTTCCGACCTCTGCCAATGTACGGGAAACGAGTATCCCGTTTTCCTTCATCAGCAGTATTTCCTCTTCTGTTTTCGGTGCTACCATCTTCTTCGACTTTAATCAAGATTACATACCTGAACGTCCTTTCAGACGACCGGTCTTCATCAGTCCGTCATAATGACGCATCAAAAGATAGCTTTCAATCTGCTGGAGGGTGTCAAGCACAACTCCGACGAGAATCAGGAGGGATGTACCTCCATAGAAGCTCGCGAACTTGTTGTTGACTCCGAGCAGGATTGCAAAAGCCGGGAGAATTGCGATGAAGGCAAGGAAGACTGAACCAGGAAGAGTAACTCTTGACATAATGGAGTCAAGATACTCAACGGTTTTCTTTCCAGGCTTCACTCCCGGGATGAATCCGCCGTTCTTGCGCATATCTTCAGCCATCATAGTCGGATTGACGGTGACAGCAGTGTAGAAGAATGTGAAAATGATGACAAGAAAAGCGAAGACCAGATTGTACCATACTCCAGTGTAGTCACTGAACACAGCTGCAAGACCCCTCGTTGCATCAAAGCGCGAGAAGATGAGCGGGAAGAGCATAAGAGCCTGTGCGAAGATGATTGGCATCACGCCGGCTGCATTGATCTTCATAGGTATGTACTGGCGCACTCCACCGTACTGTTTGTTTCCAACTACCCTCTTTGCGTACTGTACAGGAACTTTCCTGACTGCCTGAACGAGAGCGATTGCAGCGATGAATACGAAGAAGAGAACTATCAACTCGAAGATGAGCAGAACTGCTCCACCGAGTGAAGTTCCGAGCTTCGCAGTGACTTCGGCAGTGAGGGCGAATGGAAGACGGGCAATGATACCCACCATAATGATGAGTGAAATACCGTTTCCTATTCCGCGGTCAGTTATTCTTTCGCCGAGCCACATCACGAACATCGTACCTCCGATGAGGATGAGTGTGGAAACAAGGTTGAACCAGAAGTTTGACCAGCCGAGCTGGTTGACTGCTACGAACGCACTCGCAGGAACCTGCTGGTGCAAAGCAGCCATATAGGCAGGACCCTGGATGCAGAGAATCAGTATGGTCAGATACCTGGTGTACTGATTCATCTTCCGGTGTCCGCTTTCGCCCTCCATCTGCAACTTGCGGAAGTAAGGTACGAAAACACCAAGAAGCTGGATGACGATGGAAGCCGAGATGTACGGCATCACACCCAGCGCAAAGATTGAAGCGTTTCCGAAAGCTCCGCCGGAGAACATGTCAAGAAGGCCTACGAGACCCTCCTGAGCGAAGTCCTGCATATTGGCAAGCTGGGAAGCGTCTATGCCCGGAAGCACTATGAAGCTTCCGAGACGATAGACCAGCAGGAGAAGGAGAGTGTAACCTATCCTGTTCCTAAGCTCCTCAATCTTGAAGATATTCTTGATTGTCTGAATGAACTTCTTCATTATTTCAGAGTATTAGCTTTTCCGCCTGCTGCTTCAATTTTTGCAATGGCGGATTTTGAAAATGCGTTTGCAGTCACTTCAACAGCCTTGGTGAGAGTGCCGTTGCCGAGAATCTTCACAAGGTCGTTCCTTCCGGCGTAGCCTGCCTCACGGATTGCGTCGAGAGTAATCACGCTGAGGTTGTTCTCAGTTGCGATAAGCTCGAGCACGTCAACGTTGATAGCCTTGTACTCCACACGGTTAGGATTGGTGAAGCCGAATTTCGGAAGACGTCTCTGAATAGGCATCTGACCGCCTTCGAATCCAGTTTTGCGTGAGTAACCGGAACGAGCCTGTGCTCCCTTGTGTCCACGGGTAGATGTTCCACCGTGTCCTGAGCCTTCGCCGCGACCGATTCTTTTCTCCCTGCCCCTGGAACCTGCTGCAGGTGTCAAATTGTTCAATTTCATATTCTGTCCCTCCTTATTTTACTTCTTCAACAGTTACCAGGTGCTGAACCTTCTCGATCATACCCTTGCTTACAGGGTTGAGCTCGACTTCTACGCTCTGGTGAATTCTGTGGATTCCGAGAGAAGCAAGATTTGCGATCTGCCTCTTGGTGGCTCCGCTTCTGCTCTTGATCTGGGTGATTTTTACTTTTGCCATAATTGTGAGCCTCCTTAACCTTTAAATACTCTACTCATCGGAATACCGCGGAGACCCGCTACAGTGTAGGCGTCACGCATCTCAGTAAGAGCTGCAACTGTTGCCTTGACGAGGTTGTGAGGGTTGGATGAACCCTTTGACTTCGCAAGCACGTTGTGGATTCCCACTGACTCGAAAACTACACGCATCGCACCACCGGCCTTTACTCCGGTACCTGGAGCTGCAGGTTTCATAAACACACGCGCACCACCGAATTTGGCTTCCTGCTCGTGAGGAATAGTGTGGTTGAGAACCGGAACCTTCACAAGGTTCTTCTTTGCATCTTCCACGCCCTTTGAAATTGCAGTGGTGACCTCGTTGGCTTTGCCAAGACCATAACCTACAACGCCGTTCTCGTCACCAACTACAACAATGGCTGCAAAGCTGAAGTGACGACCACCCTTGGTAACCTTGGTTACTCTCTGGATGGCAACGAGTCTGTCCTTGAGCTCAAGGTCAGATGTCTTTACTTTCTTAACATTTGTATTTGCCATAGTCTTTACTTTTTAGAATACGAGGCCGCCTTCACGGGCGCCATCTGCCAAACTTTTAACCCTACCGTGATAGAGATAACCGCCACGGTCAAATGAGATGGTGGTGATACCCTTGGCGATAGCACGCTCGGCAATCTTCTTGCCTACGAGTGCTGCAGCCTCAACTCCTGTCTTGCCCTTGCAATCCACGATAAGTTCCTTGTCGTTTGATGCAGCGGCTGCAAGAGTTACACCTTTGAGGTCATCGATAACCTGTGCGTAGATCTGCTTGTTGCTTCTGAACACAACAAGACGAGGCCTTTCAGCAGTACCATTGACGACCTTGCGGATACGGTAGTGAATTCTCTTTCTTCTTTCAATTTTATTCAATGCCATAACTTAGTCCTCCATTATTTAGCGCCTGCTGACTTACCTGCCTTGCGACGAAGTGTCTCGCCTACGAACTTGATACCCTTACCCTTGTATGGTTCAGGCTTGCGGAATGAGCGGATTTTCGCAGCAACCTGTCCGAGAAGCTGTTTGTCGCAGCTCTTGAGAACGAGCACCGGATTGGCACCCTTCTTCACAGGTTCAGCCTCAGCCTTGATTTCGACCGGAAGCATCATATGAATCTCGTGTGAGAAACCGAGTGCGAAAACGAGCATCTGGCCCGCTACGTCCACACGGTAACCGACACCGACAAGTTCCTGCTTAACAGTATATCCTTCTGAAACACCTACCACCATATTGTGGATGAGCGCACGGTAAAGACCGTGAAGAGAACGGTGACGAGGAAGATCTGTCGGACGAGTCAATTTAACAACATTGTCCTCAACGGTAACAGTGATGTCTGCGTCAACTATCTGACTCAGCTGTCCGAGAGGTCCTTTAACCTTCACCACGTTTCCGGCAGCAACCTCTACGGTAACACCGGCTGGAAGGTTTACAGGCAATTTACCAATTCTTGACATTATTCGATAGTTTTTAGATTAATAAACATAGCACAGTACCTCGCCTCCAACGTTCAGGTCCTTAGCCTCTTTGTCGGTGATGATTCCCTTTGAAGTGGAAATAATCGCGATTCCGAGTCCGTTCAGGACACGTGGAAGGTTCTCTACATCCACATACTTTCTGAGACCCGGCCTTGAAATGCGCTCTATGCACTTAACGGCTGCGGTCTTGGTCTGAGGATGGTACTTCAGAGCAATTTTGATTGTGTTGAAAGGAGTGCCTTCAACTACCTTGTAGCTGAGGATGTAACCTTTCTCGCAAAGGATCTTGGTGATTGCGAGTTTCATCTTGGAAGACGGAACCTCGACAATCTTCTTGCCTACTGCATAGGCATTGCGGACCCTTGTAAGATAATCTGCAATTGGATCAGTCATTTTTTAATCCTTTTTTGTGGATTGCGACGCCGTTTGGGCGCCCGATATCCGATTGTTAATAATATGATGTAATAAGTAAGTTCCGATTACCAGCTTGCCTTTCTTACGCCCGGGATGAGACCCTTGCTGGCCATCTCGCGGAACTGGATACGGCTGATGCCGAACATCCTCATATAACCCTTCGGTCTTCCGGTGAGAGAGCAGCGGTTGTGTATGCGGCAAGGGCTTGAGTTCTTAGGGAGCTTGTCGAGTGCTGCCCAATCTCCGGCCTCTTTGAGCGCCTGCCTCTTTGCGGCGTATTTAGCAACCAATTTCGCGCGTTTTACTTCGCGGGCTTTCATTGATTCTTTTGCCATATCTTCAGATGTTTATTTGTTTTTCTTGAAAGGAAGACCGAATGCTGCGAGAAGAGCATAAGCCTCTTCGTCAGTCTTGGCCGTTGTCACGAAAGTGATCTCCATTCCGAGAATCTTGGTAATCTTGTCGATGTCGATTTCAGGGAAGATAATCTGCTCCTTGATACCGAGAGTGTAGTTACCCTTGCCGTCCATCTTCTCTGATATACCGTTAAAGTCACGGATACGTGGAAGAGCGATGCGGATAAGCCTCTCCAGGAACTCGTACATCTTCACGTTGCGGAGAGTAACCTTTGTTCCGATAGGCATACCCTTACGGAGTTTGAAGTTGGAGATATCCTTCCTGGAAGTGGTCACGATAGCCTTCTGGCCGGTGATGACGGAAAGTTCCTGCTGAGCCACGTCAACGAGCTTCTTGTCGCCGGTAGCGTCGCCGATACCCTCGTTGATGGTAATCTTCACGAGCTTCGGAACCTGCATCACTGTAGAATAACCGAACTGCTTCTGAAGCTTGGCGATAATCTCTTCCTTATAGAGTTTCTTGAGTGCAGGTACATATCCTGCAGGAGTTGTCTGTGCTGCCGGAGCAGCTGCTGCCTGTTTCTTTGCCATTACTTAATCTCCTCACCTGATTTTTTGGAAACTCTCACCTTCTTGCCGTCTTCATTGATTTTGAAGCCAACCCTTGTAGGGCCGCCCTTTGCAGGGTCGATGAGCTGAAGATTGGAAATGTGGATTCCAGCTTCCTGTTTAACAATTCCTCCCTGAGGATTCTTTGCATTTGGTTTGGTGTGCTTTGAAACCATATTGACGCCCTCTACGATGGCACGGTTCTTTGCCGTGATCACTTCGAGCACCTTGCCGGTCTTGCCTTTATCGTTACCGGCATTTACATAAACGGTGTCACCTTTTTTAATTCTATTCATAACAAATTCAAAATTAGAGGACCTCCGGTGCCAGTGAAACGATTTTCATAAAATTTTCGCGAAGCTCTCTTGCAACAGGGCCGAAAATACGGGTTCCACGAACCTCACCCTGGTTGTTGAGAAGCACGCAGGCATTGTCGTCGAAACGGATGTAGGAGCCGTCCGGACGACGGATTTCCTTCTTTGTACGCACTACGACAGCCTTGGATACCGATCCCTTCTTGGTGTCACCACCCGGGATGGCAGACTTGACTGCAACAACGATCTTGTCGCCTACTTTTGCATAACGGTGGCGGGTACCTCCGAGCACGCGGATGCAGAGAACTTCCTTTGCACCGCTGTTGTCAGCCACCTGTAAACGTGATTCCTGCTGTATCATTGCTATTTAACTTTTTCTACGATTTCAACTAATCTCCAGTTCTTTGTCTTGCTCAGGTGACGGGTCTCCATAATGCGGACTGTATCGCCTATGCTGCATTCGTTCTTTTCGTCGTGAGCTACGAACTTGGTGGTCTTCTTGACGAACTTGCCGTACATCGGGTGCATCTCCTTTGTCTTGACTGCAACCACGATGGATTTGTCCATCTTGTTGCTGACCACTACACCTATTCTTTCCTTACGAAGATTTCTTTCCATAGGAATTCAAATTTAGTTCTGTTTCTCTTTTTCAGCGAGGACGAACATCATTCTGGCGATATCCACCCTTGCCTTTCTGATTTTTGATGTGTCCTCTAATGGAGAGATGGCGTGATTCATCTTCATAGAAGAAAGGTTTGCCTTCTCGAGCGCAATGCGGTCACGAAGATCCGCAACTGACATTTCACGTACTTCTGCGATTTTCATAATCTTTTCTCCATTAAATTATTCGACATAGTCGCGGCGAACGACGAACTTCGTGGTTACAGGAAGTTTCTGTGCGCCAAGGCGAAGTGCCTCTTTCGCGATTTCCATTGGAACTCCTTCGGCTTCGATGAGGATACGTCCTGGAGTAACAGGGCAAACAAATCCTTCCGGATTACCCTTACCTTTACCCATTCGGACTTCGGCCGGTTTCCTTGTGTATGGCTTGTCTGGGAAGATCCTGATCCAGATTTTACCTTCACGCTTCATATAACGTGACACTGCCTGACGGGCAGCCTCAATCTGACGACCTGTAAGCCAACAATTCTCGAGAGTCTTGATGCCGAAAGATCCGAACGCGAGCTGGTTGCCTCTCTGGGCAAGTCCTTTCATACGGCCTTTCTGCTGCCTCCTAAATTTTGTTTTCTTTGGTTGTAACATCGCTTTATTACTTTTGAATTAAAAATACAAGCTAAAACCCTAAATCCCTGAGTATCAATATCTTAGGCGTATTTCACCCCGAAATTTGGACTGCAAAGATACAAAAAATTTCTGAATACCAAACTATTTTTCAATAATTTTTCAACTTTTTTGACGTGGCTTTGAAACACTCAATTGACGTATTTTCAACACTTTACAGAGATTGATGAAAAAAAGTTAGAGCAATTTTTGACGAAGCACGAAACCCCATATTCAGGAGGATTGTCTATCTTTGCAGAAACTATGAGAAACTACCTGCGCATATTCACCGTTTTTCTCCTTGCCGGATCTCTGGCCAGGACGGATTTTCTCTGCGCTCAGAGCAAAAAGGACTATTCCCCCTTCGACCATCTGATGGAATACGGGGTTGAAAACGGGGATACAGTATTTTATGACTCCATCAAGCCGTCAAGGGTTTTTGCAAAACTGCCCAGACAGAAGGGTGCCGAATGGAGAAAATACTACAAACTGGTGCATAATTTCAGCCAGGCCTATCCCTACGCTCTCGCAGCCCGCAAAATGGTCCACGATACCGACAGCATAATAGCCGCCGGGCATCTCACCGGATTGAAGCGGGACCATTACATCAACCAACTGCAAAAGGAGCTCTTTGAGGTGTTCGAAGGCCAGATGAGAAATCTGACCGTCACCCAGGGAATGCTGATAATGAAACTGATAGACAGGGAAACGGGAAAGACTTCCTATTCCATCATAAAGGAATACAAGAGCAGCATCACAGCCGGATTCTGGCAGGGAGTTGCGAAACTCTTCGGTTCTGATATGAAGAAGCCCTACGACCCCGAAGGGGATGACATCCAGGTGGAGGAACTGGTGAAAATTTGGGAAGCCGGGGATTTTCCGGCCCTGTACTACTCCCTTTTCTGGAAAGAACCTCCGGTGGTGAAAATTCCCGAAAAATATCTCAGCTGGAAGCCTTCTCCATCTGCAGGCGAGTGAGATTTTCCCCGTCCCAAAGCAGGTATGGAGAGGATTTGAACCAGTCGCGCACCAACACCAGACGTGCTCCTGTTTCAAGGGCGAGATTCACATCCGCGTGGAAATGACCGAAAATGAAATAGTCCACCTTCTGATGCGAAGAATAAGTCTCTGCAAATTTGTAAAGCGGCTCATCCGGTCCCCGGAAAACATAGTCGTCCTTGTGTCTTAGTCGGTTGCGGCGAGACCAGCTGTTGCCGAAACGGAATGCTATCCACGGATGAAGGGTACTGAAAAGGCGACGCAGGAATCTGCTCTTGAATATGCCCGACAGAATTTTATAACCAGCAGGTACAGGTCCCAGCCCATCTCCGTGGCCGAGACAGAATTTGCGCCCGTCGATTTCCCTCAGGCAGGGTTGCTCAAGTATGCGCACTCCCATTGACTCCAGATAGGAATATGTCCACTGATCGTGATTACCCCTGAAAAAATAGACTTCCACTCCCCTTTCCACGAGCGAAATCAGTGCGGCAAAGACTTTGACATAGCCGCGTGGAACCACATCCCGGTACTCATACCAGAAATCCCAGACATCTCCAAGCATATAGAGGGCAGAGGTGTTGTCCGGAAGCGAATTGAGGAAATCCACGAAACGCCTCTCCCGGTCTGCCGGGTCAAGCACGTCACAACCCAGGTGCACATCTGCAACGAAATAGGTTAAACCGCCCTTCATAGGAAAGCTATGCAAAAATAAATATTGCAGTAGCGAGCACTGCGCAATAGAGAGCGAACCAGCCCAAACGGGTTCTCTTCACCAAGGCAACCATAGCACGGCAAGCCACCAGACCCGAAAGGAAAGCGGAGCAGAATCCGGCAATGAGAGGGGCCACTCCGGTGGTGGACGCGGCAAAATCACCTCCCACTATGTCCAGAAAAGCCTCTCCGAGAATCGGCACAAGCACCATCAGAAAGGAGAACTGGGCTACGACATCCCTTTTGACTCCGCAGAGCAGACCGGTGGCAATGGTGGTGCCGGAACGTGAAAGGCCAGGTATCACGGCTATGGCCTGACCTATTCCCACAATCAGAGCCTGCCACCAGGATATGCCGTTGCGGGCCTCGGAGCCGGTTCTGTTCCTGAGGAATTTTCCGGAGAAGTCGGACAGAAGGAGCAGCGCCGCAGTCAGTAGCAAGGCCCCCGCTACCACATAGATGGAATCGAAAAGCGCGGTGACCGCGTCCTTGAAAAACATACCGACGATGAACACAGGCACCATTGACAACAATATCTTGAGCACATAATCAGTACCGTCATTGAAAGTCCCAGGCGACTTAAGGTTGCGGAAAAGGCCGTCTTTGGCGAAAAGAGAGCAGAGTATGTCCCATATTTGCCTGCGGAAAACGACAATTGTGCTGAGGACAGTAGCGGCGTGTACCGCAACTTCGAAAACTATGTCCCCTCCGGCCTCGATACCGAGCAATTCCCGGCCTATCCTCAGATGCCCGCTGCTGCTCACCGGCAGGAATTCCGTCAATCCCTGAACCAGGCCGAGCAGGAGTCCTTCATACCAATTCATATCTATTTCTTTTTACGAGGGATGGTCCACCCCATAATAGCCACAACTTCTATCACTATGCCTGCGATTATCACCAGAGGAGCAGCCACCAGCCTTTGAAAATCAAAGATTGCATAACTGAACACCAGGCGGTCGTCACTGGCACCTCCGCACATAAGCATATATCCGGAAATCATCACAATCAGACCTGCCAGGAGCAGCTTGAGCCCTTTTGGCGTAATCGCCATTTCGTTTTTAGTTTCGTTTGCCATTTTGCTATATGTAAAGTTCAGCCTTGTCCAGGCCTACGAGTTTGTTAACCGTGACAACAGTACTCAATGTGCATATCAGCAACCCTGCCCCAACCACGATGAGAATTACCGTGAGCAGCATTCCGATGGTGAACACCGAGAACAGCTGGCTGAATTGCCCTTTCAGGAACACAAGCGAACAGAGGATGAAAATCACTGCAAGGAAGGATGCGAAAAGCCCCTGGAAGATGGACTCAAGGACAAAAGGTCTGCGTATGAAAGCCTTGGTTGCGCCCACCATCTTCATCGTGTGGATAGTAAATCTGCGGGAATGGACACTCAAACGCACCGTGTTGTTAATCAACACGAAAGATATGAAAAGCAGAAGAGAGATGAGCGCTGCGAGGAAAATGGAAATCTTGTTCAGATTGGAGTTGAGCGCCTCCACCAGAGACTGCTGGCAGACCACCTCAGAAACCTCCTTCAGAGCCCCAAGCCGGGACTTCACAACCTCCAGGGAGTCCGCAGTGACATAATCCGCCTTCAAGGTCAGATTCACGGAAATCGGTATTGGAGAGGTCTCGAAGACATCCAGGAAATCTTCCCCGAGAAGGCTGGCCATCTCCTTTGCACCCTGCTCCTTAGAAATGTAGGAAGAGGATTTTGTGAAGGCCATCCCGTCTATGGTCTTCTTGCATTTGAGGGCGGCGGATTCCCCCACCTGGGGTTTCATCATCACGCTCACCTGCATATTTTCCTTGAGGTAACCGGTGATGCTTTTCTGCGACACAAGCAGGGTTGCGGCAATCCCGACAAGGAACAGCACGAGGGCTATGCTGGCCACCGACGAAAGGAAGGCCCGCACATAACGTTTGCGTAGTATCTTATTGTCGTTCAGTACCATATCTTTCTGCAAATTAGTGCTTCAGAAGGCGGCAAGACCGCACCGAAGGGGCAAAGTTAGTTAATTTGTAAAAAATTATTATTATCTTTGTAGAGTTTTGTTAAAATTAAAACTTACTATGGGAAATAGCGTCAAAAGAGTCCTTTTCGTAAACTCCGAGATATATCCGTATCTGCCGGAGAACGAAATGTCGCGCATAGGCAGAAACCTTCCTCAGGGTATTCAGGAGCGCAAGAAGGAAATCCGTTCATTTATGCCGCGCTATGGCTGCATCAACGAGAGGAAGAACCAGTTGCACGAAGTGATAAGGCTCTCCGGCATCAATATCATCATCAATGATGTGGACAGGCCTCTGGTCATCAAGGTCGCCTCCATTCCTTCGGCACGACTACAGGTCTATTTCATTGACAATGAAGACTATTTCCACCGCAAACGCACCTATACCGACGAAAACGGGGTGTTCTACGAAGACAACGACGAAAGGGCAGTATTCTTCGCAAGGGGAGTACTTGAGACGGTGAAGAAATTGAGATGGGTGCCGGACATCATACATTGTCACGGATGGATTTCCCACATACTCCCCCTCTATCTGAAAAAGGCCTATATTGACGACCCTATCTTTTCCGGAAGCAAAGTAATCACATCCTTCTATGACGACACTCCTTCGGCTCCGTTCAGTCAGAATTTCAAGGAGATAGTCAAATTCGGAAACATCAGCGACGAGGATTTGAATCTGATTGAAGAGCCTGACGGCATAAACCTTGCGAAACTCGCAGCCCGCTATTCCGACGGTGTCATTTTTGCGAACGAGAACATTCCGGAAGAACTGAAGTCCTTCTGTGAGTCAGAAGGCAAGCCAAGCCTTGCATTCAAGCGTGCGGCACTCGAAGACAAGAGCTACATAGACGATTACAACAGTTTTTACGACACTATTTAAGATGAATTTTTCTGGCAAAACAGGAAGACTTGCCGCTGCAGCCGCAATGGCAATTCTTCTGGGCGGAACGGGTTGCGTCAAAACCGACGGCACACTCGGGCAGGACTATATCCCATCCTCTCATATATGGAAAGTTGCAACAGTCAGTTTCGACATCGACTGCATAGATATGGAGAAAGCCTCCGAACTTGGCGGCTACAGTTCCAAAAGGGTTGCAATAGGCGGAGTCTATGACAATGAATTCGGATGGAGCGAAAGGGTTTCAGCATTTCCACTCATCCCTGTCGTGGACACCCTCACCTTCCAGATGCCGGAGGATGCCGAATGCATAAGCTTCCATTTCGCAATCGGAAAGGACACGCTTTCCTTCAGGGAAGCATCTCAGGAAGGCATAATCCAAAGCATCAGAGTCTATGAGCTCTCGCACCCTCTGGACAATGACATCATCTATGCAGGCCGCCTAAATGTATCCGGGAACGATTCCGACATCAATAAATATACGGACGACAAAGGAAATCTCATCGAACTCTACGACCCTGCCAAAGGGGTGGTTACAGACGGCTGTCCGACCTACAACGGAGGAGACTCCCTCTCCTTCAATTTCAAGAAATCCTTCGGACAGAAGTATCTGGATGCCCTTAAGGAAATGAAGCTCGGGTCCGTTACGGAATATGCAAAAAAGTTACCCGGTGTGATTATAAGGTGCGACAGGGATTTAGGAAGCGGACGCATAAATCTCTTCCAGACCGCGGTGACCACCGATGACTACAATTATCTGACAGGAAACTATGCCACAATGCGATACAGGGCCACATTTGATGAACGTGGACCTATTGACACTTCAATTGTTTTCCTGCTGGGACTGTCCGGTATGATAGACAGTGCCACCTCCACCCTGCCGACCCAGTACGCATTCAATTTCAGCACTTCCCAGAGCAATTCTGCCT
Source organism: uncultured Bacteroidales bacterium (assembly GCA_945874155.1). Classification (GTDB taxonomy): domain Bacteria; phylum Bacteroidota; class Bacteroidia; order Bacteroidales; family UBA932; genus Cryptobacteroides. The sequence continues at coordinate 67,405 of CAMCFO010000008.1, forward strand.
CTGCCTCGGCTGAAGACCTGTTCATAGAAGGCGGATGCGGCCTGAAACCGGTAATCAGGTCAATCCCGCTGAAATCGCAGATAGAAAATGCCATTTCTGAGGTTGTGCGGGAAAGCATTCCGGATTACGACCTGATGAGCCCGGATGAACAAAAAACTGCAATGAAGGAAAAACGCTCACAGGTAATTGTGAACAGAGCAACCGTGTTTATGCCTTATCAGTACGATGCTGAATTCACGATGGTTGAGAAATATCCCAAAGTGCTTAGCCCGACCTGCCGCATAAGAGGTAAAAGGACCATCTCGGACGGGGAAGGCGGAACTATAGAACAGGATGTCATCTCATTTGCGGGACTTACAGATGCCAGCGTAGCCAATGAAAACCAGGGCGATATAAACCGGTCTATGAACCGCTACCAGCCTGACATCAGCCACCACGTTCAGGAACTTATCCGAATGGAAGAGACTGGAAGCCCCGAGGAGTATGCAGAAAAGATGGCCAAGTACGACATCTGGATGCTGATTATGCATCCTGAGACCACCACGACTTCATCTTCCGGAGACTCTTCCTACAATGACTATCTGAACGCCCTTGCCTACAGTTCGTATTACAACAATCTCTACGGTTACGGTGGATACGGATACGGGAGTTACGGCTATGGCTACGACAGCTATTACAACAACTATTACAATTATATGATGATGGCTGCCTATGCTTCACAATCCTCCACAACTACCACTTCTTCTGTAGAATTGGACAAGGACCGTTACTACAACTGCCATCTATACGGGACAGGGACAAGTGCAGCAGGCAAACGCCCGAAACTCACCATCACATTCTCCTACCCTAAGGAATAAGCCCGATAAAAATAGCCCGCCAGTTTTCACTGACGGGTTATTTTTTTTGTTTGCCTGACGTTAGCAGGTTATCTTTGAGGGATACAAATTACTTCGCCTGCTGCTCAGCAACTTTCTTCTCAACGTATGCAATTGCGTCTGCAACAGTGACAATCTTGCCCTCTGCATCGTCGTCCTGCTCAAGATTGAACTTGTTCTCAAGAGCCATAATGAGATCCACGCTGTCAAGTGAATCTGCTCCGAGGTCATTTGTGAAGTTTGCGCTATCAGTGACTTCAGAAGGCTCAACGCCGAGTTTCTCAACGATAATAGCCTTTACTTCTTCTGCAATAGTAGCCATAATTAAAACTTTTTATATAATTTAATAACTTAATCTTCTTTCAAAATCTCGGCAAAGGTAGAAAAAAATCCCGAAAGCGCAAAAAGGACGAGTCCCCGTCAGCCCTTTAGGGACCCTTTTGCGGCCAATTTTCGCCAACTTATCAGCCCATTCACGGAATTCATCAAATAAAAGACGTACATTATGAGCATAGGGACCGAATGGGCTGTTCCCTGGATGACAAAGCTGATCCACATCACGACAGTAAAAATATTGAAGATAATCCAGAGATACCATTGCTCTACAAAAGCCATAGTCATCAATGCCTGGGCTATCACACAGAGCACCGTTGTGAAAGCGTCTATCCAAGGCTGGCTGGCATCGGAATATTTAAGAAGCAAAGCGAGGATAACTGTGCAGACGACACAAACTGCCGCAACTATAATCAGCTGGGGCATAGAGAGACGGCGGGCTTGGAGGCTTTCCTGTGCCGAAGCTCCTCTCTTTCGCCATTGCCACAGCCCCACGAACTGCATAGGCAGATAGTATAGGGCATTCACCGCAGCATTGCCATAAGCAGTGGATTTGAAGGAAATATAGGCATAAAGAGTGACCTGTATGGTGCCGAAAAGGAAATTCCACACATTGCCCTTGGCTGCCAGAACCACGCAAACAATTCCGGATATGGCTGCGATAAAGCCTATTATGTCATATTCCGAAGCGGAAATCGCATAGATGATGTTGCACAAGACAACCCCCAGTATCAGCACCCAGTCGAAGATGCCCATTGAATTCCTGTTTTCCATAAACTTTTGATTTGAACTGACTAAGGTAGGCAGTTTTGGGGACAGAGCCAACGCTATAACGGGTTTTTTGCTTATTTTTGTGCCTGCTTGGACAGAAATATATGACAATTAGGGAAAAAATAGCGCTGTTTCCGCATCAGAGCGGAGTTTACCGTTACTATGACGCTGACGGGAACATTATCTATGTGGGCAAGGCCAAGGACCTGCACAAGAGAGTTGCGCAATACTTCGTTCCTAAGGAGAGGCTCACACGCAAGACCGCGATAATGGTCTCCAAAATAGCCGATGCACAATATTCCGTGGTGGAGAGCGAGGCGGATGCACTGCTGCTGGAAAACAACCTCATCAAGCAGTACAAGCCCAAATACAACATTCTGCTCAAGGATTCCAAGACCTACCCCTGGATATGTGTGAGCAATGACCCCTTTCCGAAGGTTTTTCTCACACGCAGAGTCGTAAAGGACGGTTCCCGCTATTTCGGGCCCTACTCCAATGTAACCCACGCACGTACACTAATCGAGCTGTTCCGCACAATATACCCCATAAGGAGTTGCAATAACAAGATCACATCGGAGACCATACTGCGGAAGAAAATACGTCCCTGCCTGAATTTCCATATCGGCAAGTGCAAGGGCTGTTGCTGCGGGGGAATCAGTGAAAAGGAGTATAATTGCAATATAGAAGAAATCGTGCATCTGCTCAAAGGGGGCGGAAGGGAACTGATTGCACACTACAGGACTCTGATGAGCGAGGCCGCAGAGAGGATGGACTTCGAATCGGCTCAGGAATATAAACTGAAGATGCAGGCTCTGGACCATCATTACAGCAAATCACTGATACAGAGCGCGGCAGGCGGCAGTTGCGATGTGTTTTCGCTGGTACTGGATCCGACGGAGGCTTTCGGAAATTTCCTCAGGATTGTGGACGGGGCCATAGTGCAGTCCCTCAATCTCGGATTCAAAATGAATATAGAGGAGGAGAAGGAAAGAGTTTTGGGGACTTTCATCGGAGAAATCGAGGCCAAGTTCGGGAAACTTTCGGCGGAAGTGATTGTGCCGTTTCTGCCCGACGTGGAAATAGAGGGTGTGGAGTTCAAAATACCTGTGCGCGGGGATAAGCTGGCACTGCTGGAGTTGAGTGCGAAAAACTCAAAGGAGATGCGCTTCAATGCAATGAAACAGAGGGAACACACGGACCCTGACAATTTCAGGATGAAGGTGATGGAGGAATTGAGGGAAGCGCTGGGGATGAAGGAGCTGCCCGTGCACATCGAATGTTTCGACAACTCGAACATACAGGGCACAAATCCAGTGGCTTCCTGCACCGTTTTTCGCAACGCCGTGCCTTCAAAGAAGGATTACAGGCATTTCAAAATCAAAACAGTGGTTGGAGCCAATGACTTCGCATCAATGAAGGAGGTGGTGAACAGAAGATATTCGAGGATGCTGACTGAAGATCCTGATGACCTGCCGCAGTTGATAGTGATTGACGGGGGCAAGGGGCAGTTGTCCGCTGCCTACGAGGCCCTTTATGAACTTGGGCTCACGGACAAGCTCACTGTCATAGGCCTGGCAAAGAGGCTGGAAGAAGTAATCCGCGTCGGTGACCCCTATCCTTTGTTTCTGGATATGAACTCGCAAGCTTCCAAGGTGCTCAGACAGATCAGGGACGAGGCCCACCGCTTCGGGATCACTTTTCACAGGAATTTGCGCAGCAAGGCTCAAATCGAATCTGCACTGAGTGCTGTTCCGGGAGTCGGGCCAAAAACCGAACAGCGGCTTCTGCTGCATTTCGGCTCAGTGGCAAGGATTGCTGCGGCTTCAGAGGAAGACATTGCTGCACTTGTCGGAAAGGCTCTTGCTTCGCACATCAAGGCATCTCTTTCCGGGGAATGAGGCAGCCCGGTCTGATTGTCATACCCTATCGTCAAGGGGATGACCAAAAAGCCTTTTGTTCATCCCCTTCGGGACTTTTTAGCCACCTACATCTGATACTGTAAATCAAAAATATAATCGAAAAAGGGTGACCGGAATTGCTTCCAGTCACCCTTAAAAAATATCTGAATTTTTCATAAAAACGAGGGATTTCAAGGCCCGCGACGATGTCAAATACCACAGCAACCTGACGGTTGTGAGGATTTTGACGAGGAGCAAAACGCAGAAATCACCGTTTTTATGGAAAATTACTTGCGCTCGCGACGGTCACGACGATCCCTTCCGCCACGGTTTCCACCGCGGTTCTGGTTGCCGCTCTGTGCCTGCTGTGCTGCTATGCCTGCGTTAGGTGAGAGGTCTTTCTTGCCGTAAACCTCACCGTTGCAGATCCAAACCTTGATACCGAGTACACCCACCTTGGTGTGAGCCTCTGCAAGTGCATAGTCGATATCTGCACGGAATGTGTGAAGCGGAGTACGACCCTCTTTGATCATCTCGCTACGTGCCATTTCAGCACCACCCACACGACCGCTGATCTGAATCTTGATACCCTCGGCACCAACTCTCATTGTTGACGCGATTGCCATCTTGATTGCACGACGGTATGAAACACGACCCTCAATCTGGCGTGCGATTGAATCAGCCACGATACGAGCATCAACTTCAGGCTTCTTCACTTCGTAGATGTTGATCTGAACATCCTTTGAAGTAACCTTCTTGAGCTCATCCTTGAGCTGGTCAACAGCTGTGCCGCCTTTACCGATGATCACACCTGGTCTTGCAGCGTGGATAGTCACGGTGATGAGTTTGAGGGTTCTCTCAATCACGATCTTGGAAAGCATAGCCTTCGCAAGACGGGTCTCGAGGTATTTGCGGATTTTATAGTCCTCAGCTATCTTCTCCGCATAGTTACCACCACACCAGTTAGAGTCCCAACCACGGGTGATACCGATTCTGTTGCTGATAGGATTTGTCTTCTGTCCCATAATTTATTCCTCCACTGTTGTTGGTTTCTTCACATCGAGAATGACAGTAACGTGGTTGGAACGCTTGCGGATCCTACCGGCCCTTCCCTGCGGACAAGGACGGATTCTCTTGAGTGTGCGACCCTCATCAACCATAATGGTCTTGATGTAAACATTACCGTTATCGAGTTCTTTTGAATCCTCCGGATTCTTTGCCTCCCAGTTTGCGATCGCAGAGCGAACGAGTGTCTGAAGGCTTACAGAAGCGTGCTTCTTGGAGAATTTCAAAATATCAAGGGCACGGTTCACTTCAACGCCGCGGATGATGTCTGCAACCAGACGCATTTTGCGCGGTGATGTAGGAACGTCATTGAGCTTAGCAATAGCTGTCTGCTTCTTTATTTCTTTTTGCCTCTCGGCCATCAATCTTTTACGAGCTCCCATAATCTCTTTTTCATTTAAAATTATTTACGATTGCCCGAATGGCCTCTGAATGTTCTTGTCGGTGCGAACTCGCCGAGTTTGTGACCAACCATATTCTCAGTGACATAAACAGGAATAAACTTGTTTCCGTTATGAACTGCAATGGTGTGTCCGACAAAATCAGGAGAGATCATACTTGCACGTGACCAAGTCTTGACAACCTCTTTCTTGGTGCTTCCCTCATTCATAGCCAGGATTCTCTTTTCGAGAGCTTCCTGAATGTAAGGACCTTTTCTTAATGAACGACTCATAATCTCTAAAGTTTAATTCCGTTATTTCTTCCTTCTTTCAATGATGAACTTGTTGGAAGTAGCCTTAGGATTACGTGTCTTGTAGCCCTTAGCCGGCATACCCTTACGTGAACGTGGGTGTCCACCGGAAGCCCTTCCTTCACCACCACCCATAGGGTGATCTACCGGGTTCATCACAACACCACGGTTGCGAGGACGACGGCCAAGCCATCTTCTGCGTCCTGCCTTTCCGTGTGATTCGAGGATGTGGTCCGGATTGGAAACGGTACCTACCGTTGCCCTGCAGGTAACAAGCACCATTCTGGTTTCGCCTGAAGGCAGACGAAGGATGGCGAAGTTGCCCTCACGAGCAGCGAGCTGAGCATAAGTTCCAGCTGAACGTACCATAGCGGCACCCTGACCTGGACGAAGCTCAATGTTGTGAACGAGTGTTCCAAGAGGAATCTCAGCGAGAGGAAGAGCATTTCCGACCTCAGGAGCAACTCCAGAACCGGATGCAATTACCTGACCCACTTTGAGTCCGTTAGGCGCGATGATATATTTCTTCACGCCGTCTTCATACTGAACGAGAGCGATGCGTGCGCTACGGTTCGGATCGTATTCGATCGTCATTACGGTAGCCTTGCAATCGTCTTTGGAACGGAGGAAGTCGATGACACGGTACATTTTCTTGTGACCGCCGCCGATGTAGCGCATAGTCATCTTACCCTGATTATTACGTCCGCCAGAGCTTTTGAGAGGCTCAAGGAGTGACTTCTCAGGTTTCTTGCAGGTAATGTCGTCAAAAGCGCTGATTACCTTATTTCTCTGACCGGGAGTTACCGGTTTGAATTTTCTAACTGCCATGACTTTTTACCTTAAATATTACTGTAGAAATCAATCTTATCCTCGCCGGCAAGCGTCACGATGGCTTTCTTGAAGTGGTTTGTGCGACCTTTGAGCACACCTGCCTTGGTGAAGCGGGATTTCTTCTTTCCGTGATAGTTGATGGTGTTGACATCGGCAACAGTCACGTTGTAAGCCTGCTCCACAGCGGCTTTTATCTGAATTTTATTGGCGTCACGATCAACGATGAAGCCATAACGGTTCAACTTCTCGCCCAGAACCGTCATCTTTTCAGTTACTATTGGCTTAATTAAAATACTCATCTTGATTAGCGTTTGATTCTTGAAGCGAGAATGTCCTGTACGCCGTCAACAAGCACGAGTGAATTTGCATTCATAATCTCGTAAGTGTTGATTTCGTCCACAGTGATGACCTTTACTTCAGGAAGGTTGCGTGATGAAAGATAAATGTTGTCGGAGTTGGATGGGAGTACGAAAAGCACTTTCCTGTCTCCGGCCTTGATGTTGCCGAGAATCTTAATGAACTCTTTTGTCTTAGGCGCATCCATAGCGAACGGTTCAACCATAACGATGGCCTGATCCTGAGCCTTGTATGAAAGGGCAGAGAAACGGGCAAGCTGCTTGAGCTTCTTGTTGAGTTTGAAACCGTAGAAGTGAGGTTTAGGACCGAATACACGTCCACCGCCCACGTAGATGTTAGCCTTGAGGGAGCCGTGACGTGCACCGCCTGAGCCCTTCTGACGGATGAGTTTCTTGGTGCTGTAAGCCACCTCGCTGCGGTCCTTGGTCTTGGCATTGCCCTGACGCTGGTTTGCAAGGTACTGTTTTACATCAAGATAGATTGCGTGGTCGTTAGGAGTGATTCCGAAAATCTCGTCATTGAGGACAGCCTTCTTTCCAGATTCAGTTCCGTCAATCTTTAATACTGATAATTCCATAGCTTAGTCCTCCAAAATTACATAAGAACCTTTGGCTCCGGGAACAGAACCTTTGACAACGATGAGATTGTTCTCAGGGATAAGCTTGATAACCTGAAGGTTAAATACCTTTACCCTCTCATTTCCCATCTGTCCCGCCATACGCATTCCCGGGAATACGCGTGAAGGCCAAGAGCAGGCACCGAGTGAACCGGGGTGACGGAGACGGTTGTGCTGACCGTGGGTGGAACCGCCGACTCCTGCGAAGCCGTGGCGTTTTACAACACCCTGAAATCCTTTACCCTTTGATGTTCCCACAACATCTACGAATGTCGTGTCTTTGAAAACGTCAGCAATGGTGAGTGTGTCACCAAGCTTGAGGTCCTGGGCGAAGTCGGCCTTGAACTCGACCAACTTGCGTCTTGGGGTTACCCCTGCCTTTTCAAAGTGCCCCTGAAGCGGCTTGCTGGTGTGCTTTTCTGTTGTTTCGTCATAGGCAAGCTGTACAGCGGCGTAACCGTCTTTTTCAACTGTACGAATTTGCGTGACAACGCACGGACCAGCCTCAATAACGGTGCATGGAAGATTTTTTCCATCAGCACCGAAAACGGAAGTCATTCCGATTTTCTTTCCAATTAATCCAGGCATTGGTTGATTAATTAATTGATTATAAATATCTTATACTCCGCAAAGCATTTTTGCGGGCTGCAAATATACGATTAATATTTTATTTTTCAATGGATTGCGGAAAAATTTCGATTAAATAAGTTGCGTCAGATTTGAATTAGATGTTCGAGGTCAGATTTTCACCCGAAGAGGGAGCATAGCCGTAGCTATGTGACTGATGAGGGAGGAAGACCGAAAAGATTTTCAAAGATGATGCAGGTTATTTTTTGAGGATTACTAAATTTGCGGGGTTAATTGTTATGCAAGATATGAGACGAATAGAATGGGAGAAGAGGACGGTGCGGCATATGATTGAATTGTGGTGCCGCGCGAAACACGGTGGGAATACTCTATGTGAAGAATGCCAAACTCTTCTCGACTATTCACTTGCACGACTTGAGCATTGCAGGTTCGGTGAGAAGAAGACCAAATGTCATAAATGCGCTGTGCATTGTTACAGACCTGAAATGAGAGCTAGGATTCGCGAAGTAATGCGCTATAGCGGACCAAGGATGATTCTGTATCATCCCCTTGAGGCATTGAGGTATTTGATATCGAGATAGTGAAAAAAGTTTTCCGTTTTGCTTACGCAAAAAAATTGGATGCTTTTCAGCATCCAATTTCGAGCGGAAAACGAGACTCGAACTCCGGCAAAAAGCCGGAGTTTTTTCCCTCTACGTAAACCCCCAGTCAGGCTTTCCGCCTGACAGCCCCTCGGGGGCGGTCGCGAGTTCGAATCTCGTTTTCCGTTTTGCTTACGCAAAAAAATTGGATGCTTTTCAGCATCCAATTTCGA
>CAMCFO010000009.1 GCA_945874155.1 uncultured Bacteroidales bacterium
ACAGATTCTTCAAAGTGCCAAAATGGCCCTTTGGATGTCACTTTGGAAGAAAAGGAGCTGCTTGAATTCGTGAAGGCCAATCCCAAGGCAACACAAGAGCAGATAGCAGAGCATATCGGAAAATCATCCCGGACAGTCAAGCGGATAACCGCCAATCTTTGTCAGAAAGGATATCTCAAGCGCGAGAGGGGCAAGAGGAACGGTGTCTGGATAACAACAAAGCCTGAACTCCGAAGGTATGAAATTTTCCTGCAGTTCCTTATGTGCCCAGAGAGTTGAGGCTAAAGCATTGACTATTATTATAACATATCGCTGCTTTTTCTCTTTGGCCTCAAGTTTCTCAAGTGGAAATGGCTATATCGCAAAAGTCAAATAATAACCACGAACAAAATTCTTGTGACATTGGAATTGTTCAGGAAATAATTCTACCTTAAAGTCGGGGCAGTCATATTACTTTGTGTCTGGTTATAACACAAACTAATTATGATACGTACAAATATGAATCTGTTTGCTGCACTGGCTTCATTGGCTCTTTCCATATCATCTTGCGGGTTTTCTCCCGTACAGAAGGAAGACAACGGCACACCTGCAATCCAACTCGGTCTGGTGGCCGTAGAAGAACGATCAATCACAGTGGATGTGGCGGTCAGCGGGACTGACAAAATCAATTTTACTTATGTACAGTGTACACAATTGTCCACTGGGGAATCAAAGACGGAAATTCTTCCCGACCCGAAGGAGGGGAGAGTGACAGTTTCGGCTCTGGCCAAGGGCGAGACTTATGAGTTGTGTGCCTTCGCAGATATCCCTGATAATGATTCTCCGATTGGCAGCGACAAACTTACGGTCACTACAGGAAAAGCCGTAACTGTGTCTGTGACAAGGCGGGAAGGTGCGGAAATGGATGTGAAACTTACTGTCAACATTCCCAAGACTCCGGTCATGAAAGGCTTTACCTATAAGAAGCAGTCGGGTCCGGAGGATCCTGTCTATGTGATAGTTGAAGGTGACAGGACAGAATACACACTCAAGGGTATAGAGCAGTATTCCACTTATCTCGTCAAGGGCTTTGCTGATTTCGGCGACGGGTATCAGTGGAGTGATGAACTGGTGGTTTCCGCACCGCCAAGGGAGGACATAGGGGATTACAAACTCGTATTTTCGGCCGAATTCGACCAAGACAACGAGGATCTTACCAAAGTCTGGTCTTTCGAGGAGGGCTCCAAAATCAGGAACAATGAAGACCAGTTCTATTCAAAGAGCAAGGAAAATGCTTTCACAAAAGACGGCTGCCTGCATATTGTAGCACGCCGCGACCATCTTGGAAGCGACGGAAAAAACCACAGTTACACATCAGCATCCCTGACCACGCAACATTCTTTTGTCTATTGTTACGGCAAGGTTGAAGTCCGTGCAAAAATTCCAACCGGTGGAGGAATGTGGCCTGCAATCTGGCAGGTGGGCAACACCTACACCTGGCCGCAGAACGGAGAATTGGACATTATGGAATATTACAGGGAAAAAATCCTGGCCAATGTTGCTTACGGCGGTACGGCCAACTATTCTCCGACGTGGCGTTCCTCAAGTCATCCTATGTCCGGATTCGAGGCGAAGAATCCTAACTGGAGGAATGAGTTCCATATCTGGCTCCTGGAATGGGATTATGACTGGATCCGCATATACCTGGATGGCGAGCTTCTGAATCAGGTTTCCGTAAACGAGACCTTCAACAAAGGCGTGGGCGGCAATTACGAAAACCCGTACAGATACCATCGTGACGGATTCGGACACTATCTGTGGCTCAACCTTGCAATAGGAGGCAATAACGGTGGCACAATCGACAACTCCCTCTTCCCTGCCGAATATCTTATTGACTATGTAAGGGTTTATCAGAAGGAAAGACTTCCTGAATGATAACCTCCCAGGATAAATGTATAACCTCTTAATAACACAAAGATTATGAAAACAGCAAAATTTCTGACCGCAGTTTTTTCTGCGGCGGCAATCACAACACTCTTCGTTTCCTGCAATAAGGACAACACCACTCCTGGTAGTGGCGATCCCGGGACCGGTGAGACCCAGACTCTGACTCTTTCCCAATCCTCCATTGATGTGAAGGCAGGCGAAAGCGCAACAGTGGAAATCACCTCGGGCAACGGTGGATATACCGTAAAAACAGCTGATCCTGAGACAGCAACCGCTTCTGTTGAGGGGACCACTATCACAGTCAATGGAATCAAGGCCGGCTCTACAATGATTACCGTGATGGATGCTGCAAAGCAGGCAAAGCCTCTTCAGGTAAAAGTCACAAAGTCAGGTACCAATGCCATACCTACTGACGTCCTCTATGACATTGAGGTGTTCTCCAGCGAGACTGGCGCATCCTATGCACCTGAATGGGTGGATTGGCAGCCGACTCTCACTAAGAATGTCAAAGGTACTTATATCGCATCCATTCTCGACATCAAGAACGGCGCTACGAATGCCTCATCTTATAAGAGTGATGCTGCGGTGACAGAGTTTATGGCTAATCCTACCATAGATGAAGGAGTAATTTTGCTCGGAGGATATATCGCTGACGGCACTTCTCCTGACTACGGATATTCCTGCCCTGCAGTGATGATTACCAACAATGACGATGCTTCACATCCGGGCTGCAAAGTGGTGACTGTGATTGCTTCCTGCCTTAGCGGCTATCTCGGTTGGGAAGACGGCAAATATGTATCCCGTCCCGGTACTGCCTGGTATGACCCTTCTGACGGCAGCATCACTCTCAAGGACTGCTATGGAGAACTCTATTGGGGAGGCGCAAAGCAGTTGACATGGAAATTCAACTACAACAGAAAGTACACACCTGTTAAATAACCATGCTTATGAAAAATTACACTTATATAATATTGGCATCGCTTGCTGCTTCTACACTCCTGCTTGCTTGCCAGAAGGCAGAGGAACCAGGTCAGATAACTGATGACCCCAAGCCGTCCGAGGGCTTCTCCTATACTCTTGCCTTGAATGCTGATTCTTTTTCTGACCGTATAGCTGCTGCCGACGAGGTAGGCATATATATACCTTCTGTCGGGCAATTGAAGGCCACTGTTGATGTGAAGGAGAATATCAGGACTTTGACTTTCTCCACAGAAAAAGAACTCACGGAGCAGGTAAGTGTATTTGTGCCCGCTTCTGCAAATGTTAGTGAGGAAGGAGCCGTTTCTATGGAGATACCATCCAGACAGAAGTCTTCCGACAAGGATATGCCGGCTGTTTCTGCTCCGGTGTCAGTGAAAGACGGTGCTGCCACTCTGCTGTCCCTCGGAGCATATATTGATTTCAATATTGCTTCCACAATGGCCGAGTCTGCAAAACTTCAATCCGTGACATTCTCATCCGAAACGGCTATGGCAGGTAGTTTTGAAATCAGTTTGCCGGTTGTGGATCCTTCTCTGGACGTAACTCTTGCATTGAACGCTCTGGAGAGCAAGTCCGTAACTGTGGAAATGGATTCTGACCAGATTCTTGGCGCAACTGCTGTTGCCGTAAGGATGTTGATAGCTCCCGGAACCTATTCAGGAACAGTCACAGTGAACACTGACAAAGGCAGTTATGAATATACTTCGGTTAACGTTACTGCTCAGAGAGCCGGGACTGAGAGTGTGGAGATAACTCTTTCCGACCCTCTGGTAACATATTCAGTTGATACCTCCGTTCCATACAATATCCTGGAAACTGCTGAGGGAACCACGGTCGCTTCCAACACCTGGATTATTTCCAAGGCGGATTATGTGAACAAGACCAATTTTGCCGCCAACTTCACAGATGAAACCATAGGTTCATATTTCTCTCTGGTAGAGGACGAAAATGTGGTCCTCCTTGGAGGATATGTGGAGAAAGGCAAACCTGACTACGGTTATACTTCCATTGCTGTCCTCGTCTATGACAGGGAATCTGCTGAGCATCCCGGCTGCAAGGAGGCAGAAATTCTCAGTACCAACATCGCTGCTTCGCTGGAATGGAACGGTTACACCAGCAATCCGGGTTCAGCTTGGTACAACCCGCAAAGCGGGGAAATCGTAATCGAGAATTGTGCTGGGCATCTCGGCTGGGGATATGACTTCAGCTGGAACCGAACCTATGCTCCTGCCGATGACCTGACTCTTGCCGCAAGCTCTGTCACACTCAAGGAGGGTGCTGTGAAGGAAGTGGAAATTACCTGGTCCAACGGCAGTTGCACTGCAGAAACCGACAATGAGGCAGTCGCAACTGTAGAGGTTTCAGACAAGGTGCTTTCAGTTACCGGAGTTGCTGCAGGTAATGCAACTGTCACGGTAAAAGATGAAAAAGGCAAGACAGCCCAGCTTGGTGTGACAGTAACCGCCGCATCGACAGGCAGTGACGGAATCCCTACGGACATCAAGTATGACATTACCCTCCTCGAAGGGGATACTGCCTATTCATCTTCATACAAGCCTACTTTCGCCGACAGGGAAATCAAGGGAATCTGGCTCTGCTCAAGGGCTGACTATTTTGCGCAGACAGAGAACTCTTCACCGTTCTATTCAGCAAAGGACCCTTGGGTGAACAGCATCTATTTCAATTACCGTACGGATGACGATGTCATAATAGCGGCAGCCGGTTATATCGGCGGTGACGGAACGACCAATTACGCTTATCTCGCAATAGGGTTCCAACTGACTTCCGAGACCGTTACAGAAGGCGAATTTGCCGGATGCAAGGTCGTGAATGTTCTGGATTCCGTTATTTCAGGTGCAGATGCTCCTGCTTATGATGGTCACAATCTCGACTGGTTCCACAGCGTCGGTTATGACAGCGAATCTGGTACTGGCTACTATAACCCTCAGGACAAGACGATTACAATCGTGAATGTCGGAGGCAAGAAGGAGAACAAAGTAATCAATTTCCACAGGAAGCTGTCTCCTCAGGAATAAGCCTGGAGTGTGTGTATATAGGTGGGGATGGTCATCAAAAGGCCATCCCTTATTGCATCTGATTGGCGTTGCGGCAATAGTCGCCCGGATTGACTCCGAATTTCTTCTTGAACAGGGATGAGAAGTATTTGGGGTCATTGAAACCTACGGCATAGGCAACTTCCGAGACCCTGATTTTGCCATCCGTCTGCTGTATGATTTTGCTCGCCGCATTCAGACGGATATTGTTTACGAACCCTGATGGAGTCATACCTGTGAGGGTTTTCATTTTTTCTGCAAGAGTGGACTTGGACATATTCATAGCCTTGGTGAAGTCGGAAAGGCTGAAATCGAAGTCTCCGAGATGCTGGTTCACATAGTCCACGGCCTGCTGAAGGAATTTCTCGTCCATTGTGGTGTAATTCAACTCGCCCGGATTGAAAACCAGCTGTTTGCGGTAGTCGGCTCCGGCTTTCTCCACTTTACGCAGCAGCCCGCATATAATGGCATCCAGCACATTCACATCGAACGGCTTTGTCAGATATGCGTCCGCACCCACCTCGTATCCGGTGATTTTGTCCGCTGATGTCTGTTTTGCGGTAATCAGCACGACAGGAATGTGGCAGTATTCGATGTTTTCCTTTATCCAGGCACAGAAATCATATCCGTTCATTCCCGGCATCATAATGTCCGACAAAATGATTTTGACGCCATTGTTCTCTTTCAGCTGAGCAATTGCTTCTTCTGCCGACCCCGCAGCAATCACATTGTACTCTTTTGCCAAATGTTCTTCCAGCAGACCGAGCAGGTCACGGTTGTCCTCAACCACCATCACGGTGGTATTTTCTTCATTATGCTGATGCGGAATCTTCTTTTCTGTGCTTTCCGGTGTGACATCCAGGAAACTTTCCCTTTCCGCAGCAGTGTAGCAGTCCTGATGCACAGGTATGAGGACCGTAAAGGTCGTACCTTCTCCTTTATGGCTCTCAACGCTGATTTGCCCGTGGTGCAGGTCCACCAGATTCTTGACCAGGGACAAGCCTATGCCAGTGCCGGTAGTGTTGTGCTTGCGGTAGTCTCCGTCGTAGAAACGCTGGAAAAGGTGGTCAAGTTGTTCCTCGCTCATTCCGTCTCCTGTATCCGACACCTTCAGTACGAGGTTCCTGCCTTGTATGTCCAGGTCTGTGCTGACCGTCACGCTGCCTCCGGGATGATTGTATTTCGTGGCGTTGGAAAGCAGGTTGTACAGGATTTTGTCCAATTTGTCAGTGTCGAACCAGCCCTCAATATTTTTCTTTCCCAGACTCTCGAATTTGTATTCAATCTGCTTCTTCTGTGATAGCGGTTCAAATGCCATCACACAATTTTTTACGAATGAGGTGATGTCTCCATAGACCACTTTGAGTTTGAGATTGCCTGATTCAGCTTTCCGGAACTCCAGAATCTGTTGAATCAGTCTCATAAGCCTCATTGCATTTTCAGAAATGAATTCGTATTGTCTCACACCCGGATTTTCCGTTTTCAGTTCCTCCACTGCCGTAATGATGATGGTCAGAGGGGTCATCAGTTCGTGGGTGATATTGGTGAAAAACTGCAATTTGTTGTGGTTCAGTTCCTCAGATTTCTTTCTGTTGATTTCGAAAACTTCCATCTTCTTCTGCATCTGCATCCTGTTCCTGCTTATTTTCAGGATGACAGCCGCGATGAAAACCACGATGACGGCATATATGCACTTTGCCCACCAGCTCGCCCAAGGGGCCGGATTCACGCTTATCTGTATGATTTTGGGGACAGTCCACTCCCCGTTTGGTTTCGATGCCTTGACGAAGAAACGGTATTTGCCGGGCTTCAGGTTGTTGTAATAGGCGTTGCGGTGGCTTGCGTCGGTGGAAATCCAATCCTGGTCATAGCCCTCAAGCATATAGGCATACCGGGTGGAACCGGAATGTCTGAAATTGATTTTGGCAAACTCTATGGTGAAGTTGTTCTGAGAATGTTTGAGCACAAAATCACTGCTTCTGTCTATGGCGTATCTGCTTACGTCCTGTTTGTCGGGGGGAGGTAGGGTTCTTAGGGATTTGTCGAATATCTTGAAGTCGGTGATGGTGAGTATGTCTTCTCCGTCCTCATTTTGTCCGTTGAGCGATGGAAATAGAGGGACTGTCGATATGCCGTGTGCAGAGCCGACAAGGAAACTTCCGTCTTCCAGTTCTTCTATCGTGTTGCGTGGTATGTAATTGTCCATCAGACCATCTGTGGAGGTGATGAGGCTGATTTTGTCCGGGTGTCCCTCCTTGTCCAGACTCATCTGAATCAGACCCTTGTTCGTTGCTATCCACAGATTTCCGTTACGGTCTTCCCTTATATTTGTCACAACCGTACCGTTGGAAAGCAGGGCATCCACAGGCTTTACCATTTGCAGAACATTGTCCTTTATGATGAACAGCCCGTTCTCTGTGCCGACCCAGATGCGTTGTGCAGAGTCGGACCATAAGCAGAGCGCTCCGTCTGTCAGGGGCATATCGATATGGCTGCATTCATACAACTTTTCTGTGAGGGTGAAATGGAATATTCCGTTGTCGGAAGTCGCTGCCCAAATGCTTCCGCTCTTTTCGGAAGTCAGATCACAAATCAGACACGGAGGGATTGAATCGGCTGGATTCTTCAGCATTCCGTTTATATTGATATAGCGTCTGTCTTCTGTCAGAATGCCGAAATTCTCTCTGGTCCCCACCCAGAGCCTGCCGTCCATATCCTTGTGAAAGCGGGTTATGAAGGGGTCTGTAAAGCCTGTTACTGCAATCTTGCGGGGAACTTGCCCTTTGCTGCACACCAATATGCCGGTCTCGCTTCCGGCGAGTACCTGACCCTCACCCACTTCGATAAAGTCCTGGATATACTTTGTCTGGAACTTCGTATAACGGTCCTTCTCAAGGTCGTATTCAAACAGTCCGTAGCCTGCTATGGAAAGCCTGAGAATTCCGTCAGATGAATGGGACAGGGCTCTCACTGAACTTGTTCCGTATTCTTTCCTGATGGAATTCAGACCGTTTCCTTCAATCTCCCTGCTCCTGGTATCGGTGTAGAAGACACCACCGCCTCCGGAACTGAGCCACATATAGTGGTCACTGGTGGGGATTATGGAGTTTATTTCATTGAAGGGCAGGTCGTGACCGCTCTGGCCAGGGGAGTAGTTTTCGAATTTTGCATCTGGATTGAGAAGGTCTTTGCTGTGAAGTATGCTCAAGCCGGACCTCGAACCAATCCACAGGTCACCCGTTGACGGATTCTGGTTGATGCAGTAGATGATGTCGTCCAGAAGCGATGTGTCAGATTTTCCCTTGCGGTAAACAGTGATATTAGGTCCGGTACTTGAGTACAGATTGTCCAGGCGCAGCAGACCGCTTCCCCAGGTCCCGACCCACAGATTCCTGTCCTTGTCGAAAAACAGCGTGTGAGGTGATTTAAGTTCCGGCATCGATTTGAATCTGACCACTCTCTTTCCCCTCACATCGTACCTCAGCAGTCCTTCCGACCAGGTGCCTATCCACAAGTATCCGGCATTGTCCATTGCAAGGGTTTTCATATCTGTGGGAGTTATGCCCCATTCCTCCTCCGTGCAATATGCGAAATCTTCACTGTCCGGAAGTTTAGCGAAGAGGCCTCTGTTGGTTGCGACCCATATAGTCCCGTCTTTGGCCGGAAGCACTGCCTCGATATGGCTGTTGTCCATAACAGGGGTAAGTTTCTTGTTGATGTTTCCCGTTTCCTTGTCCAGAAGGAAGAGACCGTTGTTGGTGCCTATCCACAAGTGTCCGGAACTGTCTTCGGACACCAGATTCACATATCCCGAGAGGACCTGTTTACGGGTTGATTTGTCCGTTTTGATGAATAGGAAATCGTAGCCGTCATATCTTGCCAGTCCGTTGGATGTGGGAATCCAGAGAAAGCCGTCGGAGTCCTGGCACAATTTCCTCGTTTCCCCGGACGGGAGTTGTGAGTTGGAGGATATGTTATGAAACGACAAATGCTGCGCCTGTATGGTCCAGGCACAGCAAAGCATTGTGACAAAAAGAATTGCGGATCTTCTCATAGACTTTTATTTATTGCAGCGGACTGGTGTCGGCATCCTTGGTCCAGTATGGGTTCTGGTATAGAGGAGAACTGTCCTTGTCCTTGCCGTCAGCACTTGTCAGCAGGAATTCCTTGGCGTTGATTGGGGAAAGGTAATATGCCATCTTCCACCCCAAGCCATTGTAACCCTGCTGTTTGGACGTAAGCTGGTAAGGTCTCAGCCATTCGCTGAGCGATGGTGAGGAAACATTGCTCGTCGCAGAACCGTCGTTGTACAGGCGTATGCCCGCGGCTTCATAGATTTCCTGCATTCCCCGGGACCATATATGTATTCCTTCGGGGTTGTAAGGCTCGTCAATCAGCTGGTCCAGAGCCCTCCAGCGCACCAGGTCCATCCACCTGAGGCCTTCGCAGGCAAATTCGCTCCTTCTTTCCCTTCTGATATTGTATCTCAAAGGGTCTATGAGTGCGCCTGCGGTATAGGCACCCCAGTCATTCTCCCTGTTCATCACCGTTGCGGCTGCCGTTGCGCTCCAGTCCGGGTCCACTCCAGCCCTCTCCCGGAGCAATCTCCAGTATTTGTCTGCCTTGGAGTCTATGCTACCGGTTTTCTCATAGCACGCTTCTATGTAGTTCAGTAGGGCTTCCGCACTGCGCAGGACTATGCACCCCGTGCTGCTCGTCCTCTGTCCGGCCTGTTTCTGATAGAGGGAATTGCCCTTGCGGGTGGAATAACCGGTGCAGTAGGTGACGACGGATCCGGTGAATTGGGGCACAGGTTCGATTTCTATTGCCTGGTTCGCCTCGGTGGTAGGCCAGATGTAGTTGCGCTGTCCCGGTTCCTTCAGGAAGCAGCTCAACCTGCTGTCCCTATTGCTCCGCACGTCACTGAATGTTCCGTCACCCTTGTACAGGGGGCTGGCGTAGATTGGAAGACCGTCGCTGCATAAGTAACTGTCCACCAGACTCCTGGTGAGACCTGTGCCGTTGTTGCCCCTTTGGGCGAACATCACGACGCTGTGCCCGACAAGATTGCTGGCGTAAGGGCACCACAATATCACTTCCGCGTTGTCTGAGAGATTTTCTGTCCCGTACATATCCATATACGGGTTCGCCGGGTTGGATTCAGATTGCTGGACCATTCCTGTATTGGGAGTGAGTTGTGTGCTCTCGGCCACTGCTTCCGCCGCTTTCATCGCCTCTTCGAAAAACCAGTTTGCCTCTGCCTCAAGGCTGCCTGCCGGATAGGAGTAGGCTTTGCCAGCAGGCCATCCTGAACCGCCAGGCACAAAAGCCGTCCCGCTAAAATTCTTGAGCCAGCACCCTTCAAAGAGTGCAACCCTGGACTTGAGCAGATTTGCGGCCGCAACGGAGATTCTCGTGTTCCCCATCTCTGTTCCTGACATCAGTTCTATGGCTTTGTCGAGGTCGGAAAGGATGAACCGTGCCACTTCGTTTCTCGGAGCCCGTACACTTGCGGCAATCAGGTCTTCCCGCCTGTCGGGCAGTGGAGCGGTGACAATGGGATAATCTCCGAACGCCTGGAGTTTGTCGAAATAGCCGTAAGCCCGCAGGAAATACGCTTCCCCGACATAGTGGTCTATGTTGGCTTTGCTCCCGCTGATTTCTCCTGCCTCGTACCTCTCCTTGATTTGGTCGAGGAACCAGTTGATTTTGTAGATGTTGCTGAATCCGTATCCGCCTCCGCTCTGAGGTACCAGCCAAAGGGACAGATATTTGTCTCCGGGGCCGGAGGCACTTATCTGATTGTCTGTGGTGGCATCGCTTTGGAAGCGTCCGAAATCATATCCGTCTATGGAGGTCCATCCGCCGTGGCTCGGCAGGAAATCCGTGTAGCGTCCGTCCACAAAAGACAGTATTGCGGACTCGTTGGTGAAGTACTGCTCCGGAGTAACTTGTGACAATGGTTCCTTGTCCAGCCAACTGTTGCAGCCTGACAGGATTATCGCGACAGGGATGCAGAATATTAATGTCTTTTTCATTTCTCTTAGAATGTTATGCTGATTCCGAATGACAACTGGATGGACAGAGGGTATGCGTTACCGTTGTTATAGGTTCTCCAGTCTTTTTCTGTGTTGTTGTTGCCTCCGTCAATGGTTTCCGGGTCGAACATACTTGCGAGGGATGTCCCTGTCCAGATGTTTTCTGCGGAGAAATAGGTCCTGAGCCTTTCGATTTTGGCCGGGCGTGTCCATTTTTCCGGAAGAGTATAGCCCAACTGGAGGTTTTTCAGCCTTATGTATGCGGCATTCTGGAGATAGCGGGTCTGCACCTGATGGTTTCGTCCGCTGCTGCCGTGGCCCTCTCCACCCCTATCGAATGAAGGGCGGGGGTAATAGGCGTCAGTGTTTATGTCCATTATACCGTCCTGCACCAGTTTGGAGTTTTCATCCCTGTAGAAATCGAGGTGCTGGACAAGGGCTGCGGACCATTCAGGCTCGGTGTTGGCTCCCCAGAAATAGGAACTGCTCTGCCAATAGTCGCGTTTCATTACGCCCTGAAAGAACATTCTGAAGTCGATACCCTTCCAGGCAAGGTTGAGGTCAATTCCGAAATGATAGCGCGGAGTGCTGTTTCCGATGACCTTCAGGTCTCCGTGGTTGTCTATGGTATCGTCTCCAGTGGAAATGCGACCGTCTCCGTTGAGGTCCTTGTACATTATGTCGCCTGCTCCCCATCCGCTTCCGAGAGCAGACTGTCCCTGTCGCAGTTCAGAAGGATAATAGCCATTTGCCTCGAGGAAATTCTGGTCCAACCGGTCCAGGTGTACGTCCATCTCCTCCTGGCTTTTTGCTATGCCAATGGTCTCATATCCCCATATTTCGCCGAGTTTTCGTCCCGGGATGTACTGCCGTATGGAGCCCGTGGTGTTGCTCGGATATTTCGTGACTATGGTCTGTGAGTCAGACAGGAGGAATTTTAGACCGTAGAACAATCCGCAGGACAACTGGTCTTTCCATTCCAGTTCGAGTTCCCAGCCGTAGGTCATCAGGTCGGTGTTGTTGGTCTTCGGGGTGGTATACCCAAGAATGGAAGGCAGTTCAAGGGAGGCACCCATCATATCTATGGTATATCTCGTGTAATAGTCGAATGAACCTGTGAGCCTGTTGTTGAACAGACCGAAGTCCATTCCCACGTTCCAGCTCCTGACTTTCTCCCAGGTCAGTTCGGTGGTGATGGCTGCCGGCACGCCTATGGTTGTGGTCTTAACTCCGTTCTGGAGCCAGGAGCCGCTGTTGGTGGAAGGGGCGAAAGTGCTGTAGGTCGGGTACCACCCGTTGGTGTTCTGGTTGCCGAGAGAACCGTAGGATGCCCTGAGTTTCCAAAGGTCCATATATCTGCGGTAAGGAGCCCAGAAATCCTCGTTTGCTATGTTCCATCCCAGGGATATGGAAGGGTAGAGATTCCATCGGAGATTGTCCCGGTAGCGGCTTGTGCCGTCATAGCGAATGTTGCCCTCCACAAGGTATCTGCCCTTCCAGTCATAGTTGATTCTCCCGAAAAAGCCAGCCGTGGCCCAGGAGTTCCGGTTTCCGTAAGGGCTGAGGTCTTTTTTCACCCAGGAGGAAGATGCACTGTCCCAAACCAGCCCGGTTGTGAGGTCGATTTCCGGAAGGGCATCGCTCACGAGGCCATAAGCCGTAATGCCAGTCTGCTTCTGCATCAGGTTCTCAACCTGCGCGCCTGCCATAAATGCGAGATTGTGTCCGTCTCCTGCGGTGAAACTGTAGTTCATCCTCAGGTTGCCGTTCAGGTAATTTTCCAGATATCTCGCTTCGGTCACTGAAGTCGTGGCCTTATCCTTGTCCACAGGGTTTCCGTAAATGTCGCAGTTGTAGGTCTTGAGGGTCGAGGATTTCGTGTCTGCGGATTTTATTTTGTAGTTGAACTCCAGGGTCGTAACCCAGTTCTTGATTGGTTCGATTGAGAGGGAGAGCTGCTGGTAGATGTTGTCGGTCACTTTTTCGTAGGTGCCTCCCTGGAGGAAATCCCTGCCTGGCCATACGTCAGAATAAGGATTGCCGTTGTTGTCGTAGAGCGGGAGATTCGGCCAGTTCTGGCGGGCGAGGTTTTCATACAGGCCGTCGTTCATAGCGGACGGCTTTGTGTAGTCTTCCCTTATGAATCTCATAGAATAGCCCAGGTCGATGTGGTCGGTGAGTTGTGCATTCAGTTTGCCTGTGGCGCTGTACCTGCGCATATCCTCCCTTCCGAGATTCAGGAGACCCTCCTGCAGCATATAGTTCAGGGAAGTGTAGAAAGTGACTTTGCCGTTGCCGCCGCTTGCACTGAGGTTGTGCTCGTGGGAGAAGTTCCAGTCCTTGAAGAATACGTCGTACCAGTCCGTGTTGGCATTGGCGGTGTGGAAGGTGTCCTGCCACTGGGTGCCGCTGGTCGGAAGGGGAAAGACGGTATCTATCTCTCCCTGCTGGTATGCCAGAATTCTCGAAAGTGTTTCCTCGGTGAAGACCGTTTCGGTCATATTGTTAGATGTGTTCCTCTTGGCTTCGTTGTAGTAGTTGGCGAAGGACCAGGAATCCATCTGGTGCATTTTCACAGTCGGAGAACCCCACCTGAAATTGTTGTTGTAGTTGATTTGGACTTTGCCCTCCTTGCCGCTCTTGGTGGTGACGAGAATTACCCCGAAAGGTGCCCGGCTGCCGTAAATGCTCGCAGATGCCGCATCTTTAAGCACGGAAACGGATTCTATGTCCTGAGGATTGATTGTGTTGAGGTCTCCTTCCATTCCGTCAATCAGGACGAGGGGATTGCCGCTCGTGCCTTCCCCTATGGTGGCGGTTCCCCTGATGTTCATACTTGGCGTTTTCTCCATAGAACCGCTGCGGGAAGTAATCTGAAGTCCCGGCACCAGACCCTGAAGTGCGGAAGTGGCATTGGATACCGGACGGGTTTCAAGGGCTTTGGCATCGGTAATTCCCACGGCCCCAGTGAGATTGACCCTCTTCTGTACTCCATATCCGACGACTACTACCTCTTCGAGTGTCTCAACATCGTCTTCCAGGACTATGTTCACGACGGCTCTCCCTCTCACAGGCTCTTCTGCCGTCTTGTATCCTATGGCAGTTACAGTCAGTATGTCGTCCGGTCCTGCCTTTATGCTGAAATTGCCGTCCAAGTCAGTCATCTCTCCTATGGATGTACCCTTGACTTGTACCGGGGTGGATATGACGCTCTCTCCGTGAGTGTCCGTCACTTTTCCCTTCACAGTCTGCCCGTTTGCATTGATAACGGCTGCCAAAAGGAAAATTGCGCTTGCAATTAATCTTGTTTTGTGGTTCATGGTTATTGTCTGTTGGTGTTTGTCTCCTGTCAGGGGACAATGCAAAGTTATCATAAGCCTGCGTTTTTTGTGGACGAATTATTTCCGATAACGGTAGAATTGAATGCAATCTGGAAATGTTTAATCCTGAGATCTGGCAGCAAATGTTACATTTGAAAAAATGGACAAAATAAAAAAAACGTTTATAAAAATGAAGAAAGCTCCGTTTATAATAGTGCTGCTGTCGGCTTTTATCCTGTTTGCCTGTAGCCGGGAAGACCTAGATCCTGTCCTGCCTCCTGATTCTCAGGAAACTA
Organism: uncultured Bacteroidales bacterium; assembly: GCA_945874155.1. GTDB lineage: Bacteria > Bacteroidota > Bacteroidia > Bacteroidales > UBA932 > Cryptobacteroides. Next base: position 14,616 of record CAMCFO010000009.1, read on the forward strand.
CCGATGACAACGGAAAGGAGGAAGATCCGGGAGATGATGCCCCAGGAGAGGAAAACCCCGGAGACGGAGATTCCCAGACTCCCGGGCCTGAAACGCCGGACAAGCCTGGATATGACCCTTACGGTGACAATCACGGGGAATTGCCGGTAATCCGAATAGACACTCCCGAAGGTGTTGCCATAGACAGCAAGGAGAAATGGGTGGAGAATGCTGTGTTTTCCATTGAATATCCCGGTGCGCCTGCAGAAGACCTTGGGCTTGCCAAAATCAAGTTGCGCGGAAATTCCACTCTTTATTACCCCAAAAAGTCCTTCAACTTCAAACTTGACCATAAGGCATCTCTCGTGAATATGCCCCAGGACAAGAGCTGGTGCCTGCTTGCCCAGTGGATGGACCGCACCCTGCTCCGCAATGACGTGGCTTTCGAAATCGCCCGCAGGACACATTCCCTGGGATGGGCACCAAGGGGAGAATTCGTCGAATTGATTTTGAACGGAAAGTTTCTCGGCACTTATTACCTGTGTGAGAAAATCAAAATTGCAAAGCAGAGGGTCATAACAGCTGAAAACGGATATATACTTGAACTGGATACATATTATGACGAAGAGTATAAGTTCAAGTCGGAGAAATTCAATTTGCCGGTAATGTTGAAAGAACCTGATCCGGAAGATATAACACCGGAATATTTTGAAGATGTGAAGGAGTTCTTCAACAAGGCTGAACTGTATCTGACCTCTTCAGATTGCCGCATTTACGGTGAGTACATAGATATGGACAGTTTCATAGACTGGATTTTCGTGCACGAATTGACGTCAAACTACGAACCGTCCCATCCCAAAAGCACCTATATGTTTCTGGCTCCTGACGGAAAACTGCACGCGGGACCTGTCTGGGATTTTGACTGGGGAACTTTCAAACCGAACAATAAGGGGCTGGTTATGGAGGACAAATGGTGGTTCAAATGTTTTTTCGCCGATCCGGATTTTGTCACACGGCTCAAGCAGAAGTGGAATGAGGAGCTGCCTGTTTTTCTTGAGATATCGGACTATATAGACCGCCGGGTGGTGAATCTGAGAAGGTCGGCAGAAGACAACAGCCGCCAATGGCCCATCAGCGGAAAAGTGAATGGAGATGAGCAATTGTCATATCACGAAGCCGTGCAGAGGATGAAACATTCCTATGAGCAGAGATTGTGCGTGCTCGACCAGACAATCAGCGAACTTTAGAACCTGTTGGTAAGGCTGACGAAATCCTCAACCCCGAGGCGCTCCGGACGCAGGTCGAACACCGGGTCGGAGAGGAAGGTCTGGATTTGCTCTTCGCTCAGGCCCTTCTTTGCCGCCATTTCTCGGACAAGGGGTTTGAGAGAGTTGCGCAGGGTCTTGCGCCGCTGGTTGAAACTCGTCTTGACTATGGTCTTGAACAGTTTCTCGTCGCATCCGAGGTCGGTGCGGGAATTCCTGCGCAGGCGGATTACTGCGGATTTCACCTTGGGCGGCGGATTGAATGCCCCTTCGCCCACCGTGAACAGATATTCTATGTCGTACCAGGCCTGAAGCAGCACCGACAGAATGCCGTAGGTCTTGGTGCCGGGCTGTTCGGCGATTCTTTCGGCCACTTCCTTCTGTATCATACACACAACCTGGGGCACCTGGTCCTTGTAGTCCAGGATTTTGAAGAAGATTTGTGACGAGATATTGTAGGGGAAATTGCCGATTACGCAGAACTCGCCCTTGAAGAAATTCTCCAGTTTCAGACGCAGGAAGTCCGCCTCCACCAGTCTTCCGTTGGCCCTGCTGAAATGGGTGAGCAGGTAATTCACTGATTCAGTGTCGATTTCCACCATTTTCAGGTCCACATCCTCCCTTTCCAGAAGGTATTGCGACAGCACGCCCATACCCGGTCCCACTTCCAGAACAGGCATAACGCATCCTTGGTCAACAATCAGTGATTCGGCTATTTTCTGAGCAATCGACAAGTCCGTCAGGAAATGTTGTCCCAGCGCTTTTTTAGGTCTTACTTCCATATTTCAGAGAATTTGTCCGCAAAGATAGGACAACAGTTTCAATTTTTATCATTCAGGCTTATCCTATTCAATTTTATTTGTTTAATTTTGCTGGATTTTTGTGGGCAAGGCATATTACCCAGTGCCTGATTAACGGAAAACAAATTATCAAATATATGTACAGAACACATACTTGCGGACAACTCCGCATAGAAAATGCAGGCGAAACCGTCACTCTCGCCGGGTGGGTGCAGAAATGCCGCAAACTCGGAGGTATGACTTTCATAGACCTGCGCGACCGCTACGGCATCACCCAGCTGGTCGTCAATGCCTCTGAAGGAGAACTTATGCAGACAGCCGCTTCTCTCGGAAGGGAATTCGTGATACAGGCCACCGGAAAGGTCATAGAGCGTTCCAGCAAGAACCCCAAGATGCCTACCGGAGACATAGAAATCGAGGTGACAGCGCTCAAGGTCCTGAACAAGGCCCAGACCCCTCCTTTCACCATCGAGGATGTCAGCGACGGAGGAGAGGAACTCCGTGCGAAATACCGCTACCTTGACCTGCGCCGCAACCCTCTGCGCAAGGCTCTCGAACTCAGGCACAAGATTGCGCACGAAATACGCAACTATCTGGATGCCAAGTCCTTCCTTGAAATCGAGACCCCTTACCTCATCAAATCCACTCCGGAAGGAGCAAGGGACTTCGTGGTGCCTTCCAGAATGAATCCAGGGCAGTTCTACGCCCTTCCTCAGTCACCCCAGACCTTCAAGCAGCTGCTTATGGTGGCAGGTTACGACCGCTACTTCCAGATAGTCCGCTGTTTCCGTGACGAGGATCTGCGTGCCGACCGTCAGCCTGAGTTCACCCAGATAGACTGCGAAATGTCCTTCGTGGAGCAGGAAGACGTGCTCAACACCTTCGAGGGAATGATGAGGACTCTTTTCAAGAACGTGCTGGACGTGACCATCCCGAATCCTATTCCGAGAATGAGCTGGTACGACGCTATGGATTACTATGGCAGCGACAAACCGGACATCCGCTTCGATATGAAGCTTCACGAAATCACCTCCCTTGTGCAGGGACACGGTTTCTCCGTATTTGATTCAGTGGAATATGTGGGAGCCATCGCAGTGAAGGGTGCAGCGGAATATACCCGCAAGCAGCTGGACGAACTCACCGAATGGGTGAAGAGACCTCAGGTGGGAGCCAAAGGATTGGTTTACATCAAATTGAATGCTGACGGAAGCATCAAATCTTCAGTGGACAAGTTCTACACTCCGGAGGAGCTTGCGCAGGTTGCAGAAACAGCCGGCGCCCAGAAAGGTGACCTTGTGCTCGTGCTCTGCGGTCCGAAGAGAAAGACTCAGACTATGCTCGGAGTTCTCCGTATAGAAATGGGCAACCGACTCGGCCTGAGGGACCCGCTGAATTTCGCTCCTCTATGGGTGGTGGATTTCCCACTGCTCGAATGGGACGACGAGACCAATCGCTTCTACGCAATGCACCATCCGTTCACGGCACCTAAGCCGGAGCATCTGGACTTGTTCTACAGCAACAGGAAAGAAGACCTTGAGAAAGTATGTGCAAATGCCTATGACTTTGTTCTCAACGGCACCGAACTCGGCGGAGGATCCATACGTATCCACGAGGCTGATGTGCAGGAGAGGATGTTCGAGGTGCTCGGCATCAGCAAGGAAGACGCTGATTACAAGTTCGGTTTCATAATCAATGCGTTCAAGTTCGGTGCTCCGCCTCACGGAGGTCTCGCATTCGGTTTCGACCGTGTCTGCGCCCTCTTTGGAGGTCAGGAGACCATACGTGACTATATCGCATTCCCTAAGAACAACCAGGGACGTGATGTGATGATAGATTCTCCATCCTATATAGATCAGGAGCAGATGGACGAACTTTGTCTGAACTCCACTGCCCCGAAACAGGAGTAAAGCAATCTACTTATGTTGGCACGGGGTTTGCGCTGCAAGCCCCGCTTTTTATTTTCCGAATACAATGAAAATCAAGAAACTATCCATCCCGGCCGCCATCATTTCGGCTATAGTGCTGCTCTCTTCCTGCAGCAAAATCAGCAGGTTCCAGGGCAATTATTCATTCAAGACCAGCGGAACTGTGACTATGGAAAGAGCCTCCGTAAACGATGCCACTAAAGAGGAAATCAAATCCGCACTCACTTCCGAATCCGGTCAGATGAATATACTTTCCAAAGGAGGGGATTCCCTGATTGTGACTATGAGCATCATCGGAGGGGATGTGGTGGTGATGGAAGGTAAACTTGAAAACGACCGCATAGTCCTTAACCCTTTCAAAAGGATGATAACCGTTTTCGACGGCAGCAGGAATGTGGCAATGGATATGGATATAACGGGGTCCGCCACGAGATATGACGATGTGATACTTTACGAGTTCCGGTATCGCGGCACCGGTACATCCCTCTCCTACAAATATACAGTCAAGGAGTCCGAAGTCAAATGCGTAGCCAAAGCCAATGAATAGTATGAAGAACAGTTTGACCGGGGAACTCCTGTGCGTGCTCGCTTTTCTTTCATTGGTCGGGTGCGTCGGCAACAAGTCAAAAAACGAGGCAAAGGCACCTGTGAGGGTCGGAGTCGTGACGGTTTCGCAAACCGAAACGGATGTCACCAGGACCTACAACGGCAAGGTTGCAGCCTCAAGGGAAGTTGTGATTACGGCTCCATTTCCCGCAAAACTCGTGAGCTGCGAGGTTGGCAAAGCTCAGAAAGTGGATGAAGGCCAGGCTCTTGCCCAATTGTATTCAGAAACGGTCCAAAGCACTTATTCTGCGGCAGAGGCCACACTCCGCCAGGCCCAAGATGCTTATGACCGTCTTCAGAAGGTCAAGGACAACGGCAGCGTGCCGGAGATAAAAGTGGTGGAGGTGGAGACTGCCCTCGCCAAGGCAACAGCCACTTACAAGGCATCTGCAAAGGCCCTCGAAGACTGCACGGTCAAGGCTCCGTTCCCGGGCACCGTGAGCGAGGTGATGGCAGAGTGTGGAGAAGACCTCGCCATAGCCCAACCTCTTTTCAGATTGGTGGATTTGGGCAGTCTGGAAATCTCAATCCCTGTCCCTGAAACTGAAATTGCATCCCTCAAAGCCGGCAGCGAGGCTCTTGTGTCCATCCCGGCCATTTCCACAGCCTCTTTCCCGGCAAAACTTGTCAGCAAGGGAGTTTCCGCATCGGCGGTTTCCCACAACTATGAATGTCGCCTGAAAGTCAGTGTTCCGGTGGACGGAATGATGCCTGGAATGATAGGAAAAGTCCGCTTCCGCACTCCCGCTTCCGACAGGAATGTGGTGATTCCCTCTTCTGCAGTGCGCGGTGACAGAAACGGAAGGTATGTGTGGACCGTCACCTCATCGGAGACCGTCGCGAAGAAATATATTTCCACGGGAGGCTTTTCCGGCAACGGTATCGTGGTGTCTGAGGGTTTGGAGGAAGGTGACAGGGTCATTACTCAGGGAATGTCCAAGGTCAGTACCGGAATGAGGGTTGAGGCTGTTCCATCTAATGAATGAAAGGGTTATGGAACACAAGGGCCTGACTTCGAAGATGGTGCTCGGAGCCATTAAATACAAGAACATAGTCCGTCTCATCCTCGTGCTGCTCATCCTCGCCGGAATTGTGGGGCTGCAATATATGAACAAGGATGAATTCCCTACCTTTGAAATCAAGCAGGGACTCATCGCGGCAGTCTATCCCGGGGCGGATGTACACGAAGTCGAAAGGGAGGTGGGCAAGCCTCTGGAGGACCTGCTGTTTTCAATGCAGGAGGTAAACAGGAGTGCCACCAAGGTAGTCAGTCGCGACGGCATCTGCTATGTCTATACGGACTTGAACACCCCAGCATCCAAGAAGAACGAAGTCTGGTCCAAAATCCGCCTGAAGTTGCAGAACTTCAAGCAGACACTGCCTCCCGGGGTGCTCGCTATCGTGGCTATGGACGAATTCAGCGACCTTACCTCGGTGCTCATTGCTATGGAATCCTCCGACAAGGGCCCTTCCGAGATGAAGGAATATGCCGATGACCTTGCAGCAAGATTGCGCACTATTCCGACACTCGCCAATGCCAAGATTCTGGGCGAACAGCAGGAGGAAATAGCCGTAATCGTGGACCGGGACCGTCTCGCTGCTTATGGAATATCCCCGGCATCCCTCGCTCTGGACTATCAGACCTCAGCAATGCAGATGCTCGGAGGAAAGTTCTCCACCTCTTATGCAGCCTCTCCGGTGCACGTGAAAAAGACCGTGAATGACCAGCAGGAACTGGAAAACAAAATCATCTGGTCTTCCAATGAAGGGCAGGTGCTCAGGCTCAAGGATGTGGCGCGCATAGAGCGCAGATGCAAGGAGCCTTCTTCGCTGGTGACCTACAACGGCCACACGGCCCTGGTGCTTTCCATAGAAATGCGCCCTGACAACAATATTGTGGCATTCGGAAAAGAGGTGGACAAGGTGCTGGCGGACTTTATGTCCGATGCCCCCGAAAGCCTGAAGGTTTCCCGCATAACCGACCAGCCGAAGGTCGTCGGGGATTCAGTCTGGTCTTTCCTCAGGGACTTGCTGATATCGATGCTCGTGGTGATTCTGGTGATGCTTCTGCTCTTCCCTATGCGTTCCGCGCTCATCGCATCTTCCGGAGTGCCGGTCTGCACTGCCATTGCCCTGGCCTGTATGTACCTTTTCGGTATATGCCTGAACACTGTTTCCCTTGCCGCCCTGATTGTGGTGCTGGGAATGATAGTGGACGACTCCATCATCACTATGGACGGCTATATGGATAAACTCAGCAAGGGAATGTCGAGAGTGGATGCAGCCTGTGCCAGTGCCCAGGAACTTTTTATGCCTATGCTTATGGCTACAGTTGCAATCAGTGCAATGTTCTTCCCTATGACCGGCATAATCACAGGCTACCTCGGGGATTTCGTTAAAACCTTCCCTTATGTAATCGCCTTTGCCCTGATGGCTTCCCTTGCCTATGCGGTGCTGGTGGTCCCGTCCCTGGAGGTCAAATTCATCAACTCCACCAAGAGCAGCAGGTCCAATTTCATAACCCGTATGCAGGACCGCCTGTTCGATGCCTTGCAGAAAGGCTATGACTACATACAGGGCAAGTGTTTCCGTCATCCGGTCCTCACCATACTTTCAGGAGTTGCGGCCATCGGTCTGGGACTGCTTATGTTCTCGCGTATGAACCTACAGCTTATGCCTATGGCTGCCCGTCCGGTCTTTGCCGTGGAAATCTATCTCGACCCTTCCGCCGACCTTGCGCACACCACCGCAGTAGCCGACTCTATGGCCACTCTTCTGCGTCAGGACCGCCGAGTCACCTCCGTTACTGAGTTCATAGGCACAGGAACTCCGCGTTTTCACGCCACCTATTCTCCCATTCTCCCCGGACCGAATGTTGCCCAGCTCATAGTGAACACCAGATCCAACAAGGCCACAGAGTCTTTTCTCAAGGAAATGGAGTCGCGTTACGAGCACTGGTTTCCGGAAGCTGTGGTGCATTTCAAGCAGATGGACTATCAGGGAGTGTCCGCTCCGGTGGAAGTGAAGGTTTTCGGGGAAGATTACCAGCAGATGTGTGAGGTAGCGGATACCATAAGGAATTATATGGCTGGCCTTGATATGCTTAAATGGGTGCACTCCGACACGGACAATCAGGTTTCTTCCATTGCGGTGGAACTTGACGAGGATGAGGCTCTGCGTATGGGCGTGAACCGTACCCTGATGAATCTTTCCCTGACCGGCGAGATGGGTTCCTTCCCTTTGAGCAGCATCAGGGAGGGTGAAACCGTAATTCCTGTAAATCTCTATTCGGAGAATTACGGCGATGGGGCGGATTACGAAAACATAGCCAATACCCTTGTGCCCTCGTCCATACCGGGAGTTTCGGTACCTCTGCGTCAGGTGGCTCAGCTCAGTCCCGAGTGGAAACCGGAATCCCTCACCCGCGTGGACGGCAAGCCTGTCATCGTAATCGGTGCGGATATGCGTTTCGGCAAGAGCCAGCCCACAGCCACCCGTGCCGTGAAGAAGTTCCTGAAAGACTTGGACTTGCCTGAAGGGGTGAGTGTGGAGTTCGGCGGACTGAACAATGTGAACAGGACCATAGGCCCAGAGATTGCGCTTTCGTTCATCGCTGCGGTGCTGGTGCTTTTCTTCTTCCTGGTCTTCCATTTCAAGAAGATATCCCTTGCCATTCTGACCATCATACTGAGTACCCTCTGCCTTTTCGGAGCCTTTTTCGGGCTTTGGATTTTCGGCCTCGATTTCTCGATGACCGCCGTGCTGGGACTCATTTCGCTGGTCGGCATCATAGTCCGGAACGGAATCATTATGTTTGAATATGCGGAAGAACTGCGTTTTGCCAATGGTGTGCCGTTGAAGGAAGCGGCAGAGGAGGCAGGCAAAAGGCGTATGAGGCCTATTTTCCTGACTTCGTGTACGACGGCTTTGGGCGTCTTGCCTATGATTATCAGCGGAGACCTGCTCTGGATGCCTATGGGTGTGGTCATCTGTTTCGGAACTATGCTTTCGGTAATACTGATTACACTGATTATGCCTGTTTCCTACTGGGTGATTTTTCGCGGGAGGGAAAACCAGAAGCAAGGACGGCCGCTTGAAGATTCTCCTGTTGAGTCGTCTGTTGATCCTTCCGGGACCGGTGCAGCTTCCGGGGCATCCAAGGCTCTGGTGTGCGCGGCTCTGCTTTGCCTGTCGCCGACATTCGCTTCCGCACAGAGTCTGAGCCTGGAAGATTGCCGGGAGATGGCCCTGAGCAATGCTGCAGTCCAGAAAAATGCCGAACTGGATGTGCAGGCAGCCGTTTATCAGAAACAGGAGGCATTTGCGGAGTATTTCCCTCGTGTAAGTGCTTCCGCATTTGGCTACTGGGCTCTTAAGCCTATGATAGAAATAGGGGTGTCGGACATTTTGGGCAAAAGCGAGGCTGCCGTCAACCTGACCAACAAGATGGAGGAGTTTGCCGGAATGTACGGTATCAACACCTCTTATGAGGCTTTCAAGCGCGGTTATTCGGCTTCGGTAATGGCACTGCAACCGATTTATGCGGGAGGAAGGATAGTCAACGGAAACCGTCTGGCCAATCTCGGCATTGAGGCTGCGGGGCTGCAGAGGGATATTCAGAAACGCAAGACCGTGCAGGATGTGGATGAAATCTGGTGGCAAATCGCTTCCGTTCAGGACAAACTGGAAATTCTGGATTATCTCGACTGCACTCTGGACACCTTGTACAGCAATGTGAGCGCTGCCGTTGCCTCCGGTCTTGCATCTGAAACGGACCTTTTGCAGCTGGAAATCAAACGCTCAGAGTTGAAGGCCGCCCGCAAACAGGCTGAAGGAGGACTCAAACTCTTGAAAATGAACCTGTTCAACACCATAGGCCAGAAGTACAGCACTATCCCTGCCGCTGCCACCCTTGACCGCCCGTATTTCGGGGACATAGTCCTTGAATGTGTGTCCATTCTTCCTGAAGAGCCCGGGGCATATTGGCGTGATGAAGAGGAAGTGGTGTCCGGTATGAGCGAAAGCCGTCTTCTGGACATTCAGGTGCAAGCAGGAAAATTGGAGAAGAAAATGGCCATAGGTGAGGCTCTGCCGCAGATTGCAGTGGGAGCGACCACAGGTTATTCCAATCTCTATGAAAAAGCCCGGGTGAATGTCATCGGCTTCGCAACCGTCCAGATTCCGCTGACCGACTGGGGCAAGACTTCCCGCAAGGCTCTGCGTCTGGAAACCAAGGTTCAGAAAGCCGAGAACGACCGTGCTTTCCTGCGCGAGCAGCTCAGCCTCCAGGTGGGCAGACTGTGGCTTGAACTGGAAACCGCCTACGACAACTGGCAGACCGCAGCCGAGTCCGAGTCCGTGGCCCGCCGCCTCTATGAAGTGGCTCTTTCAAACTACTCCGCCGGCCTCTCGCCCCTTCAGGACCTCCTGCAGGCAGAAACCACCTGGCGCCAGGCCCTCAGCACCACCTCCGACTCCCTCGCCACCTACCGCAACGCCATCCTTGCCTATCAGTCCCTGTTCTGATTTTCATTGAGATTATATGTTACCTATCTCTATGCGGACATATACATTAATGTATTATACACCAGACTCAGACTGAGCCTCTCGCAGGTGGAACGCTGTCGTACAAGCAGAAAAATACTCAGTCGTTATGGTTATTTGGAAAATTATTCCTATATTTGCAACCCCATTTTTGGGGTTAAACATAAATAATAGATTTATAATCATTTATGCCTACAATTCAACAGTTAGTTCGCAAAGGGCGCGAGGTTATCGTCGAGAAGAGCAAATCCCGCGCACTTGATGCTTGTCCTCAGAGAAGGGGCGTTTGCGTGCGTGTTTACACAACAACACCTAAGAAACCTAACTCAGCAATGCGTAAGGTTGCACGTGTGCGTCTGACCAACTCAAAAGAGGTCAATGCGTACATACCTGGAGAAGGCCACAACCTGCAGGAGCACTCAATCGTGCTCGTGCGTGGAGGTCGTGTAAAGGACCTTCCGGGTGTACGTTACCACATCCTTAGGGGCGCTTTGGATACGGCAGGTGTTGAGGGAAGGACTCAGTCCCGCTCTCTCTACGGAGCCAAGAGACCAAAGGCAAAGAAAGCCGCTAAGAAGTAATTTTACATTTTTACCTTTAATCATTTAAGAAACAATGAGAAAATCGAAGCCTAAGAAGAGGATTCTACTTCCTGATCCTAAGTTTCACGATGTGATGGTAACACGTTTCGTGAACAACCTTATGTTGCAGGGGAAGAAGAGTATCGCGTATTCTATTTTTTACGATGCCATTGATATGGTAGGCGAGAAGATGAAGGATTCTGACAAGGCTCCTCTCGATATCTGGAGGAAAGCCCTCGAAAACGTGACCCCTCAGGTTGAGGTGAAGTCACGTCGTGTAGGTGGTGCGAACTTCCAGGTGCCTATGGAGGTGCGCCCTGAAAGGAAGATTTCACTTTCTATGAAGAATATGATCGTCTTCGCCCGCAAGCGCTCAGGCCACTCCATGGCCGAAAAACTTTGTGCTGAAATCATCGCCGCATACAACTGCGAGGGTGCAGCATTCAAGAGAAAAGAAGATATGCACAGAATGGCAGAGGCCAACAAGGCATTTGCACACTTCAGATTCTAATTCCCTTAAAAGAGACATTGACAAATGGCAAGAGATCTTAAATTTACCAGAAACATCGGTATCATGGCGCACATCGATGCCGGTAAGACCACAACCTCAGAGCGTATTCTCTACTATACCGGTAAGACTCACAAAATCGGTGAGGTACACGAGGGAGCTGCTACAATGGACTGGATGGTTCAGGAGCAGGAGCGTGGTATTACTATCACATCTGCCGCTACAACCGCATTCTGGCACTACAAGGGAGACACATATCAGATTAACCTCATCGACACTCCGGGCCACGTGGACTTCACCGTTGAGGTGGAGCGTTCTCTCCGTGTGCTTGACGGAACTGTCGCAACTTTCTGTGCAGTCGGACGCGTGCAGCCTCAGTCAGAGACAGTATGGCGTCAGGCAGACAAATACGGAGTTCCTAAGATTGCCTATGTGAACAAGATGGACCGTGTGGGCGCTGACTTCCTCGCAGTTGTTGAGGAAATCAAGACCAAACTCGGTGCAAGAGCTGTTCCTATCTGCCTTCCTATCGGAGCAGAGGACAAGTTCGAGGGTATCATCGACCTCATCGCGATGAAGGCCATCTATTACGACAATACTGAGGAGCTCGTAAATTACGAAATCAAGGACATCCCTGCTTCCATGCAGGCTGAGGCAGACTCCTGGAGAGAGAAACTCGTGGAGGCTGCTGCTGACTACGATGATACACTTATGGAGAAATTCTTCGAGGATCCGGACTCCATTTCGGAGGATGAGATTATCGCTGCTCTCCGCAAGGCTACCATCGATATGTCAATTGTGCCTGCCTGCTGCGGTTCATCATTCAAGAACAAGGGTGTACAGTTCCTTCTTGATGCCGTGATGCGTTACCTTCCTTCTCCGCTTGACATTCCGTCAATCAAGGGTACCAACCCTAAGACCGGTGAAGAGGAAGTTCGTCATCCGAGTGCAAAAGAGCCGTTCTGTGCTCTCGTGTTCAAGATTGCAACTGACCCATTCGTGGGCCGTCTCGCATTCCTCCGTGCCTATTCAGGCCGTCTGGATGCAGGTTCTTATGTCCTCAACACCCGTTCAGACAAGAAGGAAAGGGTTGCGCGTCTTTATCAGATGCACTCCAACAAGCAGAACCCTATCGAATTCGTAGAGGCCGGTGACATCTGCGCCGCTGTCGGATTCAAGGATCTCCGTACCGGAGACACCATCTGCGTGGAAACCAATCCTATTACCCTCGAGTCTATGGAGTTCCCGGATCCGGTGATCGGACTTGCAGTTGAGCCTAAGACTCAGAAAGACCTCGACAAACTCGGAATCGCTCTTGCGAAACTTGCAGAAGAGGACCCTACTTTCACAGTCAAGTCAGATCAGGAGACAGGCCAGACCGTCATCAGCGGTATGGGTGAGCTTCACTTGGACATCATCGTGGACCGTCTGCGTCGCGAGTTCGGTGTGGACATCAATCAGGGTGCACCTCAGGTTAACTACAAAGAGGCTATCACTCAGACAGTTCAGCACCGTGAGGTGTTCAAGAAGCAGTCTGGTGGACGTGGTAAGTTCGCGGATATCATCGTTGAAATCGGTCCTGCTGAAGAAGGCCATACCGGTCTCCAGTTCGTGGACGAAGTCAAGGGCGGTAACGTGCCTAAGGAGTTCATTCCTTCCGTTGAAAAGGGCTTCAAGTCAGCAATGGCAAACGGTGTTCTCGCCGGTTACGAAGTTCCTTCACTCAAGGTTACTCTCAAGGACGGTTCCTTCCACCCTGTCGATTCAGACCAGCTCTCATTCGAAATCTGTGCGCGTATGGCATTCCGTCACGCTTGCCCTAAGGCTAAACCAGTTCTCCTTGAGCCTATTATGAGCCTTGAGGTTGTGACTCCGGAAGACTATATGGGTGATATCGTGGGTGACCTCAACCGTCGCCGCGGACAGGTTACAGCAATGGATTCCACTGTCGGTGCAAGAATCGTGAAGGCTTTTGTTCCGCTTGCAGAGCAGTTCGGCTATGTGACCGTTCTCCGTACAATCTCTTCTGGACGTGCTACCAGCACAATGACCTTCGACCACTATGCGGAAGTTCCTGCAAACCTGGCTAAGGAGATTATTGAGAAGTCTGGCTACAAGGCTCCTGATGAGGAATAATATAGAAAGTTTAATTGGTATATAGATAAGTATATGAGCCAAAAAATAAGAATTAAACTCAAGTCATTCGATCATATGCTGATTGACAAGTCGGCAAAGAAGATCGTTGAGACAGTTTCTTCTACAGGTGCTCGTGTGAACGGTCCTATTCCGCTTCCTACCAACAAGAAGATTTTTACTGTCAACCGCTCGACTTTCGTGAACAAGAAGGCTCGCGAGCAGTTTGAACTCAATTCTTACTGCCGTCTCCTTGACATTTACGATTCTACTCAGAAGACCGTGGATGCTCTTATGAAGCTTGAGCTCCCAAGCGGTGTTGAGGTCGAGATCAAAGTTGTGGCTGAATAATTTCATATTTGAAATTTATTTCATACCTTTGTGGAGCCGTCTGAAACGGCGGCTCCGCTTTTTATAGCTCTTTGAATTTGTGTTTTCAGCCCGGATGCAGGGAGCAACCTAACGGTTGTGACCGCCAGCTGATGCGCAGTCCTGACGCAGCAGATGGCCTGAAATACACAAAAATTGGTCCCATAGCTCAGTTGGTTAGTAGCACCTGACTCATAATCAGGGGGTCGCAGGATCATGCCCTGCTGGGACCACGAAAAAAGCCTTCGCCACCGCGAAGGCTTTTTTCGTGGCCCCAGGGTGTCCTAACCCCCAGTCGCCAAGGCGACAGCCCCCTGTAGGGGGCGCTGGGTCCCGGATTCCCCAGACCCCTTGGGTCGCTGCGCTCCGAGCCTTCGCCACCGCGAAGGCTTTTTTCGTGGCCCCAGGGTTTCCAAACCCCCAGTCGCCAAGGCGACAGCCCCCTGTAGGGGGCACTGGGTCCCGAATTCTCTGATATTACTATTGCAAATAGATATCATCATTTGTATTTTTGCAGTGCTTTTGACTCGAGATTTGTCTGAATAATGCCAAAGAAAGGAATAGAAAAAACAAATGCCGCAAGGTTGCTCGACCGTGCCGGAATAGCATACTCGCTCATCCCTTACGAATATGATGAGAGCGACTTGGCTGCATCCCACGTTGCCGCAAGCCTTGGAGAACCGATAGAGAGAGTATTCAAGACCCTCGTGCTTCACGGAGAAAAGTCGGGCTATATAGTATGTGTAGTTCCCGGCAACACCGAAGTTGACCTCAAAGCCCTTGCAAAAGCCTCCGGCAACAAGAAGGTTGAGATGATTCCGATGAAAGATCTCCTGTCCGTAACCGGTTATATAAGAGGAGGTTGCTCCCCAATCGGAATGAAGAAAAAGTTCCCTACCTACATCCACGAAACCGCTCTGAACTTCGACAGCATCTTCATCAGCGCCGGCATCCGCGGTCTTCAGCTCCAACTCTCTCCCGCCGATCTAACCTCCTTCACCAACGCCACCACGGGCCCCTTTGCCGTATAGTCCATATCTCTTAAAAGACATAAATCTCAAATGAATATCTGTGATATCACTTTTGTAAATTGATATCATTTTTGTAAATTTGCAGTGTGAAGTATTCTTAAGTGCTGCAATGTTATATGGAAAGGGTCCAAACAATATTGAGGATAGACAATGCTTTGATGAAAAAGGCAAAAGCCAGGGCCAGTGCTCAAAATCAAAGTTTCAACAGTTATGTTGTGATGCTATTAACCAAGGATTTGTCATCTCAAGACGGGTTTCCGAAAGTCAAGATACCTACAGAGATTTCAGATGATGTTAAATCGCTATGTGGGATTGCGAAATTTGAAATAACTGACCGTATGCTTGAAGAAGATGACAGATTGGCTTATATTCTTTCAAAATGACAAAAGTCTTCTACGATACAAATGCATTGCTTGATGCGATTCTTGATCGTGACGGCAGTAAGGATATGCAATTGCTGATGGAACTGGGCAGATTAGGCGAAATCAGGAATTATACCTCTGTTCTGACTATTGCCAATATCGCATATGTTGTAAGAAAAATAGTCCCGCCAACAGAAAGCAGACATATCTTGAAACAATATGTCAAGGCCTTTGAGGTTCTCCCAATGGATGCAGGCTGTGTTGATGAAGCCATCCGTTTCCCCGGAAAAGATTTTGAAGACAACTTGCAGATTGCCTGTGCGATTGCCAATAATTGCAATTTCATCATATCCCGAAATATCAAGGACTTTCAGCATTCTCCGATTCCGGTTTATACAATAAACAATTTTGTGGACAATCTCGTTTCTGAATAAAACTTTCTTTCAGGCCCCTTCGCTGTCTAGTCCACATCTCGGACGACCCAGTTTTCAACTCTTAAACCATTGATCCTTGTCATATGTTTCGTGTTTTCACTGACAAGGATACATCCACTGGCGATTGCACTGCAGGCAATCAGCAAGTCAAAATCTTCTATCATGTTTCCTTCGGCAATCAATCTGGCTTTTTCTTTAGCAAAGATTTCCAGCCCCGGACCTATTGGAATCACTTCGATAATGGATGTCAGTTTCTTGATTGCTCCCTGAGGCACATTGTACCCCTTCTTGAGCGCAAGTTCCTCCCCTAACAGGAGTTCAGCTTTGGTGATTTCCGAAATACAGCAATTATCAAGACCCCGCTCCTGAATTCTTTCTGCGATTGAATACTTGCCTCTGAGCCAGTGAATACAGATATTGGTGTCCAGCAGGTACTTCATAGCTCTTTCACAGAATTTTTGGTCCTCAAATTATATAATTCCGTGCAGCCTTCGGCATCTTCAGACCATATTCCGTTGAAGTCATAGGCAGATACAGTTTTCTCTTTCGCTTTTGAGCAAAGGATATCTTTGATGTATCCCCTAAGACTCATTCCAGACTTGATGGCTTTTTGATTCAATATGTCAATAATGTCGGAAGGCAAATCAATATGGCCGAGAACATAAGCGGAGTCTTCCAATACGGGGCCATTTGTCGCAGTGCCATATCCGGACACAAGTTTTCCCTTAGTGATTTTGTCGGCTGCACCTGATATCGGTGTTTTCAAAACAGCTGAAATCTCGGCAAGAAGATCCGAAGTGAAGTTGTGTTTCGCGCTCAACCATTTGGTGACTTCGCTGGGTTGTCTGCCCATCTTTATCGCAAACTCTTTTCTGCTTAGCCCGGAAGCCCTCAATGCATCCTCAATTTCTTCTGAAGTCCGTTTTCTACGGGCAGACTTTTCATTATCAAACCTATCCATCTTAAGCAATTTTTTCCTTTGGGCAAAGATAGGAATTTTATTTGTAAATGAATATAGTTATAAGTGAATTTTGCTCCGATTCGACGCATTATGAATATTACAACCGGAAGAATTATCTTTCCAGTCGGACAACAACGCTAAGCGGAAGAATTTTGCCGCAGGAGTCGGTGAGTACGAGCTCCCCGGATTCGATGTTTTTGCAGGCGGTCTTGAGGCAGAAATTCTGGCGGACGATGGTTTCGCCGAGGACTGCGCTGAAGCCGTTGGAATAGAGGTTCAGCACCATAAAACTGTCCACCGGGGCGAGGATTGAGGATACGCATTTGAGCATATCGTTCAGACATTCGTCCAGTTTCCACTTTTCTCCGTCGGGGCCGTGTCCATAAGCGGGCGGGTCCAGGATGATGCCCTGGTACACATTGCCCCTCTTGGCTTCCCTGCGTGCAAATTTCAGGGCATCCTCCACTATCCAGCGTATATTGTCCAAGCCGCTGGCTTCCATATTTCCCTTTGCCCAGGTAACCACCTGACGTACTGAATCCAAATGAGACACATCCGCTCCAGCCGCCTTTGCTGCAAGCGATGCCGCGCCCGTGTATGCGAAAAGGTTCAGCACTTTCGGGGCCGGTCTTCCTTCCGCTTTTGCCTTTTCCACCAATGCCCGGGTCCTTGAATATATGAATTCCCAGTTGGGAGCTTGTTCCGGGAACACTCCCACGTGCTTGAACGAAGTCAGTCCGAGACGCAGCTTGAAAGACGGGCCTCCCGCATTGTATCTGATATACCACTGGTCGTCCATCTTCTTGAGCCTGTTCCATGTGCCGCTGTCTTCCTTGCCTGCCTTGCCGAAACCTGCTCCGGGAGTGAAACGGGTGTGCATCAGCCGGTTCCATTCTCCTTCCGAAAGGGATTTGTCCCACAGCGCCTTCGGTTCGGGACGGGCCATCACGACATTGCCGAATCTTTCCAATTTTTCATAATTTCCGCAGTCAATAAGCTGGTAATCTTTCCAATTCGGGTCCGGACTTTCTATAATCATAGCAAAAACTGATTCAAATTTGTTCTTTGTGGGAAAGCATTCCCGGTGAATTGCAAAGGTAATGAAAAATTTGCTACCTTTGTGGGCTGGATTGCGGAGTCCGTACAATAAAGGCCGCAAGGTACAGAAAACAAGGATAATTTTTATAAAATATTATGCAACAGAACATTTCAACTTACGATTTCGCTGGCAAGAAAGCCATTGTTCGTGTGGACTTCAATGTTCCTCTCAACGAAAAATTCGAAATCACTGACGACACAAGGATTCGTGCCGCAATTCCTACCCTCAAGAAGGTACTTGAAAAAGGCGGTGCGCTCATCATTATGTCCCATCTCGGACGTCCGAAAGGAGTGACTGAGAAATTCTCCCTCAAGCACATCCTCGGCCGTGTTGAAGAGCTTCTCGGAGTTCCTGTGAAGTTTGCAGAGGATTGCCAGAAGGCTGACGAGCAGGTCGCTGCCCTCAAAATGGGTGAGGTACTCGTACTTGAAAACCTCCGTTTCTATGCTGAAGAGGAAGGCAAACCGAGAGGACTTGCAGAGGATGCAACCGACGAGGAAAAGAAGGCTGCAAAGGCTGCATTGAAGGAAAGCCAGAAGAAGTTCGTCGCTAAGCTTGCTTCTTATGCAGACTGCTACATCAACGACGCATTCGGTACTGCACACCGTGCACACGCTTCCACAGCTCTCATCGCAGAATACTTCCCTAACGACAAGATGTTCGGTTATGTGATGGAAGGAGAGATCAAGGCTATTGACCGCGTTCTCAAGACTCCTGAGCACCCTGTGACCGCAATTATCGGCGGAGCTAAGGTGTCTTCCAAGATCGGCATTATCGAGCACCTCTTCGATGCCGTTGACAATATGATCATCGGCGGAGGTATGGTCTATACCTTCAAGAAGGCTCAGGGCGGCAAGATTGGCAAGTCACTTTGTGAGGACGACCAGATGGACCTCGCTCTCAACATCCTCAAGAAAGCTGAGGAGAAGGGCGTAAAACTCTATCTTTCCAACGAGGTTGTGATTGCTGATTCATTCTCCAACGATGCCAACACCAAGGTTTGTCTCAACACTGAGATTCCTGATGAATGGGAAGGTGTTGATGCGGCTCCGAGCACCCTTGCCACTTGGGAGGAGGTCATTATGAACTCCAAGACCATTCTTTGGAACGGTCCTGTGGGCGTTTTCGAGATTCCTGCATTTGCAAAGGGTACTATGAAGGTGGCTGAGATGCTTGCAAAGGCCACTGAGAAAGGTGCGTTCACTCTTGTGGGTGGCGGTGACTCTGTGGCTGCTGTCACTCAGATGGGCTTTGCCAACAAGGTCAGCTATGTTTCCACTGGTGGTGGTGCTATGCTTGAGTACCTTGAGGGGATTGAACTTCCTGGTATTGCTGCAATCAGAAAATAGCATTTTCTGATTGCAGCAAAAGGAGCGCGGAAGCGCTCCTTTTTTGTTAACCCTCAGTCGCCTGAGGGCGACAGCCCCCTGAAGGGGGCGCTGGGTCCCGGATTCCCCAGACCCCTTGGGTCGCTACGCTCCGGTTGAAAATAGCATTTTCTGATTGCAGCAAAAGGAGCGCGGAAGCGCTCCTTTTTTGTTAACCCTCAGTCGCCTGAGGGCGACAGCCCCCTGAAGGGGGCGCTGGGTCCCGGATTCCCCAGACCCCTTGGGTCGCTACGCTCCGGTTTTCAAATAAAAAATCCAGGCCGAAGGACCTGGATTTTTGTATGTTAGGGAGAGATTCCCCCTTATTTCCCCTGCCTGAAGCGCTCAGCCTGTTCGCGGATAAGCTCCTCGTCATCGAAATAATTGATTTTCATCGCATCGCGAACCTCGTGAAGTGTCTGTGCCGCAACTTTGCGAGCCTTCTCGCTGCCCTTGCGCAATATCTCATAGACGGCCGGAATGTCCTGTTCCAGTTCAGCCCTCCTTGCCCGTATCGGAGCAAGTGTCTCCTCCATAACTGCAAGCAGGAACCTCTTCACCTTCACATCTCCCAGTCCGCCCCTGCGATAATGATCCTTGAGTGCGTCCAGATTCTCATAATCAGGAAGATATTTTGCAAAATGCTCAGGCCTGCAGAAAGCATCGAGATAGGTGAACACGGTATTGCCTTCCACCTTTCCCGGGTCCTCCACCCTGATGTGCCCCGGATCCGTGAACATACCCATCACCTTCTTCTTCACCACATCGGCAGGGTCCGAAAGATAGATGCAGTTGCCCAGCGACTTGCTCATCTTCGCCTTTCCGTCAGTTCCCGGCAAACGGAGGCAGGCCGCATTGTCCGGAAGCAGAGTCTCCGGCTCCACAAGCACATCCGTGTTGTAAACCCCGTTGAACTTGCGCACAATCTCGCGGCACTGCTCCAGCATAGGCTCCTGGTCTTCTCCCACAGGCACGGTCGTGGCCTTGAAAGCCGTGATGTCGGCAGCCTGGCTCACCGGATATGTAAAAAATCCCGCCGGAATGCTCCCTCCTTCGAATTTGCGCATCTCGATTTCGCTCTTCACGGTCGGATTGCGCTGCAGACGGGCGATAGTCACCAGATTCATATAATAGAACGACAACTCGCAGAGTTCCGGAATCATAGACTGGATGAAAATTGTGACCTTGGACGGGTCCAGACCTACGGAAAGATAGTCCAGAGCAACTTCAACCACATTCTGCCTCACCTTTTCGGGATTGTCGGCATTGTCTGTCAGGGCCTGGGCATCCGCGATGAACACGAACATATCGTCATATCCTCCCTGATTCTGAAGTTCCACCCTGCGCTTGAGGGAACCCACGTAATGCCCGATGTGAAGCCTGCCGGTAGGACGGTCGCCAGTCAAAATAATCTTTCCCATTTTCGTATAAACACTTGATTTTTATTTATTTCCCCTTGTCGTGCCGCACCTGATGTTTTTTTGCATCTGTCAAGTCCGGCAAAAAGTTCCGCAAGTTACGAAATATTTCTTAACTTTGCGGGTTACATACACTCTAATTGGAATATGAGCAGGCTATTTATAAAACTCTATATTTTTCTGGGCAGGCATAAAGGACTGAGATGGACAGTTATGTTGGGTTCCTTGCTGCTGTTTGCATTCTACGGGCTCAAGCTGGGCTACAAAGAGAATATACTCGAACTGCTGCCCCAGACAGGCAACATAGCTGAATTCCAGCCAGTATTCGGCAACCTCAAGGTGAAAGACAAGGTTTTCGTGCAGATTGTACCAAAGGGTTTCACTGAGGAAAATGTGGGAGAGGAGTCCGGAATGGATGTGGAGAGCCTCTGTGCATATTGCGACGGATTCGTGGATTCTCTGATGGCCAGGGATGGCGGCAGATATATAGCAGGGGTGCTTTACAACATAGACGATGACCTGCTGATGACAGCAGTGGACTATGCCTCGGGTGTTCTGCCCACTTTCGTGGACACATCCTGCTATAGGGAATTTGACAACCTGATTACCCCTGAAAGCATAGAGAGGGTAATGGAGGAAAATGCTGTCATCCTCGATAATGATGAAGACGGAAACCTCTCAATGATGGTAAGTTATGACCCCATCGGGTTGAGAAAGGTGTTGCTGAAGAACTTGTCGGAGTCCGGCAGCGGTTTTTCTCTCCGCAACGGGCATTTTGTTTCAAAGGACGGAAATGTGGTCACAGCTTTCCTGTCTCCGGCTTTCGATTATATGGATTCCGATGCCGCTGCCCGTTTTGCCGATATGGCCGAGGCTGTGGTCGCATCCTATTCAGAGGAACATCCGGAAGTGGACATTTATATGCACGGGTCCCCTGTTATGAGTGCCAACAACTCCCGACGCATCAAATCGGACCTGGTGATGACCGTGGGCATTTCTCTGCTCATCATTTGTCTGCTCATCGCATTTTTCTTCAAGAACAAATCTTCCCTCATCCTGCTCCTGTCACCTGTGGCTTACGGGACTCTCGCGGCTATGGCTACGATGTACTGGATAAAGGGCAGTATGTCGCTGATGGCCTTGGGTATAGGCGCTATAGTTCTGGGAGTTGCATTGAGTTACTGTCTGCACGTGCTCACCCATTACAAATATGTCAGCAATCCCCTCAAAGTGCTCGCAGACGAGTCTGAACCAGTCATCTTGGGTTGTCTGACCACCATCGGAGCCTTTGCCGGACTGCTCTTCACTTCCAGCGAACTCTTGAGAGACTTCGGAATGTTCGCATCTTTCGCAATGGTGGGTACCACTTTGTTCTCACTGATTTTTCTTCCCCATTTCTTTTCTCCTGAAAAAAACCGCAAGTCCGAAAAAGCTTTTGCAGTTTTTGAAAAAATCAACTCCTTGCCTATGGACCGCAATCCGTGGGTGCTGGTCCCGATAGCGGCCATTGCGGTGGGCTGCCTTTTCCTCCCGTCCCCGGAGTTTGATAGTAACCTCAAGGATATCAACTATATAAAACCGAATGTAAGGATATCCCAGAACATACTCAACAAGGAGAACAATGCCGGAATGTCTTCGCAATATTATGCAGCATCGGCAACGACCCTCGATTCGGCCTTTCTTTGCTGCGAAGCCCTGAATGTCAGGCTGGACTCCCTCAAGGCAGAAGGCATAGTGAGTCACCACAGCAACGTAGCCAATATTTTCGTGCCGGAACAGATTCAGCAAGAGAGGATTGACTACTGGCATAGATACTGGAACGAGCCTTTCGAAGGGAATCTTGCACGCAAGGATGTGGTGTGGAAAAGGATCAGTGCGGCTGCCGATGGACAAGGCTTGGATCCGGATACATTCAAATCGTTCCTGACCCTCTGCAACGCCGATTTTGAAACGGGTTCTCTCTATGATGCGGAAATTTTGCCGGAAGAGGTCACATCCAATTTCATAGAACAGACAGCCGATGGCAGATATATGGTCTTCACCTCCGCTTTTATGCCGGAAAATCAGAAAATGGCAGTCAACAGGGCTGTGGCTGAGGTTCCCGGGGCTTTGGTGGTGGACCCTTTCTTCTACACCGGTGATATGGTGGAAATCATACACGGCGACTTCAATACCATTCTCGCAATTTCTATGGCTTTCGTGTTCATCGTTCTGCTGCTTTCCTTCCGCAGTCTTTCCGTGAGCCTGATTGCCTTCCTGCCTATGACCCTGAGCTGGTATGTGGTGCAGGGCGTGATGTGGATTTTCGGGCTCAAATTCAATCTGATAAACATCATCATTTCTTCGTTCATCTTCGGTATAGGAGTAGACTACAGCATTTTCGTTATGCAGGGGCTCCTGTATTCGGCCTCCGGAAAAGACAATTCTATGCTCAACTACCACAAAACTGCCATCGGACTTTCTGCAATGGTGCTCGTGGTCGTGACGGGGTCTCTGATATTTGCTCGTCATCCGGCCATCCAGTCCATAGGAATAATTTCCGTAATCGGTATGTCGGCCTCCATTCTGCTGAGCTATTCCATAGAGCCGTTCCTGTTCAGGCTTATGATGAAAATACCATATTACAGACGCAGATTCGGTGATAAACAGGATGCTTCCACAAGTGTGAATAATACAAAACAATATGTATAAGAATAGAACAAGTATAATAAAATCGACCTTGACCCTCTTTCTTGCAGCGATTCTTTCGGGACAGCTTATGAATGCCCAGACCGGAATCCAGGCTTCTTTTGTGCAGACCGGCACCAATTCCGGCAAGGTGGTCAATGGTGAAGGTACCATTTATTATGCAGCCCCCGCTTCCCTTGCTTTGCGGTACAGCAATCCCGAAGGCGAGTGTTTCGTCATTGACGGGGACTGTATTTATGTAAACAAGGCCGGCAGGGTGAAACATTTCGATGCTAAGAAAAATGCTCCTATGAGGACTATGAGCCAGACACTTCTGAATTGCATTGAAGGCAATGTGGAAGCGGTTGCTCAGGAAAATGAGGCCGATGTGATGAGCTCGGAAAGCGCCAAGACCCGCAAGATTACCGTCACGGCCAGAAAAAAGTCCGTCAGGGGCTATGAAACCATTGAATTGCGCTACCGCAAGTCCGACGGAATGGTCGAGTACATCAAGCTTGTCGAATTCAACGGCAATGTAAACGAATATATGATAAGCGCTTGCAAAAAGGGTGTCACACTCCCGTCAGACGCATTCGCAATACCAGAAAAGAAAAAAAATGGAAAATCTTGACCTTTATCTTGAAATTCTCTCGGTGGATTCATCCTCTTCCAGAGAATATACTCTTTCCAAACTCTTGTCCGAGAGATTTCTCACAGGAAAGAACCATCTGGATGTGTTCCCCGTCGGTGTGACTCCTGAGACTCCCGAGGGTGACGGCACTGAGAACCTGCTGTTCAGATGGGGCACTCCTAAGATAGTATTCTGTTCCCACATTGACACGGTGCCTCCTTATTTCCCTCCAGCATTGGAAGTTATGACTTCAGACGAAGGAAAAGACGAGCTTATGGTTCGGGGCAGGGGAAGTTGTGATGCCAAAGGGCAGGTGATGGCAATGTTCAATGCCTGTGTGGAACTTGAAAGGCGTGGATGCACGGATTTCGGTCTGCTGCTGCTGTCCGGCGAGGAAACCGGTTCCCTTGGAGCAAAATCCTTCGTGAAGAGCGGATTCAAGGCGGATTGCGTGGTGGTGGGCGAACCGACTGACAACAAGATGGTCTCAGCCTGCAAGGGTACCAAGCTTTTCGAACTTTCTTTCACCGGTGAGAGCTGCCATTCCGGCTATCCGGAGCACGGGCAGTCTGCCGTGGAACTTTTCGTGGATTTCGTGAATGCCCTCCGTGCCGTGGAATTCCCTCAGGATGAACTGCTTGGCAAGACTACTTGGAACATAGGCAAACTCTCCAGTGCCAATCCCCAGAATATCCTCAGCCCATCCCTTGGCTGCCGCATCTATTTCCGCACCACTTTTGCCACAGATGCCCTTGTCAGTGAGGTGATGAGAAAGCTGGCCTCTGAAATCAAAGGATTGAAAATCAAGGAGTTTGGAGGAGATACCCCTATGAAGTACACCGTCCTGGACGGTTTTGAGACAACAGTTGCGGCATTTGGCAGTGATGCTCCCCAGCTCGGCAACTTCAAACGCAAGATACTCTGCGGCCCGGGTTCCATACTCGTGGCGCACACAATGGAAGAATATGTGGAAATCAAGGAACTTGAGAAAGCCACAGAACAATATATAAGAATGTATGAACAATTGTCCTGAACATGCGGCAGTCAAGGTTCTGAAATTCGGAGGCACATCAGTAGGCACCTTTGATGCGGTGTCGAGAACAATGGATATCGTTGCCTCCCGTACCGACTCCGAAGTAGTAGTGTGTGTTTCAGCACTTTCCAAGGTCACCGACCTGCTCTATGCCATCTCTGATGCGGCAGCTTCCGGTGATGAAGAGAAAGTGAACGGCTTTATGTATGAATTGCGCCGGCGTCATCAGTCACTTGCGCAGTCTCTGCTCTCAGCCGATCCGGTCAGACTTGAAAAGGCCTCTGAAAAAATCAATGAAATCTGCGATACCCTTTTCGCAGTGGTCCGTTCCACCTTGACTCTCGGAGATGTTCCCGACAGAATCAAGGCTGTAATCATCTCCAATGGAGAAATCCTTTCCTCCACCATCATCTGTTTTGCCCTGAATTCCAAGGGAATACGAACAGGTTTTGCCGATGCGAGAACTATGATCTACACCCAGGGAGACTGCCTTTGCGGTGAACCTTGCTTCGACAAGATTGGCCAGGCAGTTCCGAAGGTGGTGGAAGATACATTTGCCCGCGGTACTGCCTTCCCGTATGAGGGCAAGGCCCGTGACGGACAGAGGAATCAGGTGGTAATCACCCAGGGTTTCATAGCATCCAACCTCCAGAGGTCAGCATCGGTGCTCGGCCGTGGAGGGTCCGACTACACGGCATCCATCATAGCCTCAGCCCTCAATGCCTCGAAAGTTGAAATCTGGACGGATGTGGACGGTATCCAGACCACCGACCCGCGCATCTGCAAGGGTACCCGCCGTATTGAGCTCATTTCCTATTCCCAGGCAGCCAGAATGGCATATCTGGGAGCTAAGGTGCTTCATCCTATGACCATAGCCCCGGCCGTGTCCCGCAATATCCCGGTCTATGTGCTCAATACCATGAATCCGGAATGCGACGGCACCGCCATAGTTCCGGAAGAGGAGTCAAAGGGTCCGAAGGGAATAGCCTTCAAGCGTAATCTCTATGTGTTCAGTTTCACCCTCAACGGTTGGGAACAGCTCAAGGACAAGATAAATGATCATCTCAGGCCCGATGTGGTGGCAGTAAAGGAAGACAAGGTCGTGATGACAGTGGACTTTTCCGTCAATCTCGGACTCTTCCTCAAGATGGCAGCAGGGGTGACTGACATAGATTTGCGTACTGGAAAGGGCCAGATTTCAGTTGTGGGCAAGAACCTCATCGGAATCGCCCCCGAGCTTGAGAGCCGCATACCTGCCCTCGCTGCCCATTCCGGGAAGTTGCTCAAGGACTCCGAACTCAGCTACATAGTGGATTCTTCCTCTTTGGAAGACACCATAAGAGAAATTCACAGTCTTCTATTTAATTGACAAAAATGAAAGTTGTAATAAGCGGATACGGCAAGATGGGCCATTGCATCGAGAAAATCCTTCGCGAACGCAATGTCGAGATTCTTGCGACAGCGGAAGATATAAAAACAGAAACTCCGGCAAATGCAAAGGAGGCAGTCTGCATAGATTTCACCACCCCGGATGCCTTCAGGAACAATTACCGCTTCCTGGCTGAACATTATGGAGCTGTGGTAGTGGGCACGACCGGCTGGAACGACATCTGTCAGGATGTTTGTGACTATTTCAGAAAGTGCGGCACCACAATGATTTACGCATCCAATTTTTCCGTGGGTGTGAATGTGCTCTATGCTGCGGTGAATCTGCTTTCCGAAAGGTTGGCGAAGACAGGCGGTTATATGCCCTACATCATCGAGATGCATCACATTCACAAACTGGATGCTCCGAGCGGCACTGCCAAAAGTCTTGCATCCATAGTGGAAAGCCATATCGGCGGGCAGACTCAGATTCAGTCAGTACGTGCAGGTGAAATTCCCGGCATACACACAGTCGGCTTCGAGGGGCTGAACGACAGAATTACCATTTCGCACGAGGCCTTCTCACGTGCAGGCCTTGCGGAAGGGGCGGTCTATGCGGCTTTCCTGACAGAGAAAGTCACCGGAGTCCACGAATTCTCTGACCTTTTATAATATATGAATATGAATGACAAGCCAATGTTTACCGGGTGTGGTACCGCGATGGTGACCCCGTTCAAAAACGGAGAAGTGGATTTTGACGCCTTTTCCGAGCTTGTTCGCAGGCAGTTGGAAGCCGGGATGCATTTTCTCGTGCCTCTTGCCACCACAGGTGAAACCCCTTGTCTGGAAAATGACGAAAAACTCCAGTTGCTGGTGCGCTGCCGTGAAATAGTGGATGATTATGAACAGCGTACAGGCAGGCGTGTGCCTGTTGTCGTGGGTGCGGGAACCAATTCCCTCAGGCAGACAGTCAGGAATATGGAATTTTTCTCTCCTCACGGGGCGGATGCCTTCCTGGTGGTGGTACCTTATTATAATAAGCCCACTCAGAAGGGACAGTACGAATATTTCAAGGCTGTGGCTGAAGCTACGGACAAGCCTGTCATAATCTACAATGTGCCGGGGCGTACAGGTGCCAATATGGAGGCATCTACCTGCATCCGTCTGGCTCAGGACGTGCCCAATATAGTAGGAATCAAGGAGGCTTCAGGCAAATTTTCGCAGATAGCGGACATAATTGCGGGTGTTCCCAAGAGTTTTTCGGTGCTCAGCGGCGATGACGATATCACAATGTCTATGATGAATGCCGGAGCGGCGGGTGTCATAAGTGTGGCTTCCAATGCAATTCCGAAACTTATGGTCGAGTTTGTGGAGGCCCTCGGTGCACCGCAGGTTTGCGGGGCGGATTTCGTTTCTGCTCCGGATATGGCCAAATCAGCCGAGCTTTTTTATCGTCTTCGACCTTTCTTCTCCGCTTGCTTCGTGGAGAGCAATCCTATTCCAGTGAAGGCGGCTCTTGCACTTATGGGGTTGATTCATAATGAGTTGAGATTGCCGCTCGTGCCTTGCAGTGCAAATACTGAAAACCTTATGAGAGAAGTCCTCGGAAAGCTCGGATATCTCAAATAATTGAAAGAAATATGAACAAACAGGAATTTTCACTCTTCTGCGATGCTCTTGAAAAGGGCGAAATAAGAGTGGCCGAGAAAATAGACGGCAAATGGAAGGTCAATTCTTCCGTCAAGGAGAGTATTCTGGAGGGATTCAGAATAGGATCTCTTGTGCAGATGGGCGATTTCGTGGACAAGGACACCGTTCCGGCGAGAGTTTTCAGCCCTGCCGACGGATTCAGGCTTGTGCCGGGAGGGAGCAGCGTACGCCGTGGCGCCTACATATCGAAAGGTGTTGTGATGATGCCTCCTGCCTATGTGAATATAGGGGCCTATGTGGATGAAGGCACTATGATAGACTCCCACGCCCTTGTCGGATCCTGTGCGCAGATCGGGAAGAGAGTGCATATTTCAGCTGCTTCGCAGATAGGTGGAGTGCTGGAACCCGTTGGTGCACTGCCGGTAATAGTGGAAGACGATGCTTTCATTGGAGGCAACTGCGGCATCTATGAAGGAACCTTGGTGTCATCCCGTGCCGTTATCGCAACCGGAGTGATAATAAATTCATCTACAGCTATTTATGACGCAACAGACGGTTCTTGGATAAGGCCTGATGAGACTGGGCGCATAGTGGTGCCGGAGGGTGCTGTGGTGGTGGCCGGGTCCAGACCTGTGAAAAAGGGACCGGGGGCTGCGGACGGTATTCAGATTTACTGTCCGGTAATCGTCAAGTACAGGGATGAAAAGACAGCCGGTTCTCTCCAGTTGGAAGACCTGCTCCGTTAGACGTCAATTAAACTACAATACTATGATGACTACAAATCAGGAGTTCAAGAACTCCGCACTTGCCGTACTGAAAGGCAATTGGCTCAATGCTGTTCTGTCCTCGCTTGTTTTCTCTGTTGTGATGTGCATCATCACAGGGGCATCCTCCATCGCACAGATTTTCAGCGATCCTTTGTATTCTCCGTTCTGGGGCATTTCCAGCACCGGTGGTTTTTTGCTGTTGTTGCTTGTCGGTATGCCTGTTACAGTGGGATTCTATTATTCTTTCTGTGCTCTGTACACCTATTCTGATGCAAGATTGGTGCAAAACATTTTCAACTACGGATTCAAGTACTATGGTCGGGCCATAGGAGGTATGCTCCTGGTTGTGGTTTTCACTTTTCTGTGGTCCTTGCTCTTTGTGATACCTGGCATAGTCAAGGGATATTCCTATGCTCTCACTCCATATATTCTGATTGATGACCCGCAGATTTCAATCCGGGACGCTGTCAGGAAGAGCCAGAGGATGATGTCGGGGCAAAAATTCAATCTTTTCTACCTCCAACTCAGTTTCATAGGATGGTGGATACTCAGCATTCTCACCGGCGGCATAGGCTTCCTGTGGCTGACTCCGTATTTTACAACTTCAATGGCAGTTTTCTATCGCAACTTGCGTGACAATATCCCTGCCTGACGCTTCTATGGGACAAGGCCTTCCGGCAGTTCCATAATGACAGTTCGAGTCTCCGGGTCCACCTCCAGCACAAAGTCTTCGTGAAGGGGCAGGATTACCGGAGACTTTCCGTCTTTAGACACTTCTATGCAGGGATTGCCGGGTATGTCGAGATAGTCGGAAACCTGTCCCAGAGACTTGCCTTCTGAGGTGAAAATGGTCCATCCGAGCAAGTCATCCGGATAATCGTTTTCATCCCCGTCCTGAAGTTCGTTCACAAATATATCCCTGCCCACCAATTCTTCAGCATCGTCGAAACTCCTGATATCTGTCAGATGTACCACCGCTTTGGTGTTGCCATTGGGGGAGATGTCTTCAATAAAGAAAGGAACCGGAAGTCCGTCGAAATAGACGAATACCGGTTCCGAAATTTCCAAATCTTCGGCACCTGCAGAAAGGAAACTGATTACCAGTCCTCCGTCAGTGCCGTACGATTTGACAGCCTTGGCTATTCTTACAAGATTGTCCAAAGAATTAAGCCTCAGTGTTTTCTGCTGGTGCCTCAGCCTCAGCAGCAGCCTCAGCTTCAGCAGCTTTTGCAGCCTCAGCAGCTTCCTGTGCCTTCTTTGCGAGAGCAGCAGCTCTTTCCTCATTAACCTTAACCTCAGCTGCTACTGCTGCCTTGCTCTTTGCAGCAGCTGCATTTGCAAGACCTTCTTTCTTAGCGTTGATCTTAGCCTCTTTTGCAGCTTTCCAAGCAGCGAACTTGGCATCAGCCTGCTCCTGAGTGAGAGCGCCTTTTGCCACACCGCCGTCGAGGTGGTTGCGGAGAAGCACTCCTTCGTAAGAAAGGATTCTGCGTGCTACGAGAGTCTGTTCTGCTCCGACCTTAACCCAGTTGAGAGCTCTGTCGAAGTTGAGGACGATGGTAGCAGGGTTGGTGTTCGGATTGTAAGAACCGATCTGCTCGATGAAACGACCGTCGCGAGGTGCGCGGGTGTCAGCCACAACAATGTGGAAGAATGCGAAATTCTTCTTTCCGTGGCGCTGAAGACGAATTTTAACAGCCATTGTGAATCTGTTTTAGTTAGTTAAACTGTACCTTATGCTTTCCTTCCCGAGGAAAAGCGCGCAAAATTATGAAAAATTCTGTAATTTTGCAAGACGGTTTCTTATTCGGCACGCCGATTTGAGAAAGAATGCACATATTATTAACAATTTGATTATGAGAAAATTTCTATTCGCGGCAATATCCGCCGCATTTTGCCTTGTGTCAGCTGTAACGGCTTCGGCTCAGGCCTCAAGGAACAATTCTGCCGATGGTATTATCGGTCACTATTTCATCGACCACAACGGAGAGCAGTCCAAGGTGAAGGCTTACAAGGAGGCAGACGGCACCTATACTTTCCAGAACTACTGGTCCAGGAATATGTATGACAAGGACGGCAATATCTATAAGGATACCAAAAATCCTGACAAGAGCTTGCGCAACACTCCTTGCAACGAGATGAAAATTATGTGGAATCTCGTTTACAATGCTGAGAAGAAGGTTTGGAAGGGCAAGATTTACGACCCAACCAGGGGACTTCGTGCGGATGCCACTGTGAAATTCACAGACGATGGACGTCTTTCTGTCAAGGGTTCCGTGCTCGGTATAGGAATGACTGTCTATTGGAAGCCTATTCCGGCTGAGGATTAACCGGGACGCTCCAGACCGCTTTCGTTTCTGTATTTGCAAAAAAGTGAAATAATTTTTGCAGATACAGAAATTGTTTTTACCTTTGCAGTCCCAATTCAAAGCGGATGTGGCGAAATGGTAGACGCGCTACTTTGAGGGGGTAGTGGGAGTTTTCCTGTGCGAGTTCGAGTCTCGCCATCCGCACATAAAAAGAGGTGTCCAATCGGGCACCTCTTTTTGTGTGCAGATGGCGTCCCTTCCTAACCCCAGTCGCTTTGCGACAGCCCCTGAAGGGGCATGCCGAATCGTTTTACGATTCGGGTGGCTCCAAGGCTCCATTACATTCCGCCTTTCCGCCACTACGCCTTGTGGCGTATTGCGCTTTGCGCAAGAATTTTCCGATTGGATATGATATTCCGCAAAAATGCTTAATTTTGCCGGTCCGTGCGTAAGCTGCGGGCAGGGATGGGCAGGTCAAACCCCTCCTGAGAAACAAATTAAACATTGGAATTATGCTTGACATCCTGTCAGTTACCTGGAACGTCGATCCGGAGATTTTTCATATCGGAGGACTTTCAATAAGGTATTACTCAATACTTTTCGTGTCCGGATTCATTCTCGGATGGTATATTTTCGCCCATTTTTTCAAGAAGGAAGGGATACAGCAGAACCCTCTCATAGACTATCTGCTATATACTTTGCTCATAGGCACTATAGTGGGAGCCAGACTCGGACACTGCATTTTCTATCAGCCTGAATATTATTTCGGCTCTTGGCAGGGCTTTCTGGAGATTTTTATGCCTTGGAAGGGTGGACTTGCCAGTCACGGAGGTACCATAGCCCTTTTCATCGCTATGATTTGGTTTGCACGCAAATTCGGTCCCAAATACGGCTTTGATTTCGTGTGGATTATGGACCATCTTGCCATCGCTGTCTGCTTTGCCGCAACTTTTATCCGGCTTGGCAATCTGTTCAATTCCGAAATTTTCGGATGTGCCACCGAGATGCCTTGGGGTTTCCGCTTCCCTCGTTCCTATGAGTGGCAGCAGTTGTATGGGCCGACTGCGGAGAATCCTCTCGGACAGGCTTGTCATCCGACCCAGCTATATGAGGCTCTTTGCTATCTGGTTCTTGGACTGGTGCTTATGCTCATATATGAAAAATGGCTGGACAAGGTGCATCGCGGCTTTTTCATCGGTTGGTTTTTCATCGGCTGCTTCGGCTCGCGTTTCCTCATTGAGTTCATAAAGAATCCGCAGGTGGATTTCGAAGTGGGAATGGCCCTTGACATGGGACAGATTCTCAGCATCCCGTTCGTTCTCATAGGTATCGCTTTCCTCATTTACGCCGCCGTCAAGAAACTCCCGGCCCGCGCCTCAGCATCCACCGCAAAGCCCCGCAAAGCGTAGCCTTGGAGCCACCCGAAAGGGAGAAGCCATATCTGCATGTGGGTGGCTAAAAAGTCCCGAAGGGACCGCACCGGAGGTGCGAAATGCCCCTAATAGGGGCCGCAGACGCAAGTCTGCGGGGGTTAAGGAGTCCCGAAGGGGATGAACAAAAGGTTTTTTGGTCATCCCCTGTCGCCTCCGGCGACTGTGGGCTTACAATGCATCAACAGTTTCAATGGACAAGCCGGTGCACTCAGCAATAATGCTAAAATCAAAGCCCTTTTTCTTTAAGTTTTTAGCAGTTTCCAAGGCTTTCATTTTGACGGTTTTCTATCAACTGCTTTAGATATCCATCTCTTTTTATCTCCATCGCTTGTATTATTTTTTTGCCAGTATTGGCAACTTTTTACGATGCGAAGATAGAGTTAAAATGTTCCTTTGAACAATACCCCTGTGAGTGTTGTCCGTTCAGGAAAAATGCTTACTTTTGTATCGTCAATCGGCTGAGCCGTTTGGCATTACATATTGTGAAAGTGTTTTTCGCAAGTCCTAAGTAGAAAATGTGGTAGTTTTCTTTATAGCAGGACGACTCGGAACAACACTCACTTTCGTATAGATACCTGTGGCAGGTCGCGTTCTGCGTACCCGTACTCCATATCTATCCGAGTGTGGGGTATTGTGTCGTTTATTGCTATAGGGTCTTACCACAACCTTCTACTTGATAAACGAAAGTCAGCTCCACACTTTCTTTTTATATACCCCTTAATGTTCTGTCGGAACTGCAGAATAATGAATGATGTATGGCACTGAAATTTAGTCCCAAAACTGTTGAAGCAATTGGCTATTATGTCTATATTCTAGTAGATCCGCTAAACAATGCTCCATTTTACGTAGGTAAAGGTACTGGTAACAGAGTATTTAGCCATGTCGCTTCTGTAAAAAAGAAGAATGGAGCAAATCTCAATGATGCGAAAGAACTATATATTAACAGTATAATCCAAAGACCAAATCCAGCTCACAATCAGGTCATACATTATATTGTGAGATATGGACTTACCCAAGAGCAAGCTCTGCTGATTGAATCTGTACTTATAGACATCTTCAATCATAAGCTGAATATCAATCTGAATAGTTCAAACGGTCTTACCAATATTTATGGTGGATTTTATTCGTACAATGGATGTATTACGGCTGATGACCTCGAAAGATCTATTACAGGTAAGAAAGTACAATTTGATAAAACCAAGAAGTATCTTGCTATCAATATAAATTATCTCCCAACCGGACCAGATGCGGAACAGGAGATTTATAAAAAGGTTCGTGGGTGTTGGGTGCTAAATCCTTGTAAGGCGAACCAAGCAGATTATATATTGGCGATACATGGAGGTGTCATAGTGGGGGTGTATAAATTAGATGGCAATGGATGGCAACCAGTTCCCAATCAGCCGACGGACGTTGTAAAGAAGAGATACTTCTTTGATCAAGATATGTCGGCAAATCTTACTGTTGAGAGAAAAGCGCTGATCGGATGTTGCTTATCCAATAAGCCCAGAGGGGCACAAAATCCTGTCTGGTATGTCTATGGGTGGTAATGATAAAATAATCAATTATATATGAAAAAATTTATCAACTATTTCGGCAGAATGTTTCGCGCATTACTGCTGTGCGCGGGACTGGCTATGACCGGATGTTATGACGATTCTGCCCTTCAGGAGCAATTGAAGGATCACGAATCAAGACTCAAGGAACTTGAGCGTCTGACCGCTCAGCAGAATACCAATATTTCCTCTTTGCAGACCATCGTCACTGCTCTTCAGGACAAGGACTATGTTACAAGCGTAGCTCCGATAAATGAAGGTGACGAGATCGTGGGTTATACCATTACCTTTAGCAAGAGCGGTGCTGTCACCATCTACAACGGCAAGGACGGCAATGTCCCGGTCATGGGTGTCAAACAGGATGAGTCTGATGGTCAGTGGTATTGGACAGTTGGCGGGGAGTGGCTTTTGGACTCCAAGGGTGGCAAGGTGCGTGCTTCGGCAGAGGACGGAGAAGATGGCGCCCCCGGTCAGCCAGGCGTGACACCTCAGTTGAAGATAGTTGACGGCTACTGGTATGTGTCATATGATGGCGGAAAGACCTGGGAGGAAGAGACTCTCGGTCAGGCTACAGGTGACAAGGGTTACACCATATTTGCCGAGGTGACATACGACGATGAATATCTTTACATCACGATGGCAGATGGTGAGAAACTGGTTCTTCCGAGGACTTCGGTAGGTCAGGAAGTAGAAGATCCTCTGACGTGGTCTCTTGATAAGGTGACAGAGGTATCAGCGACTTTTTCAGGAAGTCTTACTGTGCAGGAGGCAGATCTTCCGTTCAGCCAGGTGACCGTGTATTATTCTGATGCGGAGACCTTCAACATCAACGATGCTATGAAGATGTCAACAACCACTTTCAATTCTGACCAGAAATTTACGATTATCGTTACCGGTCTGAAACCGAATGTGAAGTATAACTATTGTCTGATTGCAGAAGTGAAGTCAGAAAAGATCTACAGTGATGTAAAGGACTTTATTACTTACGATTTGGATGTTTCATCTGCGATTGATTTGTCTTTAGCCGCCTCTGCAAACTGTTACATCATATCAGAAGCAGGCCTTTACAAGTTCAAGACTGTTAAGGGTAACAGCACCACATCAGTCGGCAGTGTTGCTTCCGCTTCGATCCTTTGGGAGACATTTGGCACAGATACGGCTCCTGAACTGTTTGACCTCATCAGTGGATCCTGGTACAAAGACGGTTACATCGCCTTCCGGACCGCTGATGTCTTCAAGGAGGGCAACGCTGTCATCGCCGCCAAGGATGCCGATGGCAATATCCTTTGGTCATGGCACATCTGGTTTACCGACCCGCCACAGGCACAGGTTTATAAGAACGATGCAGGAACCATGATGGATCGCAACCTCGGGGCAACCTCTGCAACTCCTGGTGATGTCGGTGCCCTTGGTCTGCTTTATCAGTGGGGCAGGAAGGATCCTTTCCTCGGTTTTTCGTCAATCAGCAGCAATACCATAGCCAAGTCCACCATCACTTGGCCATCTGCAGTAAAATCAAATTCATCGAATGGTACAATCGACTACGCTATCGCTAACCCTACTACATTTATTACTTCCAAAAGTAAGAATTACGATTGGTATTACACCGGAGATTCTTCAATAGACAACACCCGTTGGACCACCTCTGATAAGGCCAAGTCAATATACGACCCATGTCCAGCCGGCTGGCGTGTTCCTGACGGAGGTAGTAATGGTATATGGTCAAAGTCAGGATTTGGTACCACAACATACGACAGTACAAATGAAGGGATGTCTTTCAGCATCTCATCACCTTCCACAACTTGGTATCCTGCTTCGGGTTATCGCTACTACTACGATGGTGGCCTGGGCAATGTCGGTTACTACGGCTACTATTGGTCTGCCTCTCCTTTCGGCAGCAGCGCGTACGGCCTGCGCTTCAGCGGCTTTGGCAACGTCAATCCGTCTGACGACTACGATCGCGCGAACGGCTTCTCAGTCCGCTGTCTCCAAGAATAACTCTTAATCAGCGTGTTCTGGCAATCCCTGCGTAGCGGGATTGTCAGAACATGCGTTTTGCGGCCTTCCTCTCGCGCCTGGCGCGAGACCAAAATCTAGCCACTGCGTCATTTGCAGTGGCTAGATTTTTTATCAACGAAAATGGCCTTTTCGTGAGTTAGTAAGGATGTGTTCCGGCGACTGGGGGTATGATTCATATCCAGTTGCGCAATAACAATGTCTGGAATTTAAACTAGTTCTTCTTGCGCAAAGCGCAATACGCCTCAAGGCGTAGCGATGGAGAGACGGAATGTAATGGAGTCTCGGAGTCGCCCGAAATGACAGAGGCATTTCGGCATGCCCCAGGGGGCTGTCGCCTCCGGCGACTGGGGGTATATTTCGTATCCCGTTATGCAATAACAATGTCTGGCATTGTTATTGCATAACGGGATACCCTTTCTGTACTAGATAGTGTGTCAGCAGATTTTATACAGGAACATATCATTCTTGAGTTCCTTTCTGCCAATGAATTAGACATCCTATTTGACTACTAAGTGAAGTTAATAATATAAAAGATGTACAAAATGAAGAATGTAATTGTTCGCGGCTTGGCGGCAGTTTCATTACTTTGTCTCTCTTTCGTGGCCGGCGCCCAATACCGCGACGGCGTGAAGCCAGACACAGCCGGTGAAACTGCGGGAGCCTCAGTTCAACAAATTCTCGAAGCAGCGGATTCCTCCGAGGTGCCGGTTGTGATAACCCTCGACCAGGCACTTCAGATTGCCCTCAGCGAGAACATCGCCGTGAAAGTGGCAGACAAGGAGATTGAGAGGACAAAATATGCCAAGAGAGGCACTTATGCTGCTTTGTTCCCCCAGATTGACGGTTCCGGCTCATACCAGAGGACCATCAAGCGTCAGGTTGTCTATTTCGACGGCAATCCTATGGCCGGCTTGGGCGGATCCAGTTCAGGATCAGGCTCATCATCCGGGACAGGTTCAGGCTCGGAAGGTTCCACAAGCAGCTCCAAAGGCGGTGGAATAGAAATGGGCCGTCTCAACACAATGAGCTTCGGCGTTTCAGCGGCAATGCCTATCATCAACGCCCAATTGTGGGAAAGCGTAAAAATCACAGGTATGGATGTGGAACTCGCAGTAGAAAAAGCCCGTTCATCCCGCCTGAATATGGTGAGTCAGGTCAAGAATGCCTACTATGCCGCTCTTTTTGCAAAGGAAGCCTTCGACGTGTACAGGGAAGTCTATGAAAACGCCCTCAACAACTACTACGAGACAGAAAAGAAATACAATGTCCAGAAAGCGACCGAGCTCGATATGGCCCGTGCCAAGACCAATGTGGCCAATGCCATACCGAATGTCTATAACGCCGAGAGTTCCGTGATGCTGTCGCTGTGGCAACTCAAGGCCGTGATGGGAGTGGACCTCGAAATGAACATAGACGTGGTGGGCTCGATAAACGACTATGCGGGGATGTTGGAATATGATACGGCGCAGCACAATGAGATTTCGCTTGAATCGAACTCCACTATGAAACAGCTTGCCATTCAGGCAGAGGAACTTGCGCGGAGCATCAGGCTCAAGCAATACGCCTACATTCCTACCCTTTCCCTGGCATTCAACTTCAGCGGAAACACGATGTTCAACGATGTGCCTTCCAGCCAATGGAACTGGACACCTTATTCGACTGTCGGCCTGAGCCTGCAGATTCCTATTTTTTCGGGTCTCAAGAGAATGAACGATGTTAAACAGGCTCGCAACCAGTATCAGCAGATGCAGTACAATATCACCGACACCGAGCGCAACCTCAAGATTGCCATCCGTCAGTCCCTCAATACTATGGACACGAATGTCAAGAGTTACAGCGCGGCAGAAGAGGCAGTTGATGCTGCACAGAAGGCCTACAACATCGCATCCAAGTCCTATGAAGTGGGAAGGGCTACGCTTACCGATCTGAACGATGCCCAGCTTGCACTCACCCAGGCCAAACTGTCCCAGTCCCAGGCAATCTACAATTTCGTCGTGGCAAAGACCTCACTTGAGCAGAATCTCGGCTATGACTTCACAACAGAAGAATAATACAACTATATGAAAAAGATATTTGCATACATTTCAGTTGCAGCCGTACTTGCTGCAGCAGTATCCTGCGGAAACGGAAAAGGCAAACAGGAAGTTTCCCCAACAGAGAAGGCGGAAGAAGCACCGCTTGTGTCAGTGGTCGCTGTGAACAAACAGTCCGTGCCTCAGCAAACCACCTATACATCCTCAGTCGAGGCTTATGCCAAAAACAATATCGCCCCTCAGCAGGCATTGAGAATCAGCAAGATAAATGTTGAAATCGGAGACTTTGTGAAAGCCGGTCAGATTCTCGCGGAAATGGACGGACTGCAGCTCCAGCAGGCAGAACTCCAGATGAAGAACAATGAGACCGAATTCCAGCGTCTCAAGGACCTCTATGAGGCAGGCGGACTTTCAAAATCCGACCTCGATGCAATGGAACTCTCCTATAAGGTGAGCAAGACAACCTACCAGAACCTGCTTGACAACACTATCCTCCGCAGCCCGATAAACGGAGTGGTGTCTGCACGAAACTATGACAAAGGTGACCTCTACTCAATGGGACAGCCAATCTACACCGTGGAGCAGATTGCCCCTGTCAAACTCCTTGTCGGCATTTCAGAAGCGGAGTATTCAAAGGTCAAGAAAGGCAATGAAGTGGAAATCAGCGTGGATGCCTTCCCGGGCAAGTCTTTCAAGGGTACCATCAACAGAATTTACCCGACCATCAACCAGCTCACCCATACATTCAATGTGGAGGTAATCGTGCCTAACAAGGATTATGTCCTCCGTCCGGGAATGTTCGCCCGCGTGACAGTGCGCTTCGGAGCGAACAACAATGTGGTTATTCCGGACACTGCAGTCATCAAGCAGACCGGTTCCGGCGAGAGATTCGTCTATGTCCTCAATGCTGACGGAACAGTGACTTATCAGAATGTGAAACTTGGTGTACGCAACGGCAGCGAATATGAAGTTCTCGAAGGTGTTGAGGACGGTGCAAAAGTCGTGGTGGACGGACAGGCAAGGCTGCGTGACGGCATCAAAGTGAGAATTGCAGGAGAGTAATGCTCTTTCTTCGGGAAAATCTGATCCCTGAAATCTGATTCAAATCTGACGCAACTTATTATTTACTAAAGAATTATTATGAGCATATATAGAAAAGCGGTAGATAATCCGGTGACGACGGTCCTTGTATTCGTGGCCTTCGCCATATTCGGAATATTCTCGCTGATGAATCTGTCCATCAACAACTTGCCGGACTTCGACGCCAACACCATAATGGTGATGACCGCATATCCGGGAGCAAGTGCAGAGGATATAGAAACGAACCTTACAAAGGTGCTCGAGAACTCCCTCAACGGAGTGAGCGACCTTAAGAACCTTACCTCCAAGTCAAAGGAGAACATAAGCATCATAGCCCTCGAATTTGAATACGGTGTCGATATCGACGAGGCCACGAACGATGTCCGGGACAAGTTGGATATGGTCAAGTCCACACTTCCGGACGGAGCCTCCACCCCGACCATCTTCAAGTTCAGCGCAGACGATATGCCTATTATCATCTACTCCGCAACTGCCACCAAGAGCATCCCGGCTCTCGAAAAAATCCTGGACGACAAGGTGGCAACCCCTCTTGCCAGAATCTCCGGAGTGGGTACCGTGTCTATCGGAGGTGCACCGAAACGTGAAATCCAGGTCTATTGCGACCCCAACAAACTGGATGCTTACGGACTCTCCCTTACCACCATCTCCAACATCCTGGCAGCCGAGAACAGAAATGTGCCTTCAGGAAACGTGGATATGGGTTCAGACACATATACACTGCGTATAGAAAAGGAATTTGACGACCCTTCGGAAATGTTGAATGTGGTCGTGGGCTATTCCGCAGGCAAGGCAGTTTACCTCAAGGATGTGGCTGTGGTTAATGACGGTCTTGAGGAACGTTCCCAGGAAGCCTACACCAACGGAGTGCAGGGTGCGCAGATCGTCATCCAGAAGCAGTCCGGAGCCAACACCGTGAACGTCATCAAGAAGGTGAAGAAGATGATGGCCCAGATTGAGAAAACCCTGCCTTCCGACATCAAGATTCAGGTTGTGAACGACAGTTCCCGCAACATCATCAACTCCATCAACTCATTGAAGGATACCATTTTGATTACCTTCCTCGTGGTGGCTCTCGTGGTGTTCATATTCCTCGGAAGATGGCGTTCGACCTTCATCATCCTCCTTGCTATTCCTATTTCCCTGCTCGCTTCCATCATCTACCTCTTTGCGACGGGCAACACATTGAACATCATATCAATGTCCGCCCTCTCCATCGCAATCGGTATGGTCGTGGATGATGCCATCGTGGTGCTGGAAAACATTTCCACACATCTCGAAAGGGGAGAGAAACCTAAAGAGGCGGCTGTGCACGGAACCCAGGAAGTGGGTATTTCAGTTGTGGCTTCCACATTG
This sequence comes from uncultured Bacteroidales bacterium, assembly GCA_945874155.1. Taxonomy (GTDB): domain Bacteria; phylum Bacteroidota; class Bacteroidia; order Bacteroidales; family UBA932; genus Cryptobacteroides. The sequence continues at coordinate 54,912 of CAMCFO010000009.1, forward strand.
ACTATGCTTGCGGTATTCCTGCCTCTGACTATGATTAACGGTATGGCCGGAATTATGTTCCGTCAGCTCGGATGGATAGTTTCAATAATTATGATTGTGTCCACCTGCGGCGCGCTCACCCTCATCCCTATGCTTTGCTCCAAGTTCCTGCGTCTGAAAGTTGACCACGGAAAGGTATATAACTTCTTCTTCGGCAACTTCAACAGGTTCCTCTCCTGGCTCACAAGGGGATACGGAAGAGTGGTGGCGTGGTGCGTAAGGCACAGGGCAGTGGTCATCTGCACGGCACTCCTGGTTTTTGTGGTGTCCATCGTGGCCTATATTCCGGTGATGAAGACTGAATACTTCCCTCAGTCCGACTCGGGACGTATCAGTGCAACCATCCAGTTGCCTGTGGGAACGGCTCAGGAAGTGACCCGCGCCCTTGCAGAGGAAATCTATCAGAAGACTTGTGAACAGATACCTGAAATCAAGGTTTACAGCTACGCCCTCGGTCAGGCCGACTCCGACAATGCCTTTGCTTCAATGCAGAACAACGGTACCCATCTCATCCAGGTCAGAATCGACTGCGGAAGTATGGAAGACCGTGAAAGGTCATCCTTCGAAATCGCCGACATCTTCAGAGGTATCCTGGAATCATATCCTCAAATCAGGAAGTTCAACGTGACGGAAGGCGGCGGTGGAGCCGGTGGCTCATCTTCGGTCAAACTGGAGGTCTATGGCTATGACTTTGCCAAGACCGATGCTGTTGCAGGCCAGATTGCGGCTAAACTCCGTGAATATCCTCAGATTTCAGAAGCCCAGGTGAGCCGTGACGAGTACACTCCGGAATACCAGGTGGATTTCGACAGGACCAAATTGGCTCTCAATGGCCTCAACAGCACGTCGGCAGCATCTGCTGTGAGTGCGGCCATCAAGGGCTCCGTTCAGTCCTACTACCGTGAAGACGGTGACGAATACGATATCCGCGTCCGCTATGCCCCGGAATTCAGAACCTGCATAGAAGACATTGAGAACATCACCATCTACACCCCTACCGGTGCCGCAATCAAGGTCAGGGATCTGGGTACGGTTGTGGAGACTGCAACTCCTCCTCAGATTGAGAGGAAGAACAGGGAGCGTCTCGTGACAGTGACCGCTTATGTGGGAACGGGTTATGCCCTTTCTGATGCGGTCCAGGTGGCCCAGCAGGCCATAGATGAGTGTGACATTCCGAGCGAACTTTCAGTCGCCATCGCAGGTGACGTGGAAGACCAGAAGGAAACCTTCACCCAGCTCATAACCCTGCTCATACTGATGGTAATCCTCGTCTATATGGTGATGGCATCCCAGTTCGAGTCCTTTATGAGTCCGTTCGTGATAATGTTCTCCATACCTTTCGCTCTCACCGGAGTGGCTCTCGGGTGTATGATTACCGACACGGCAATCGGAGTGATGGCTCTCATCGGACTGATCATCCTTATGGGTATAGTCGTGAAGAACGGTATCGTGATGATTGACTACACCATCCTGCTTCAGGAAAGGGGCAAGGAGGTCAAGGAGGCAATGACAGAGGCTTGTATGAGCCGTCTCCGTCCTATCCTTATGACCACGCTCACCACAGTCCTCGGTATGATTCCTATGGCAATAGGCAAGGGAGAAGGTTCGGAGATGTGGCGTTCCCTCGGTATCACGGTGGCTTGGGGTCTTTCCATTTCCTCACTTGTCACTCTGGTCATCATCCCGACCATCTACACCTCTTTCGTGGAGGGTTCACAGCGCAGGAAGGCCCGCAAGGCTGCCCGCAAAGCCAAGAAACTCGCTGCTGCAGCGGCAAAATAGTCAGAAGATATGAAAGCAATATTCATAGCATACAATCAGGCCTTCAATATGGAACTGGCCGATGCATTGGAAACCATTGATTGCAAGGGTTTTACAATGTGGAATGAAATCACCGGAAGGGGAAGCGAGACCGGGGAGCCGCACTTGGGCAACCACGCCTGGCCGACTCTCAACAATGCGATGCTCACCGTTCTGGACGATGCAAAGGTGGATGCGGCAATGGAAATTCTTGACTCCAAAAACAAGGAATATCCTCAACTCGGTCTGCGTGCATTTGTCTTCAACATAGAAAAGGCACTGTAGAAGGGCAGGCGATAATGGCCCGGCATACTTTGCTTTGAAGTCATATTTTATTATTTTTGCAGTTTGGAATGTTTCCGCACGGAATGTTCCTAACTGCAAATTTTTATTGAACTCTTAAATGGAAAGATTATGGAAAATATTGTAAATGAGGCTAATTTCTCTGAAGTCCTCTCCGCAAACAAAGTAGTGTTGGTAGATTTCTGGGCAAGCTGGTGCGGTCCTTGCCGCGCTCTCGCTCCGACAATCGAGCAACTTGCAGGTGAATATCAAGGCAGAGCTTATGTGGGCAAATGCAATGTGGACGACAATTCCGACCTTGCAACCCAATTCCGCATTATGAGCATCCCTTGTATGCTTTTCTTCAAGGACGGACAGCTTGTGGACAGACTCGTGGGCGCTCAGCCTAAGGCTGCCATAGCCGCCAAACTTGATTCATTGCTTTAATTCCGGGTATGAAAAAGTTATTCGCCTCAATAGCTGTAGTTCTCCTGAGTCTCGGGTTCATTGACACCGTTTCGGCTCAGGTGAATTTTGGAGTGCTTGGCGGAGCCAGTTTTTCCTCAGCCAAGCCGGAGGACTGGAAAGTGACAAATCTCGTCCAATATCACGCAGGGATTACCTGCTGCATAAATCTCCCGCTCGGGTTTGCAGTTCAGCCAGAGGTTCTGTACCACGTGAAAGGCAGTAATGTGCCGCTGGGCGAAAGTTCGAAGCTCGATTATGCTGCCGGTTATGTGGAGGTTCCAGTATCCCTGCAATGGGGGCCGGACCTGCTTGTGATGCGTCCCTACTTTGAACTCGTGCCTTTTGTGGGCTATGCAGTCAACAACAGGTACAGGCAGGGTGATCTCAGTGCTAAAAACGACTGGGCAGGTCTCAAGAGATGGGAATACGGATTAGGTCTGGGTGCCGGAGTGGAAGTCTGGCATTTCCAAATCTCCGCCCGATACAACTGGAATTTCGGTTCAATGTTCGATGCAAAGCAGGAAATCACGGATGTTGATGCTTTTGTAAACAAAATGAAGGGCGGCATCAGCGACAAGACCAATTTCGGAGGTGTGACTCTGACGCTTGCAGTGCTGTTTTAGGGGTATGGAAATTTCAGGAGTGCGAGAATATCTGGGGGATGACTGGAAGGCTGTGCAGGATTTGCTTGGCACAGCTCTGCACAGCGGAATCGAGTTGCTGGACACTACGAATGAAAATCTGCTTTCCCACAGCGGGAAACAGTTGCGTCCGCTTTTGAGTCTGTTGGTATCCAGAGCCTGTCTCAAGTCTGCCGGAGTATCGGGAAAACTGACGCAGGTATCCTGGCGTTATGCCGCTGCTGCGGAACTCCTCCACAATGCAACCCTGCTTCACGACGATGTGGCTGACGGGAGTGACCTGCGCAGGGGGGTGCCTACTGTGAGGGCTATGCTCGGTCCGCAGGTTTCGGTGCTGGTCGGGGACTTCTGGCTGGTGAGAGCAGTGAGCCTCATACTCGGGGACAATGACTCGGATTATAATCCAAGGGTGGTGAAACTGTTTTCCCAGACTCTCAGTTCCCTCGCTGAAGGAGAGATGCTGCAGTTGCAGAAAGCTATGTCCGCCGACACTGACTACGGGGATTACCTCAGGATAATCTATTGCAAGACAGCGTCTTTGTTTGAAGTTTCAGCCCTTACTGCCGCTATGTCCGTCTCCGCCTCCAAGAAACTGGAGGATGCGGCGAGGGACTATGCGGTCAAGTTGGGATATGCCTTTCAGATAAAGGACGACATACTCGACTATTCAGGCACTGCCTCTGTAGGCAAGCCTCTTGGTGTGGATGTTAGGGAGCAGAAAATCACCCTTCCGCTTCTCGGGGCTATGGTAAATTGTCCCGAAAAGGCGGGGAGAGTGAGGGAAATGGTCAAGAAAATCCCCGATCACGGAGAATTTGCAGATGAAATCATCTCGTTTGTGAAGGAAAACGGGGGAATGGAATATGCAGCAGAAAAGCTCAATATGTTTGTGGACGAGGCTATAGGGGCTCTCGATGCCTTCGGGGATTGCAGGGAAAAGGAACTTTTGAAGGAACTTGCCTTGTTTACAGCAAAAAGGACTTGGTAGGATGAAATTTTCAGAGATAACAGGAAACGGACAGCTGAAACAGACTCTCGTGTCTATGGTGGACAACGGGAGGGTGCCCCACGCCATACTGCTCTACGAGAATGACGGTGGTGGAGCCGTGCCCATAGCCCTGACCTTCATCCAGTATCTCAACTGCCGTCACCGCCACGACGGGGAGCCCTGCGGCGAGTGTCCTTCCTGCAAGCAGGCATCCAAGCTCATCTATCCCGACACTCATTACGTGTTTCCGGTGAATAAGAGCACCAAAGTCAAAGACGACAAGCCCACTTCGGAATCCTTCGTGGGTCTTTGGCGGGAACTGGTGCTGGACAATCCCTGGTTCAGGGAGGAGGACTTGCAGGAAACACTCGGAATCGAAGGAAAGAAGGGGGAAATTGCCCTGCAGGAGGCCAAGAATATCCTCAACACAATGTCTCTCACTCCGGTTGCGGACGGCTACAAGGCCATTCTCTGCTATCTGCCCGAAAAAATGAACGCCACAGCAGCCAACAAACTGCTCAAGATGGTGGAAGAACCGCCTGAGAAATCGGTTTTCGTGTTCATAACCCATTCTCCGGAAAAGATGATGCAGACAATCTTCTCGAGATGTCAGAGTATGAGGGTTTTGCCGCTCACCCGCCAGGAGCAGGCTATGGTCAGCGGGTCAGAAAAGGGGGATGCCGAACTCTCTGCCATAGCGGCGGATATGCTCAACGCCTGCGTGGAAAGGAATCTGCTTGAGGCCCTGACTGTTTCAGAAACCGCTGCCGCACTTCCTTCCCGTGAAAAGCAGAAGGATTTTCTCCTCTGCCTGTCAGAAGTGGTGCGAGGCATTTTCCTGGTCCAGAACTCTCTGGAGGAACTGCTGGACTTGTCCGAGGCTGATGCCCGCCTGTGCAGGAAACTTGCAGGAGTCCTTCGCAAGGCTTTTTGTCCGAAAGTTTCAGCGGCAATTGACGGCACAGTCCGTCTGCTGGACCGCAATGTTAATTCGAAAATGCTGTTTTGCGACCTTGTGGACAGGATTTTCGCCTCAATATAAATGCCTTCAAGGCAAAAGAAATATGGATAATTCAAACGAATCAAAAAAATACGACTGCGCCAGAGGTTGCACCGTGGAGCGCACCGAAGAAGGTGAGCTCATCTGCGGTTACCGCCCCGGCTGCTGCAAGATGGAGGTCTATGACTGGCTGGCCGGAGTGGCGCAGGAACAATACAAGGACTATTTCGAAGTCCGTTTCAAGAACACCCGCAAGGGCATCTATTACAATGCTTCGGGCCAGAGCCTAAAGAAAGGGGACCTTGTGGTGGTGGAAGCCACGACAGGACACGACCTCGGAATTGTGACTCTCGAGGGACCTATTGTGGCAAAGCAGATGCAATGCCGCAAAATCAATCCCGAAACTGCAGAATTCAAGAAAATCTACCGCAAGGCCAAGGTCTATGACACTGAAAAATGGCAGGAAGCCATAGCACGGGAGCAGGAAACGATGATACGTGCCCGCCAGATTGCGGCAGAACTGGGACTGGAGATGAAAATCGGAGACGTGGAGTTCCAGGGCGACGGCACCAAAGCCATCTTCTACTACATTGCGGACGGTCGTGTGGATTTCCGTCAGCTCATCAAGGTCTTTGCCGAGGAATTCCGCATCCGCATAGAGATGAAGCAGATAGGAGCCCGTCAGGAAGCCGGTCTGATTGGCGGACTTGGAGTATGCGGAAGGGAACTCTGCTGTTCCAACTACATTTCTTCCTTCCAGTCCATCTCCACCTCGGCTGCCAGAATTCAGGACCTTTCCCTCAATCCCCAGAAACTTGCGGGACAGTGCGGAAAGCTCAAGTGTTGCCTTAACTATGAAATCCCTTCATATATGGATGCCCAGTCCCGGATTCCGAAGGTGCTGAACCCTCTTGAATTCCAGGATGGATTGGCCTATCTGATGAAGACCGACATACTCCGCGAGGTGATGTTCTTCTCCTACGACAAGTTCTCCCAGGCCAATATGTTCCCGCTTTCTGCGATAGAAGTGCGTGAAATCCAGAGACTTAATCGTGAAGGTATAAAGCCGGAGTCGCTCAAGTCGGAGCCCGAGCCTGTTGCGCCGGAATTCGTGACAGCGGTGGGAGACGACAGCATCAGCCGTTTTGACGAGAGCCGCCGCAGAAAGAAAAAGAACCGCAAGGGCTACAATCAGAAGGGGGAAAGGCAGGGTCGCAAACAGGAAAACAAGGACTGATGGGAAAGGACAAACTTCGTAAATTCAGGGAAAACGAGACCTTTGCCTGTCTGGTGCAACCATCTGCGGACGAACTGCTGGATAGGGAAACCGGAGGTGGAGCCGTTAAGGACCACAGTCTCAAGGGGCGTTGGGCAAGGGATTTCTTCGGAAATGACAATCCCATAGTTGTGGAACTCGGTTGCGGCAAGGGAGACTACACCATAGGCCTTGCCCTTAATAACCCCGATGTCAATTTCATAGGCATAGACATCAAGGGTGCCAGGCTATGGAAGGGAGCGAAATATGCCACAGAGCACAATATGCGCAATGTGGCTTTCCTCCGCACCCGCATTGAGTTCATAACAGCACTTTTCGGGGAAGGAGAGATTTCGGAAATATGGATAACCTTTGCAGACCCTCAGATCGGCAGGGAGAAGAAACGCCTCACCGGGCCGCTCTTTCTGGAACGATACCGCAGTTTCCTGAAAAAAGGCGGCATAGTTCATCTGAAGACCGACAGCCCCTATCTCCACCACTATTCCAAGGCAATGGCGGAGCAGAACTCCCTTCAGTTGCTTGCTTGCGCCTCCGACCTCTATGGTAGAGACCGTGAAGCTCTGAGACACAGTCTGTTGAGCTCTGTATGCGGAGAAAAATCTGTGGAAGCCCTGTTCAATGTCCAGACTTTCTACGAAAAACACTTCCTGGCTCAGGGCTATAAAATCACATATCTTTCCTTCCGGATAGACCACGATGGAGGCTATCTCAGCCCCGAATGGGACGAAGACTTGTACAAGGATGAAAATCATCAGGCTTTTGCAATTCAGGTCCACTGACTTGCAACATTTCAGGCATTTCTTTCATCTATGCTTGGCAGTGTAAGTCTGCTCATAAACCGATATTATTATGAAAGCAAAATTCATCATTTCAGTTCTCGGAACGGCACTGCTTTCTCAGGCAGTTTTTGCCGGGAATAAGGATAAGTCGGATTTGAAATATGCCTATGACCACACCATTGAACTTCAGGCAGGTGTGTCCGTTATGCCATATCTCTATTCCGGTGATGCCCACAAAACAGTGACCTTTGCATCCGGTGGAGACATTCAGGCACGCTACAGCTATTTCATAGGCAAGCATTGGGGAATTTTCGCCAGTCTGTCCTCCGACCTTGCTTCTTCCGGCGGCACGGGTTATTTCCGGAGTGTGAACTACGCCGACGGGGACATATACAAATACAGTCCCGACTACTACGCTTCAGTGCTGGAATATTGTCTGAACTCTGCCATAGTCGGAGGTGTTTACCGTTTCGATTTCGGCCACTGGAGTCTCAGACCCCGCATAGGCATAGGTGTAGGCAATCTTGAAGTCAGCAGCAGAGGATATGAGCGTTTCTCCAGAAGCGACATCAGCGCATATCCTGAGTACACTCGCTATGCGTTGAATTTCAAGGAGGAAGATTTTCTTGTGCCCGGAAGCAGTTACCGCCGTTACAGCAATGACCTCGCTATAGTAGGATACGCGGGTTGCCAGATAGCCTATACATTCAAGCGTCATTTCTTCCTTTCGGCAGAAATAGCGTTAAAAGCCGTCTGTGCTCCTAACATTACAATGACAAAACAGGTTACGAAAGCCGTCAGCGCTTATAATCCCGAAAACTGGGCTGAAGCCGTCTATACCTACAACAAAAAGGACAGTTACTGCTACGATTGGAGCAATTACACCGAAACGAAGGCTTCACTTCCTTGGGCTATGTGCTCAGTGCAGATAGGCATAGGCTGGAATATCGGATGGAACCGCAATGATAAATAAGAATTATGAAAAGAATAGCATATTTGTTCGCAGCTGCAGTGATGGTGTTGTCGGCTGCCTCCTGTCTCAAGGATAACGGATCCGTTGATTCTATGCCTGGTTGCTCATCTGAGCAGTATCTTATGACTATAGTCAACGACAGCAATGTCAAGACTGTCTGGTACATAGCTGAAAAAGGTAAGGATGCTGCAAATCCCGGGGCCCTTCCGTCTGAAAAACCAGTTCCGGAGGAAAGTTCTATGATATGTTTCGTTCTCGAAAGCAAGTCTTCCAAGGATATATGGGTCAATACAAATATCACCCATCCGACGCAAAGCTATGGACCGGAGGAAAAGGCTGTGTTCTATGTGTTTGAGGCGGATGTTTTTGAAGGGACTGTGTGGGCTGACATAATATCAGACCCGTCCAAATACGAGAAATACTCCCTGTCTGTGCAGGAACTTGTGGATGCTGGCTATAAATTGGTTTTCAAGGGTAACTGATTGTCTGTCAGAGTCTCTCCATCTCGCGCCGCAGGTCCTTCTCCTTGATTGAAGCGCGCTTGTCGTACTCCTTCTTTCCTCTTGCAAGGGCAATGAGGAGTTTGGCATAACCCTTTTCGTTGATATAGAGCTTCACCGCCACAATGGTGAGGCCCTTTTCCTTTACTGCCCTCTGGAGTTTGTTCAGTTCCTTGCGGGTGAGCAGAAGTTTGCGGTCGCGCCGGGGGTCGTGCTTGCCCCAACTGCCCCACCAGTAGTCCGCCACGTGCATATTCTTCACATAGAGCTCCCCGTTGTTGAAATAGCAGAAAGCATCCACAAGGGAGGCCTTTCCCGCCCTGATGGACTTGATTTCCGTGCCTGTGAGCACCAGTCCCGCCTGATAAGTCTCCAGAAACTCGTAGTCGAAGGAGGCTCTGCGGTTCTTTATTTCAACATTGCTTTTCGCTTTGGGCATATTCTTACGGTTTTGGGACTGCAAATGTAATGTTTTTCAGCGGTTCTTGGTATATTTGCGTCCAAATTATCATTGTTTATGTCTTCCAAAACCTTCATACAACCGCCCGCAATGGCAGAACTTCCCCAGCCCGAGACCATTGACGCGAGTGCCATCCTGGATTCCTACCTCAAGGGTGAAACAGACCTTGTGTGCATTCTCGGTCCCACAGCTTCAGGCAAAACCCGCTATGCAGTCAGCTTTGCAAGGGAAATCAACCGCCTGAGCGGAAAGGCTGTCGCTGAAATCATTTCTGCGGACTCCCGGCAGGTCTATAGGGGTATGGATATAGGCACGGGCAAGGATATGGAGGAATACGGGGAGATTCCGGTACATCTTGTAGATATAGCCGACCCGGGCAGCAAATACAATATCTATGAGTATCAGCGGGATTTCGAGAAGGTTTATAAAGACATACGGGAAAGGGGAGGCGTGCCCATACTTTGCGGAGGGTCCGGCCTGTATATCGAAGCGGCCACCTGCGGATATTCCCTGCCGGACGTGCCTGCGGATCCCAAATTGAGGGCGGAACTGGAGAAACAGGACACGGAAGACCTGATAAAATTGCTCGCAAGTCTGAAGCCTCTGCACAATTCCACCGACTACGACACCCGCAAACGGCTCATCCGGGCTATTGAGATTGCCATCTACGCCAAGGAACATCCAGTGGAGAGGACCGCTTACCTGCCCAAGAATACTTATTATATAGGTACTCTGGTGAGTCGGGAAGTGCGCAACTCAAAGATTGACGCAAGGCTCAAGGCGAGGCTGGAGGAGGGGATGGTGCAGGAAATACGCTCTCTTATGGACGGAACGAATCCGGCCCTTCCCAAGGATGAAAACGGAAAAGCCCGTGCAGTTCCGGCCGAAGACCTTCTCTACTACGGGCTTGAATATAAATTTGTTACCTTGCACATTCAAGGTGTTCTGTCACTCGAGGAAATGACCAAGTTACTCGCCATAGCCATACATCAGTTCGCCAAACGCCAGATGACCTGGTTCAGGGGAATGGAGCGCAAGGGCATACGCATCCATTGGGTGAATGTTTGTTGACTTGGACAGCGGCTTGGGCTGCGAACCTAAAGGGAGAATGCTTCCCGCACCTGATCCACGGCATCCAGCAGCTCCCATCCGAAGAACTGCACCTCTTTTTTGGTCCTGATGCCGCCTCGTACAAGTTCAACCTCTGCCTTGTATGGTTTGCGTCCCACGTGGCCATAAGCCGCAGTAGGCTCGTAGATAGGGTTCTTGAGCCCGAATTTCTCTATGATTTTTGCCGGACGCAAGTCAAACAACTCTCCGATTTTCCCTGCGATGGCAGCGTCGCTTATCTTTTCTCCGTTTTTGTTGCAAGAGGCGGTGCCATAGCTGTTTACGAATATGCTCACCGGGCGTGCAACTCCGATTGCATAGGAAACCTGCACCAGAAGTTCATCCGCCACTCCCGCAGCCACCAGATTCTTCGCAATGTACCTCGCAGCATAGGCCGCCGACCTGTCCACCTTGGATGGGTCCTTGCCTGAAAATGCTCCGCCGCCGTGTGCTCCCTTGCCGCCGTAGGTGTCCACTATAATCTTGCGGCCCGTCAGTCCGGTGTCCCCGTGAGGGCCTCCGATTACGAATTTGCCCGTAGGATTGACGTGCAGGATATAGCCTTCGGGATTGGACTCCCCATCATATTCCCCCTTGAACAGGGCAGCCTCCGACTCCGGAATCTCCTTGAGCATCTCAGGAATCAGAATTTCCTTCACGTCCTTGCGTATTTTGGATTGCATAAAGAAATCGTCGGAAGTGAACTCGTCGTGCTGGGTGGAAATCACTATGGTATGGATGCGTACAGGTTTGCCCGTCTCTCCGTCATATTCCACGGTGAACTGGGATTTTGCGTCCGGACGCAGATAAGGCATCCTGGAATTCTTCTCCCTTCTTATGCGGGCAAGCACCCTCAGGGCTATGTGTGAAAGGTAGAGAGGCAGAGGCATATAGTCCTCGGTGTCACGGCAGGCATATCCGAACATCATTCCCTGGTCTCCGGCACCCTGAATGTCCGCCAGGTCCTCTTCTCCCTTGCTTTTGCGGTCCACACCCCGGTTGATATCGGCAGACTGCTCGTGCAAAGTGCTCATCACTCCGCAGGAATTGCCGTCGAAGCGGTATTCAGCCTTGTTGTAACCGATTCGGTTCACTGTGTCCCTCACGACTTTCTGTATGTCCACATAGGCGTCATCGGAACGCACTTCTCCGCCCACAATCACCAGACCAGTGGAGCAGAAAGTTTCACAAGCCACCTTAGCCTCGGGGTCCTGGCGCAGGAATTCGTCCAGTACCGCATCCGAAATCTGGTCGGCAACCTTGTCCGGGTGTCCCTCGGAAACCGACTCGGAAGTAAATAGATAATTTTTCTTTGACATAATGTTTATTTTTCTTGTGCAGCTTCCGCCGTTAGTAAACATTAGCTGCTTGCTTTCGGGGCCGACGCTGCAATATATAACAAAAAACTCCGCATATCGAATATGCAGAGCCGCCAAAGTACTTACAGTCAGACCATCAGGCCATTCTTGACAATTTTAGCATTTTTTCAAGTGGTTGCAAGCAGACAAATCTCTCCACATATTCGGCCGCAAAGGTAAACATAAAAAATCATTCTGCAAAAGTTTTTGGATTGTTCCGGGATGCCCGGCCTTACCAGGCATCCCTGCCCCTGTTTCAATCCAGTTAAATCGTTCCCACAAATTGCATTTTCATTTCGGCAAACCGCGAAAATTTTATACCTTTGCAGCGTTAAAGAATTTATAAACCTATTAAAACATTATGAAACAAACAATTAGGTGTTTGCTGTGCCTTTTGGTCTCAGCATTGATGTTTGGTGTCTCTGCCTTTGCTCAGGTCACCACATCTGGTCTCAACGGTCGTGTTTCGGATGAGTCGGGTGCTCCGGTTGTAGGAGCTGCAGTAGTTGCAACCCACACAGAATCAGGAACAAAGTATGCGGCCGTGTCTAATGAACAAGGCCGCTTTGTTATTAATGGTATGCGTGCCGGCGGTCCTTATTCAGTAGAGGTTTCCTGCCTGGGCTTCCAGACAGTGACCTACACAGACATCAAACTTCAGCTTGCCGAATCCTTCAGTCTCAATGCCAGCCTCAAGGAAGACAAGCTTATGCTCGGTGAAGCAATCGTGATTGCCACCCCTGCTTCCAAATTCTCTTCTGAGAAGACTGGTGCAGCGACTAACATCTCAAGGTCAGAGATTAATGCTCTCCCTACTGTTTCACGCAGCATTTCCGATGTGACAAGGCTTTCTCCTTACGGTGGAAACGGAATGAGCTTCGCCGGAACAGACGGCCGTACTGCAAACTTCACTGTGGACGGTGCAAGCTTCAACAACAACTTCGGTTTGAGCGACAAGCTTCCTGGCGGCGGTAACCCTATCTCCATCGATGCTATCGAAGAACTTCAGGTGGTGATTTCCCCTTACGATGTCCGCCAGACAAACTTTATCGGCGGTGGTGTGAATGCAGTTACCAAATCCGGTACAAACACATTCAAGGGCAGTGCCTACATCTATCACCGCAACGAGAATATGCGCGGTAACAAGGCAGCAGGAGTTGAAATCCCTACTGCAAGGGAAAAGGACCGTCAGACAATATATGGTCTCACTCTCGGAGGTCCTATCGTAAAGAATAAACTCTTCTTCTTCGTAAATGCCGAGTATATCAGCACTCCTTCCACAGCTGTTCCTTGGAGAGCTTCTGCAGACGGAGTCGGAGACAGCGACAAATATCTTTCTTACGCTTCAGTTGCAGATATGGAGAGGGTTGCTGAGCACGTGAAGACAAAATATGGATATGACACGGGTTCATTTACTTCTTTCCCTGCAAATGAAAGCAATATCAAGGTTCTCGCCCGTATAGACTGGAATATCAACGACAAGAACCATCTCGCAGTCAGGTACAACTACACAAGGAATATTTCGTGGTCTGCGCCTAATGCTTCCTCAATGGACGGCGGTACAAGGTCTGCATTCGCTCGTACATCCCTCTATTCTATGGCATTTGCAAACTCTATGTACTCTATGAACAACAATGTACATACGGTTTCATTGGACTTGAATACCCGCATCAACGACAATCTTTCCAACCAGTTCCTTGCCACTTTCTCAAAGCTTGACGATATCCGTGGCACCAACTCAGACGAGTTCCCGTTCATAGACATACAGGACGGTACTGGCACTAACACCCAGTATATGGCACTCGGTTACGAGCTCTTCACCTGGAACAACGCTGTCCACAATACAGTCTTCAATGTTAAGGATGACGTTGTGTACTACGCAGGAAACCACAAGGTTACAGCAGGTCTGAACTACGAGTACCAGATGGCTGACAACGCATATATGAGAAACGGAACAGGTTACTACCGTTATTCAAGCGTTGACGACTTCATCAACGGCGCTGCTCCGGAAGTTGTCTGCCTCACTTACGGTTACGACGGTGAAAAAGCACCTGCAGCAAGGGTTCAGTTCCACAAGCTCGGAATCTATGCTCAGGACGAATGGACACCTGTTGACAATTTCAAGCTCACTTACGGTCTGCGTCTTGACGGCCTGTTCTTCGACAACAAGGATCTTGCAAGAAACGACAAGATATATGACCTTACATACTATCCTAAGAAATACAACTATGAGGAGCGTCATATCGACACAGGCAAGTGGCCGAATGCCAATGTTGCAGTTTCTCCGAGAGTGGGTTTCAAGTGGGATATCCTCTCCGACAAGAGCCTCAGCCTCAGGGGAGGTACAGGTCTCTTCTCCGGTCGTCTGCCTCTTGTGTTCTTCACCAATATGCCTACAAACTCCGGTATGGTGCAGTATCAGGCACAAATCAACGGAAATACCCTTGCTGAAAAGGTTGAAGGATACAAAGGTGCAACTGTAACAAAGGATAACAAGGTATATATCGATATGAATCAGTTTGCCGGTGGTCTCGTTGTGGACGGAAACGGAAAAGCCACAACTCAGGCTCTTCTCGACAAACTCATTTCAATGGGATATCCTTCTTCAATCTATGTTGATGAAAACGGCAAGAGGGGAACCAAACCTTCCTCAATATCTGCTGTGGATCCTAAATTCAAGATGCCTCAGGTATGGAAGACTTCCCTGGCTATAGACTACAGCTTCCCTACTTCATTCCCATTCTCAATCACTGCTGAAGGTATTTTCAACAAGACAGTGAACGGAGTCACAATCTCTGACTGGTCTATGCGTCCGGTTGAGGGATATGCACGCTGGAACGGAGCTGACAATCGTCCTATCTACCCTGAAGGATTCAGATCAGACAATGTTGTAAAGGCATTCGTTCTTGAGAATACCAATAAAGGATATGGATATTCAGCAAACGTTGCTCTCAATATGCGTCCTTGGGAGTGCCTCAGTTTGATGGCTTCCTATACCCGTACAGGTTCCAAGGAACTTACCGGTATGCCAGGTTCAAATGCAGAGTCTGCATTCACCTATGTTCCTACTGTTGAGGGACCTAACTACATCGGTCTGCACAACTCCCAGTATGTAACTCCTGACCGTATCATTGCTTCAGCAACATACCACGACAAGGGAGGCAACCACTTCAGCTTGATTTGGGAGTCATTCAGAGGCGGTTACAACTATTCATATATGCTTGCCAACGATATGAACGGAGACGGCTATTCTTACGATGCACTCTACATTCCTACCGATGCTCAGGTTGAGAACCGCGAGTTCCGCTTTGTTTCAGACAGCGACCGCGACCGCTTTATGGATTATGTACACAAGGATTCATATTTGAGTAAGAATCAGGGCAAGTATGCTGAGGCTTACAGCGTTTACAACCCTTGGACCAACAGACTCGACTTCAGCTACAAGCACGACTTCAAATTCAACGTGGGCAAGAATACCAACGTCATCCAGCTTTCAGTTGATGTCAAGAACGTTATGAACCTCTTCTACCATCGTTGGGGTGTGATGAAACAGATGAATCCTGATTTGAATTCAGGTCGTATCCTCAAATACGAATCTACAGACGAAGAAGGATATCCGGTATTCTCTACACCTAAAGCAGTCAGCGGCAGCACTCAGACATTCACTCCTATGACTTCTATAGGTCAGTGCTGGTATGCGTCTGTCGGAATCAAATATATGTTCAACTAATCATTCCGGAAAACTATGAAACTCAAAAATATATTTGTTTTTTCATTGCTCGCATCTCTCTTTGCCACAGGATGCGTCAAGGAAACGGCTACGGGTTCATTCAGCAATATTACCGTAGACAAGACCTTCCTCTATATCGGCAAGGAAGGCGGTTCTGTGGATTTGACTGTCAATGCTGGCGAAGCGTGGTATTTCGTCAAGAATGAGAACTGGCCTAAAGTCGTTTCTTTCAATAAAGACGAAAAGGGTAGCACAATCAAGGCTAAACACGATTACTATGGTAATCTTATCAATGAGGAGTCTGATATTAATGCATCGAAGACAACAGATTCTTGGTTGTCTGCATCAGTTATGGAAGGACAGGCAGGTGAGACAAAGGTGACTTTCACAGCTGCCGCTTCTGAAGGCGGAAGGGAAATCACCCTTGCCATCGTCTGCGGCACAAGCAAACAGCATTTCATTGTACGTCAGGGCTCACTTGAGGCTGTGGCTGCAACTTGCGAGGAAATCATTGCCGGTCCGGATGCCAAGACTTACCGTGCAAAAGGAACCGTAACTTCAATTGCAAGTACCACTTATGGTAACTGGTACCTCAAGGATGACACTGGTGAGATTTACATCTATGGAACTCTCGATGCCAATGGAGCGGAGAAGAATTTTGAAAGTCTTAATATTGAAGTTGGTGACCTCGTGGAAGTTGAAGGACCGAAAACAACGTACAATGGTACTGTTGAACTTGTTAATGTTACTGTCCTCAGCATCAGTAAATCCCTTCTGAAAATCTGTACAGAGGCAGAGTCTTATGTGAAGGAAGAGGGCGACTATGTTGCAAAGGTGGCATATAAGGGAAGAGGTCTTGACTACTCCATTCCTGAGGAGTGCAAGGATTGGATTACCGTGACTGGAATATCATCTTACGCCGGCACACCTTCAAAACTTGAGCAGAATCCTGCCGACACAGCATTGGTTTCTTTCCATCTTGCTCCGAACCCTGCACCTGCAGGCGATCGTAAGGGTAAAATCGTCTTTACATCAGCAGAAGGCAAAAATTCTACAACTGTCGATTTTGAAATCTTTCAGAAAGGTTCAATTGTTGATGCTACTGTTGCAGAATTCATTGCAGCTGAAGAATCTCTTACTAACTATCGTGTCAAAGGAGTTGTTCGCAGTATATCTGCTTCAAGTAAATATCACAATGCCGACCTCATAATTGCAGGCGGTCTTGGTGAAACAGTCAAGATTTTCAGAGCAAAAACAAAAGAGGGCAACATTGAAGACCTTGGTATTGCTGAGGGCGATCTTGTCACTTTTGTCGGTCTTCGTTCTTCTAATAATGGAGTACCAGAGATGGCTGAAGGAGGAGTTTACGAAAGTCATAGCCACTATGAGTCTCTGTCCGTAGCTGAATTTCTCGCTAAACCGGTAGCAGATGATCTTTTCGCAGTAAGTGGTGAAATAATTGGTGTGAAAGACCTCAGTGAATCGTATAACAATGTTGGTATTACCATTAAAGATGGAGACAATGAGCTTTATATGCACAGAGTTACTACAATTGATGGTTCCAATGTTGCCAAACTGGATCCTAAGGTGGGTGCCAAAATTACCGTTGTCGGAGCTAGAGGCGAATATAAAGGAAGCCCTCAGATGGCACAATATGGCAAGATTTTCAACTATGAAGCTCCATCAGAAGGTGGTGACGAAGGTGGTGACGAAGGCGGCGAAGAAGGTGGCGACGAAGGAGAAGTTTCTGTGCTTTACACCTTGGATGCCACAGATGCTGCCAACAATGGTAAAGACAATTCGTATGCAGGTTCTGAAGATATTACTATAAATGGTATTACTTGGAATGTAACAGGGAATACCACAATTAATCCTTGGCGAATCGGAGGAAAAAAGCTCAATGCCGTTGATAGGGAGGTCTTCACTAAGACTCCGTATGAAAAGGCTCTCACCAAGATTGTTGTGACTTTGGGAACCAAGAATATCACCCTTAATTCTTGTAAACTTCTCTATTCTGCAAATGCTGACTTCTCCGGTGCAACAGAGGTCCCTTTTGAATATGCAGAAGGCGCAATAGAATTGGCTAATTCTTATCCTGCAAACTGCTACTATAAACTTGTGTTTAACTGTACAGAAACTTCAGGAAAAAATATGTACGTGCAGCTTTCAAAGATAGAATTTTACGGAAAGTAAATTCTAACTGAATAATCAACACGAGGTCCGGAGCAACTCCCCGGACCTCGTTTTTGTATTACTAAAATACATCTG
>CAMCFO010000010.1 GCA_945874155.1 uncultured Bacteroidales bacterium
ACATGCCGGAACTAAAAATGTATGTTTAACGGTAAAAATTTACCGAAGTATTGTTTTTTACTCCATAATCATTAAAAATGCCTAATTTTGCGGTTCCTGTCAAATTGGCAGAAAAAATTGCACAAAAATACAAAAATATGCCCAAGAAAGAAGCAGTGGAACAGATGTTCGACAACATAGCCCCGGAATATGATGCACTTAACCATATCCTGTCCCTTGATATAGACAGGCTGTGGAGACGCAGAGCTGTGCGCAAAGCCATTGACTCTGACCGGGATGTATCAGTTCTGGATGTGGCTTGCGGAACGGGAGATTTTTCCATAGCACTCGCACGCTACAGTTCCCGTGCGAAAGTGACAGGAGTGGACATATCCGAGGGAATGCTTGCCGAGGGGAGGAAAAAGGTCTCAAAGGCAGGCCTGGATGAAAGAATCGGTATGCTCACGGGGGATTGCGAAAGCCTTCCATTCGGGGACGGGGTTTTCGATGCTGTATGTGTCGGATTCGGAGTCCGCAATTTTGAGCATCGTGACGCCTGCCTCAAAGAGATGCGCAGGGTTCTGAAACCCGGCGGAAGACTTGTCGTTCTCGAACTTTCAGTTCCCCGAACACCTATAATAAGGTCTTTGTACAAATTCTATTTCACCCATATACTTCCATATCTGGGAGGCAAGGTTTCGGGCAACAGGGCAGCATACAGATATCTGCCGGCTTCGGTACTTAATTTCCCGATGCCGGCAGAATTCAAGGCTGAACTCTCTTCAGCTGGCTTCCGCAGAATTGTACACCATTCCCTCACATTCGGAATATGCCGGATGTACACTGCAGTTAACTAATCAGAACCACCTGTAGGCGTTGAAGCCGACTGCAATCAGAATAGACATAATGAAGGTCGCCATCACGAGTATCGGCAGATATTTGTCCAGCTCTCCGTCGCTTTTTTTCCACGCTCCGTTCAGATGTATGACATAGAGGGGGAGAGTGAGCAGGAAGAGGCAGTGCCACCAGTCGAAGATTCTTAGTCCGAACACATAGACCACCATCAGTACCCAAGCTCCGCATATCAGCAGGGTCTGATAGATTCTGGCTTTTCTTTCTCCAAGTTTGATTGCTACTGTCACCCTTGTTGCAGCATCCGTTTTCATATCCCTTATGTTATTGACATTCAGTACCCCCACGCTGAAAAGCCCTATGGATGAAGCCGGCAGCAGCAAAAACCAGGACGGAATCTCGTGAGCCACAATGAAATAGGAGCCGAGCACCGTTGCAAGTCCGAAGAATATGAACACCGCTATGTCTCCGTGTCCACTATAACCGTAGGGATGGCTGCCGAGGGTATATCTCATCGCTGCGGTAATGGCGAATACTCCGAGAATGAGTAACATAACTGGCTCCAGTTTCATCAGAGTGCCGAAGGAATGCCATATCATTGCAAGACCGCTGATACAGCTGGCCGCAACCCAGAATACCACCATCCTTCGGTAATCCTTGTCTGCAAGGGAACCGTAGGAATATTGCGGGCCCTGGCGGTCTTCCCGGTCGGTTCCGTGGATGAAGTCCCCGTATTCATTCGATACATTGGTGAGGATTTGCAGGCAGATGGCGGTCAGGGCCACAAGCAGGGCAGTGACAGGATTTATGTGGTAGTCTGCTGCAGCAAGTCCCACTCCGGTAATTATGCCTGCCAGAGACAGTGGAAGAGTCCTGAAACGGCAGGATGTGAGGTAGCATTGGAATTTTCCCATAATTTCTTCTTTTTAATATTGTGCGGTCACGGTGAAATTGCGGTCCGCATTTCGTTTCCATGTCACGAAGATAGGCATAAACGGGTGTTCCGTCAAATAAATTTGATGAAAACAGGAATTATGTCTACCTTTGCAGCCGTTTCGGACAGATTGGTGCCGGACAGAGTGCTTGATCAAGGGATCATATACGGATTCTGAACCTCTTAAAAAACAAGAAAAATGAAAGGAAAAAATGTATCGGTTTCCTTTATGCTATTGGGAATCGTGTTCTGTGTCTGCCTGATTTTAGGCAATCTTCTCGCTGTAAAACAGATTGAATTCGGTAAGATCAACCTTACCTGCGGTATTTTGATTTTCCCTGTGTCTTACATCATAAATGACTGTATAGCAGAGGTTTGGGGATTCAAGAAGGCACGTCTGGTCATTTGGACGGGATTCGTGATGAATTTCTTTTTCGTGGCTATGTGCGCCCTTGCCGACTGGATTCCGGGAGCACCTTACTGGACAATGGACGAGGGCTTCCACCAGATTTTCGGACTTGCACCACGTGTGGCTGCGGCTTCCTTCGTGGCCTTTCTCGTGGGGTCCTTTTCCAACGCATACATTATGTCCAGAATGAAGGTGGCAAGTGCCGGAAAACATTTCACACTGAGGGCTGTGGTGTCCACTCTGGTGGGAGAGAGCCTGGATTCGATGATATTCTTCCCCGTGGCTTTGGGCGGAATTGTACCGGCAGGCAATCTTGCTCTTCTGGTGTTGTCCCAGGCTGTATTCAAGACTCTCTACGAGTTCCTGGTGCTGCCTCTGACCACTTGGGTCGTAGCCCGGGTAAAAGAGCGCGAAGGAGAGGACGTTTTCGACAGGAACATTTCATATAACGTATTCAAAATATCTGATATATAATATGGCAGAAGGAAGAGAAATGGAGGGCCTTCAGGCTCTCGGCGCAAAGACAAAATACAGTCAGGACTATGACCCTTCAGTCCTGGAGACATTCATAAACAGGCATCAGGACAATGACTATTGGGTGCAGTTCAATTGCCCGGAATTCACCAGCCTGTGTCCGATTACAGGGCAGCCGGATTTTGCCGAAATACGCATTTCCTATATCCCTGACGTGAAGATGGTGGAGTCCAAAAGCCTGAAACTCTATCTTTTCAGTTTCCGCAACCACGGAGATTTTCACGAGGACTGCGTGAACAAGATAATGAAGGACCTTATCCGTTTGATGGATCCCAAGTATATCGAGGTTACGGGTATATTTACCCCGAGAGGAGGCATTTCCATCTATCCCTATGCAAACTACGGCCGTCCGGGTACCAAATACGAAGAAATGGCCACCCAGCGTCTTGTGAACAGGGTTATGTAACAGTGCAAAGGGAGAATTTGCTCTCAACTTGACAAGTATTTGGGGGATGTGTCGGATGTATTGTTCAACATATCTCCCAATTTTTATATCTTTGCAAATCATTCACCGGGCTATGCCCTTTTTGGACTACACTGATGAAAAAAGTTATATCCTTTTCAGTCTTTCTCCTGCTTGGACTCATTGTTTCCCAGTTCCTTCCTTCATTTGCAGGAGAACATTTCCATACCGTGAAGACGGTCACCGATTCGCTCCTGTATGTCTGCCTTGCCTTCATTATGATCAATGTCGGTAGGGACTTTGAAGTGGACAAGAAACGTTGGAAATCCTATGCCAAAGACTATCTCGTGGCTATGATTGCCGCAGCAATGCCTTGGTTGCTCATAGCTCTTTACTACATTTTCGTGCTCTTCCCGAGTACTCAGTGGGGAAACGGAGAATTGTGGAAGGAGACCCTGTTGCTCAGCCGTTTTGCCGCACCGACCTCAGCCGGAATCCTTTTCACTATGCTGGCCGCACTCAAACTCAAGTCCAGCTGGATGTACAAGAAAATCCAGGTACTTGCCATATTTGACGACCTTGACACCATCCTGCTTATGATTCCGTTGCAGATTGCGATGATAGGGATGAAGTGGCAGATGGCTGCGATACTGATTGTGGTAATCGCCCTGATTGTTTTCGGATGGAAAAAGATGGACCACTACAAGATGAAACAGGACTGGAAAGCCATTCTCATCTATTCCGTGCTTGTGATAGTCTTCACCCAGGGCATTTACCAGATGACTGAATACTATCTTGGTGAGCACGAAGGCGTTCACATCGAGGTGCTGCTGCCTGCCTTCATACTTGGAGTTGTGATGAAGACCAGACATATCGACAGCAAGGTGGAGGAAAATGTGGCAACAGGCATTTCCTATATCTTTATGTTCCTGGTTGGAGTGAGTATGCCTCAGTTCATAGGCGTGGATATGTCCTCAATGGCCGGCGGCGAGCATAACCTTGTGGGTTCCCTGCCGATGATGTCTTGGGGAACCATTGCCTTCCACGTGGTTATGGTCTCCCTCTTGTCCAATATAGGAAAACTGATGCCTTTGGCCTTCTACCGCGACCGTAAGTTCAGCGAGAGACTGGCTCTTTCTGTGGGAATGTTCACAAGGGGAGAGGTCGGAGCCGGTGTGATTTTCATTGCACTCAGCTACGGTCTTGGAGGACCTTTGCTCCTGATTTCGGTGCTCACAATTGTGCTCAACCTCATTCTGACTGGAGGCTTCGTGTTGATAGTCAAGAAATTGGCTTTGAAGACCTATAAGCAGGACGAAGACTAATTGACATATCTGATTGAGCAGTCGATGGCGATATAGGGATTGAAATCTTCGCCCAGGTGAGCCTCGAGGACCTTGATGCTGCGCTCTTTTGTGGCCTTGTTGAGTTTCTTGATATTCTTGATTTCCTCAATGAATCCCGGAATCTGGTCCGCCCGCACCATCGTGAGGGCCGGTTTCAGCACGCAGGACACAGGCATATAGACTCCATTCCCCCTGTCCCGGGCTTCGCAGCGTATCACTTCGCCTTCCTTTGAGAACAACTGGGCTTTGAGTATGCCCCAGTCGTCTTCGACTATATGAACTTCCGCACGCACCCTGGAATCCTGCCATTGGATCACGTCCACCAGCTTGTCCCCATATTCGTAGGTGCCCGCGTGGGTGAACTTGTGCTTGTTGGAGAAATTTTCTCCCCAGGACGTGGCTGTGCTGTAAAGAATGTCGAAGAGGTCTATGAGACTGAAAACATCCAGGATATTTTTCTGGACCTTGGGAGGAAGGTCGTGACCGGACAGCAGTTTCTTGTTGTAGTCTGTGGTTTTTCCGCGGCGTACAACCCTGTCCAAACGCGCTGAGGCCGAGAATTCATCTTCTTCCAGGCAGTAGCGCACCAGGGGACCGAAGCCTTTCATCGTGGCTACGAATTTCACCATTCCGGTCATTATTCCGGGCATCACTCCCGCCACCATAGGGATTTCGTGGGTGGCCAGATTATATTGGATTTCGCATTGGTAGTCTGATTTCCTCTCCTTGTTTTCCCGGCTCTGCCGCCACAGTCTTGAAAGTATGTATTCGGACGAGGTCATACCCTCAGGTGTCACAAAGGCTGATGTGAGCATAAGTACCTGTGGGTCAAGGATTATGTCTCCGAGGTCTATGTCGTATCTGGTGTCCACATCCAGAAAGAGCGTTGTGTATCCTATCCTGGAAATTTCGAGTTTGACGGTTCCGTAAACATTTATTTCTATGCTGAAATACCCGTTTTCGTCGCTCTGGGTGCCCAAACCCTCATCTTTGCTGTACACCATCACATAATCTCCGGGCACAACCGTCGTGTCGCGGAGGAATACTCTTCCGGTCACATTGCCCGCAACCGAAACGATGCATATCAGCATCAGAGTCCAAAACAGTGCAAATCTTTTCATAACAAGAGAGTCTCTTTCAGCAAATATTGTGCAAATATGATTGTGTATTCAGAAATTATTGCTATATTTGCAGTCCTTTTGGAAAAGGGAAATACTAATAAGAAATTAAATTTTTTAAGCAATGAAAAAAGGAATTCATCCCGAAACCTACCGTCTTGTAGCTTTCAAGGATATGTCAAACGATCAGGTCTTCATTACAAGATCTTGCGCAAACACTCGCGAAACAATTGAAATTGAGGGAGTTGAGTACCCAGTTGTAAAGGTCGAAATCTCCAACACCTCACATCCGTTCTACACTGGCAAGATGAAGCTCGTCGATACTGCAGGACGCGTCGACAAATTCTACCAGAGGTACGCAAATAAGAAGAAATAGTCCATACACTATATCAAGTCGAGTATGGTCGGGATTTTTGCGTGAGCTGTCCCGACCTTTTTTTATCCTCAAAAAATAACCTGCAATACTTAAACCCTATGTGCGGATTTACAGCAATTTACGGAATGAAGGATTCTTCAGTGGACTGGAGAACCAAGGCTTTGAAAATGTCAGCGAAAATCAGGCACCGCGGACCGGATTGGAGCGGTGTATTTGCAGATGAGAATTGTATCCTTGCGCACGAGAGGCTCGCTATTGTGGACCCTCTGTCGGGAGGACAGCCTCTATATTCTCCGGATCGCAGGAAAGTATTGGCTGTAAACGGGGAGATTTACAATCATAAATCCATCAGGAAGGCCCTAGCGGGGGAGTATGAGTTCCAGACCGACTCGGATTGCGAGGTGATTCTGGCTCTCTATGAGAAGAAGGGGCGTGATTTCTTGGAGGACTTGAACGGTATCTATGCCTTCGCGCTCTACGATATGGACAAGAACGAGTTGTTCGTAGCCAGAGACAGCATAGGAGTCATACCTCTCTATATAGGACACGATGCAGACGGAACAGTTTACCTGGGCAGTGAACTGAAAGCTCTGGAAGGCTTCTGCGATGAGTATGAACCATTCCTTCCCGGACACAGCTGGTGGAGCGGGGACAGACAGATGAAACGCTGGTACATCCGCGACTGGTTTGAATACGATGCAGTGAAGGACAATGGGGCGAGTGCCGCTGATGTGCGGGAGGCTTTGGAGGCGGCTGTCAAGAGGCAACTGATGTCTGACGTGCCTTACGGCGTGCTTCTGAGCGGGGGACTTGATTCTTCCATTATATCTGCTGTTGTGGCCCGCTATGCCCAGAACAGGGTGGAGGACGACAGCAGGACCCAGGCCTGGTGGCCTCGTCTGCACAGTTTTGCCGTGGGCCTGAAGGGTGCTCCGGACCTTGTCAAGGCTCAGGAGATGGCAGATTTTCTCGGTACTGTCCACCACGAGGTTCACTATACGGTGCAGGAAGGTCTAGATGCCATAAGAGATGTTATCTATTACATTGAGACATACGATGTTACGACTGTACGCGCATCCACTCCCATGTATCTGCTCGCCAGAGTCATCAAATCTATGGGAATCAAGATGGTGCTAAGCGGAGAGGGTTCCGACGAGATTTTCGGCGGTTATCTCTATTTCCACAAGGCTCCCACTGCCAAGGATTTCCACGAAGAGACAGTGCGCAAAATCAGCAAACTTTATCTCTATGACTGTCTGCGTGCCAACAAATCGCTTGCAGCCTGGGGCGTGGAGGGCAGGGTGCCTTTCCTGGACAAGGAATTTATGGACGTGGCTATGAGGCTGAATCCTGCAGCCAAGATGTGCCCTGGAAATACTATTGAAAAGAAGATTCTGCGCGAGGCTTTTGAGGATCTGCTGCCGGCATCGGTGGCCTGGAGGCAGAAGGAGCAGTTCTCCGACGGCGTGGGCTACAATTGGATTGACTCCCTGAAGGCCGTTGCGGAGGCTTCGGTAACAGACGAGCAGATGGCTACAGCTGCCGAGAGGTTCCCGATCAACACTCCTATGAACAAGGAGGAATATTGCTATCGCAGCATATTTGAAGAGCATTTCCCGAGTGAATCAGCGGCACGCAGTGTGCCGAGTGTGCCGAGTGTGGCCTGCTCCACTGCTGTGGCCCTGGAATGGGATGCGGCTTTCAAGAATCTCAATGACCCAAGCGGACGGGCCGTTTCCGGGGTCCATAACGAGGCTTATTGATTTATTCGGATACCTGATTGTAGCTTGCACAAAAAGCTGTTATGGGACATTCCGCACATTTGGGATGGCGTGCGGTGCAGATATAGCGCCCGTGAAGGAGAAGCCAGTGATGGGCATCAGCCCTCTTTTCCGCCGGAATATGTCCGGTAAGATCCCTGCAGACAGCTTCGACTGTTGTTCCTCTGGAAAGCCCTATGCGACGGGATACCCTAAATACGTGAGTGTCCACAGCGATTACCGGTTTGCCATAGATTATGGCGGCCACTACATTGGCGGTTTTGCGTCCCACTCCCGGCAACTTTACCAGTTCGTCAGGCTCGGAAGGCACTTCCGCGTCAAAATCGCTCACCAGCATCCTGGCCATGTCAATTATGTGGCGGCCTTTGCTGTTGGGATATGAAACTGACCTTATCAGTTCGAACACGTCTTCGAAAACGGCATCGGCAAGCGACCTTGCATCCGGATACCGGGCGAACAGTTCTGGGGTGACGGCATTGACTCGCTTATCCGTGCATTGGGCAGAAAGCATCACTGCCACAAGCAGTTGGAAGGGAGAGCCGAAATTCAGTTCACTGCCAACCTTGCCCATTTTGTTCTCCAGAACATTCAATACAGAACTGTATCTTTCTTCAATTTTCATAGTTCCTCCCTGCAGCTTTCGTTTTCGCACACCAGCACCCTGCCGGGATACTCCTTGCATAGGTTGAGATTGTGGGTTACCATCACTACAGCTGTGCCCTCATTCCTGTTCAGAGAGCTCAGCAGTTCCATAATCCCGGCTGCTGTCTCGGCATCCAGGTTACCGGTGGGCTCGTCGGCCAGAATCAGTCCCGGACTGTTCAGCAAAGCCCTGGCTATGGCTATACGTTGCTGTTCTCCGCCGGAAAGCTGGTGAGGCATCTTGTGGGCCTTTCTGGACATTCCCACTGCGGAGAGGACCTCCTCTATGCGCTGGGCCTTGTCCCGGGCATCCTTCCATCCTGTGGCATCCAGCACGAACTCCAGATTGTCCTTGACACTGCGGTCCATAAGCAACTGGAAATCTTGGAAGACCACTCCTATCCTGCGCCTGAGGTAAGGAATATCCTTCTCTCTGATTCCCCTCAATCTGAAACCGCAGACTTCACCTTCTCCCTTTTGCAGACGGTTTTCCCCTATCAGGGTCTTGATAATGGAGGTCTTGCCTGTGCCGACCTTGCCGGTTATATATACGAAGTCTCCTGCCTTCACTTCCAGGTCCATACCGTAAATGACTGTGGCCTCTCCGTTCAAGATGTCGGCATCTTCAAGTCTTATGAGCGTATTTTCCATATTCGATAACCAGAAAAAGTCTATAAACGACCATAAACATACAAAGATAGTGAGAAAAATTAAGTAAATTTGTAAAATTTTTGGCGTATGATGAAAAATAAACATATGGCTCTGATACTGACGCTGCTCCTGGGTGGCGGTCTGGTGTCGGGGAATGCCGGACAAATTGCCGCACAGACAGTTTCAGAGAGGACAGAAAGGGATCTTGCCAAGGCTGTGGAAGCCTTTGACAACGGTATGTACGAGAGGGCTATGACCTTGTTCGACGACATTGTCTTCCGCACAGGGTCGGTCAAGGCAGAGGGATATTCGGTGCTGTGCCAGGTTCATACGGGTGCAAGGGGATGGGAAAACCGTATGGAGTCTTTCGTTTCCGCCCATCCATCGTCGGAATTGGTCCCTCAGCTCAAATTCGCACTTGCCTGCAAAATGTTCGCATCCGGTGACTACAAGAATTGTGTGGATGTGATGAATGAATTGAACATCAAGCATTTGCGTCGTTCCCAATACAGCCGCTACGATTTCATTTACGGTTTTGCTCTCTTCAGCACAGGGGAATATGGCAAGGCTACAGAACATTTCCAGGAGATACTTTCGCGCCGCAAGTCTGGTTACACAGCTCCGGCGGCATATACCTTGGGCTACATAGAGTATGAAAATGCTGAATACCAGAAAGCGGAGGAGCATTTTGCAATGGCATCCGGAGACAGCCGTTTTGCTGAACTGGCTTCCTACTATATACTTGAATGCCGTTTTCTCGGAAAGGACTACTCCTATGTAATCGAAAACGGTCCAGCTTTGTATGAAACTGTTCCGGAGGATAGAAAGCAGCGTTTGGGCAGGATATTGGGAGAGGCTTATCTTATTGACGGACAGCCGGAAAAGGCGGAGAAATACTATAATTCCCAATCAGACCCGAGTGCCGGGAAGAGCCGTACTGATTTATTCTTTACAGGGTCTATGCTCTATGCATCAAAGGATTACAAAGGCGCAGCGGAGAATTTCGCAGCTATGGAAAACCGTACCGACTCGCTCGGACAGATTGCGAATTACCAGTTGGGCTGGGCCTACCTTCAATGCGGCAACAAAGTCTCGGCTCTGGAATCATTCAGGGAGGCTTCTTTGGGGAAATGGGATGAAAACATTGCCAAGGATGCCCTTTTCAACAGCGCCAAACTTTCCTTTGACATCAATGCCGATGCAAGGCAATTCAAATACTATCTGAATCGTTATCCCCAGGCAAGAAGTCAGGAAATATATGGCTATATTGCTCTTGCGGCTCTTTACGGCAAGGACTGGCAATCCGCTGTGGATGCCTACGACAACGTGGACGATCTTACCCCTGAAATGGAGCGCAACTATGTGAAAGCCAACTATCTGCGTGCACGTCAACTGATTTCCGCCGGTGCTGTGAGGGATGCGGTTCCATTGCTCCGGACCGTTACCTTCTATTCCGAGCGCAACAGTGCCCTGAATCAGTTGGCAAGGTACTGGCTGGCTGAAGTGCAATACCGCAACTCGGATTATCAGGACGCCCTGGTTCTTTATAAGGAATTGTACCATACCTCAGCCCTTTCAGGCAGTGCGGAGGGCAAACTGATACCATACAATATCGCATATTGCCACTTCCGGCGCGGGGAACTGGACCAGGCTGCCAAATGGTTTGACGAATTCCTGACTTCCTCCGGGACAGACAAGGACATAGCCCGAAAGGATGCTCTTACTCGTATCGCTGACTGCTTCTTCCTGAACGACAACTATATAGCAGCTGCAGACAAGTATTCGGAAGTGGCCAGGATTTATTTCGATCCGGATGATGTCTATCCCTACCTTCAGGCAGGAATGGCCTACGGTCTGGCAGGGCGCAAGAATGAGAAGACTCAGGCGCTTGAGGAGGTGAAACTCGCCAAACCTGATGTTGGTGACTATTCCACGGCTATGATTGAACTCGGACGCTGTTATGTGGACACCGGGAATACATCCTTGGCCGGCGAATGCTTTGACAGGGTTATCAATTCGGTGGGGGACAGTACGGCTGTGGCACAGGCCCTGTTGGAAAAAGCTCTGCTGGAGCGCAATGCAAACAACACGGACCTTTCTCTCCGGCTCTACAAGAGGGTTGCCGAGAATATGGCAGGTTCGGAATATGCAGACAACGCTTTGCTGGCCATAGAGAACATCTGCCGTTCGGAAGGTCTGACTGACGACTATATGGCATATATGGCCAAACTCGGAAAAGGGGAGTCCAAGTCGGTGACTGAAAAGGAGGATTTCTATTTCTCATCGGCTCAGCAACTCTATTTCGATGCAAGGTATGACAAGGCCTTGGGGGCTATGGAAAATTATATCGAGAGATATCCTGAGGGACGCTATGTAATTGATGCAAAATATTGTGTTGCAGAGTGTCTGAGGGTTGCTGGGCAGTACGAGAAGGCCTGTGACGTCTATGAGGAAGTGATAGAGTCCGGGGCTTCGGACTACAGTTTCCCGGCTATGCAGAAGTTTGCAGACCTGAGCTATTCACTTGAAAAATACAAAGTTGCATATATGGCCTACACCTCCATCCTGAACGAACAATCCCTGAATGACGCTCTGCGTTTCTCCTGTATGACCGGGCGTATGCGTGCAGCGTTCAAGGCCAAACTGTTTGAGGAGGCGGCAGATGTGGCAGCCCAGGTGGAGAAGTCTGAGTCCTGTGGGGATGATTTGAAGCGCGAGGCCCTCTATGTTCAGGCCAAATCCCTGCTTTCTCTGAGCCGCCGCGAGGAAGCTCTCCCTCTGTTCGGCTCGCTTGCGGAAAATCCACTCGATGCCATAGGTGCCGAGGCCCGTTATCAGCTTATAAGAGACCGGTTCGACAGGGCTGAGTATGCAAAAGTCGAGGAAATGGTCTATGCCTTTGCGGAATCCGGTACAACTCAGAACCGTTTCGTGGCCGCTTCGTTCATCATCCTGGGAGACTCTTTTGCGGAGCGTGGGCAGATGTTGCAGGCAAAGGCCACTTTCGAGAGCATAAGAGACGGCTATACACCTGAGTCCGAGACGGATGATATTCTGGAACAGGTGAATTTGAGACTGGACAGAATCGGTAAAATGGAATGATTATGAAACAGACTGACATATTGATATTTGCAGCATTGCTTGCTGTGCCGTATATGCTTGAGGCCCAGGATGGACGCAACCAGACCGTGGTCGTGACCAACAAATTCAGCTTCGACTCGTCTGCAATTGAAAAACATCAGCTGGAGATGGCTGTACCCGACACCCTCAATGTCTTCGAACAGAGCTTCAATTATTCAGTGTTTGACAAACCGTATGAGGGGGCATATGAATTCAAGCCCTACAATCTGAATCTGAAGCCGGTTACCGGGCAAGAAGAGAACAAGCAGTTCTGGATGAAGGCGGGAATAGGCTACACTCTTTTCCCGGAATTGGACCTTGTGTATGAGCCTGTCAGGGGGAAGCGCTGTTCTTTCGGTATTTTCGCCCGTCACAGGTCTTTTGCAGGTGACTATCGCAAGTTGGGAGTGGATGCGGACGGACTGTTCATTCAGGCACGCAATGCAGATGGTAAAAGGGAGTATTGGGGTGGATGGAACTACGATATGGACAATGAGGCTGGTCTGAATTTCAGTTACGACTGGGCCAGGACGGGGCTGAGCCTGACTGCGGCCTACACTGGCTTGCAGCAGAGGGACTGGTTGAGTGTCAGGAGTTTGGATCAGGCGGTGGCGGACCTGAAGGTCTATTCGAAGCGGCCTTCGTCCAAAGTAATCAATTATGCGGCTTATCTTTCCTATCGTTTCGGAAGGGACAATATACAGTCCTCCCCGGGCAATGCAGTACTTTTTCAACATAATATGCGCTTTGGCTTTGACTTTACGGCGAATATGAAGAAAAAGGGTTGTTTCTCACTATATGCCGGGGCTGATGTGGCTCTCTATTCCAATGCTTTGACTCATACAGCTTTAGTGGTTGAGTTCCTGCCGAAGTATGTATGGCAACAGGGACCTTGGTATGTGAAGGCTGGATTGCGTCTGGACATTCCGGTTACGACTGATGAGGTGGAAAATTGGAATGGTGGCAGTTCTTTCAGCCAGTATGCCTATCCAGACGTCGCGGTTTCGTATGAATGTCGCAATATACCTCTTAACATATACCTTAATGTCACCGGAGGGGAGAGGCTTCGCAGCTATTCCTCCATTGTGGACGAATACAGGCACTACAGCATTTTCTCCCGTCACTCCGATCCTTCCGTATCTCCTGAAGGAAATCTGGATTTCTCCCATCCTCTGCTTAAAAACGAAGTCGAAAGAGTCAATGCAGAGTTCGGGCTGAGAGGCAGCATAAGGTCGGTTTTCTCGTATAACTTATCTGTTTCCTATGCTGAAAAAGCGTCACTTGCATTGGAAGCTATCGATTTTGCCTCTTTAACTCTGAGAACTGGAGAAAATGCCTCTGAGGTGCCGTATTATTCAATAGGCTATGCCAATGCCGGGCAGCTGAATGCAAGGGCAGAGGCTGAATATTCCGACGATTGGGGAACAGTTGGCCTGAAATTGCTCTACACCGACCTGTATCTCCGTAATGATGCTCCTCAATCATATATTCTGCCTGCCGCCCTGACCGGTAATCTTGACATTCGTTTCAACATTATGAAACGATTGCATTTCGGATTAGGCTGCGAGTTCTCAACTCCAAGGCAGGTGCATTGCGGCAGCGCCCCTGTGCAGGATTTCAAGCTTCCTGCCTATGGAGACCCGTATCTCGGCGCAGGATATACCTGCAACAATATGATTTCCGTCTGGATTAAAGCCAACAGGTTTACGGGTCAGACAATTTACAGCACGCCCCTGTATTCCGAAAGGGGACCGAAGATCATAGCGGGTATGAGTTTGTCTTTTTAGATAAGATTTACTATATTTGCAAGATATTTCGGGTTTCCGAAAACATATAGAAATGCAAGACTGAAAATGATAGAGAACGAAGAAATGAAACAGGCGGAACAGCAGTATTCCGCAAACAGCATACAGGTCCTCGAAGGACTTGAGGCGGTGAGGAAAAGACCTTCAATGTATATCGGAGACATTGGTGAAAGGGGTCTTCATCATCTGGTTTATGAGGTTGTGGACAACAGTATCGACGAAGCTCTTGCCGGGTACTGCAAAAACATAGAGGTTTTCATCAATCCTGACAATTCCATCACAGTAAAGGATGACGGAAGAGGTATCCCTACAGGTATGCACGAGAAGGAAAAACGCTCTGCATTGGAGGTGGTTCTTACCGTCCTTCACGCCGGCGGAAAGTTCTCCAAGGACAGTTATAAAGTTTCAGGAGGTCTGCACGGAGTGGGTGTCAGCTGCGTGAACGCACTTTCCGACTATCTCCGCGCCGAGGTGCACAGGGAAGGAAAAATCTTCGTTCAGGAGTTCTCCAAGGGCAAGCCTCTTGCACCTGTTCACGTTGTGGGAGAAGCAAATGACACAGGTACTACTGTCACCTTCCATCCGGATGCTGAAATCTTCACTGTTACTACCCTCTACCGCTACAAGACTCTTGCTGACAGACTGCGTGAACTGGCTTTCCTGAACAAGGGTATCAAGTTGTCCCTCACAGATTTGCGCGAGCCGAAAGAAGACGGAGGCAAGGAGTATATGGATGCCATTCATCCGGGTACCGAAGAATTCTATTCCGAAGAAGGACTCAAGCAGTACGTCGAATATATGAATTCGATTTCGCGCAATGAGCCCATCAGTTCGGTTATTTGCCTTGAGACCAGCAAAATCATCCCTATTGAGGTTGCAATGCAATACAATTCGGGATTTTCGGAGGAGGTCCGTTCCTATGTCAACAATATAAACACCATAGAAGGAGGTACACACCTGACCGGTTTCCGCAGGGGACTTACCAAGACCCTCAAGGCCTACGCTGAAAAGAATAACTTCCTTTCCAAACTCAAATTTGACCTTGCTGCAGAAGATTTCCGTGAAGGACTTGCCGCTGTGATTTCAGTGAAGGTTGCAGAGCCTCAGTTTGAAGGTCAGACCAAGACCAAGTTGGGCAACGGAGAGGTGGATCCAGCTGTGTCTCAGGCTGTTTCCGCAGCACTTGAGGCTTTCCTCGAAGAGAACCCTAAGGAAGCGAAAGCCATAGTGGACAAGGTCATACTTGCTGCCACAGCCCGTCACGAAGCAAGAAGGGCACGAGAACTCGTGCAGCGAAAATCAGTTATGTCCGGTGCAGGAATGCCCGGCAAACTCGCCGACTGTTCCGAAAGGGACCCGGAGAAATGTGAACTCTTCCTCGTCGAGGGAGATTCCGCAGGCGGTACTGCAAAACAGGGCCGTGACCGCCAGACCCAGGCCATACTTCCGCTCAGGGGTAAGATTCTGAACGTGGAGAAAGCCCTCACACACAGGGTGTTCGAAAGCGAGGAAATACGTAATATCTATACTGCACTGGGTGTGACAGTGGGCACGGAGGAAGACAGCAAGGCTCTGAACCTGAGTAAGTTGCGCTATCACAAAGTGATAATAATGACGGATGCCGATGTGGACGGTTCCCATATTGCTACCCTCATTCTCACTTTCTTCTTCCGCTATATGTTCGACCTCATCAAGAACGGATATGTATATCTCGCCACTCCACCTCTCTACCTCGTGAAGAAGGGCAAGGAGGAAATCTACTGCTGGACTGATGACCAGCGCAGGGAGGCGACCGACAAACTTGGGAAAGGGTCAGAAAAGGGTGTTACGGTCCAGCGCTACAAAGGTCTCGGAGAGATGAGCGACGAACAGCTGGCCTACACCACTATGGACCCGAACCACCGTACCTTGCGCCAGATTACCATCCAGGATGCGGCAGCTGCTGACCTCACCTTCTCTATGCTTATGGGTGACGATGTTCCGCCTCGTCGCGAGTTCATTGAGCAGAATGCACACTACGCAAACGTTGATGCATAATGGGAGACAAGTTGCCAAAGGACTATAAAGTCTATGTTCCGTTGACTATACTTTTCGTACTTCTCGTGCTGCTGATGCCGAGGAGTACGAGTTTCAATTACAAGTATTCCAAAGGAGCACCCTGGATGTACCAGACCCTTGTGGCAGAATTCGATTTTCCTATACTTAAGACAGGTGCAGAACTGCTGCAGGAACGCAATTCGGCGCAGAAATCTGTAATACCTTATTATAAAAAGGATTCCCGTATCGGCATTAAGGCTGTGCAGGACCTTAATTCCAAGAATCTTGACAACTACAAGTCCTTCCGCCGCAGTGTGGCTTCATCCCTGAACAGCATTTACCAGAGGGGAGTGGTTGCCGATGAGGACTATTTTGCAAACAGTCAGGATGGGGAATATGACTGGCAGCAGGTCTATCTTCAGGTCGAGAAAAGGGCCGAAAGGCTTCCGTCTGAGGAAATCTATTCCCGTTCCTCAGCAATACTTGAGCTACAGGCTTCCCTTTCAGCTTTTCCTTATGCAGATTCCCTGTGCACCGTATCCGGAATCTATGACTTGATTGTGCCGGATCTGAAATTGGATGAGCAGATGTCTCATACGATTCATTCAGAAACCGTTCCGGAAATATCTCCTACCAAAGGTCTGGTTTCGGCAGGTCAGATAATCGTGTCTAACGGGGAGATTGTGACATCGGAAGTGGAGCAATTGCTCAATTCCTACAAAGCGGAATATGATGCAAGTGTCGGCTACAGGGGGAACCGGCTCATCCAGTGGTTGGGTAATGCCCTGCTTGCCTTCGCTCTGGTGGTGGTCATATTTTTCACCATCCAGCTCACCAGTCCTGTGATTTTCACGCAGTTCAACAAGTACACCTATCTGCTTTTGGTGTTCTTCCTTTCCAGCCTCACCGCATCCTGGCTGGGACCGGCCACCTTCAGCATATATCTGGTGCCTTTCCCTCTTTTTGCTTATTATCTTCTGGCATTTTTCAGGAAGAGGCTCATTCTCCCTGTATATATCATTAGCCTGGTGCCACTCCTGCTTTTTGCCCGCAGCGGTATGGAACTCTTTGTAATGCACCTGGTTGCTGGCATAGTGAGCATATATGTCTTCAAGTTCTTCAATCGTGGATGGCTCCAGTTCATAAATGCCTTGATAGTTTTCGTTGTTTTGGCGGTGGTTTGGTTCTCGTTCAGATGTGTGGAGGGCCTTTCCGGAGTTGACTATTGGACCATTTTGAGGCTGTTTCTGGGTTCTTTGATTTCGGTGGCATTCTATCCTCTCATATACCTCTTT
Organism: uncultured Bacteroidales bacterium; assembly: GCA_945874155.1. Classification (GTDB taxonomy): domain Bacteria; phylum Bacteroidota; class Bacteroidia; order Bacteroidales; family UBA932; genus Cryptobacteroides. The sequence continues at coordinate 17,283 of CAMCFO010000010.1, forward strand.
GAAAGGATTTTCAATCTTGTGTCATCTTCCCGCCTGGTGGAACTTTCGGATACCAACAACAAGGCACTCAGGGAGTTGGCAGAAAAGGCCCCCGGCACATTCCAGCACAGTCTGCAGGTTGCCAACTTCGCGGGAGCAGCTGCAAGAAGCATAGGGGCGGATGAGGTGCTGGTGCGTACAGCGGCACTCTATCACGACATAGGCAAGAGTGTCAATCCTTTGTGCTTTGTGGAAAATGAACAGCAGGGCGAGGACTATCACAAATCCCTAGATGCGAAGGAAAGTGCCAAGGCAATCATCCGCCACGTCACTGATGGCCTTGCACTTGCAGAAAAATACAAGTTGCCGCGAGTCTTGCGCGAGTTCATCACCACGCATCACGGTACCACCCGCACAGCATATTTTTACAATACTTACGTAAATAACGGGGGAGATCCTGAGGATGTTGCAGATTTTATGTATCCGGGTCCACGTCCGACAACCAGAGAACAGGTGATTCTGATGATTAGTGACGCTTTGGAGGCCGCATCCCGCACTCTCAAAGACAAAACTCCCAATGGTATTTCAGAACTTGTGGACCGCATACTTTTAGGCAAGTTCCAGGAACAGCAGTTCAATGATTCCGACATCACAATCAAGGAACTGACAATAATGAGCGAGACCCTGAAAGAATACATACAGCAGGTATATCACGCGAGGGTGGTGTATCCGAAAGCAAGAAAAACAAAGAAATAATATATTAACTTACAGATTATGAAATTGACAAAGAACAACATCGACGAGCTCAATATCGAGGTGGCACTCACCGTGGAGCCGTCAGATTATGCAGAGAACCGCAAAAAGAAACTCTCGGATATCCGTCGCAGGGCTGAAATCAAGGGCTTCCGCAAGGGTATGGTGCCGGCATCACTTATAGAGAAGATGTATGGTGCAAGTGCATTGGTGGATGCAGTCAACGAGGTGATTTCAAACGAACTTACAAGTTTTATCAAGGACGAGAAACTCAGCGTTATCGGAGAGCCTCTTCCTGCAGACAATCAGCCTGAAAACGACTGGACCAATGGAAATACCTTCAATTTCACATTTGAGATTGCCTGCAACCCTGAGGTGAAACTCGAGTTCGGAAAGGAGGACAAGATTACCTCTTACGAAATCAAGGTTTCAGACGAAGCAAAGAAGGAAATGAAGGATAACCTTCTCAAGCAGTACGGTTCACTCGAAGATGGAGGCGAAGCAAAGGCTGATGACTTCATCATTGCCGATCTTGAGCAGGGCGAGAACCGCATAGAGAGCACCTATATCGCTCTCCGCAATGTGAGCGAGGCTTGCAAGAGCCAGTTCCTGGGCGTGAAGGCAGGTGACAGCTTCGAGGTGAACGTGAACGAGGCTTTTGAGAACGAAGCCGACAGGGCTGCGCTCATCAAGGTGAAGAAGGAAGAGCTTGAGGGCATTGACCCTGTGTACAAGCTGACTGTTAAGACCGTCAAGACTTTCACATCAGCGCCTCTCACCACTGAAACCTACGACAAGATTTTCGGTGAGGGAGTAGTGGCAGACGAAGCCGGTTTCGATGCCAAGATTGAGGAAAGGCTTGTGGCTGAATATGCCAACGAGACAGAATACCGTCTTTCAAGGGACATCCGCGAGTATCTGGTGAAGAAGGCTGACCTCAAACTGCCTGAAACCTTTATGAAGAAATGGCTCAAGGTTGCCAATGAAGGCAAGTTCACTGCAGAACAGATTGACAAGGAATTCGATGCATTTGCAGAGGATTACCGCTGGAGCCTTGTGCGTGACTTCCTTCTCAAGAAATACGGAGTGAAGATTGAGCAGGAGGACATACTTGCAAGCGCAAGGGGATTTGCAGCATATCAGTTCGCAATGTACGGAATGCCGAATGTGCCTGCAGAGCAGTTGGACAGCTATGCCAAGTCCATTCTTGCCGATGAAAACCAGAGCCGACGCATCGTGGAGCAGGTTGAAAGCGAGAAGGCCATTGCAGCCGTTAAACCGGAATTGAAGATTAACAAGAAGTCAGTTAGCGTGGAGCAGTTCCGTGAGCTGAAATAATCCTACTTTTCTATGACAGACTTTGAAAAATTCGCAAAGTCGGAGAGGGGAGTGTCATCTTTGAAGATGCACGATTATCAGACAGCCGTGTCCCGGAACAGGGGTGCGGCTGTGCTTGACACTTATCTGAATCCGACCATTATTGAAGAGCGCAAGCTGAATGCCGTGTCTATGGACGTTTTCAGCCGCCTGATGATGGACCGCATCATTTTTCTCGGAGTGCCGATTGATGACGATGTGGCAAATATCATCCAGGCACAGCTGCTCTTCCTTGCATCGACTGATCCGTCTGCTGACATATCCCTCTATATCAATTCTCCCGGAGGACAGGTGACTTCAGGCTTGGGAATCTATGACACTATGCAGCTGGTGGAACCCGATGTTGCAACAATCTGCACAGGGCTTGCAGCTTCTATGGCTTCTGTGCTGCTTTGCGCCGGCGAAAAGGGCAAGAGGTCTGCTCTGCCTCATTCCAGAGTGCTTATCCATCAGCCTCTTGGAGGTGCACAGGGGCAGGCATCGGACATACTCATTGCTGCAAGGGAGATTGAGAAAACCCGCACTGAACTTTACAAAATCATTTCGGAACATTCCGGACAGCCGGTGGAGAAGATTGCTGCCGACGGTGACCGTGACTATTGGATGAGTGCTGAAGAGGCCAAGTCCTATGGAATGATAGATGAAATTTTGAGCCGGAAGAAATGAGCAAAAAGAACAATAGTCAGAAACATTGCTGCTTCTGCGGCAGGCCTGAAGAGGAGGTTCCCTTCCTTTTCCAGGGAATAGACTCCTGGATATGTTCAGACTGCGTGGAGGCTGCGCACGGAATGCTGGAGGAGAGTGAGAGGGAGTACCGCAAGAGCGCCCGCAAGCCCAAATCCAATGGCAAGTTGCTCAAACCCAAGGAAATCCACGCATTCCTCGACCAATATGTGATTGGACAGGACAGGGCAAAGAAACTGCTTTCTGTGGCAGTTTACAATCATTACAAGAGGCTTCAGGACAATCAGACCCGCAAGGCGGACGATGTGGAGCTCGAGAAGAGCAATATCCTGATGGTGGGGCCGACAGGTACAGGCAAGACATTGATGGCCAGGACTATAGCCAAGTTGCTCGATGTGCCTTTCACAATCGTGGATGCAACTGTTCTCACAGAGGCCGGCTATGTGGGTGAAGATGTGGAGAGCATTCTTTCCAGGTTGCTGCAGGAGTCGGACTACGATGTGGAACAGGCTGAGAGGGGTATAGTCTTCATAGACGAAATCGACAAGATTGCCCGCAAGAGCGACAATCCTTCAATAACCCGGGATGTGTCCGGCGAAGGCGTTCAGCAGGCTATGCTCAAACTTCTGGAGGGCAATGTCGTGAACGTACCTCCTAAAGGTGGCCGCAAACACCCTGAACAGGAATTCGTGCACGTGAACACCCAGAACATACTTTTCATCTGCGGTGGTGCGTTCGAGGGCATAGAGAGAAGGATTGCACAGAGGTTGAACACTCAGGTAATTGGCTATGGTTCAGCGAACAAGGCCCAGATTGACAAGGAAAATCTGCTCCAGTATGTGGAGCCGGCCGACTTGCGTGCCTACGGTCTCATCCCTGAAATAATCGGCCGTCTGCCTGTGGTTACCTATCTGGACAATCTGGACAGGGAGGCATTGCTCCGCATTCTCACTGAGCCGAAAAACGCCATTATGCGCCAGTACGAAAAGATTTTTGCGCTCGACGGCATTCAGCTCAAGGTGGAACCGGAGGTTCTGGATCTGATTGTGGACACAGCAATCAAGGAAAAACTCGGAGCCAGGGGCCTCAGGGCTATTTGCGAGAGGATTATGACGGATGCCATGTACGATGCACCTTCCTCCGAGTCCAAGGTTTTTGACCTCACATTGGATTACGCACGCACTAAACTTGAAAAGTAAAATGGCAGAGAATATCAAGGAATACATCAAGGCTAATGAAAGCCGGTTTTTCGAGGAGTTGTTCTCGCTTTTGAGAATACCTTCCGTCAGTTCCGACCCATCCCGCAAGGAGGATATGCTCCGTTGCGCGGAACGTCTTGCTGAATTGCTCCGTGAGGCGGGTGCAGACCTGGCCGAAATTTGTCCCACAGAAGGGGCTCCGGTGGTTTTCGCACAAAAAATGGTGTCTGAGTCTCTGCCTACGGTGCTGGTCTATGGCCATTATGATGTACAGCCTGCAGAGCCTCTTGAACTCTGGAAATCAGACCCTTTTGAACCCGAAATAAGGGACGGTGCCATCTATGCCAGAGGTGCTAATGACGACAAGGGGCAGCTTTTTATGCACGTAAAGGCTTTCGAATACCTCTGCCGCAATGGCCTTTTGAAGCATAATGTCAAGTTCATATTAGAAGGCGAAGAGGAAATCGGCAGCCCATCCCTTGCAAAGTGGGCGGCTGATAACCGGGAGAAATTGTCGGCTTCGGTGATTCTGGTTTCGGACACGACTATGATTTCCGACAAGGTGCCTTCCATAAACTGCGGAATGCGCGGGCTTTCCTATGTTGAAGTGAAGGTCACCGGGCCGAACAAGGACCTGCATTCCGGACATTATGGCGGAGCTGTGGCAAATCCGATAAATGTGCTCTGCGATATGATTTCTTCGCTCATAGACGAGGATGGCAGAGTGACTGTCAAGGGATTCTATGACGATGTCGTGGAGTTGTCGGCTCAGGACAGGGCTCAGCTCGCAAGGGCTCCATTCGATTTGGATGAATATAAGGAATTCCTTGATATTAAGGAAGTTAAAGGCGAAAAGGGCTATTCCACTCTGGAACGAACCGGCATACGCCCCTGCCTGGATGTATGTGGCATCTGGGGAGGATACACAGGCGTAGGCTCAAAGACTGTGCTTCCTTCCGAGGCCCACGCCAAGATATCGATGCGTCTGGTGCCGAATCAGGACAGCGGGCACATAACGGAATTGTTTATGGAGCATTTCAACTCCATAGCTCCGGACTATGTCAAGGTGGAGGTAAAACCTTCCCACGGAGGCAACGGTTTCCTTATCCCAATCTCATCCAAGGCTTATCAGGCTGCATCGCGTGCAATGACGGAAGTCTATGGTATAGAGCCGGTTCCGAGTCGCGGAGGTGGAAGCATTCCTGTACTTGCAGACCTTCAGCAGATACTCGGAATAGACCCTCTGCTTATGGGCTTCGGACTGGAAAGGGATACGATTCATTCTCCGAATGAGTCTTATCTGCTTAGCCAGTTCTTCGCCGGCATCGAATCTATTGTCTTGTTTTACAAGTACTATTGATATCCGTAAAAAGTCAGGTATGAGTGTTTCTGCTATAGTTCTGATTTGTTTGGCAGCTCTGCTTTGCGGAGCTGCACTTGCTGTTTTGGTGGCTTCACATTTGTCTTCCCGACAGAAGGCTTTGCTATATGAGGCTCAGGAACGTGTCGATGAATTGGAAAAGTTGCTTTCTGACAGCCAGTCGGCCTGTCAGGTGCTTCAAACCAAGAATGATATGCTGCTTTCCTCACGTGAGGATGACAGTAAGCGCTATGAGGCGGCTTTGAATGCCCAGAAGAGCCAGTTCGATACAGTCCTTGCTGCCCAACAGGCGAAGTTTGACGAAACGGTGGGGAAGATGACTGCGCAGTTGAAGGCGGCAACTGAGGATATGCTGAAGCAGCGTCAGAAGGAGTTTTCGGATTCAAGCAAAGAAAACATAGGTCAGGTCGTAACTCCACTGAAGGAAACCATTGAGAAAATGAAGCAGGCTCTCAATGATACGGCGTTGAAGCAGAGCCAGATAAACGGGGAGATGAAGGCCGGAATCGAAAATATGATGCGTCAGTCCGAGGCTGCCCGCAAGAGTGCTGATGAGCTTGCCAATGCCCTTCGTCACGGAAACAAGATGCAGGGTGACTGGGGTGAGGCGGTTTTGGACGAATTGCTCCGGTCTCAGGGCCTGACACCGGGAGTGCATTATGATGTGCAGTCTGTACTGAAGGATGCTTCCGGACGGACCGTTTATAATGAACAGGGGAGTATGCTCCGTCCCGATGTGATACTGCACCTTGATGAAAGCCGGGATGTGATTATAGACTCCAAGGTATCTCTAAGCGCATTTGTGGACTATGTGAATGCGGAAACTGAGGAAGACAGGCAGCGCTATCTCAAAGAGCATATCGCCAGCTTGAACCAGCACGTGAAAGAACTTTCGCAGAAAGATTATTCTTCTTACGTCCAGCCACCCAAAATCCGTATGGACTATGTGATTATGTTCGTCCCGCATACCGGTGCCCTGTGGACAGCCTTGAATATTCAGCCGGACTTGTGGCGCAAGGCAATGGAGAAAAATGTGTTCATTGCCGATGAACAGACTCTTTTTGCCGCTTTGAGGATTATCAATATGACCTGGACCCAGATAGCCCAGGTGCGCAACCACGAGAAAGTTTTCGAACTGGCCAACGAAATGATTGACAGGGTGGGCCAGTTTATGAAAAAATACGAAGACATAGGTTCTGCTCTGGAAAAGGCTCAGAAAGCTTATGAGGAAGGGGGCCGCAAACTTCAGCCCGGAGGTCAGAGCATCATCACAACCTGTGGCAAACTTCAGAAGTTGGGTGCACGCAACAGCCTCCGGAATCCGGTCCCTATGATTGCAGATTCCGAAGACAGTCTTTTGTCAGAATGACAGGCACAGTCCGAAACTGAAGTTGCGCCCGAAACCCCAATAACCTCGGAAAGTCTCCAAATTATGGGAGGCTCCGTCTTTGCCCCTTTCTATATAGACGCTGTCCAGAAGGTTATTTCCGCCAAGGAAGATTCTGCAGCCCACATCTTCAGGATGGCTCTTGCGACGGGTCCAGCTCAGTTGAGCTCCAAGCAGATGGTAGGAAGGGAAGCGGTAGGACGGAGTCCTGTCGTCTGGATTTGTCCTTGTAACAGGGTCGAAATCAGCGTACATCCTGTCATTGAATCTCCAATTCAGATTTAACCCGAATCCCGCCGGAATATCTATGTCCAAATCAGCTCCAATCTGGGTCTGGGGTGCATCTCCAACAGGAAGGCCGGCGCAATAGACATTGATTTCGCCGATAGCATTTCCGGAATAGTGGTCGTAGATGGTGGCACTCACATCGTTCATCCACTTCCAGTTCCCCACAGAGGCGAAGGCACTGAGTCTTATCCAGTCGGTTATACGTTGTCGGATTTCAAACTCAACGCCACAGTGAAATGCATCAAGTCCCGTAACCATATATTTTACATCCAGTGAATTTTCCACTTTGTAGGCATTTGACATCAGACTTTTGTCTTTCCACAGGGATGCATAGCCGGTCAATTCCAAAGCACCGGAATTCCAGACCCATCTCCAACCGGCCTCGCCCATCGCGTTCATTTCATTCTTGACATCCCGGCTGATTTCGTTGTTGCCAGATGCAAACCACACATTGGAATAGGGGAGACGGCTGTACCAGCCTCCATTGACATACAGGCTGTGACCAAGTCCTATCTTGTATAGTGCTCCTGCCTTGATGCTGCCACCCACTCCGCCTGCAAGCGGACTCCAAACATCCCCGCCATAGTAATTGTATTTGTCCCAGCGGCGTGTTGAAGCTCCGAAAACGGATGCTCCGAAGTTGACAGTCACTTTCTCTGACCTCCATCCGGCTGACAGGTATGCTGTTCCGTGATTGGTTACTTTTCCGTTGTCGGTTCTGATATAGTCCCCGACAGTCTTTACGGGATTTCTGCCTGCAAGCCCTGCGAGGGAGGTGTGCTCATAGTCCTCGAACCACCATTCCCCTCCCAGGAGGTCGCTGATTTTCTCATTCTCCCAGGTTGAATAATACTGATAGTGGATACCTGCGCCTATGGTCCATCCTCCATCCAGCCTGTATTCCATCGATGAAATGGCTCCGAAGTGGGTGTGTCCGGCCATATAGTCACTGAGTATGCTCAATGCCTGTCCGTCTTCCGTTTCCCGGTTTGATGCAATCACGCCGTCCCAGTCTATCAGGCCGTCCCTGCTGCGGTAGAGTATTGGAGTACTCTTGTTTTCGCTCCACCTTCCTCCTCCCTTGCCCACAGTGAAATAGACTGAGTTTTTCATGGAAATGCTTTCTCCCCTCCAGATATGCTGCAGGGTGAAATATGGCTTGAAATAATTGTTCAGGTTGAGATTGAAGGCCTGACCGTCCCGCAATCCCCAGTTCCTGTTGTATCTGAGTCCATATTTCTGCACCTCTTCCCAACTCAATCTCGTGCCTCTCTGTTCGTGTTGTTCGGGTGAGCCGAGGGCGGTGAGGATGAGTTTGTGGTCATTGCCTATGGTTTTGCAGACATTCAGCATATAGGCGAAGGAATTGACCTTTGTGGCATCCACATAGCCGTCCCCACCTACATAAGAGGCCATCAGGTTGACCGACCAGCCTTTGGGAAGATTTCCGCTGCCAATCTTGAGAAAGGCTTTGACTGTGCCGTAGAAACTGCCGTAAATCCCCGCTTCGGCTTCAAACTTTTCATCCGGGACTTCAGTAACTATGTTGATGGTTCCTCCCACCGACCCGTCCGTAAGAAAAGACGACCCCACACCTTTCTGGACCTGTATGGCGTAGGTGGCATCTGCAAGTCCCATCCAGTTGTTCCAATACATATTTCCGCTGACAAGTCCGCTGATAGGTATCCCGTTCAGAGTGACTGCAATATTGGATTGTCCGAATCCCCGGATATTAAGTTTCGCATCTCCGTAACTACCTGATTCTGAGGTCGCATATAGGCTTGGGATGCCGTTCAGAAGTTCAGGATAGGTGCGGGATGCCCCGCGGGAGGAGAGAGTTGCCTTGTCCACGGTCTTGAGTCTGAGGGGAGAACCGGCATCCGAACTGAAATTGCTCCGGACTATTGATTCCTGGATGCTGAGAGTGTCGATGTAGCCGAGAGGCTCTGTGGAAGAATTTTTTAAGGGCATATCGCTGTCCGGCACGACCGATGCCGAACAAAGAATTGCGATGCCCAAAAGCAAAGTAGTTGTCATAGCATTTTGCCTTAAACTGTTAAACTTTCGGTACACACAATTCAAGGCTTTCTTCTTTCATCCAGACTGAGAAGCCGATCTCGGTTGCCTCTGGGGCCGTTTCCGAGGAGTTTCAGCTTCAATACTGTCGGTGCCGTAGTTTCAACGGCTCGTGCCTTTCGGCTCGCGGACTATACCGCCGATCGGGATTTTCACCCTGCCCTGAAGTAATGCGGGCGCAAAGATAATTATTTTTTTTGTAATTGAGTCTTGTCATTTTGTCGTACAATATATGGGACTGAAAAATTTTTCCATATATTTGTCTAATCCACTTATGTCTGCAAAGACACCAAACTAACAGTTTATGGCAAACTCAATTTTTTCATCATCAGAAGTTATAAATCTGATGAAGGCTTGCAAAACAGAAGATGCATTCCGCCTGATTGTACCCCACGTACACAATGATGTCCACGCCCAAGCCTTGTTCTGCCAGTTGCTCCGTTCCAGTCAGAACATTTTCCTGATTATGGAGTCCTTCAAGGATTTTGTGGAAAAATATGCCCTTGAGGGCAATCCGTGGATGCAATATGCCTGGGCCCGTTACCACGATTGTATCAACCCGGAGCCAGATTCAATTCAAATAGCCGAGGAATATTACAACAAGGCCATCGGTGCAGGCATTGCGGACGCAAGAATGTTCCTTGCATATTTCTGGAGGGACGGAGATTTTGGGATGGTGGACCGTTCACGCTACATCAGAGAGAGGGAACGCGCTGTCAGAGAAGACAGTCACGCAGCCGTCCAGCAGCAACTGCGTGACATCTGTTATGGAAATGGAGGCTATGAGGCAGACCCGGACAAGGCTTTCAGGATGTTGTCGAAGTTCATTCAGGAGTCCAATGATCAGAATTACTATATCGATCCCCGATATTATACCCTCTACGGAGATATTCTGGAGGCTCTCGGAGAAAAGGAAAAATCTGTGGTGTTCTACAATCACGCTCTGAATCAGGGAGATAAGGGGGCGTTCTTCAACCTTATGGTTTCATCCTATATGGATGAGAATTACAAACTCAAGAATTCAGATGAGTCACAAGAGTTTATGCAACGCGGACAGAATCTGCTTTGCGGGGATGCATTTATGTCTATTCAATGGGCTGTGGATCCGGAATATTGGGACGATTATGGTGAGGAATTGCAGGCGACAATTACGGATAGCCTGAAGAATGATTTGGAGATTGCTCACAGGCTCGGGGCCAAATTGGCAGAATACTCAATGGGCTGCCATTACTATTATGGCGACTGCGGCTTTGAGCAGGATAATGAGCAGGCTTTCTCCTGGTTTGCCAAGGGTGCCCTTCGCAGATGTGCGTCCTGTTACGCTATGATAGTCACTATGTTTGACGAGGGCACAAATCCAGACCGCTATGGTGAGGATTTCAAGTATGAAGCAATGATTCGTTCTTTGCGCTTAGGCAATGAGGATATGCTCCCGCGTGTGGTGGAAGCATATCAGAACGATCATTTCACTGAATATGCCGCTGAAATTGAGCAGTATTACCTCCCGAAATATCAAGACTCCGACATCACCGACGACGAACTTCCGGACGACGATGGCCGTTTTGACGCTTGGGCCTGACAGTTTTATGGAAAAATAAAGCTCGATTCGTGGCGGCAGTCAGGATGCTATAAGCGGGTCGAACAACAGATGAAAAGAAACCCCTCTCAGAATGTACTGAGAGGGGTTTGGGTGGTGTCACCGGGAATCGAACCAGGGACACAAGGATTTTCAGTCCTTTGCTCTACCAACTGAGCTATGACACCGTTTTGTTGTGCCGTTGTTCAAACGGGATTGCAAAGGTAGACATTTTTTCTGACTTTGCAAATTTTCACAACGTTTTTTTTGAAATTAGTAATTTTTTGAGGATTACTTAGTCGAACAAATTCTTCAGTCTGTCGAAGAAGGACTTGTCTTCTTTGTTCGGTGATGGGTTGAAATCAGGATTGTTGCGGAGAGATTCTGCAAGTTTCTTGCTTTCGTGGCTCAGATGCTTTGGAACCCAGACTGCGATTTTCACATAGAGGTTACCGCAGCCGTAGCTGTTCAGACTTGGCAGACCTTTGCCCCTGAGGGTGATTACTGTGCCTGATTGTGTGCCTGGTTCCACCTTCACTGTCTGGGTGTTGCCGTTGAGCAGTTTAACCTCAAGTTCGCAGCCAAGCATTGCATCCGGAACGGATATTATTTTAGTACTATAGAGGTCATTGCCCTTGCGGATGAACTCTTCGCTGTTCTCCACATCGATTACCACCAGTAGGTCTCCGTTGACCCCGTTGTTCCGTCCGGCATTTCCGCCTCCGCTCACCCTCAGCTGCATTCCGTCTTCAACACCGGCAGGAATGTTTACTTTCACAGTCTCACGCTTGCGCACCAAACCGGAGCCACCGCAATCCGGACAAGGTTTGGATACAACTTTGCCTATTCCATTGCACTGCTGGCAGGTTGAGTACTCCACACTCTGACCTAAGAAGGAAGGAACCACCCTCTTGTAACTTCCCGTGCCTTTGCAGGCTGGACAGATCTTGATGTCAGAGGATGATTTTGCACCTTTTCCGCCGCAACTTCCGCAAGGAGAGTACCTTTCAATGCTGATATCTTTTGTGGCACCTGTGGCAACCTCAGCAAGGGTAAGTTTGGTGTGCACCCTTATGTCCTTGCCTCTGAATACTCTTTCCTGAGGACCGTTGTCGAAACCGAATCCGCTGAATCCTCCGCCGAATGCACTTCCAAAGATGTCCCTCAAGAAGTCATTTATGTCTCCAAAACCTCGGCTGAAATCCGGTCCAGGATTGTCCCCCAGACCTGCTGCACCGAATCTGTCGTATTTTGCTCTCTTGTCCGGGTCGCTCAGGACAGAATATGCCTCAGTCGCCTCTTTGAATTTCTCTTCGGCTTCTTTGTCACCCGGATTCTTGTCCGGATGGTATTTTATGGCCAATGCTCTATAGGCCTTCTTTATCTGATCAGCGCTCGCATTCTTTTCAACTCCGAGCACTTCGTAATAATCTCTTTTTGCTGCCATAATTAAATTCCTACAACAACTTTTGCAAATCGTATAACCTTACCGTTGAGTTTGTAACCAGTCTGAACGACATCGAAAACTTTGCCCTTCTTGTCCTCTTCAGTGACCGGCAACTGTGCCACAGCTTCGTGGACATCAGTATCGAAAACGCATCCCTGAGCTTCAATCGGAGACAAGCCCTTGCTCTTGAGATATCCTATCAATTTATTGTAAATCAACTCTGTGCCTTCTTTGGCTGCAGGGGAGTCGTTGGAATCAGTCAAGACTTTAATAGCTCGTTCACAGTCGTCCAAGACAACCAGGAGACCTTTGATTGTGTCCTCTGCCGCTGTGGTCACCAAGTCCAATTTCTCCTGTGCGGTGCGACGTCTGTAATTGTCGAATTCAGCCATCAGCCTTACATAGGAGTCCTGAGTCTTTGAAAGTGTGTCAGTTGCTTCTGTCAGTTTGGCCTCCATATCCTTCAGGTTCTGGCGTGTATCAGCCAGTTCCTTCTCCAACTTGTCGCATTTTTTGCGCTCCTTCCTGCTCATTTCTGGGCACTCGGCTTTCTCTTTATCCAATTCTTCAACTGCTTCGTTATCAGGTGTTTCCTTAATTGGTTGCTCTGTATTTTCCATATTTTGCATCGTCATTAAAATTCCACTTTGTCCAATCGGACCAAAGCTTAAACTCAAAGAGTGAGCCAGCCCTAAAATGTGACAAAATGTCATATCTCAAACTGGCTCCCTATCTTGGCATCAAGCCCTATCTGAAGAACTTGTCAACCTCCCGGACTGCTTCTGGCAGAGCAAATACGACCACCCTGTCATATTCTTGGATATGGGTGCTTCCCACCGCAATGTAGCTGTTGTTGCCCCGGATGATGCCACCGATAATCGCATCCTTCGGAAAATCGAGATTCATAAGCGGTGCCTCAGTGATTCGGGCGTCTTTAGTGACTATGTATTCCAGCACTTCCGCATTTGTGCCGTTCATATATTTGATGAACCGGACTTTGTCACTGAGGGTAAATTTGAAAATGCGGCCTGCCGTAATCAGTTTCTTGTTGATTACCGCATCCACACCCATCCCCTCTGCAAGACGGATATACTCTATGTTTTCCACCTCGGCTATGGTTCTCGGGATGCCAAGTTTCTTTGCAGCAACGCAGGCCAGAATATTTGCTTCGGATGAGCCGGTAAGGGCCACGAAAGCGTCAAAACTGCGTATATCTTCCTCAATCAGCATATCTGAATTGCGTCCGTCTGCGTTGACAATGCTAACTTCGCTGCCGAAGGTCTCCGTAAGCTCCAGGCACCTTTCCTTGTCCTGGTCTATAATCTTGATTTCTGAAACCTTGCCTATAAGTTGCTGAGCCACCATTTCAGCCGTATGGCTTCCACCCAGAATCATCACCTTGTCCACTTCCAGATTTGCCGCCCCAATCAGTTTCATAAGCATTTTGATGCCCTCTCGTTTGGATATGATGTAGATGAGATCGTGGTATTTGAATTTCGTGTCCACCTTGGGAATAATAGTGGTGTTGTTGCGGGAAATGGCTATGACCCTGAATTGCAAATCTTCGGATGTAGCATAACGGCTGAGGTCGAAAACGTTCATATCCAGAAGAGGGGAGTCTTCCTCCACCTTGAACACCGACATTTGCACCCTTCCGCGGGCGAAATCCATAGAATCCGTGGACGCATTGTGTTTCAGGAGGTCGATTATTTCACCGGCGGCGATTTTTTCCGGATAGAAAAGCAGGTCGATACCCATCTCCGTGAAGATGTTCTTATTCTCATAAGAGAGGTATTCCTCGGTGTTGATTCTGGCTGTAACTTTGTGGCTTCCAAGTTTCTTTGCAAGGATTGCGCTAATGATGTTGACATCCTGCGACTCTGAAGGGTTCACTGCGATGAACAAATCCGAATCTGCTACTCCAGCCTCCTTGAGCACCTTGATTTCTGAAGAACTGCCCGTCACGGTGACTATGTCCGTGTTTGAAGCAAGGGCATCGAGACGACTCTGGTCGCTGTCAATGACTGTGATGTCGTTGGACTCATTGCTGAGCATCTTTGCCAAATGTGAACCGACTTCTCCGGCTCCTGCAATTATTATTCGCATATTCAAATGTTTTCTGTGTCTATTTTGGAACCAATTAAAGCCCTGGGTATCATACATTTATTGTAAATGCCGCAGACTTTGTGCTGTCCTGGCCGGCTGCCGGTCAAGTTATTTTCCGGTCCATACGGACTGCTGGCTGCCACAAGTTCACGCGCATCCCTATGGGCCCGTAAGACAGCCTTGGAATACTCAATCTTGCCGCAAATCAGATAAACGAGCGCAGAGCATAGGTCCAGCCCTTTACGCAAGAGAATTCTCAGTGCAGCAGACCTGCGTCCTATGGTCCTGCCCAAATTGTTTTCCAGCAAAAGAATGTTGTTGCGGTAGTTGAGATAGAGTTTCCAGGGGGATTCAGCAGGCAGGGTTCCGCCCCCAAGATGCCACACAACTGATTGAGGCACAACGCAAACCCTCCATCCTGACAATTGCATTCTCCAACACAGATCAATCTCTTCCATATGGGCGAAAAAACGGTCGTCCAGACCGCCCAACTCCACCCATACTTCACTTCGCACAACCAGACAGGCCCCGGTAATCCAGAGCACATCCTTCGGGGTGTCATACTGCCCTCTGTCGGTTTCCAGCTTCTTCATTACCCTCCCGCGGCAGAATGGATAACCATAACGGTCTATCAGTCCTCCTGCAGCACCGGCATATTCAAACTTATCCTTTTCATACCAGGAGTGCAGTTTCGGGCCGCAAGCCCCGCAGTCCGGATGAGCATCCATCCATTCTGCAAGTGGGGCAAGCCAGTTCCGGTCCACTTCAATGTCGGAATTGAGCAGGACAAAAAGGTCGTAGGTGGAGTCGGAAGGCCTGTCAATGAGTTCCCTTATGGCCCTGTTGTAGCCTCCTGTGAAACCGTAATTCTTATCCAGGGGGATGGTTCTTATGGAAGGGAAAACGCTTTCCAGCAAACTCAGGGAGCCGTCTGTGGAGGCACTGTCCGCAACAACTATTTCTGCTGAACAGGCAGTGGAAGAACTGTTGAACAATTCCACTGAATCAATCAGCGGAGGAAGGAACTTTTGAAGATAATCCTTTGTGTTCCAATTCAGTATGACGATTCCTATACGCACGCATTTACTTTCCGCAGCAACCGCCTTCTCCTTCACAGCAACCGCCTTCTCCGTCGCCGCAACCGCCGCATTCTCCCTCGCTGCAATGTCCGCCGCAGCCAGAACATCCGCCTGCAAGTTCGCCGTGGAGTCCTTCTTTGAGTTCCTTCTCGCTTGCAGCCCTCACTTCCACAATTTCACCGCTGAAATTCAAGGTCTTGCCAGCCATAGGGTGGTTCACGTCCACTTTAACGCTGTCCTGTGCCACCTTCACTATTGTTGCCGGAACAGGCTGTCCGAACTGGTTCATCAGGGTAATTGCTGAACCTTCTATCAGCAGATCGTGACGAATCTTGCCTTCCGGGTCTGTGAAAGCGGCAATAGGCAGGTCGATGATCCTTTCTGGGTCCACCTCGCCATAGCCTTCTGCCGGGCTGAGGGTGAATGCAAATTTGTCACCTGCACTCAGTCCAGCTATTGCCTCTTCGAATTTGGGAAGAAGATAACCCATTCCCTGGATGAAGCTAAGAGGTCTTTCTTTTGTACAACTGTCAACAATTTGTCCGTCAACATTCAATTCGTAAATCAGTGCCACTACGGCATTTTGTGCTATTTTCATATTCTTGTTAATTAATAATTTTCAAGTGAGCCGGATTCCTAGCTGAAATTCACCGAGGCGAAAGCTAAAGAGGGCAACCTCCAGGCCCCGCCACAATCTCGGGCATCGTCTCCTACGGCCAGCAAAGCGTTCCACAAATCCAAAATGTTCCCGGTAATAAGCATCTCTCTGATTGGCTTTCCAATCTTCCCGTCTTCAAACACAAACCCGGCCACACCGAAAGAGAAGTCGCCAGTAACGCTGTTACAATTTCCCCCGTTGAAGTCCGTAACATATATCCCGTCCCCGCATAGTCCAATAATCGTCGTCAAAGATAGCCTTTTCCCTTCTGATTGCAAAACTTCCTTCCCTTTAGTCAACGACCCGGACAGCCATTTTTTCAGCACCGGTCGGGAAATATCAGTATTGGTCCTTTCCATTCCCGTTTTATTTGCAGCCCAAGTGTTTGTGAAATAATTCTTTACCACTCCATTTTCAATCAGGGCAAGGTTCTTGGTCGCTGCCCCTTCCGTGTCGAACCATTTTGCACCGGCTTTATACTTTGCCCTTGCATAATCATACAGATTCAGGCCTTCCGGGAATATCCTTTTGCCCAAGCTGTCGCACAAAAACGACATATTCTGTTGGATGGACATACAACTGAGGGCATCCACAATGGGGGAGAGCAGTTTCGAAGCCACGTTTCCGTCCACAACCATAGTCTTTCCTCCACTTTCGACTTTCATCGGCCCAATTGACGCAACTGCCTTGTTCAGAGCTGTTTGTGCACAATGCTTTGGGTCAATTCCGTCCTTCTGTGAAGAAATCTCCCACCAATAGGCGCTGAAACGCACTCCGGAATCGGTGATGATGGTGATGTCGGACGAGCAGGTGAATCCGCTTTCAAAATGCATCATTTTGTAACCGCGTGAGTCGAGATGGACTGTGGCCACAGCATAGTCGCTGTAATCGTTTTCCTCGGATACCAGTTTCCAGGACTCCCCACAGGCATTTCCCAGGTGCATCAGAGATAGTTTTCCAAGCCTTTCCTTTTCGTTTGTTTCGTAATACCGGCTGTCCCATAGTCCTGCCTCGTATCCCTCGGCCGCATCTTTGGCCATACATTCCTCCGGCGGCAATTGTCTGCACGGGTCTGCCTCCATCAGATTGAGAATCTGAACCGCTTTGCCGATAAATACCTGCAAGTCATTGCTGTTGAGCCTGTTGGTCGAAAAGGAACCGAAATGCCCTTGTGAGAAAAAACGGAAGGTAAGGTTGCGGTCCAGTCGATGCTGAATGTTGTCCATAATGCCGTCCCTCATTATGCAAGTGTCTGAAACACTTTTATTTAAGGTGACTGAGGCAGCTTCGACACCAAGCCGTAGAGCCTCCTGAAGGCTGAATTCAGCCAATTCCATTTCATCTTTTTCAATCAGTTCCATTCTCTCGAAATTTTACAGCATAATGACCTGCAAATTTAGTCAAGTTTGCTTATATTTGCGACTTGTTTTGAATTTTCAAGAATCATTAATCAATTTTTTGTGGCTATGAGTAATTCTGGCATCAATCTGGTTGAAAAACTGAAGTTCTACAAGGATTTCCCCAAAGAAGGCATCAACTTTATCGACATTATGCCTTTGATGTCCTCCAAAGAGGTTTTTGCGCAAGTAATCAGCGAACTTGATGCAGCGGTCAAGTCTCCTTCTTTGGCTCTTCCGGAGGCAAGGGGATTTCTATTCGGTGCACCTCTTCTTCTGACTGACTGTGTCGTGAAGAATATCATTCCTGTGCGCAAGTCTGGTAAACTACCTTTTGCTGAAGGGGACCTCACCGGCGTAGAAATAATGAAGGAATACGGAGCCGACAAGCTTTTCTACCGAGACAGCGATATAGCGGCAGGAGAATTGGTGTCGGATGTATTCGAAATCGCGATACTGGACGACATCCTTGCCACTGGAGGCACAGCCGAGGCTCTTGCCAAATCCCTGAACAGCAAGATTATAGTGAAGGATGGTGTTCCACATAAAGTGGTGGTGAAACAGTTTGTATTCCTTGTGGAGATTGACGACCTGCATGGAGCCCAGCGTCTGGAAAAAA
Source organism: uncultured Bacteroidales bacterium (assembly GCA_945874155.1). Classification (GTDB taxonomy): domain Bacteria; phylum Bacteroidota; class Bacteroidia; order Bacteroidales; family UBA932; genus Cryptobacteroides. The sequence continues at coordinate 35,289 of CAMCFO010000010.1, forward strand.
TCGCTCCAGTCACTTCACTCATCCACCTGAACGACTGACAACTTCCTGGGGCAGTTGACTCAGGTCCTTTTATCCAGCCGCTTGTATTTCAGAAATATTTTGTATCTTTGCACCCGGAATTGAGATATGGTGTAATGGTAGCACTACAGATTTTGGTTCTGTCTGTAGAGGTTCGAATCCTCTTATCTCAACAAAAGTACCTTAGTACCTCGGAGGAATCCGGGGTATTTTTGCATCTGGATTTTTGTGTGTCCATTTTGGACACCTTTGACGCCTTCTTATTTTTGACTTATCACTCATTAGATGAAAACATTTTCATCTAATCTATGTAATCTTCTGAATTATACCAATTTACGAGACTTTTACCAACCACTTTTGGCAATTATACCGAAGTGACTGGGGGTAAGAAGCTTTAGCTCATTTTTTTTTGCGCAAAGCGCAAAAAAAATGAGCTGTCGTCGCTCACGCGAGGACACCTCATACTAACCACATAATTAATAACACTAAAACTAATAACCAATGAGCTTCGGAGTACTCAGAAGAGTGACATCCTTAACTCGATGCAAAGGTAAGCATTATTTTTTATTCTGCAAATTTTTTCGAAGAAAAATGCAAAAAAAAACTTTCAAATTCCAATGTCAAAAATCAAAGTACGATTACAAAAAGTGAAGTAAATGAGAATGGACCAGATGCGCCGGAAGCCCCATAACAGTAAAGTAAGAGCCTGATATTCCGCTAATTGCAGCAAGCCCAATCCATTCCTGAATGCCGTATGCCCCTGCTTTGTCGAAAGGTTGAAATTTGTCAATATAGAAGGCAATTTCACTTTCAGACAGTTCGGCAAAGTGCACCTGACATACATCAGTGAAAGTATCTTCCTCAATATGGTTACGAATTGTAACTCCAGTAACCACTTCGTGCGTTCTGCCGGAAAGTTTTCTCAACATTCTCTCCGCATCTTCTTTGCCGTGGGGCTTGCCCATCACTTCTGAATCACAAAGTACGATGGTGTCCGCTGTAATCAGAACTTCATTTTCCTGCAAAGGTCTGTGAAATCCGTGTGATTTTCCCCGGGATAAGATCGCTGGAATATCGTGCAGGGGAGTGCCCGGTTCGAAATGCTCCTCAAAATTGTTTGCGGTGTCCACTTCGAAATCAATGCAAAGTCCCTGGAGTATCTCCTTCCTTCTCGGGGATGCACTTCCAAGAATTATATGTTTATTTGTCGCAAAGTACATTTCAGTAATATGAAAAGAATAAGTTGCCTCAGATTTGAATTAGATTTTCGAGGTCAGATTTTCACCCGAAGAAGGAGCATAGCCGTAGCTATGTGACTGATGAGGGAGGAAATATGGACCGAAAAGATTTTCAAAGATGATGCAGGTTATTTTTTGAGGATTACTAATAACATTTCTCATAAGCGGAAATGTCAAGGCTCCACTTGTTCTGAATTCTCAAAGTGATTTCAATGATTTCCCGGACAAAGCGCTTGCCGGCAGGGAAGACCGATACATAGTCTGCGGAAAGCAATGCTTCCTCCATCGCATCAGCCGGACAAATACCAAGTCCTGCAGCCTTCAGCACCGGCACATCAGGAAGGTCGTCACCGCAATAGAGCACTTCTTCGGCAGCAAGACCATGCTTGTCCATAAAATTCTCAAAATCTGCTATCTTGTTCTTGGAATTCAAATATATATCCGGCCCGCTGAAGCCGAACTTGCTGAAACGACTGACTATGCTGTCCGAGTGCCCGCCGGTGATGATGCCCAGTTTGAAACCATGCATTCCAGCCATCCTGAGCCCGAACCCGTCCTTGGCATCATAAGTTCTGAGGAACTCACCGGAATTATCCACGAAAATGCTTCCGTCAGTCATTACCCCGTCAATGTCGAAGGTAAATGCCTTGATTTTCAAGAACTTCTCATAAAGCGAGTCTGGAATTTCCAGTTCCCGCAATTGTGAATTCACTATTTTTACCATCTCTATGACTTTGTGCCGTTGTTGCCGAATCCGCCCATAGGGAAGGTGTCATTGCGTCCGAAGGTTATCTGTCCGAACTGTGATTCGTATTTCTGGATATTGTCCTGAAGCGCAAGCATAAGCCTCTTCGCATGTTCCGGAGTCATAATGATGCGGTTGCTCACAGCAGCTTTCTGCAGCCCAGGCAGCATAGTGGCGAAATCGATGATGAATTCGCTATGTGAATGTGAAATGATGGCGAGATTGGCGTAACTGCCTTTTGCAATTTCAGTCGGGAGTTCAATGTCGAGTTTACGTTCGTTTTCCATATCTTGTGTATTTTGGCGCGAAGTTAGTCAAAAAATATGTATCTTTGCAATTCTGTCGTCCCGGAGGCAGGAAAAATGTCAAACAATCTGTTCCGGAAAAGAAAAATGGATTAAAAACTATTGAAAGATATGGAATTGCAGTCTAAGTATGACCCGTCGTCAACCGAAGACAAATGGTACGCCTATTGGCTGGAACACAATTTTTTCCACTCGGAGCCCGATGAGAGGGAGCCTTATACCATAGTTATACCTCCGCCAAATGTCACGGGAATCCTGCATATGGGACACGTTCTGAACAACACAATCAACGATGTACTCATCCGCAAGGCCAGAATGGACGGCAAGAATGCCTGCTGGATACCCGGTACGGACCATGCGTCCATCGCAACCGAGAGCAAGGTCGTGGCCAAATTGAAGGCTGAGGGCATAAGCAAGGAAGACCTTACCAGGGAAGAATTCCTCAAGCACGCCTGGGAATGGAAGGAAAAGCACGGCGGAATCATACTTTCGCAGCTCCGCAAACTCGGTGCATCCTGCGACTGGGACAGGACCAAATTCACTATGGACCCGGATTTGAGCCAGGCCGTAATCAACACCTTTGTATATTTCTATGAGAAAGGGTACATTTATCAGGGTGTGCGTATGGTGAACTGGGATCCGGTGGGCCTCACGGCTGTGAGCGACGAGGAAGTAGTGCACAAGGACACCGCCAGCAAGTTCTACCATATGCGCTATTTCGTTTCGGACGGCAAGGGGAATCCCACTGACAAGTACATTGTGGTTGCGACCACAAGGCCTGAAACCATTATGGCCGATGCCGCAGTCTGCATAAATCCGGCCGACGAGAGATACCACTGGCTCAAGGGCAAGAAGGTGCTTATTCCTCTTATAAATAAGGAAATTCCTATTATAGAGGACTCTTATGTGGAGATGGATTTCGGAACAGGCTGCCTCAAGGTTACCCCAGCCCACGACGTAAACGACTATAATATAGGTCTGAGGCACAATCTGCAGGTGCTCGACATCATCGACGATCACGGATGCCTCAATGAGAAGGCCCAGATACTCATAGGAGAAGACAGATTCGTGGCAAGGAAGAAGATTGCCAAGATGCTCGAAGAAGCCGGAAATCTCGAAAAGACAGAGGATTACACCTCACCTATAGGCTATTCCGAAAGGACTGATGCCGTAATAGAGCCGAAACTTTCCAAGCAATGGTTCCTCAAGATGGACGTGCTCGCAAAGGCTGCCCTGGAGAGCGTGGAAAGCGGCAGAATACGTCTTATTCCGGAAAAATACCGCAATACCTACCGTCACTGGATGGAGACCGCCCACGACTGGTGCATTTCCCGTCAGCTCTGGTGGGGACAGCGCATCCCGGCCTATTATCTGCCTGACGGTTCATTCGTAGTGGCGCCAAGCCCAGAAGCAGCCCTTCAAAAGGCACAGGAAAAATGTGCAGGAATCACTATGGACCAACTTCACCAGGACGAAGATGTGCTGGACACCTGGTTCTCCTCCTGGCTTTGGCCGATCTCCGTTTTCGATGCTGAAATGCCGGGACATCCGGACCATAAGCCGAACCGGGATTTGAGCTACTATTATCCTACAAATGACCTCGTTACGGGACCTGACATCATCTTTTTCTGGGTTGCCAGAATGGTTATGGCCGGAGACGAGTTTATGAAGGAAGAGCCGTTCCGCAATGTATATTTCACCGGCATAGTCAGGGACAAGATTGGCCGCAAGATGAGCAAAACACTCGGAAACTCTCCGGACCCTCTGGTACTCATAGAGAAATACGGTGCCGATGCAGTGCGCCTCGGAATGTTGCTCTGCAGTTCAGCCGGAAACGATATACTCTACGACGAATCTCAGATTGAGCAGGGCCGCAACTTCTGCAACAAAATCTGGAATGCTTTCCGACTTGTAAAGGGATGGGCAGTAGATGAAACTCTGGAACAGTCTGAATCTTCAGCAGTTGCGGTGGATTGGTTTAACAACAAGTTGAACTCAGTTGTGGCAGTGGTTAACGACCATTTCTCCAAGTTCAGGATTTCCGATGCCCTGATGGCGGTTTACAAATTCTTCTGGGACGATTTCTGCGCCTGGTACCTGGAACTTGTGAAACCAGCTTATGGTTCTCCGATTGATGCCGCCACCTACAATGCAACAGTAGGATTCTTCGAGCAGTTGCTCAAGATGGTTCACCCGATAATGCCGTTCATTTCTGAAGAACTTTGGCACGCTGTCCGCGACCGCAAAGATGGCGAGACCATAATGTTTGAGCGTTTCCCTCAGGCTGGAGAGGTCAATGAGGCTTTGCTTCAGGCATTTGAACAGGCTTGCGGAGTGGTGGCAGGTGTGAGGAACATCAGGCAGCAGAAGGGGATTTCTCCTAAAGACAGCCTCAGCCTGAAAGTCGTGGGGGACTATGATCAAACCTTGTCTCCTGTCATTGCCAAGCTCGCAAATGTCAGCAATATAGAGCATCTCACTTCAATTGATGATTCAGAAGCGGGAGTCTCATTTATGTCAGGCACATTGAAGGTGTTCGTACCTCTTTCCGGGCTTGTGGACGAAAGCGAGGAAATCAAGAAACTCGAAGCTGAACTGACCTATCTCGAAGGCTTCCTCAAATCTGTTCGTGGCAAACTGTCCAATGAAAAGTTTGTCGCACACGCTCCCGAAGCAGTTGTGGCTGCCGAAAGGAAGAAGGAATCCGATGCAATGAGCAAGATTGAAAGCATAAAAAAGAGTCTTGAAATATTGAAGAAATGATAGAGTCAACCGAATATTTGGATGTGCGGTATTACGAGACCGACCAGATGGCAATAGTCCATCACTCCAATTACATACGTTATTTCGAGTGCGGCAGGGCAAAATTGATGCAAGACGTGGGATTCTCCCAGACCAGAATTGAGGCAGAGGGGGTTATGACCGCCGTGGCCGCTGTGACTGCACAGTACAAGTCGCCTGCAAAATACGGAGACAGGTTGAGAATAGTCACCCGTCTGCGCGATCTTCCCACTGCAAGAATCCTTTTTGAAACCGAAATCTTCAACCAGGATGATATTCTGCTTTGCACGGGTACGGTCAAACTGGGATTCATAGACTCGACCACACGCAGGCCTGTGCGCTGTCCGGACGACCTCCTGAAGGTTCTGGAGCCATATTTCCCTGAATCCAAGTAATTGCACAAACACTAAAATATAGAATAATATGTTGACAGTATTACCTCTTGGCGTTTTTGGACCTTGGCAGATTGTAGCCATCGTTCTTGTTGTTCTCCTGCTTTTCGGCGGCAAAAAGATTCCTGAACTTATGAAGGGACTCGGAAAGGGTGTGAAAAGCTTCAAACAGGGAATGCAGGAAGCTGACAAGGAGATTCAGGAAATCAAACAGGAAATAGAAGCTCCGGCGCAGACTGAAAAAAAGACAGAAGAGGTCAAAAAGACAGAGGAAAAATAGTCACTCTTTCCTATGTCCACGAATGAATCACCCGAAATGAGTTTCTGGGACCATCTGGAGGTGCTGAGGGGAACACTGTTCCGTTCGGCACTTTCGGTGATGATTATAGCCCTTGTACTCTTTTGCCTTAAAGACTATTTCTTTGATTCCGTGGTACTTGCTCCGACAAAGGCGAGTTTCCCGACCTATCGTCTGTTCGGCATTGCAACCAATATAGACTTGGTGAATTATGAACTGTCCGCGCAGTTTATGGTGCATTTGAGGGTGTCTCTTCTGGCTGCATTGGTGCTGGCTACTCCCTACATTCTTTTCGAACTGTGGAAGTTCATAGCCCCGGCACTATATGAAAGGGAAAAAAGAAAAATCCGTTTTGCTTTCCTTTTCGCCGGGGGATTGTTCTATGCAGGACTTGTGACAGGGTATTTTATCCTCCTTCCGTTTATCTTGAATTTCTTCAACGGCTATGTGGTGAGCGACCTTCTGAAGAACACAATATCGCTCACCTCCTATATGTCTTCATTCTTTTCTTCGCTCTTTTCGATGGGAGTTGCTTTCGAATTGCCTGCAGTGGTGTTGGTGCTTTCGGAGTTGGGCTTGATAGACAGGGAATTCCTCAAAAAGTACCGCAAACACGCCTTGGTGGTAATTCTCATTATAGCCGCATTCATCACTCCGGCAGACCTGCTTTCAATGTTCATTGTCGCTCTGCCATTGTATCTTTTATATGAATTCAGCATTCTTATATGCAAGAAGGGGGAGAATTCGGAAAATGAAGCTGAAGTATGATTTCAATTAATTCTGTTACAGTATCTTATGGAGGTTTTACCCTCCTTTCGGACATAAATTTCAATATCAGCGAGCAGGACAAGATCGGTCTTGTGGGGAAAAACGGTGCCGGCAAGTCCACTATGCTCAAACTCATCTGCGGGCTCCAGAACCCGACCACGGGCAAGATTGCGGTTCCCGGCAGCGTGAAGATAGGCTACCTGCCCCAGATAATGGAGCACCACAAGGGCAAGTCTGTCATTGACGAGACTATGACTGCATTTCAGGAGATGTTTGATCTGGAAGCTGAATTGGAACGAGTCACAGCTGAACTTGGTGAACGGACAGATTATGAATCAGAGTCTTACAGTAAACTTATCGTCCATCTGAATGAACTGAATGACAGGCTCGCCATTCTGCGTAATGATGCTCCCGAGGTCCAGGCGGAAAAGACTCTGATGGGTCTGGGATTCAAATATGAAGAACTGGGCAGGCCGACCGAGACTTTCAGCCAAGGCTGGAATATGAGGATTGAACTTGCGAAGATTCTGCTGGGCAAGCCGGATGTGATGCTCCTGGACGAGCCCACCAACCACCTTGACATTGAATCCATTGAATGGCTGGAAGATTATCTGAAGAATTGCAGATGTTCCATAGTCCTGATTTCTCACGACCGAAAGTTCCTCGACAATGTCACCAACCGCACCATCGAGATAATGCTCGGCAAAATTCACGACTACAAGGTGCCGTACAGCAAGTACCTGGAACTGAGGAAGGAACGCCTCGCACAGCAGAGGGCAGCTTATGAGAACCAGCAGAGGATGATTGAAAAAACCGAGGATTTCATAGAAAGGTTCCGCTACAAACCCACCAAATCCAATCAGGTGCAATCAAGGGTGAAACAATTGGAAAAACTGGAGCGCATAGAGGTGGATATGGAGGATAAGTCTGCACTATCCGTCAAATTCCCTCCGGCTCCACGCTCCGGTGACATAGTTTACAAGGCTGAGAACCTGACACTTGGCTATGATTCAAAAATTGTGTTCAGCGGTGCCGAAATCGAAATCCGAAGAGGGGAGAAGGTGGCACTCGTAGGCCGAAACGGTGAGGGAAAGACCACGCTGATGCGTGCAATCACGGGGAGTCTGCGTCCGATGGAGGGAACTTCGCGTGTGGGCTACAATGTGAGCATAGGCTATTATGAACAGAACCAGGAAGACGTACTGGACAAACAGGACACGGTCTTCGGCACTCTCGACCGCATTGCGGTGGGGGATATAAGGCTGAAACTCAGAGACATACTCGCAGCCTTCCTCTTCAAGGGAGAGGACATAGACAAGAAAGTCGCGGTGCTCTCCGGAGGTGAAAGGGCGAGACTGGCAATGGCGAAACTGATGTTGCGTCCCTACAATCTGCTTTGTCTGGACGAGCCTACCAACCATATGGACATATTGTCCAAGGATATTCTGAAACAGGCACTTAAGGCCTATGACGGCACTCTGGTGGTTGTGTCCCACGACAGGGATTTTCTGGACGGACTGGTGGACAAGGTCTATGAGTTCCGCGATGGACAGGTGAAGGAATTCCTGGGAGGGGTTTCTGATTTTCTGGAAAAGCGTCGTCTGGACAGTTTGAACGAACTTGAGCGGAAACAGCAGGATGCACCGCTGCCTACAGCGAAGGAAGAGTCTGCAGGGGCAGGGCAATACCGTCAGAACAAGTTCATTTCCAAGGAAGAGAAGAAGCTGCGCAACCGCATCAGTTATCTGGAAAAGAAGATAGACGAGGTGCAGGCGAGGATGAAGGAAATCGAAACTGTCCTTGCAAATCCCTCTCCTTCAGATGATTATATGGAACTTACAAGAGAGTTCCTGGAGAGAAAGAGAGACCTTGATGCGATGACAGACGAATGGGCGGAACTATCGGAGAGCCTTGAACAATGATAATATTTCTCAATAAGACTCAATATGGAAGAAAATAAGACTCAGATGCTGTACGGCATACATCCGGTTATGGAGGCGATTCGTGCCGGACGCACTTTTGATAAGGTCCTGCTCAAGCAAGGTATGGAAGGGGAGCAGTTCAGGCAGCTTTATGCCCTGATAGGCGAGAAAAAAATCAATTGTCAGTTCGTTCCTGTGGAAAGGCTCAACAGAGCGGTCCGCGGTGCACATCAGGGAGTGGTGGCCTATGTGTCCCAGATTGAACTTGTGGGACTGGAGGAAATGGTTGAAAAGGCTTTTGGCAAGACCGCAAATCCTCTGCTGGTCATTCTTGACGGTGTGAGCGACGTACGCAATCTCGGAGCTGTATCGCGTACACTGGAGTGCGTCGGAGGCAACGGAATCATAGTGCCGGCCAAAGGTGGTGCAGCCATAAATGCAGAGGCCGTCAAAGCTTCTGCCGGTGCCCTGAACAGGATTGACGCTTGCCGAGTTCCCAATTTGCGTTATGCAGCCTACTATCTCAAACAGGCCGGATTCAGAATTGTGGCAGCAAGCGAAAAGGTGGACAAGTTGATTTATGATGCGGATCTGAAGGGACCGGTTGCCATAGTGATGGGCTCTGAAGGAAAGGGCATATCGTCTGCTATGCTTGAACTTGCCGATGAAAAAGTGGCAATTCCTATGTCTGGGAACATTGGTTCTCTGAATGTGTCCATTGCTGCGGCTGTTGTTATGTACGAAGCAGTGCGTCAGAGACTCGCATAATTGAGTTTTATAGTCTCAGAACTGTTTACAAATGCTAATTAATACGTGTAACAAAAATGTTTTATAATAAAACTAATTTGTTACACGTATTGTTTATCAATTATTTGACCTCAGATTTGATTTTGGTCAATAAAAAATGAAGAGCAGCTGCAGAAAAGCGTTCAATATTGCGTTTCCTGTCATTCCTGTAGTAGAAAGACTTGGTTTGGGTACCTTTAGAAGAAGATGCTGCCACCCACACAAGCCCCACTTGCTGGCCTTCTGAGGCTGTAGGCCCGGCGTTTCCTGTTGTGGCAATCGAGTAATCACTGCCGGTCAGTCTTCTCACTCCTTCTGCCATTGCCGCTGCACATTCCGGACTCACCACAGTATATTTTTCGATTAATTCCTTTGGCACGCCAAGCAGCTTTTCCTTGATTTCGCTTGCATAGGAAGTTACTGAACCGAGGTAGTAGGCGGAAGATCCCGGAACAGAGGTAATCAGATGAGAGATCATTCCTCCCGTACAGGACTCTGCTGCACTGAGTTTGAGCTGATGAGCAGAAAGAAGACGGCCTATTTCAGTCTGGAGATTGCTGTCTGAATCTGCATAGACCAGTTCGCCCAGTTCTGACTTGAGCTCTGCAAACAAGCCTTCCAGAAGAGCCTCGTTCTCTCCCTGTTCGCCGCCGAATTTGGACAGCCTCAGTCGTACGCCTGTGAGGGTATTGGGCAGATAGGCAAGGTGAACCCCATCTGGGAGGGAATGTTCCCAAACGGCAATACGTTTTGAGAGAGCAGATTCCGCCATTCCAAAGGTCATAACAGTTCTGTGTGTTATGGTACCACATTCAAAATGGGCTTTTATGTCTTCCATAACTTCAGGAAGAGCGGCCAGGGTTTCAAAAGGCACCCCGGGCATCGAGTAAAGTCTGGCTTGGTGGCCGTAGCGCTCCTTTCCGAATGGGAAGACCATAATGGGTGCCGTACCTTTCCGATTGACAATCACTTCGCAGGCTTCAGGAACCTTGGCTTGGGCAATATTCACATCCAGAAGATCCAGTCCCCGGCTGTGCAGGATGCTTTTGACCACATCCAATTGCCTCACATCGGTGCGGTAGGTGCTGCATCCGCAAAGTTCGGCCAGGGCAGGTTTGGTGATGTCGTCGTCTGTGGGACCGAGGCCTCCTGTAACAATGACTATCTCATTGTCTTTCAATTCATTCTCCAATGATGTGAGGATTTGTTCCCGGTCATCTGCAATTGATATCATTCGTCTCACCTTGACGCCTATTTCATTGAGGGCCGTGGCAATGGCAGATGAATTCGTGTCCACAATCTGCCCGATGAGAATCTCGTCCCCAATTGTGCATACAGATGCGGTAATTTGAGTCTTTTCCATTTTGTTCCCTATGCCTTTACTCTTTCTTGTGCAGATATGTAACTGACTATGTCATTGACAATTGATGGCCCTTCCCTAAAGAATCCAGTGAAGACTTCCACGAGTACAGCCCCTGCATCCATCATCTGCATCGCACCTTCTCCGTTCATAATTCCTCCCACTCCTATGATGGGAAGCAGCCCCTTGGACATACGGCTGATATATTTCACGAATTCGAGGTTGCGCTGGAGCAGGTCCTCGCCGCTGTTGTCACTGATGGAGCGCACTGTGTCTCCTGCAACCACCCCGTCAATACCAGAACTGAGGCAGCAATTGATGAGTTCGTCAGTCTGGCTGTGGCTGAGGGAAGGGGTAAGCCGCACGAGTATGGGTTTATTCACATCGTAGTACATCCTGAGGGTCAGCATCCTGTCGATAATGTCCGGTATGTCTGAGATATCTGCCTGTTCATCAGGGTTCTGCAGGGAATACTGAGGGGAGATAACTATCATATCCACAAAATCGTAAAGCAGTGCAAAAGCCTCTTCATAATCCCGAATGACTTCGGCCGAGCCTTTGCTTTTCTCATTCCGGGTGATGTTCCCGGAGATGATGCATTCAGGTCTCTCGTTCCTGAGATGCTCCACAGCGTGCCTGAGAGTGGTTTCGTGGCGCAGTTTGATATGGGTGGGATCGGATGAGATGCACATCGGGCCTACTTCAATGAAACTGAATCCGAATTCGGAAAGAATGTCGTAATATGAAGCATCCTTGTCCACTGAAGCAGCCAATCCTACGGGGTTCTTGAATTCCAGCCCGAAAACTTCTTTGCGCAGGTTCTCCTTGATTCTGCTTTTGTATCTCAATCTGAGCAGTTGCTTTCCGAATGGGATACTCCTGATCAAAGACAGGGTTGTTGCTGCAATTTTGAAAGCCTTGTCTGTGGTATTATGTTTCAGAAAAAGGTTCAATAAGGATTTGTACATAGTCAGCTTCCGTTTTCAGGATGACAAAGATACTTTAATGACTCAAGTTTTACAAATACCAAACTCACTTCTTTAATGATTTCTGAGTTCTTGAAAGCTTCCATCATCGAAAAGGACTATAATCCGGCTTATACGTCTGGATGGAGCAAGTCCGGATGGGGAGGCATGTTCCATAGTCTGTTCCACAGTTTCTTCCTCAGGCAAATTGCTCATTTCCTCCGCTGGGGCAGTTTCCAATGGAAAGAGCAAATCTGTCTGAGAATCGTTTTTTTGCGGAAGAACGGGGGAGTCCACGTCAATTTTCGATTCTGAATCAATGTACATCCGGCCTTTTCCGAGCATAAGCCAGTAGGGATTCAGCCTTGGATAGTGTTTGAGCACGGAAGTTATGAAATCGTAGCTGGGTTTGTTTCTTCCGGCTATGATATGGGAAATACTTGCCCTGGCCACACCAATAGTGTCTGCAAACTGTGCCTGGGTGATGTTCTCGGCATTCAGAAACTGTGAGATACGAATATTCATAATTGTGTATATTTGATTTACAAAGGTAAATAGAAAAATATAAATATGCAAATGAGGGTCGATTTGCAAATGTTAATAGAATGTTGAAAAGGGGAGAGGTAAAGTATTAACAATAACATTATATAAATTGATTTATTACCTTGGGTTTTAAGCCTTTAGTCTTGGATTTTAGTGGCTTTGAAGCGTGAAATCCGGCTTAAAGAGCGAATTATGGGAAAGTTAATTAATTTTACACTTTATATATGCAGTTATAAAATGGTGGTTTTTAACACTTTAACAAAATACAATTATGCCTATAAATTTTTATTATGTTAGATTTATGAACAGTGGATAACTGAGTCAATAATTTCGGAATTTTGCAGGTTAAATTTACAAAAGTGACATTAGATTTGCGGATATGTATTGTTACAAAAGTAAATCACATGAGAATAGTGAGAAGTTGTAGATAGACCAGATAGATTTCATAATGTTGCGCAGACATTTTTTCAATGAATGCTTAATAGTACAATATTTATGAGTAAATTTGCGTCCCCATATGAATTTTGAAATTATATGATACCGGAAATACATATTGAAGACTACAATTACCCCCTGCCCGAGGATAGAATTGCAAAATATCCTTTGTCCGAGAGGGATTCTTCAAAGTTGCTTGAATATAAGTCGGGAAACATCTCCGAGCATATATTCAGGGAACTTCCTTCCCTGATTGAACCGAATGGCATATTCGTTTTCAACGACACCAAGGTTGTGCCGGCAAGATTGTTCTTCCGGAGGGAGACCGGGGCGCTTATAGAGGTTTTTTGCCTTGAACCAGTCCAACCTGTGGAATACAACCTGATTTTTGCCAGTACGGAAACTTGCAGGTGGAAATGCATCATAGGCAATGCCAAAAAGTGGAAAGGTGACAGATTGCAGCTCGTAAATACCCTTGATGATGCTCAGGTGGAGGAAATTTCGCTTTCAGCCATTCCAGTTGAACGCGAGGGAGGCACAGCCATAGTGGAATTCCGATGGAAAGGAGGGCACCCTTTTTCAAAAGTTTTGGAAATCTGCGGCCGTATTCCCATACCTCCTTATCTGAACAGGGAGACTGAAGCCATTGATAATGAGAGGTATCAGACTCTTTATGCACGTTATAGGGGTTCTGTTGCAGCTCCTACTGCCGGTCTGCATTTTACCCGCACAGTGCTTGACGCCATTGAAGCCAAGGGTGTGGATATGGAGGAAGTTTGTCTGCACGTGGGGGCCGGGACCTTCCTGCCTGTGAAAGAAAGTCTGGTTTCCAAGCACAATATGCACAGGGAACCCTTTTCTGTACGTAGGGAGCTGATTGAGAGGCTCAGGGACTGCAAAGGTGGAGTCACGGCAGTCGGCACCACGTCGGTCAGGACTCTTGAGTCGTTGTACTATCTTGGTCTGCACTGCATTCAGAAGGGTGAACCGGGAGAGGTAAGCCAGTGGGAGGCTTATGAGGACCATATCGATGCAAGTTTTGTGGAGGCAATGGACGCTCTGCTTTCATATATGGACTCCAAGGGACTGGAAAGGCTATACTCCGGTACGAGAATCATCATTGTCCCGGGCTTCCGTTTCCGGGTTGTGGACAGGTTGATTACGAATTTCCACCAGCCTCAGAGTACCTTGCTCCTGTTGATTTCAGCATTTGTGGGCGGGGATTGGAAAAGCATATACAACTATGCGTTGGACAATGGTTTCCGTTTTCTGAGTTATGGAGACAGCTCCCTGCTGCATCGGAGCGGATGTCGAGAATAGTGGCATTTTATGGCTTTTCGTTTGGGATTGCGTCAGAGTTTTTATAAATTCGCGGAGAATTAACATTTTCTTGAGCATTTTGAAACAATCTGCTCAGGAATAATATCAACTGAACTATGGAAGATTTCAACGACATTGATGCCATCGGACCTTATAGAACTGATGAAGAGGCACAGGACGCATTCCGTCATATTTCCGAAAATCCGTTGCTCGAAAAAATATCCCTTTATTTTTTTCCTGAAGAAAGTGGGGATTATCTGAAGAATATATTTCTGCAACTCAAGTCTGTGGATGAATTCCAGTTGCTGGTTATGGCGAAGGTTGTGCGCCGTATTCTCGACAGGACTGCCCACAACTTCTCCTATGACGGAATTTCGAATATCAGTGCCGACAAGAAGTTCCTTGCACTTTCAAACCACAGGGACATCATTCTCGATCCGGCCATCACCCAATACGTACTGTCCCGAAACAATATTCCTTTGACAGAAATTGCCGTAGGTGACAATCTGATACAGAATCAGTTCATAGAATACCTGATACGCTCCAACAGGATGATAAAGGTCATCAGGGGTGTGGCTGCAAGGGAACTCTACCTTTCTTCGCAGAGACTTTCGAAATACATACGTCGAAGCATCACAACCGGTATGTCTTCAGTCTGGCTTGCGCAAAGGCAGGGACGCACCAAGGACGGTTATGACACGACTGAGCAGGGTCTGCTCAAGATGCTGGATATGAGTGGGGAACCCGGCAATTTCAGGAAGAATTTCGAGGAACTGAATATACTTCCTATGAGCATTTCCTATGAAATTGAGCCTTGTGACATTCTGAAAGCCAGGGAGACTTTCATCACGGCCAGAGATGGGCGCTATGTGAAACAGAAGTCGGAGGATTTGAACAGTATCCTCGTGGGAGTGACCCAGCCCAAGGGCAACATTCATCTGAATATCGGTAGGCCTCTTACCCACGAAGAGATTTCGCTGGCTTCATTGTGTGAAAAGAATGACCGTTACCAGTATATTCGTCACGCAGTGAATATGCGTGTGGTGGACGGTTTCCGTCTGTGGAAGAACAATTATGTCGCATATGACATTCTGAATGGAACCACACGATTTGCAGACCGTTACGATCTTGCTGACAAGGAGTGGTTCGAGTCTTATATGGAACACCAGCTTGATACGATTGAGCCTGAGCTGGACCGTGCCGGGGTGCGTGACCATTTCCTGAAAATCTATGCCAATCCTATAGTTACCAAGGATATACGCGCCAAGGGCGATTTATTGGTTTAAGGGGCTGGCGCAAAGCGACAGGGATGGTGTCCGAAGTCAGTTGTGCAAGTGAACATCCAGCTGAGGGAATGGGAAATCTATGCCATTTTTAGGCAACTCCTTGTAAATGAGTTCATTAACTTCCCAAAGAAGGTCCCAGTAGTCATCGGTTCTGACCCAGCAACGGGCCTGAATCTCCACGCTGCTGTCAAGGAGCGCCGACAATCTTATATATGGTTCATCAGGAGCATCTTTTCCGTGAAGTACCCTTGAATCCTTGTTTAGTATCTCCAGAATGACTTTTCTGGCCACATCAATATCGCTGCCATATTCCACTCCTATTTTCCATTCAAGTCTGCGGATGGGATTCTGCGAGATGTTGTTGATAGTCCCGCTGGACAATGAGCCGTTAGGCAAAACTATTACGCGGTTGTCGGTAGTGGTGAGTTTGGTGCTGACTATATTGACTTCGCTGACAGTGCCGCTGAAACCCTGAGCCTCGATGAAGTCCCCAGCTTTGAAAGGCTTGAATACCAGCAGCATTATCCCGCCTGCAAAATTCTGCACTGTACCGCTCAAAGCCATACCTATCGCCATACCTCCTGCAGCCAGGATTGCAGCCAGAGAGGTGGTGTTCACCCCGAGTGTGCCGACTGTCAGTATGATGAGGAGGATGGTCAGTGAGATGCTGACAAGGCTCATAGTAAATGAGGCAATGGCTTTGTCAGTTTTCCGTCTTTCGAATATATTGCCCAGCAGTTTCTTGATTCTCTTGATTACCCAGGCTCCGATAAAGTAAATGGCCAAGGCTGCAAGCACTTTCAGACCGAATTGCAGGGCATCGCTGCCCAATTCTTTCAGAAGCACGTCGGCCGGGGTGGTGGTGACTTTTTCAACAAATTTTTCAGCTGAACCCTTTAAATCCAGTGAATCTGCAGGGATAATCGGTATGGATGTCTGAAAGATATTAGGTAACATATTTGTTATGCCTTTTAACAATTTTGTTTTACTTATTGACCTTCAGTTGAGTGTTTCGAAATATGCTGTTGCAGCGTCAAATAACAGAGCGAATGAGCATAGTCATATAAACAACTTCCATCAGGAGCAGGACGATGCCTTCCGGAACCCCAAGCCTTGCACGTTTCCTGAAGCAGAGCCCGCAAAAGACAAGAAATGCAGCTGAACCGAGGACTGCCGTAATGTCTATGATGCTGATGTTACCGAACGAAAGGGGAGTTATCGTGGCAGATGCGCCAAGTATGAGCAGGATGTTGGAGATGTTGGAGCCGAGTATGTTCCCCAGTGCGAGTTGGGACCTTTTCTTTGCTGCAGCCACTACGCAGGTTGCAAGTTCGGGAAGGGAAGTCCCTCCTGCGAGAATCGTGATTGCGATGAATTTTTCAGAAACGTTGAACATTTTGGCGAGTTCCACCGCCGAATTGACAAACAACTGTCCTCCGCCTACAAGCGCTACAAGTCCGAAGATTATCATAACGACTGCGACCGGGGTTTTGTAGAGCTTTACCTCCGTTTCTTCCTCTTCTTCGGTCACTTTGCCTTTCTTGAATGAGAGGTAGAGATAGAGAGCGAAGACTGCGAGCATAAGTATTCCCTCCACCCGGCTCAGGCTGTCGTTTCCCAGTCCGAAGATTGAATGTTTCATTCCAAGGAGCACAAGGGCTGCCGTAACTGCAAGATTCAGAGGCATATCCAGATTGCGGTTCGTTTTAGTGATTGTCACCGGGCAAATAAGGGCGGTAACTCCAAGAATCAGCATCACGTTGAATATGTTGGAACCTATGACGTTGCCTATTGCAATATCCGAACTGCCCTGAAGCGCCCCGGTGCAACTTACCACCAGTTCCGGCATTGATGTGCCTATGCCAACGATAGTAAGCCCTATGACGAATTCACTTACTCCAGCTTTTTTGGCAATGCTTGAAGCTCCGTCCACAAGCCAGTTTGCACCCAGGAGGATAAGGGCCAGCCCACCTGCAAGAATCAATAATTGTATAAGCATAACTCCAGTTTCTAAAGTTTTAAGTAATATGAAAATAATAAGTTGCGTCAGATTTGAATTAGATTTTCGAGGTCAGATTTTCACCCGAAGAAGGAGCATAGCCGTAGCTATGTGACTGATGAGGGAGGAAATATGGACCGAAAAGATTTTCAAAGATGATGCAGGTTATTTTTTGAGGATTACTAATTTTTACTTCTTTAATCGCAGCGCAACGACATTCTCCACGTGGTGTGTCTGCGGAAACATATCCACGGGCCTGACTGCCGTTATTTCATAATCCCGGCACAAAATTTCCAGGTCCCTTGCCTGAGATGCCGGATTGCAGCTGACATACACCATTCTGTCCGGCTGTGCCTCCAGTATGACTTTTGCCACATCCGGATGAATCCCGGCTCTTGGAGGGTCCAGAATGATTACGTCAGGATGACCGTTTTGCTCAATGAATTCCGATGTAAGCACATCTTTCATATCCCCGGCGTAGAAAGTGCAATTGCTGATTCCGTTGTCGGAGGCATTTATACGTGCATCCCTGATAGCATCCTCCACATATTCTATACCTACGACTTTGGATGCTTTGGATGATACGAATTGTGCAATGGTACCCGTGCCTGTATAAAGGTCATAAACAACCTCATTTCCAGTCAGTTGTGCAAATTCACGCGCTGTCTGGTAAAGTTTGAGGGCCTGAGCCGTATTGGTCTGGTAAAAGGATTTCGGACCGATTTTGAAGCGCAGACCTTCCATTTCCTCGTAGATTGCGTCCATACCTCTATATAATATGCAATCCTGGTCTGAGATGGAGTCGTTGGCTTTGCCGTTGATGACATAGTAAAGGGACACAATCTGGGGAAATGCATCTGCAACAGCATCCAGGAGCATACGGCGGGCGTTTTCATCCTCGTGATAGAAGCAAAGGATGAGCATGACCTCGCCCTTTTCGTTATTCCTCACGACCATTGTCCTGAGAAAGCCGTGATGTTCACGTATGTTGAAGAAACTCAGGCCGTTAGCTATTGCATACTGGCGGATGAAATTGCGTATCTCATTGGAAGGGGAGGGCTGAAGGTGACAGCAGTCTATGTCCAGAACTTTGTCGAAGAAACGGCCCACGTGGAAGCCCAGTCCCAATCTTTGTTCCGGACTCAGGGCATCAGGATCTTCATTTTCATAAATCCAGCGTCTTTCAGAGAAGGTGAATTCCAGTTTGTTGCGATAGTTTGTGGTCTTTTCTGAACCTATAATCGGCTGAATCTCAGGCACTTGAAGGTGGCCTATACGAACCAGCTGGTCATAGACCTGTTGCTGCTTGGCCTGCAACTGCATAGGATACGGAAGCGGTTGCCATTTGCATCCGCCGCAGATGCCGAAATATTTGCAGAAAGGCTCCAGTCTGTGCTCTGACGGCTTTTTCAGGGCAAGAATGTAGCCTTCCATATAGTTTTTCTTTTTCTTCGTGATTTTTATGTCCACAACGTCTCCCGGTACAGCAAATTGCACAAATACTACCGTCCCGTCCACGTGGGCCAAGGCTTTTCCTTCAGCGGCTACGGACTCGATTGTTATGTCGTTCAGTATGATTTCTTGTTTTTTTCTCATTCCAATTATTTTTGTCTCCCGGATAGGGCGGGAATGGTCGTTATTGCTCAATTTTTATAGATAAGTTAACATAATATAAATTGTATAACTTTAATATGAATGGGAGTCTCAGATGTTCATAGTGTGCTCCAGAACAATCTTCAATCCGATGCAAATCAATATTATACCTCCGGTAATTTCTGCTTTGGCCGCAAACTTTTTCCCGATACGAGTACCGGCTCCGACTCCGACAACCGAAAATGCAAATGTCACGATTCCAATAATCCCTACGGCTGCCCATATATTCAGGTCGCTGATGGCCACAAATGAAACTCCGACTGCCAGCGCATCTATACTCGTGGCGATTGCCGCCATCAGCATAGTCTTGAATCCCAAATCGTTATGTCCACATTCACCGCAACATTCCTGCTTCCCTTTTGCATCCTTGAGACCTTCCCGAACCATATTCAACCCAATGAAAAGCAATAGAGCAAACGCGATCCAATGGTCCCAGCTGCTGATAAGATCCAGAAATCTGCTTCCTGCAAAATAGCCTGCCAGAGGCATCAGAGCCTGAAAAAGGCCGAACCAGAGTCCTACCTGGACAGATTGTTTCCAATCCGCATCCTTAAGGGATATGCCCTTGCAAACCGATACGGCAAAGGCATCCATAGACAGGCCGACTGCAATCAATACTATAGTCAAAAAATTCATCGTTTCATCAAAATATATCGCCAAATGGCGAATATCGGGGCAAATTTAGTAAAAAACTACCATTATTTTGATTAACTTTGTCAGCATTATTCTTGAAACCATTTTATTGTTTTTGTAAAAATATGCCTGTGGAAATACGCAAAGTCGAGAGCAGAAAAGACCTTAAGGAGTTTATCTATTTCGCCAATAATCTTTATAAGGGCAACAAATACTATTGTCCAAGCCTGATTTCAGATGATTACACGACCTTCAATCCTCAGAAAAACGGAGCTATGGATTTCTGTCAGTGGCAGGCTTTCCTTGCCTACAAGGACGGAAAGCTGGCAGGCAGGGTTATGGCTATAATAAATCCGAAGGCCAATGAAAGCTGGAAGGTGGAACAGGTGCGTTTCGGCTGGATAGATTTCATTGATGATGAGGAGGTTGCAAAGGCTCTGCTGGACACTGTGGCTGCCTGGGGCAAGGAAAGAGGGATGAAGCAAATCGTTGGTCCTTTGGGATTTACGGATTTTGATCCCGAAGGTATGCTCATTGAGGGTTTCGATCGTCTTGCGACTTTGACGGGCTTATACAATCACCCTTATTATCCCCGGATTCTTGAGAAACTCGGTTTCAAAAAGGAGACCGACTGGGTGGAATACCGCATCACCTTCCCTGACGAACTGCCTCAGAAATACTATCAGTTTGCAGACCTTATCGTCAAGAAATACAATCTGAATGTGAGGAAGGTCAGCAGAGAAATGATTGACAAGGAAAATTACGGTCGCAAATTCTTCAAGCTCATCAACGAGACCTATTATAAACTGTATGGCTTTTCAGTGCTGAATGACAAGCAGATAGATGCTTACACAAAGCAATATCTTTCTCTCCTTGACACCCGTATGGTCAGTTTTGTGGAAGATGACAAGGGAGAGTTGATTGCTGCTGGTATCACTATGCCGGATCTTTCCCTTGCGCTTCAGAAGTGTAACGGGGAACTCTTCCCTACCGGATGGTATCATTTGCTCAAGGCCATATTCTGGAAACCTTGCGACACTCTCGATTTGCTGCTTATGGGAGTGAGGGAGGATTACCGCAGCCGTGGCCTCAATGCCGTGATTATCGCTGATTTGTATCCACGACTCAAGGAGATGGGATTCAAGTATGTGGAGACTACTGCAGAACTTGAAACCAACGACAGCATCCAGGCTGTATGGAAGAACTTCGAAAAGGAGCAGCATAAACGCCGTAGAGCATACGGCAAAGAAATCGAATAATGCCGGCACCGCTTCCAGAGAGAATGCGTCCCCACAGCCTGGATGGTTATGTGGGGCAGAGACATCTTGTCGGTGAGGGCTGCGTCCTGCGCAATATGATTGAGAGCGGCAACCTCACTTCTTTTATACTTTGGGGACCTCCGGGGGTGGGCAAAACCACGCTTGCACGTATTGTAGCTCAGTCTGCGGGACGTGAATTCTACACTCTTTCGGCGGTCAGTTCGGGTGTGAAGGAAGTGCGTGAAGTGATTGACAAATCCCGTTCGCGGGGCCTTTTCGGTTCCGGGGCGACCCCAGTGCTCTTCATAGACGAGATTCACCGCTTCAGCAAGTCCCAGCAGGATGCTCTGCTTGGAGCAGTAGAGGACGGGACCTTTGTTCTGATTGGGGCCACTACGGAAAACCCTTCTTTTGAGGTCATCACTCCCCTGCTTTCCCGTTGTCAGGTTTTTGTGCTCAAGAGTCTGGAAAAGGAGGATCTGGAAGTTCTGCTACGGAAGGCTTTGGCTGAAGATGAGATTTTGCGCAGTCTGGACATCAAGGTCGTGGAGACGGATGCTTTGTTCAGGTATTCCTCGGGAGATGCACGCAAACTGCTGAATATTCTGGACATAATTGTGGCCTCACATCGGGTCGGAGAGCAGATTCTAATAGATAACAATCTTGTTACTGCGTCTCTGCAAGAGAATGTTGCGATATATGACAAAAGCGGTGAGATGCATTATGACATTATCTCTGCCTTTATCAAATCCGTGAGGGGTTCTGATCCCAATGCCGCTGTATATTATCTTGCCAGGATGCTTGTCGGGGGTGAAGACCCGCTGTTCATTGCACGCAGGTTGTGTATTCTTGCTGCGGAGGACATAGGGCTGGCGAATCCAAATGCTCTGTTGCTGGCCAATGCCTGTTTTCAGACTGTACATAATATAGGTATGCCTGAGGCGAGGATTCCGCTGTCGGAGACTACGATTTATCTTGCGACCTCCCCGAAGAGCAATTCCGCCTATCTTGCCATCAATGAGGCGATGGAAGTGGCGCGCAAGACTCAAACTTCATCTGTGCCGCTCTATTTGAGGAATGCCCCGACAAAACTGATGGAAGAATTGGGCTATGCTGACGGTTACAAGTACGCCCACGATTACCCCGGCCATTTCACCGACTTGGAGTTCCTCCCTTCAGACCTCTCAGGCACAGTCTTCTACTCCCCTGCCGACAATCAGAAAGAATCTCAACTCCTTTCGCGTATGGAAGCCCTCTGGCCCAAGTACTATAAGAAGTGAAGTTCAGCCCAGTGCCATATACTTGCGAAATTTTTTCATACATATTGTGATTGGATTTTTTAATTATATGAATTTTTAAGTACCTTTGCAAAGAGAGGTGTATTCCTCTCAAAACATACAACGAATTCGTTTGCAATTTGTTCCATCGTGTTGAAACGTCGGAAATTTCAATAGGATATTAGCTATAGGGACAAGTCGTAAACGTCCGTGGTTTACACGGGCGTGACTTGTTAGCTAATGGTCATCCGACGGCCTCAACACGAGCAAGTTCCGCTCGTGTTTTTTTTGTATGTTTCCAAATCTATGATTAATGATTTAATGTAAATTTTTTATGTCTGCTGGAAAAAATTATTCTATGATTATTCTGCTGCTCTGTTTCTTTACGGGAATAGTCTCTGCGCAGGAGAAAGGAAAAAATGACGTTATTCATTTCGATGTAAACCCATCCTTCAGAATGGCTTTGAATGACAATCAATTGCATTATGGATATGGTTTAGACTTATTTGTGAGTTATAAATTTATACCTGAGTTGTCCTTGGGTGTAGTATGCGGTTGCAACACCTATGTCCCTTCGAGAAAATCTGTATCCTTGCCGTTGCAGTTAAGAATAAAGAGTGAATTTTTGAAAGGTCCTGTTACTCCTTATGTGCAATGTGGTTTTGGTTATGCTTTCGGCATTGTTCCCAAAAAGCAGAGTACAGTATCAGTTAGAATCAATGAGGACTATTACCCGGAAAGGTATCAGTCATACGGTTTCGATACTGCTGATGAATATATAAAATATTGTGAACAGCAGGTCTATAGTAAATATGAAGGTGTTACAGACACGAACAAATTGCAAGAAATGAATCAGGAGGCTGCACAGGCCCGGGAAGATGCTATACATTACTTGTCTTCATTTGGAACCGGGAGTAATATGTATGTTTCCAAAGATAGCCGTTCCCTTAATTATGTGAAACAGGGACTGGTGTTTGATTTGGGGTGTGGCGCATCCTGGCGTGTGTCCCGGATATGCTCTCTCTATTGTGGTGTGTCTTTGGGCTGTTCGCAAGCCTTCTATGGGATTATGGTGCAAACTCCTTCCGGTACTGTTATTCCATTTGACAGTCCGGATTCTCTGCCTAATGGGGATAAAGTTATTGCCTCAGGAAGGCGGGATTATTGGAAACGCTTTGATTTGGATATGCAGTTCTCCATTGGCGTTTCATTCTAGGAAAGACATTGGAATTTTTGCATAATTGGAACGATGAGGGGGTATCCAGCTAATTGGGGGCTCCCTCTTTCTTGTCTGAAAGTCATTATGATATCATCGTGAGCCGATCCAGATGAGGACCATGCCGATGAGAATCATTGCGAGGTCGAGGGCTTTGGCTTTGAGGTTGCGTTCTTTGAAGATTAGGGCTCCGCACAGGAAGGAAACTATGACGGAACTTCTGCGGACTAGGGATACTACTGAAATCATTGAGTCTGGCTGGCTCAAGGCGGAAAAATAGGCGTAATCGGCTGCGGATATGAATATGGAAATCAGCGGAATGGCCCAGCTCCATCGGAATGGAGTGGATTTGTGGCGGGTCGGCAGCCAGAGGCTCAGCATAACAATGCCCATCATCAGCATCTGGTAGAAATTGTACCATCCCTGGACGAAGGATGGTTCCATTTTTTGCATTATATATTTGTCATACAGGCCGCTGCAAGCTCCTGTGAATGCGGCTGCAGCTATGAACCATATCCATTTGTTGTGTGCAAAATTGATATTTTCCTTTTTGCTTGAACGGCTCAGCATCAACAGGGAAAACAATGAAAGGATTACACCGCCCCATTGCCAGGCGTTGAGCCTTTCTCCGAAAATGAGCATTGCACCCAGAAGAACGAGTATGGGCCGGGTCGCATTGATTGGACCTACTATGGTTATCGGGAGATGTTTCAGGCCGAAATAGCCGAAGATCCAAGAGGTCAGTACGATGCAGGATTTTGCCATAATCAGCAGGTGTGCTTTCAGGACTCCGATTTCTGCAAAGGATGCCGTTGCTCCGGAGAATGAGGATATTATGACCTTGGAGAATATCAGGGTAGAGAATACCGTATTGAGGAACAACACCGGAATTACCGCATTGTTCTTTAGTGCTGCCTTTTTGGATGTGTCATATAGTCCCAGCAATGCTGCAGACAAAAATGCTAATGCCAACCACATAATCATTCACAAAATGATTGGCAAATTTAAGAATTATTATTGTATTTCTTCCATACAGCCTTCCCCACAGCGAGTTTATATCAAGAAACAGCCCCAACGTACGGAAGGCATCCACGATGCATTACCCGCATACCCATTAGTCTCCATTTCCTTACAAAAAGACCAGCAGTTATCACCCGAAGAATCCCACCACGTACTCGCGCCCCAGCGCGACGGCGGGAGCCGTGTATTTGACTATGTAATAGTCAAATACGGAAGGCGGAGCCGCAGGGTATAATAGGGGCAGAGCCCCTAGGCATAGAGAGTAGCGGCGAAGCCAATACTTGAGGATTTGCCCGTCAAATCCTCAAGTATAATAGGGGCAGAGCCCCTAGGCATAGAGAGTAGCGGCGAAGCCGATACTTGAGGATTTGCCCGTCAAATCCTCAAGTATATCCGTCAAAACGGATAACCTACTCCAAAGTGTAGCCCATATCCATCCCGAGTAAACCAGTTCTTAGGATTAACCCACCCCCCGTTGACAGTAAGTGCCGGATCGTGAAGCCGCAGCCCCCAGTCAAGCCTAAGCACAAGAAAATCCAAATCCACGCGAAGCCCAAGTCCCCAGTTGAAAGCCATTCCGGCCAGCAGATTGCTCCAACTGATTTGAGAAATCTCGGAACTGAATGCGTCCTTCCGCTTGAAATTCCATACATTACCGGCATCCAGGAACGCCGCTCCGTTGAACTTCCAGAAAAGCGGGAATCTGTATTCCAGATTGGCCTCCAGACGCATATCACCGGTCTGGTTAGGAATTACGAAATAGTCATCTTTCGGGGAACGACCCGGTCCAAGAGTTCGGGCTTGCCAGCCTCTCATACTGTTTGCTCCACCAACATAGAAATGCTTTTCAAATGGAAGTGCAGTTGAATTTCCATAAGCCCATCCAGCTCCGATTACAGCCCTGTAAGCCAATGCCTGCCTGTCGTTCTTGCCGAAGAAGAAAGTACGTCCCAAAGTGAGTTCGCCTCTGATATATTGCGAATACTGAGTATTCCAAATCATTCCGTCCCCGTCTGCATCTTTCTGCATCAACGGCTTGAACAAACTAAGGAAATTGCCAGCCAGGTCTGCCTGAAGCCTTGCATACCAATAATCAGATCTTGGAGTCACCTCCGAATTGGTGGTGTAATAGAGCGTGTATCCGGAACCCAAGTCGAAGTGGTTCTCGTAGGCATTTTTCAAAAACGGGTCCCTCTCCATAGACTTGTAGAATTCCTCGTCCAGATTGAAGAGTTTCACTATATTCATCTGGACAGGATACACCTGATAGTAGAAGACGGAATTGACATTGCCGCTGAAGCCTATGGAGGTGGAAATTATGTTCCTGGTGTATTCCGGACGGTTCTGGTAATTATAGGAAGCATTGATTTCAGTGCGGGGCACGGCTCCCTTGAAAAGCCGGGATGGGATGAAGACAAAACGTGGAAAACTCAATCCTCCGCTCACACCGAACTCATTGGAATTCACCTTGTCCTTGAACTGGAACTGGAAATTTCCCATAAAACTGAGGTTCAGCCACTCTCCTCCCCTGAATATGTTCTTGTGATAATATGAAATCTTGGGTGAAACTCCAAACAGGCCAGAGGAGTTGATGGAAACTTCTGCATTGACCTTGATGCCCTGCAATTTGGAAGGCAGAAGGTTGATGTCGCATTGCAGCCTGCTGGTGTCGATGGCGCTTACTCCGATATTTACACTCGAGAACATCCTCAGGGCGGACAATCTCGTATAGGTACGGTTGATGGCAGATTCGCTGTAACTGTCTCCCGGATGCACCGTGGTCAGTTCAGCTAGCACCTTCGGACGAATTTTCAGTTTCTTGGGATAGGAAATGTTCACTTTGTCAAAGGTGAACTTGCGGAAAGGCACAGCCTCTTTGGCAGTTTCATTGCGAGTATATTCCTTAATGCTGATTTCCAGACGAGCCTTGCCGTCAGAAGCAAGTGTGTCAGCCTCGCAGAAAAAATAATTCTTGTTGAATGTGTAGTAACCCTTGTTGCGGAGTATGGTGCTGACTCTGGCGCTTTCGGCCTCGAGATCCGACTCGGACAAATAATCCCCCACTTTGACCAACGTGCCCCTGCTTGCCTCGAGGAAATCATTGGCAATGCTGCCGGCAGGAAGTGTATAGCCCAGACTGTCAATGATATATCTCTTCCCCAATTCAACCTTGTAGGTGACATAGACCTTCTTTTTCTTGACCTTTATCTCGCTTTGCACATTGGAGTCATAATAGCCAAGATACTCAAGGTGGCGGCTGATGTTGCTGATGGACTCGTCCACTAGCGAAGGGTCATAGATGATGGGCGCCGTGCCGAGTTTCTGTACGAACCTGTCCCACGGGCCTCCCTTGCCGTTTGACCAGTTGTAAACACTCACGAAGGGATTCCATCCGAAGAGGAAATTGCTGTTCGGTCTCTGCTGAATGTATGGGGTGAGTCCGGATTCCTTGAATTCCTTGTCATTGGTCACTGTGACCTTGGCACCGGCAAGACTGAACTCGCCATCTTTCAGAACCCTCGTGGTGCTGCAGGAAGACAACGCAAGCACTACCGCCAGCAGCGGGAGTAAGGATGATATAAAGGACTTGCGCATATCTTCTTATATTACTTGAAAACCTACAAATTTAAGCAAATATGGGCATAATTCCTATTCTGTGCCTGCAGGGACTTGCAAAATGTCACATTATAGCCTAAATTCGCGTGACAAAAAAAGTAATCATGTCTGAAAACAACCCGAAAATTTCCAATAACGAAATCAAGTTCATCCGTTCACTATCCCAAAAGAAATCCAGGGAAGAAAACGGGTGCTTCGTGGTGGAAGGTGAAAAAATGGTGGCTGAAGCCGCAGCTTCCGGATTCGCCATAAAGAGAATCTACCGTATTGAAGATATAGGAGAAACCGCAATGTCCAGGATTTCATCATTGGACTCCCCCTCTCCGGTACTGGCTGTCGTATCCCAACCTCCACTTCAGGATAATTGGCGGGAATCATTGAAGGACAATGGTTTATATCTTGCACTGGATGGTATCAGAGACCCGGGAAATTTGGGCACTATCATAAGAATTGCAGACTGGTTCGGCATCAGGACGGTTTTCGTATCGGCTGATACTGTGGAGACTTTCAACCCGAAGGTCGTTCAGGCGACTATGGGTGCAATTTTCAGGGTAAAGGTCGTGCGCTGCTCCCTACCCCTTCTCGCCGACAAGGTAACAAGTCTCGGAGGCAATGTCTATGGTACTTTTCTGGACGGGGAAAATATGTATTCCCAGGAATTGGAATGCGGAATGTCTGCCCCTGCTGTAATCGTGACCGGCAATGAGTCCAGAGGCATTTCAGCCGAACTCTCCTCACACATCAATCGCCGTCTTTTCATCCCTCCATTTCCTGCAGACATCAAGGGCAGCGAATCACTGAATGCCGCTGTTGCCACAGCTGTCACCGTGGCTGAATTCCGCCGCCGTCAGCAGTTTGGTAGTGGATTGTAGAATCCCACTGTCGGCAGATGTGCGCAAAAGGTTGGTGGGTAATGTCCTGTGCTACAGTAGTTTCTTTGTCAAGGAAAACAGCTTGTAAGGCATATATCTGAAAGGCAGGTCAATTCGGGTGCAGGTGTTCACAACAGCCCGCTTGTGTGAGAACACATCGAAACTTTCCTTGCCGTGATAGGCAGACATACCGGAGTTGCCCACACCACCGAAAGGTAGGTATTCATTGGCGATATGCATTATGGTGTCGTTGATGCAGGCACCTCCGGAAGAAGTCTGTTTCAGGACTCTCCTGCCGCTCTTGCCGAAATAATACAGGGCAAGCGGCTTTGGTCTGGAATTTATAAAGGAAACTGCTTCGTCCAATTCCGCGAAAGATATGACAGGGAAAATGGGACCGAAGATTTCCTCCTGCATTACAGGGGAATCAGGGCTTACATTGTCCAGGACTGTGGGCTCAAAAAAGCGTTCAGATGCATCTGTGCGGCCTCCGAATACAATATCTCCGCAATTCAGGTAGGATTTCAGACGCCCGAATGCTTTGTCGTTGACTATGCGTACAAAATGTCTGCTTTGTTGTGCATCCTCTCCGAGCAAGACCTTGAACTGCTTCTGCAAAAGGCGCAGAAACTTCTCCTTGATGTCCTTGTGCAGCAAAAGATAGTCAGGCGCAATGCAGGTTTGTCCAGAATTGAGAGACTTGCCCCAGGCGATTCTCTTTGCGGCCACTTCCAAATCCGCATCCCTGTCCACCACGCAGGGGGATTTGCCGCCGAGTTCCAGAACCACCGGGGTGAGATTCTTGGCGGCTGCTTCCATCACCTGTTTTCCCAGGGCCGGACTGCCGGTGAAGAAAATAATGTCCCAACGGTGCTGTAGCAGAATCCGGTTCACTTCCCTATTCCCTTGAACAACAGCTACTTGTTCCTCTGGGAAGGTCTCGGAAATCATTTCTCCGATAACCGATGATACGGTCGGGACATAGGGAGAAGGCTTGAGCACAGCGGTGCAGCCTGCTGAAAGCG
Organism: uncultured Bacteroidales bacterium; assembly: GCA_945874155.1. Classification (GTDB taxonomy): domain Bacteria; phylum Bacteroidota; class Bacteroidia; order Bacteroidales; family UBA932; genus Cryptobacteroides. The sequence continues at coordinate 64,021 of CAMCFO010000010.1, forward strand.
CCCCAACGAGCGGATTCAGCAGCAACTGTACCGGATAATTCCACGGTGAAATGATGAGGGCATTCCCCAGGGGCTCGCTCATCACGCGGCTGCGAGATGGGAAAAGTTTGAGCGGGGTTTTCCGGCAGTGGTCCGATGCCCAACTGTCGATGTGCCTCAGGTGATTGTCAATCTCCCCCAGGACAATGCTGGTCTCTGTGAGCAGAGCCTCCTCCGCAGACTTGTGCAAGTCCTTCCAAAGCGCTTCCTCTATGGGTTTCTGCCATTTGAGCAATGCGGATTTGAGTTTACGAAGGGATTCCTTGCGGAAACCGATGTTGTGCCTGTCGCTTTTGCGGAACCATTCTGCCTGCGCTGTCGCAATGCTTTCAATTTTTTCTGCCGTGGTGTTTATCATACCTTTGTCTGTGTTATACTGGCTTATGCAGCTTTTGCTGCCGCCTGATTCTTGACTTTTCTTCCTGTGAAGTGGTCCATCACTGAATACACTCCGAAAATTTTGCCGAAGATAAAGTCAAAAAGGAAATTGGGCAATACTCCCTGCCAGAATCTGATGAAATGGTAAGGGAAAGGCAGGCCCTTGAAGTCTTTATCCTTGCGTATGGCCTTGAGGATACGTGCTGCAGTCGGTTCCGGTTCCAGTATGTTGAAGACTTTGGAGTCCACACCGTCGAACATACCGGTGTTGATGAAATAAGGAGCTATGCAGGTTGCTTTGACCTTGCTGCGAGCCTGTTTCAATTCAATCCGGAGCGATTCGGTCCATCCTGCAACCGCCCATTTGCTGGCGCAATAGACCGAAAGCCTTGGCACTCCCAACATTCCTGCTGCTGATGCAATGTTGCAGATATGACCGCTGTTGCGCATCATCATATCCGGAAGGATTTCCAGGGCGACAAGCATAGGTGCAGTGGCATTCACGTCCATTGTCAGCTGAATATCAGAGACTTTCTGTTTGTCGAATGTTTCGTTACCCTTCACAATCCCGGCATTGTTGATAAGTATGTCCACATAACCGGCGTCTTCTTTCGTCTTTTCGTAGGCGTTTGCGATATCTTTTGCATCCGAAACATTCACCTTATAATAATATACCTTGCCCAATTTGGCAAATTCTGCTGCGGTCTCTTCCATAGCCTTGAGGTTCAGATCCCAGATGATGACTTTTGCTGCGCCCTGTTCCAGACACATCCTGCACATAAGTTTTCCGATACCTGAAGCTCCTCCTGTAATCAGGACATTTTTCTTCTTGATTTCTGACATTTTTTTTGATTTCTAAAAATTCCGTTGCAAATTTACCTCTTAAAACGGGCTGTCCCCTACGCGGGCATAGTCTTTGGGATAAAGGCGCGGCTCCGTGTGACAAAGTGACGTAAAAACTGATGTGGGTAAAGTGAAAATTTCGCCAACTATGAGCAAATTTCGTAAAGCAATGAACAAGTCCGTTCCGAGAAACCTGAGGCTCGGGAACTTTTCCTACACCTCAGTCTGGTACACTCTTTTTTTTGCTGCGATTTTCCTCATTATCTACGAACCCTTTTCCCCTTCAGTCTGGTTTTCATTATATGACTTTGAATCAGCCATTAAAACATCTTTGTTTTTCATATTGGCACTCATTATAATGATGATAAGCAAAGCCCTATGGCTGCACTTTTGTTCGAGACATAGGGCGAAGAATTGGATTTATGTGACATGGACTGTCGGAGAGTGTGCTGCAATAGCCCTGCTCTATCTTTCATTCACCTCAATATTCTCTCTCGGGTCTTATGTTTCCATTGCTTCGATGGTTTTCAGGACCATATTCTGCGTGGTCTCCATACTTGCAATTCCGCACAGTCTCATTTATGCCGTGTCGAGTTATGTCCAGGTGAAGGATGAGATGGATATGTTGAAAATGGAAACAGCTGCACCTGTGGGAGAAAAGGAAGTGGAGGATATGTCCCAAAGGATGATTAATTTCATTGACGATTCAGGTGTGCTGCGTTTCTCTGTGGACCTTGATTCCATTCTATACATCAAATCTGAGGGCAATTATGTCAATCTTTTCTATGAAAAAGGGGAAAGTCTGTCCTCTTATATGATGAGGATGACGATTTCCTCCCTCGAAACAAAAATCTCCGGCACCCCTTTGGTGAGATGCCAGAGATCTTATATTGTGAATGCTAAGCGCATCCGTATGATGCAGAATGACGGGAGAGGGGCTTATGTCATACTTGACTCGGATGCCTGCCCTGTCATTCCCCTTTCGCAAAATTATGCTTCTTCTCTTGCGGATGTGGTGTTGAAGATGAAGAAAGCCTGATGATGCTGATATCCACGGCCGGCACGTCCAATATCACTGGATGTGTTGCATTGCAGTTTTCAGTCTGTTCAAGTTCCAACCATTCGAAAGCCCTTTCGGGTATGCTGATGTGCATCCTGGCATCTTCTTTTCCGAAATTTGCCGCAATAAGGAAGGTGTCGTCGTGGTCGTCACGAAGGAATACGAAATGCCTGTTCCTGTCGAAACCTTCCGAGTCATAGTTGCAGTAGCAGAGGTCGTAAGTCATTCCCTCGGTGATGGCATTGTCTGTGGCGGCGAATTTGAGCAGGGATGTGTATTTTACAAAGAACCTGAGTTCCTGCTCATTGAGTCCGGTCTCCAGCATAAGTGCTTTAAGTTGTACTGCTGATTTCACCCTGGTGCGGAGCAGTCCTTTGCGTGTGTTGCTGTCCTTGATTGAGAAGAGTTCTGCCGCCTTTTCATAATTGCGCTTGCGTGTGAGTTTCCATAGCCCCCGCACTTTTTCCGGACCCCACCAGTCGAAGATGGTTGTACGCCCGTCCCTGCCGCTGAAACCTTCCGCATCCATACCTCTCTCCCCCGTTTCTTCTCCGAAATAGTTCATAAACGCGGCCTTGTTCATAAACAGGCTCACTGCCAGCGCAGGGAAACACTTCCACGCATCCTTGCCGAAGAATTCTGAAGCAAACCGGGTTTCGTCGTGATTCTCAAGGAAGTTGAGCATATACATCTGGAGGTCACCGAGGTCCTGCCACGATGCTGTTATGCGGGTTGCGGACTGCCAAGGCTCCACAAAATCAGGATTTTCGTTTCTGACAATCTCCGAAAGAGTGTCATATAGGCCGGATTTGTCGTAGAGCAGGTCGAAGCCCACCTCCCGTACATATTTCTGATACAGTGACTTCTGATAAACCTCAGCCACGAAGAGCGCCTCGGGATAGTCTTTCTTGACCTCGGCTATGCACCAGGTGAAAAACTCAGACGGCACAAGTTCCACCATATCGCAGCGGAAACCGTCCACACCTTTGCCGAGCCAATATTTCAGGATGTGGAGCATCTTGTCCCAAGTCGCAGTGTGGAAATCGCAGTAATTGATTTTGACGGTCTCGTACCAGTCGTTCACACCCGGAAAAGGAGTGTAGGCATTGCCAGAGGCTTTGGCCGGGTATTCTTCAAAAACAGTCTTGCCGGAAGCCTTCCATTCATCTTCGTTTGGCAGCCTCAGCCTTTGTCCGGGATAATAGAAAAAATCATTTTCCGCCAACCAGTGCTGACTGCTGTCATCTGTCGCGCCGAGTGACATTTTGTCAGTCGGACGGCCTTTTATGCTTGTGTCCACTCCCTGTCCATAGTCCCTTGACACGTGGTTGGGGACGAAATCGATGATGACTTTCAGGCCTGCCGAGTGTATGCGTTCAATGGTTTTTTCAAATTCCTCCATACGCCTGGCTGGATTGTCCGCAAGGTAGGGATTGACGTCGTAATAGTCCTGAATTGCATACGGAGACCCTGCCTTTCCTTTTACGAACTGGGCATTTGAAAGATGTCCTCCCCTGCCCTCCTTGAGCCCGCCCATCGCATCTAAGTCGCTGCAAGCGTGGCGGATAACCCCTGTGAGCCAAAGATGGCTGGCACCTGTCCACTTGAGGTATTCAAGAGTGTCTGAGTCTATGTCGGAGAATTTTCCGGAACCGTTTTGTGAATAATTGCCATCAGGCGTAAACTGATCTTTTTTATTGCCCCACAGACGGGGAAGCATCTGGTAGATTATTGTTTTTCCCATAAGGTATTATATTGCAAAATGAACTGTTGCCACAAATCAAAATGGCAATCCCTTGATTTATTACAAATAGTTTGCCCAAGTTTGCATTTCAAATATAACGGATTTCAGTGAGAAATCTGTATATTTGGCAGAATTCATCTTAAAATTTCTGCTATGCACAACAAGGATTGGGTCATTGTCCGGATTGACGGGAAAATTGCTTCTGTTTCGACTGATTACAGGGCTTTATGTTCAATCAGTTCCTGTTTGTCTGCTCTGAAAGAACCTGTCTATAAGGAAATTAGTGTCAAAACTGTATGTTTCAATGATATATGGGCTTTGCGTCCGGAACTTTCCTGGGACAGTTTTCTGCTTTTCGGCACCGGATTCCAGAAGTCGGTCTGGAAAACGCTTTTCTGTCTGCTGCACGGTGATACAGGACTGAAAGAGCCGGAATTGCTCTCTTACAGTGATTTTGCCCGGCTATGCGGATGTCCGTCAGGAATGAGGGCTGTGGCGCACGCTGTGGGCCTGAATCCTGTCCCGGTGCTCATACCTTGCCATTTGATTGTGCCGAAAGAAGCCACCGACCGTATGAGCGGCATAAAAATCAAGGCCGAATCCACCATCTTCAAAGGGGAAGACCTTTGTGTGGATAAAATATTGTCCGACACATCTTTGGACTTGGGAGAATACGCTTTGGGCCGTCAGCTCAAACGCGAACTCATCCGTATGGAATACGGTGCAGGTTAATTCGTGCGGACCATGGATGAAATTAGTTCGAGCATGCGGGCGTTCCATTGATTGTCGCCTGGCGTATCCAGAATTATTTTATGTCGTGCCTGTTCAACCAGGACAAGGTGTTCTGTATTTTCTCTGAAACCATATTCTTTTCTGATGAGTGTTAACATCGTACCTTGCAAAGTTAGCAAAATTTGCATTTATATTCGCATTTGGAACAATCCTGTCAGACTGTTGATAACTCTGTTGAAAACTTTATGAAAAATTTCTTTGCTGCATAGTATAACAAACTTTACCTTTGTGTTGTGATTGGATGAGCAATATGAAGTTCCCCATCCAGAATTTTTTTTGAGACAACTAAATTTCCCCTAAAAGAAGGAGGCAGAAATATGTAAAGTGCAATCAACATTGCACAAAAAATGGAGCTGTATATTTCCGGCAAGAATTATAGGCGCTCCATTTTGGTGCAAAAAGACTCTAAACCGTAACAGGGATTAGTCCGCCCTGTCAAATCGTTTTGCGCTCCAAAGGTAGGCATTTTTTTGAACTTTCTCAACTGCCGGCCTCAAAATCCGCAAAACGTAACAGATTATTTAACAATCTAGGCAAGTGGTCCCTATGGATACACTGTGTAAGATATGCTCAATCCGGTATGTCCCGGGGACACTTGCCTTTAACATTATTCAATTATGTTTCAACAGTTTTTTAAATCTATTCTCTCCGGAGAAAAAGGCTCGCTCTCAAGCAAAAGACTGTGCGGATTCATCGGCTGGCTGGTATGCGTATCCGTTCTGCTGATGTGCACCGTCTGGGACCGACAGGCTCCGGAGATGACAGCTACTATCATCTATGCGTCCACTGCTTTGCTTGGACTTGATTCAGTGACAGATATATGGAAAAATTCAAAAAATGTTTAGTTATGAATAAGTTGAAATTATTTTGTGCGGCTTTGATGTTGGCATCATCAATAGCCGTGGCGGGGCAGGACAGTAGCTCCGCAGCCGACACCCCTATTTACAAGAGGGGTAAAACCTGCCTGGAATCCACTCTTCCTCCTTCACCGGAGGCTGCATCTGTCGTCAAATATGCGGACATACCGTTTATCCACAGCACCGGTGCCGCACAACTTGACATCCCGTTTCATTCTCTCAGGGGCAAAGAACTGACTATCAACGTAAGTCTGAGCTATGTGAGTCAGGGAATCAAGCTCGACGAGGTGGCCGGTGTTGCAGGGCTGGGATGGAAACTCAATGCCGGAGGATGTGTTACCCGGACGGTGATGGATATGCCGGACGAATTCTCTTCTCCCAATATGACCCATCAGCTGCCATCGGAGAGCCTGCTTGCAAAACTCGAAGATTCTGACAACAGAGATAATGATAAAATAAATTATCTGACGCAAATTATCCGCCACAGGATAGACTCCAAACTGGACCGCTA
>CAMCFO010000011.1 GCA_945874155.1 uncultured Bacteroidales bacterium
AACAATCTTAGTTTAACCACCCCAAAAGTGTCAACCATTCTCAGGGAAGGTCAGTATCCATAACTTTGCACATTATTTAGTGCAACAAATGTAATAAATTGCACTGACTTTAGTGCAGTTTATGACAAAATTTGCTCTTTTTTATTAACAAACTACTCAAAAACGCTTAGTGCCTGCTTCATATCATCGTCGAAGTAACAATCAACTTCTTATTACGACATTTTTGCTAACGGAAAAAGTTTTATACCTTTACGGGTATGGAAACAGATTTGAACAGAACTATTTGCCTCAGAACTTCAAGCGGTGGTGTCCCTCAGGTCGGGATGTCGCATTGGTGGGGTGCCCCTGATTTGCCGCCTGAGGTACCTTATCCTTATGTCAGAATAAAGGATGAACTCCCTGACGGAGGAGTGGACGAATATGATGAGCCATTGACATTTCTATTTCAGTTGAGACTCGAAGACATCGCCCACATCGAGACAGGCCTGCCGAAAGAGGGGATACTTCACGTCTTTGCGCCATTGGACTACTACCTTGGCGAATTGGACTCCCCTCTTGACTATCACGACGACCCGGTTGTGCTCTACACCCCTGCCACCGATGGACTCGAACCTTATGAAATAACCTGGGAAGGGACTGACGAATCCATATTCAGGCCTGCCGAAAGAATCATTATCGGCCAAGGAGAAGACATAATTCTTTTCGGCAACCCCATACACGACGAAATCGCAGATGCCCACAGTAACCAGACCTGTCTGCTGATGCTGGAAGAAAATGAAGAATGGGGACTGCGCTTTCTGGATTGCGGCACCTACTACATTTTCCTGGAAAAGGATTTCGCCAAGACTCTGGCAGAGGCTGTAAAAGCCCATCCAGGCCGGACCATCAATTTGAAGGCATCTGGAGACTTGTTCTTTTACTGATGTCAGTCAATCACCAAGATTGCTCCCTGCCCATTTCAAACAGGAGGTCCCCTCCGGCGGCTATATCCGAGTGAAGGATATAGCCCTTGTCGTATGGTTTCCCGTGTCCACCATTGTGTATTCTATCGTTGCGCTATTGCTGCATATTCGGTATAACGAAAAAGTGCCGATAGCCGGGTCTGAATTGGGGAAGGTCGTAACGACCGTTCTTTTCTATAAGTTTGCCGTTAAAATATGCCCTCTCAATATCAAATGCTGACGAATTGAAATACTGGGGACGGGATTCCAAAATCAATGTCTGCTCTTGACCGTCCCTGATGAACGGTATGGAGAATCTGTATTCAAAGGTCATAATCTCATTTTTCCCATAAGTCTCCGGATCCATAATGTCAACGATCATCAAAAACAAATACCCCAGATTGCTGTCGGTTGTTTTCACATATTCCAAGACAGAGCATTCCGGTTTCATCCGGACCCCGTCAAGATAATATTCACAACTGCTGTCCTGCCCAAGCGAATAGTAATCCGCGCGAACTGCATTCCCTTCTTCATCCACACCTTCTTCCGACCGCAACAGTGTCATATTCACCACATCCAGCACATCACGTCCATCCGAGTCAACAAATGCCACAAATGCAGGATAGAATATTTCCGGCACAGAATTGTCTATTTCATCATGCTTAGACACACACCCGCACAAAAGAAGAATTATGACTATAAGATTTGATTTTTTCAGCATAGGATTATAAACTAATTAACAGGTATTCAATTTCCTCAAAATTTTGCCCATAAACCTCAATATTTCACATCGCTATCGTTATATAGATAACTTGTACAAGCAGTAAAAATGAGCACTAAAGCCCACAGAAAATAAAAATATGTTTCATAGTTAATTCTTACCTTGCTCCGGGGTGTCCACCATAGTGTATTCGATTGTTGCCCCGCTTATCAAATCACTGTAATTCAGGAAGTTGGACTTATACTCCCGGCCATTGACCTGAATCTTGCCAATATAGCAGTCCAGGGAAGAGGAGCCTTTGCGGGCGTTGCGGGCCGTGATGTCCAGGGTTTTGCCGTTCTCCAGGAGAATGCGTGCGTGAGGAAAATACGGAGTGCCTATGGCGTACTCGTCGGAAGCAGGGCACACAGGATAGAATCCCAGAGCTGAAAATATATACCACGCGGAAGTCTGCCCGTTATCCTCGTCTCCGCAGTATCCGTCAGGCGCGGCGCTGTAGAGCCTGTCCATAACTTCGCGTATATGCTTCTGGCCCTTCCACGGGGTGTCCGTCCAGTCATAAAGGTAAAGCAGATGCTGGGCAGGTTGGTTGCCGTGGGCATAATTGCCCATATTCGCAACTTGCATTTCAGTGATTTCGTGAATGCGGAAGCCATAGTAACTGTCGTCATACACCGGAGGAACCACGAAGACTGAATCCAGCATTGCAGTGAATGCCTCGGTGCCGCCCATAGCCTCTTTCAGGCCCTCAACGTCGTGGAACACAGACCAGGTGTAATGCCAGGCATTGCCCTCAGTGAACGCATCGCCCCACTTGTACGGGCTGAAAGGCTCCTGAAAACTGCCGTCCAGATTGCGTCCCCTCATCAGATTGGAAGAGGCATCGAAGACATTCATCCAGTTGCGCGAGCGTGCCTCCCATTTGTCCAACTCCTCCTGCGGACGGTTCAACTTCTTGGCTATCTGAAGTATGCACCAGTCATCGTAGGCATATTCGAGTGTCCTCGCCACATTTTCGTGGATACCTGCATCATAAGGCACATAACCTATGCTGTTGTAGTACTCGTGTCCCAGCCTTCCGGAAGAATTGGCCTCGGCAAGGACGTGTTCAGTGCCATAAACTATTCTGTCATAGAGTACCTGCCATTTATCTTCCGGCGTAATGCCCTTGACTATGGCATCGGCCACCACGGATGCGGAATTATTGCCCACCATACATCCCCTGTGACCCGGGCTGGACCATTCCGGCAGGAAGTCGCTCTCTACGGCTATGTTCGCGAGAGCCTCCTGAATCTGCCTGGCAGTTGACGGATAGACCAGGTTCAAAAGCGGAAATAAGGCCCTGAAAGTGTCCCAGAAACCTGTTCCGGTGTACATATAGCCTTCCAGAACCTGCCCATTGTAAGGACTGTAATGCATAATCCTGCCCTGCGCATCCACTTCAAATAGTTTGTGAGGGAAAAGCAGACTGCGGTAGAGACAGGAATAGAAGGTGCGATGCTGTTCAACAGTGCCTCCTGCAATCTGAATCCTGCCCAGTGTTTCATTCCACAGGTCCCGGGCCTCTTCCTTCACACGGTCGAAGGATTTTCCTTCCACCTCTGAGAGATTCAGCAGAGCCTGGTCCATGGAAACGAATGAAGAAGCGGCACGGACATTCACCTTCTCCCCTCTCACGGTTTTGAAAGAAATGCTTGCAAGAGCGTGGAATCCCTCCACTTCATTGCCTCTGCAGCGGGTCTTTCCGTCATACAGTTTCCAGGATTCGAAAGGCTTGTCGAACTTGAGTACGAACCAGTTTCGGAAATTGGCCGGCACACCCCCGCTGTTTTTCGTGGTGTAACCAACCACTGCATTCTCTTCGGGTATAACCTTGAGATATGAGCCTTTGTCATAAGCATCCACGATAATTCCGGATGTCTCGCTTTCCGGGAAAGTGAAACGGAAAGCCGCAGCTCTGTCGGAAGGAGAGAGTTCCACATTGATGTCGTGGTCGGCAAGATAGACCTGATAATAATAAGGTCTTGCTGTTTCGCTCTTGTGTGAAAACCAGCTCTGTCGGGCATCCTGGTCCACCAAGGAGGCATCCCTCACAGGCATAATGGCGAACTGCCCGTAATCGTTGATCCAAGGTGAAGGCTGGTGAGTCTGCTTGAAGCCCCTGATGGTGTGGGCATCATAGCGGTAGGCCCATCCGTCCCCCATAGTTCCCGTAACGGGAGTCCAGAAATTCATCCCCCAGGGAACAGCAGTAGCCGGATAGGTATTGCCATTGGAGAGCAGATATTCGGACAGGGTGCCGTTGAGAGTGGAAACGCAATCAGCCGGGTCGGTTACAAAACTTTCCTTCGGACAGGTGCAACCGGCTATAATCAGAGTTGCAGCAATTATCAGTCTCTTATCCATAGTATTTAAATAATTTCATTAAGTATGTGCAGTCTTCCGTCATCTATTATCTTGAGTATCAACTCGCCGAAGAGAGTATTCTGCCAGGCGAACCATTCCCTTGTGAAAGACTCCGAATTGTTTCTGTGGAAAGACTCGTGGATGAATCCGGTGCCGGCATCAGTAGTCATCAGGCTGCAGATGCAGTCACGGATTTCATCCTCGTCATCGGATGTGAAGGCCCTCATCATAATGCTCATAGGCCAGATTGCCTCCTGCCCGATATGCGGTCCTCCTATGCCCTCTCCGGCCGCGCCCCTGAAAAAATAGGGATTGGCATCACTCCATACGAATTCGCGGGTGTTGCGGTAAACCGGGTCCTCTGCCGGAACATCACCCAAATAGCTCATTGCAAGAAGTGAAGGCACGTTGGCATCATCCATTATATATCTGTTGCCGAAGCCATCGGTCTCGAAAGCGTAGATGTCACCATAGACAGGATGATGACATATGGCCTCCCGCTTCAATGCCCGGGCCACTTCATCCGCAAGATTACGGCACTCAAGGGCCATATCCCCGCGTCCGTTCACCTTTTCGAGGATTTCGGCTGCCTTGCGCAAAGAGCTGACAGCCATAAAGTTGGAAGGAATGAGATATTCAAAAGTCGTGGCATCGTCAGAGGGACGGAAGGAAGATGCAATGAGTCCGCATCCCTTCACCGGATTGCCCCTGCCCACCACGCACTTGGTGTCCAGCTGACGGTCTGTAGTCCTGAGGAAGACATAACTGCCGTGCCCTTCCTTGCGCTGCTGTTCCTTCATTGTCGCGAGAATTTTGCCCATAGCCTCCACCCAGATGTCTCCAAACACGGATTCATCCCCGCTGGTCTTCCAATATCCGTAAGCGAGACGTATAGGATAGCAATGAGAGTCGAGTTCCCACTTGCGTTCAAAGACATAAGGGTCAGCCTCGGGCCAGTCTGTCTTGTTTGCAGCGCCTATGGGTTCCACATTGAAGGCATTGGCATACGGGTCTGTGCAGATGCACCTGAACTGGCGGTTTATTACCCCGGCTATCATCCTGCGCAGCGACTCGTCTTCATTGACATAACGCAGATATGGCCAGACTTGAGCGCCGGAATCACGCAACCACATCGCCGGGATGTCACCGGTATAGACAAAGGTGTCCGGCTCACCGTCCTTGTCGTCGGAAATATGCACGGTGGTGTCAAGCGTATTGGGATAGCAATTGGCGAACATCCACCTCAGGCGGGGATTCTCAAGCAGTCCGCAAACCCTTTCTATATCCTTTTCCACAGCCGGCGAAACGAAAAGCCTTTCTGATGCCACTGGTCTGCGGTCCGCATAGACTTGAGGTTCGCGGGCGCAGTACCATACTTTAGGCTCCGGCCCCATTTCAAACAGGAGTTCCCCTCCGGCGGCTATGTCCGAGTGAGGGATATAAGACTTGGTGTAGGCCTTTCCGTTCAGGAAGACCTTCTGTACGTATCTGTTCTGGTCACTGAGTTTGCGGGCGATGATGGTGAATGTACCTCCCGGAACCGCGATGTCAGCCCTATCCATCAAAGGGGTACCGAACCAGTAGCGTCCGGAACCCGGTTCCACCTCATAGAAGCCGAGATTGGAGAGTATGTACCAGGCCGACATCTGGCCCACATCCTCGTTGCCGGAAAGCCCGTCCGGGGCTGCGTGGTAGAGTTCGGAAACCACCTGACGGACTCTGTCCGCGGTCTTCCAAGGCTGCCCGGCAATGGTGTAGAAATAAAGTATATGGTGGCTCGGCTCATTGCCGTGGGCATACTGGCCTATGAGTCCGGAAATGTCAGGAGAAGTCTCCTCTCCCTCCACCACTGAGGATACGGTAAAGAGCTTATCCAGTTTCTCCAGAAGTTTCTCCTTCCCGCCGAAGCTTTCGCACAGGCCATTGAAATCGTGAGGCACCAGCCAGGTGTACTGCCATCCGTTGCCCTCGCAATAGTCGTCAGCACGGTGGGAGGAAGAGAAAGGACTGTATTCCTTGCGGAAATTGCCCTTGCTGTCCTTGCCTCTTATGAATCCGAGAGAAGGGTCGAACAGTTTGCGCCAGGACTGGCTCCTGTTTGAAAAATATTCCGCATCTGCCTCATATTCAGCTGCATTCTCCGGGTAGTCAGAGGCCATCTTGCGTGCAGCCAGGGCTATGGAAGCATCCGCAAGAGCATATTCCAGGTCGTAGGCCACGGACTCGCCGAAAAGGTCGCAAGGGATGTAGCCGTGTTTCATCCTCAGGTCCTGTCCCCTGTCTGCACGCATTGCAGAAACTTTCATCGCCTGATATGCAGCCCTGGCATCGAAGCCTCCAAGGCCCTTGACTATGGCATCGGCAACCGGAGGTATGCCCGGATTGCCCACCATACAGTCGGTTTCACAGCCGTGCAGGTGCCATACCGGGAGCTTGCCCTGCTCGTCACAGATGTCCACCATAGTATTGATGAAGTCCACGTATCTTTCAGTTTGGAATATGCTGTAAAGAGGCATAGCTGCCCTGTAGGTGTCCCAAAGGGAGAAGATTGTGTAGGTTTCGTGTCCCGGATTGCCGTGTATGGCTGAATCAGCACCCCTGTAGGACCCGTCGGCATCGCAGAAAACGGCCGGAGCAATCATAGTGTGGAAGAGGGCGGTGTAGAACTTCACCAAAGACTCCTCATCCTTGGACTCGACCTTGATTTTCGAGAGTTCGCTGTTCCAGAGCCTGTCTGCATCGCGGGCCACTGCATCGAAATCCCAAAGAGGCAGTTCAGCCTGCATATTGGCCTTGGCTCCGTCCATACTCACGGGTGAAAGAGCCACTTTGAGCAGCACCTGTTCCCCTTCAAGCGTTCTGAACGAAGCCCTCGCATACAGGGGCAGCTGCATACCATCCTTGTTCGGAGACTGAACGACCTCGAAATCCTCAATCGGTTTGGAGAATTCGGCATAAAAATATATCCTCTGGTCCTTGGCCCAGCCTGAAGAATAGCGGTGTCCGCGAATGGCATTATCCCCGCAGCGCTCCACGAAAGTGCCTGTTGCCTTGTCCCAGCAGCCTCCGTTTTCAAGGTCAAAGACTATTGCAGCCTCATCCGAGCAAGGGAAGGTATAGCGGTGCATACCCACCCTGCAGGTAGCCGTGAGTTCAGCCTTTATGCCGTAACGCAACAGTGGGATGCTGTAATAGCCGGGGCGTGCGATTTCTTCGGACCTCGCAGCATAAGACCATAGCCCGGACTCAGGTTCGTCTTCATTACCCCTTGCATAACGGACTTGCCCCACGACTGGCATAACCGTGATGTCGAAAAGGTCCCCGATGCCGGTGCCGCTGAGGTGAGTGTGGGAAAAGCCTATGACTGTGGAGTCGCTGTCGTGATAGCCGGAACACCAGTCCCATTGCTCAGGTATGCTGGTGGGGCCGAGCTGAACCATCCCGAAAGGCACATCAGCCCCCACGAACACGTGTCCGTGTCCGCCCGAACCGATTCTCAGGTCAACATAGTCCGTGTAGGACTTGCGCTCCCCGCCACAGCAGACGAAGAGTAAAGCGCAAAGCAGCAGTGTCAGTTTCTGTGGTTTCATTTTGTGAAGTATTCGATTGTTCCGGCTGATACGAGGTCGCGGTGGGAGATTCTGTACTGTCCGAATTTCCTGCCGCCACGGCGTATTGAACGGATGATTTTGCCCTTGCCAGACTTGCTTATCACAAGTAGAGACTTGCCTGAGCAAAGTTCCGGATTGAGGCTTATGGTTATTTTGTCGAATGTCGGAGTAGTGAGGGTGTAGGAAGGGTCTCCCGGGCAGTCCGGATAGAAGCCCATCATCGAAAATACCGCCCAAGCGGACATAGTGCCGGTGTCATCATTGCCCGGTATGCCGTCGGTGCCCAGACCGTAATTGCGCTCAAGTATCTCTGACACAATCTTCTGTGTTCGCCATTCCTCACCCGGGAAATAACTGAAAAGGTAAGGATAGGCTATGTCCGGCTCATTTGCGGCATCGTAGAGCCCATCATCAAAGACCTTCTGCAGTTTGTCCACGAAAGAGCGCTGCCCGCCCATCAGGGATGCCAGACCGTGGACATCGTGAGGCACATAGAAAGTATAATTCCAGGCACTGCCTTCGTGGAAGCCCGGCACAGCTTCGAAATTTTCACCCTGACGCGGGTTGAAAGGAGTAAGGAAACTTCCGTCTTCAAGCAGGGGGCGCAGGCAGCCGTATTCGGGACTGTAATAGTGGCGGTAGCCAAGGGACCTTGCCCTGAACTTTTCGGCTTCGGCTTCGTGACCGAGTGCGGAGGCGAATAGGGAAAGGGCATTGTCAGCCACATAGTATTCGAGGGCGTGGGAGACGGAATTGTCTCCCGAAAGGTCCGCAGAATAGACTCCGAGAGGTATATAGCCCTTTTCAATGTACGGATCCACATCGGGGCGCATAAGATTGCCCCTGCCCGGAGTTTCAGCCGACTTGAGGAATGCCTCCCAAGCCGCTTCCACATCGAATCCGTCCAGCCCCTTGAGGTAGGAATCGGTAATGACCGGAATGGCCGGGTCTCCCTCCATAGTGAAGGTTTCCCTGCCGTAGAGTTCCCATTTCGGCATCCATCCCCACTCCTTGTACATATCTGTCATCGACCGAAGCATATCGTTCTGCCGCTCCGGATAGACAAGCGTAAGAAGCTGATGCACATTGCGATAGGTGTCCCATAGGGAGAAGACCGTGTAGCGTTTGTGTCCCGGCTGGACCCTGCCCGTTCCGGCATTTTCCATAAGCGGGTACTCCCCATTCACGTCATTGACTATATTGGGGTGTATTAGAGCGTGGTAGAGGGCGGTATAGAACAGTTGGCGGTCCCTCAGGCTTCCACCTTCCACCTGAATGCGTGAAAGGTCGGCTTCCCATTTTTCTTCAGCTGCCGCCCGTACCTTGTCGAAATTGGAGATGCCCTCAGCCAGAGGTGCCTGTTCAGCATTCAGATTCTCCCAAGCATTGGCACAGCTCACAAAGGAAACACCCATCTGCAGTTCCACGCTCTCCCCTTCCCCGGTGTCAAAACTGAACCAGTACCCGATGTCGTCACCGGCTATTTCCCGGCCGTATTTCTCATATATTTTGTATTTGCCGTTGTCGGGGGTCCATTCCGCCTCCACTCCTGTCATCTGCGGCTGTTTCTTCCAGAAACCGGATTTGGCGGGCTTCCTGTTTATGCGGATTGCGAAATAGACCGGGAATACCGCCTGGGGATTGTAGCAGAATGTTCCCGCAAGCCTCATACCCTCGATTTCAGTTTCGCTGATTCGGCGTATCCAGGCTCCGGTCTCATTGGTGAGTCCCTGTCCGAAATTCACGAGTATGTTGCCCTGTCCTCCCGGAAACGTATATTTCTCTATGGCAGTCCTTTCCGTAGCACTGACCTGTGCCACAATATCATAAGCGGTCAGACGCAGGGAATAATGGCCCGGGGAGGATTGCTCGCTGTCATATTCCGAACCGTAAATCCTGTAATCCACATTGAGCGGCCCGGAAGTGGGCATAGTCAGGGCAAGTCCAAGTTCCGGACAGCCGACACCGCTGAGATTCACGTGGGAAAACCCTGTAAAGAAGGCATTTTCCGATGTGTAGGGGGTGGACCACCAGCGGCTGTCCTTGTCATAGACATTCAGTTCCGACCCCATCACATTGAAGGGCGAAACGGACATCATTCCGTTGGGGCACACGGCTCCGGGATTGGTGGTTCCGAAATTGGAGGTTCCCACCATAGTGTTCACATAGTCGGTTATGCGTGAGTGGGCAAGGGCAGGACACAGGAGTATTCCCGCAGCCGCAGCGGCAATCTTAAGGCCAGCGGAAGCCTTGACATTAGAGGGGAAGGCTGCAGGCAGTCGTCTCATAACAGGATATTGTGTTGCTTTATGAAGTCAATGATTTCATCCACATAGCCGAATGCGAGTCCCACGCAGGTGTCCGCACAGCCATAATAAATTGATAGTCTGCCGGTTTCGCTGTCGCAGAGGCAGGAGCAGGGGAAACATACATTCGGGACATCTCCCACACATTCGTAGATGGTCTCGGGGTGCATGAGGTAAGGACCCGTGCGGGCAAGAACCTTCCAGGGCTGTTCCCTATCCAGAAGCGCCGCACCGAAGGAGTAATTATAGCCCTGACAAGTGTGGTGCACGCCGTGGTAGAAGAGCAGCCAGCCCTCTGAAGTCTCTATAGGCACAGGACCCGCACCGATTTTGCAGCACTGCCAGGCACTTTTTTCAAATTCGGAAGGGCCCATCACAAAACGGTGGTGTCCCCAGTATTCCATATCCGGGGACTCCGAGTAGAATATATCCCCGAAAGGTGTGTGGCCGGTGTCGCTCGGACGTGAAAGCAGAGCATAGTTGCCGTTGATTTTGCGCGGGAAAAGCACTCCGTTGCGGTTGTAGGGCAGGAAAGCGTTTTCCATCTGGTGGAAGGAGAGGAAATCCTTTGTCCAGGCTATGCCTATGGTCGGTCCGTGATAGCCGTTGCACCAGGTCACATAGTAACGGTCGCCTATTTTGCACACGCGGGGGTCGTAGCCGTATTCCCAGACTCCGATTTCTTCCCCGCCGCCCTCGAACTTTATGGTTTCGGGATTCAGGTCCCAATGTATGCCGTCCTTGGAAAAGCCCGCGTGCAGAGTCATACGGATATTGGTGTCATCACATCTGAACACGCCGGCATAACCCTCGCCAAAAGGCACGATGGCAGAATTGAAAATGCTGTTGGAGTCAGGAAGAAGGTCACGGGGCACAACCGGATTGGCTGAATACCTCCACAATGGCTTGGAATAACCTTCGGGACGGTTCTCCCAAGGAATTTCCGGAAGCGGAGAAGAGAAAATTTTGATTGCTTTGTCCATATCAGTTAACAAAATAAATTTTACCACAATTCTTAAGGGATTGTGGAAACCGAGATGACAATGCGTGACAAAATTATGTTATGTTTTCGAATTTTCCAAAAATTTCGGCCCGTTATGTCAAAATGAAGGGAAAAGAGAAAAATTGTTGGAAATTTTAACTTTTCAGGGGTCCACAAGCAATAGATATGTGTCATAATAGTGCTATGCAGAGAAAAATTGACACATATCTTCTTTTGAAATACTTCAAATGCGAGACCAACACCATCGAGGAAGCCCGCATAGCCCACTGGCTTGCAAACGACCCCGACGGCAGCCACGCAGAAGCCTACAAGGATGCCCGTATATTGTTTGAGGGTATCACCCTGCATTCCGGACAGGCCGCACCGGATACCGTAGGGCGGAAAATTCCGAGAGCAGTCAAAAGGACTCTCCAGTGGGCCGCCGCAGTTGCAGCACTTGTACTTGCGGGAGCCACCGGTGTACATCTGGCTCAGACCAGGCTTCACACGGAGTATCAGACATTTATGGTCCCGGCAGGAAAGAATATGCAGATGACACTCGCGGACGGCTCGCGGATATGGATGAACGGCGGCTCGGAAATAGAAGTGCCGGTGTCTTTCGCAAGGAACGGCAGGAACATAAGACTCAACAACGGAGAAATCTTCCTGGACGTGGAAAGGGATGAAAAGAGGCCTTTCAGGGTGGAGACCTACGCGGGTACCATCGAAGTTTTGGGCACAAAATTCAATGTGGAGTCTGACGAGGCCCGCCAGTTATTCTCCACCACGCTCATAGAAGGTTCAGTGAAAATCGATGCAGACAACGGTCTGCAATATATGATGCAGCCCAACGACATTGTGAAAATGGAAGACAATGTCTGGACGGTGGGACGTATCGAAGACACCTATTCCGTAACCTGCTGGATGAACGGGCTCATAGACATAGCCAATACTCCTTTCGACAAGTTGCTGGATGAATTCGAGAAGACTTTCGACGTGAAGATAGTATCATCTCTGAGCAAGATGCCTGATGTCTCGTTCACAAGAGGAAAGATAAGAATCTCGGACGGAGTGGAATCCGCACTCGGCATACTCAGACTTTCGGCGGATTTCAGTTACGAATACGACAGGACAACCAATACCATATATATAAAATGATTCAAGTTTCGCCAGTCTTTCCAATGAACTTCAAGACTTGCGGAACCTGAGTAGGACAACAGCGGGAAAGAAACCGCGACAAATTGAAAAAACGCCCGCAAGGCACCACATATAAACTCGGGATACCGGGTGACAACGCATTAATAACCAATAACTATAAAATGAGAAACAGTTTGATAAAGGCTATGAGACTGTTTGTCTCCGTTCTGTTCACCACCATAGCCCTGAGCCTTTCGGCCCAGACCCAGAAGAAGATAAGCCTTCAGATGGAAAATGCGACGGTGGAAAACATACTCAATGAAATTGAACGGCAGACCGACTATCTCTTCGTATGTGAGAGTCTGGACATGTCCCGCCGTATGAGCGTGGATTTGAAGGACAAGTCTGTAGAAGAGGCTCTCTCACACATTTTCGACGGAACCGGTGTATCCTGGAAGGTTACAGGCTCCAACATCTATCTATTTCCCAAAACGGAAAACAAGGACAAAGTCAGCGACATCGTGACCGGAACTGTCCTGGACAATTTCGGTGAGCCCTTGATAGGAGCGGCGGTGCTCGTGAAAGGCACCACAATAGGAGCCGGCACTGACCTGGACGGAAAATTCGAGTTCCAGCTTCCGGCCGACCTTCTCAGCTCGGACAATGTGATTCTTGAGTTTTCCTGCCTCGGTTACAAGAACCAGGAAATCAAGCTCGGCAACAAGAGGGTTTTTGAAGTGAAACTCGCCGACGATTCCATTATGATGGAAGGCACGGTGGTGACCGCTCTCGGCATCAAGCGTTCGGAGAAGGCCCTGTCCTACAATGTGCAGGAAATCAAGGCCGACGATCTCGTGTCCAACAAGGATGCCAACTTCATCAATTCGCTCAACGGAAAAGTGGCAGGTCTGAACATCAACGCATCCTCCTCGGGAGTGGGCGGCGCGACAAAGGTAATCATGCGTGGACAGAAGTCCATCTCCCAGTCCTCCAACGCTCTCTACGTGATTGACGGTGTGCCGATGTACACCACTGCAAGGGAAGGCGGCACACAGTTCGACTCTCAGGGTTCAACCGACCCTATCGCCGACATCAATCCCGAAGACATAGAGTCCATTTCCGTCCTCACAGGTGCTGCCGCAGCGGCGCTTTACGGTTCGGATGCAGCCAACGGAGCCATTGTGGTGACCACCAAGAAAGGCAAGGAAGGCAAACTCATAGTGAACGCTTCCGCAGGTGTGGAAATCATGAACCCTTTCGTGCTTCCGAGATTCCAGAACAGATACGGCACAGGTGACCTCAACTCGTCAATCGGCTCGGATGTACGCAGCTACGGCAATCTTATGAACAGCTCCAACAACCCCGGCTATGACCCTGCAAAGGATTATTTCCGCACCGGAGCCACCTACACCGAGAGCGTTTCAGTATCGACCGGCAATGAAAAGAACCAGACCTATATCTCCGGCTCAGCCATCGACTCCGACGGAATAGTGCCCAACAACGGCTACCACCGCTACAACTTCACCTTCCGCAACACCACATCCTTCCTCAAGGACAAAATGCACCTCGACGTGGGAGCCAGCTATATCATCCAGAAAGACCGCAACACCACCAACCAGGGTACCTACAACAACCCTCTCGTGGGAGCATACATCTTCCCTCGCGGAACGGACTGGGAAGATATAAGAATGTATGAAAGATATGACGTGACACGCCGTCTCTACACACAGTACTGGCCCATCGGCGATGCCGGTATGACTATGCAGAACCCATACTGGATAAACTACCGCAACCTCAGGGAAAACCGCAAGGACAGGTATATGCTCAACGCATCCCTCTCCTACGAAATTCTCGACTGGCTCAATATTGCAGGACGTGTGAGAGTGGACAACTCGACCAACAAATACACCGAGAAGTTCTACGCCTCCACCCTTCCGCAGCTCACCGAGTCTTCCAAGAACGGTCTCTACGGCATCAGCACCACAAAGGACAGCCAGATTTACGCCGATGTCCTTCTGAACATAGACAAGAGGTTCAACGAAGACTGGACACTGCAGGCCAACATCGGTGCCTCCATCACCGACATGCGCTATGACGCATTCAAGAACCGCGGTCCGATCGCCGACGGAGAAATGTCTGAAGAGAAACCCGGACTTGCCAATGTATTCAATGTGCAGAACCTTTCCAATTCACAGAAAACCAGCAGGTTGCAGGAAGGCTGGAGAGAGCAGACCCAGTCCGTATTCGGCTCCGCCGAGGTGGGCTACAAAGGTGCATACTACCTCACGCTCACAGCCCGCAACGACTGGCCTTCACAGCTGGCAGGTCCACATTCCAACAAGAAGTCCTTCTTCTATCCTTCGGTCGGTGCATCCGTAGTGCTTTCGCAGATTATCCCGAATATGCCTGAGAATCTTGAATACCTCAAGATAAGGGGTTCCTACGCTTCCGTGGGTACGGCATTCGAGAGATACATAGCCAACCCTATGTACAAATGGAACTCAAGCGGCCTGAGCTGGAACACCCAGACCCAGTACCCTATGTACGACCTCAAACCGGAGCTTACCGATTCCTGGGAAATAGGTCTCTCGATGCGTTTCCTCAAATGGTTCAGCCTCGAGGCCACCTACTACCACACGAACACGAAAAACCAGACCTTCAATCCGCAGATTTCCACAGGTTCCGGTTCTTCCGAAATCTACATCCAGTCAGGTGACGTGATGAACCAGGGTTGCGAAATCAGCCTCGGCTTCGGAAAGGACTGGAACAAGTTCAGATGGGATTCCAATCTTGCATTCTCGACCAACCAGAACAAAATCATTTCCCTTGCGGACAATGTACTGAATGCTGCAACAGGAGAGTATTTCAGTGTTGACCAGCTCGATATGAACGGACTCGGACTCGCTCACTTCATCCTGCGCAAGGGCGGCACCCTTGGCGACCTCTATTCCTTCGCGGACTTCAAATATGACTCCAACGGAATGATTGTAGTCAATGAGGACGGAACGGTTTCTCCGAATATGATTGCCGAGGCGAAGGACTATGTGAAGCTCGGTTCAGTGCTTCCGAAGGCAAACCTCTCCTGGAGGAACGATTTCCGCATTGCTGGCTTCAATTTCGGTTTCCTCATCACTGCCCGTTTCGGAGGTATAGTTTACTCAAGCACCCAGGCTGTTCTCGACTACTACGGCGTATCGGAGGCTTCGGCAGCTGCACGTGATGCCGGCGGAGTGTTCATCAACGGAGGTGACAGGGTCGATGCCAACAAATGGTTCAGCTCTGTCGGCGGATCCAACCCGCTTCCGCAGGAATACACCTACTCCGGAACCAATGTTCGTCTCCAGGAAGCTTCAATAGGCTACACCTTCCCGCGCAAGATGCTCGGCAATGTATGTGACCTGAACCTGTCCATAGTCGGAAGGAACCTCTGGATGATTTACAACAAAGCTCCGTTCGACCCTGAGTCAGTTGCAACTACAGGAAACTACTATCAGGGAATCGACCACTTTATGATGCCTTCCCTCCGCAATTTCGGTTTCAACGTAAGAATAACCTTTTAATACACCCACGCAATGAGAAATATCATCACAAAATCCGGTGCGGCTTTTCTCGCAGCTACTCTGTTTGCGGGGTGCACGGCCAACTATCTTGAAATCAACACCAATCCTTATGAGGTGAGCAAGGAGCAGACTCTCACTGACGGATATGCCATAGGAGCAGCCATTTCCGCCCTCTGCGGAACGGTGGTTTCGACCGATGTCAACACCGCACAGTTCACAGACTGCCTTCTCGGAGGTCCTATGGGAGGTTACTACTCGACTACGGGTGCATTTGCCAAGACCATCGACAACTACAACCCGACAGACGACTGGACAAGGGTTTTCCTTGCCAGCGACCGCATCATCCCGACACTCTACTCCAACCTCAACGAACTTTCCGACATCACCGACGACCCTGTGACCCTTGCAATCGCAAAAATCATAAAGGTTACGGCTATGTTGAGAGTGACCGACACCTACGGCCCAATTCCTTACACCAAGATCGGTGAAGGTGGAGCCATTGCAGTCGCCTACGATTCACAGGAAGAGGTTTATGACGCAATGTTTGCCGAGCTGGACGATGTAATCGCCACATTGACAGAAAACAAACTCTCAGGCATTTCCCCCAAGGCTGACCCGATGTACGACGGAACTGCAGTGAAGTGGTGCAAATTCGCCAACTCCCTGAAACTCAGGATGGCAATGCGCATTTCCTATGCTGCCCCGGAGAAATCGAGGAAATATGCGGAAGAGGCTGTAAGGCACGAAATCGGAGTGTTCACCTCCAATGCCGACAACGCCACCCTCCGCACCGTAGCCTTCGGAGAAAAGGGCAACCCGCTCTACACCGCAATCAAGTACAACCAGCCGGCAGGCTGCAACACCGGTGGCGACACTCACGCAGCTGCAGACATCATCACCTATATGAACGGCTACAAAGACCCGCGCCGTCCGGTGTACTTCATACCTTCGGAATTCGAGGGAATAGACTATGTCGGAATCAGGGTTAGGATTGAAAAACCGGCTCTCAACAGCATAGGACGCAAATATTCCGGAGTGAATATTTCCCCGTCAGACCCGCTCGTGTGGATGAATGCCGCCGAGGTATGTTTCCTCAAGGCCGAGGCTGCTGCAGTATTCGGTTACGATATGGGAGCAGGCACAGCCGAGGACTTCTACAACGAGGGTATCCGCCTGTCATTCGCACAGTTCGGAGTCTCAGGCGCTGATGCCTACCTCAAGGATGACGTGAACCGCCCTGCCGTTTACATAGACCCTGCGGGTCAGAACAGCTATGCCGAAATGCTGTCCTCAATCACCGTGAAGTGGGATGAATCCGCAACCACGGCCGAGAAGCAGGAGAGGATACTGATCCAGAAATGGATTGCAAACTTCAACAACGGCAACGAGGCTTGGGCAGACCACCGCAGGACAGGCTATCCTCACCTTTTCCCTGCAACCGATGCCGGGAACAAGAGCGACGGCGTGGTATCTTCCGTCTATGGTGCAAGAAGAATGCGATATCCTTTGGCAGAGTACACGAACAACGGTGAAAATGTGAATTATGCAGTTTCCTCCCTGCTCAATGGCAAGGACAATATGGGCACACGCCTGTGGTGGGACTGCAATCCGGCAATCATAATAAAGTAAGACAAGCAAATGAAAGCGAAATCATTTATATTCACTTGTGCGGCGGCTGTCGCTGTTCTTGCCGGCTGCTCCAAATGGACCCAGCCACAGAACCTGGACTTCCACCACAAGACACCGGAGCAGGAGAATCCGCAGGAATATGCTGAATATCTCAAGGGACTCCGGACTTTCAAACAGAGTGAACACCCCGTGATGATTGTGACTATGAAAGGTACGGAAAGCTATCCGTCCTGTCAGAATGTCCACATTATGGCAATGCCTGACAGTGCCGATTACGTCTGCGTGAACTTGGACGGCGGTCTGCACGAGGTGATAGCCGCTGAAATCGCACAGGTCAGGGAAAAGAAGGGTACGAAAGTGCTCTGCCATATCGACTACGAAAAGGTCTATGAGGGCTGGTGCCTCGAAGAGGACCGCAGAACCGAAGAAGGCAAGCCTGCAGGGACGGCTGAAGATGCAACTGCATTCTTTGCGGAAGGAGCGAAGGCCCAGCTTGAGAAATGCACCCGGTACGGCTTCCACGGAGTGATGGTATCCTACGCCACCTCTGCAGGAACCGAAGTGCTTACAGCGGCACAGAATGCCTTTATGGGTGAAATCAAGTCCTACCTTGCACAGAACTCCGGACTCGAGTTCATATTCAGGGGCAGCGCCCGCAATGTCAATGACACGGAATTCCTCGGAACCTGCAAGTTTGTTGTCATAATCGCAGGTGAAGAGAAGAAACTCTCTCTGCTTCCGGGACGAATACTCGGCCGCACATCTACCGTATCCGACCGTGTGGTAATGGAACTGACTGTTCCTACCACTGCTGAACCGGACCAGAAGGGAGTCTCCCCTGCAGACGGTGCCCAGTGGGTTCTTGATGAGGCGGAAAACACCGGCTTCACTCCGAAAGGTCTCTGTGTGTCAAATGCTTACGATGACTATTATCACAAGGACAGGGCTTTCAAGAACGTTCTTGATGCCATAAACATTCTCAATTCAGGCAAGTAATGAAAAGAACATTATACATCAGCATTATAGCTCTTGCAGCGGCATCTCTTGCCTCCTGCAACAAGGACGGCTCGTTTGAAAACAAGCTGTTCTATGACACCACCAGCTTCAAGAATGAGATAAGGGTTGCCACCGATGAGGGCACAGAGACTCTCACCAAGAGCGTATCGGTGGCTATGGCCCGTCCAGAAGCAAATGATGTCGTAGTGAAATTCGAAAGGAGGGATGACCTTCTTGAAACCTACCGGGCGGCATATTACGATTCGGAGGCGGAACTCCTTCCTTCCGCAAACTGCGACATAGAGGGACTTCAGGCCATTATCCGTTCCGGAGACGTGTCTTCCCCTGCAGTGAACATCAGTTTCACAGGTCTGGACAAGCTGGACTACAGCAAACAGTATGTCGTGCCCGTGTCCATATCTTCGGAAAATCTTCCCGTACTCGAACGCTCCAGCATAATGTATTTCGTGGTTAAGGAAGCATCGCTCGTGAACTATGTGGCAGATATGAAGGGCAACTGCGCCTGGCCGATTTGGGATGATTTTGCACAGGTGAAGAACCTTCAGACCTTCACTATGGAATGTCTCGTAAACTGCCACGCCTTCAATAATGACAGCAAGATTCTCACGATTATGGGCGTCGAGGACCATTTCCTCATACGTATCGGTGATGTGCAGATTCCGACCAACCAGATTCAGGTGGCCTGCGCCGTTGTGGACACTGAAGGCGGCTCTACATATCGCGCCCACGCCACTGACGCATCCCTTCAGCTGAAGAAGGACAGGTGGTACCACATAGCAGTAACTTTCGACAAAGGTCTCATCAAGGTTTACCTCGACGGCAAGCTCCGCGTTGAGACAGATGTTCACCAGATTGCCAACAGACCGAATGCCGAGACAGGCCAGCTCGACCCTGTGTATTTCGAATCAGTGAACTTCGGAGCCCCTCATTCGGATGAAATGGATGGTAAACCACGTTGTTTCTGGATTGGCTACTCCTACGACAGCAACCGCTGCCTTGACGGAATGATCGCCGAGGCACGTGTCTGGAACCGTGTTCTGAGCATTGAAGAAATCAACAAGCCTAACCATTTCTACAAGGTTTATGCATCGGAAATCGACGAGAGCCTGCTCGCCTACTGGAAATTCGACGAAGGAACAGGCAAGACCGTCCGCGACTATTCCCTCTACGGTCACGACCTCACTGCCGACCACGACTTTGTCTGGTATCCGGTTGAACTCCCTGTAAAAGATTAATGTTCAAGATATTGACTAACTATCAACAACCACTAAAATTAAAAAAAATCATTATGAATTTCAAATCTTTGTTCCTCAGCGCCGCAGCTGTCCTACTTTCGGTAGCTGCCACAACTTCCTGCACGCAGAAAGTTCAGGAGAATGATACGCTCAGCGTTGAACCTTCAAGCGCAATCGAGTTTGAAGCAAAAGACAATGAAGCCGTAGGGCTCACAGTCACCACAACCGCATCGCAGTGGAGTTACACCGCTCCGGAGTGGATTGAGGCAAAAGTTGAAGGCAATACCCTCGTTGTCAATGCCAAAGACAACACCACAAAGGACGAGAGACTTGGCCGTATCGAATTCAAGGCGGGTACAGCAACTCCCGTAAAGATTACCGTCAGCCAGAAAGCCGCTTCCGACGAGCCTGAAACTCCGTCCGGAGACAAGGTTGCAGTGAAACTCAGCAGCAACGACGAGACTCTCGACATCCTCACCAAGGCACAGGAAGACATCACACTTTCTGTAACTCTCAGCATCGACAATGCAGTGACTTACCCTGTTGAGGTGGAACTCTTTGTTGACAAGGACCACCTGAGCGAGTACAACTATTTGAACAAGGCTGAAGCTGAACTCTTCCCTCTTGAGAAAATCACCATTGCGAACAGCAAACTTACCATCGCTGCCGGTGAGACTTCCGTGACTGCAGAGGTTAAACTCAACCCTTCAGAGCTCGGCTATGCAACCAGTTATCTCGTTCCGCTCTATGTTAAGGACATCAACAATGCACAAATCAAACAGTCTGCCTGCCGCGTGAACTACACTGTCCTCAGGCAGAGTGCACGTGAGGTGAAGAATGTCGTTTACATCGAGGTGAATGACTGCAACCCTCTCAACTGCCTTGAGTATGTTCTCGAGGACGGCACTCCTTTCTTCGATGCAGTGATCCTTTTTGCTGCCAACATCAACTACAACGCCAAGGATGACGTGGTTTACCTCCACAACAACCCTAATGTACAGGCTCTTCTCGACGAGAGCGATGTTTACCTCCAGCCGCTCCGCAAGGCAGGTATCAAAGTTTACCTCGGCCTTCTCGGAAACCACGATGCAGCCGGTCTGGCACAGCTTTCAGACTGGGGAGCAAAAGAGTGGGCCGCAGAGGTTGCAGAGGCCTGCAAGACCTACAAGCTTGACGGTGTGAACCTCGATGACGAGTACTCAAGCTCACCTGACGTGAATAACAAGTGGTTCACATGGCCTTCCCCAGCAGCCGGTGCACGTCTTATGTATGAACTCAAGGTTGCCCTCAAGGAGAGCTGCAGTTGGCCGACCGAGGTTTCTTTCTTCGATTGGGGTTCCCTCTACAACATTCCTGAGGTTGACAGTCACAAGCAGAGCGAATTCGTTGACTTCCACGTTGCCAACTACGGCCAAGCATCAGGAACTTTCGGAGACCTTACACTGAAGCAGTGCAGCGGAGCTTCAATCCAGCTCAACTATGGCTACACAATTTCCCAGTCCCAGGCAGAGCAGATCAAGAATGCCGGTTACGGCTGGATTATGTGGTTCGCATTCGACCCTTCAGGCACAGGTTCCGTAAACAACAACCGCACTCATTCCGTAAAACAGTTCAATAATGTGGCACTCGGATGCTACGGCCAGAAACTGAAAGAGCCAACCGGAGTTTACAACAAAAAAGGTGAGGGCAAGTACGACCCTAATAGATATGACATCTGACAACAACTCATTAAATCACATTAAAATATGAAAAAAACACTTGCAATAATTGCATCTTTTGCAGCAGGGCTTATGTTCTTCTCATGCCAGAAGCCTATGCCTGCACCGGAAGTGAAAGATGCCATTTCCATTGAGCCTGAAAGCAAGACTGTTGATGCTGAAGGCGGAAACGTAAAGGTTCTGGTAACCA
The DNA here is from genome assembly GCA_945874155.1 of uncultured Bacteroidales bacterium. GTDB lineage: Bacteria > Bacteroidota > Bacteroidia > Bacteroidales > UBA932 > Cryptobacteroides. The sequence goes on from CAMCFO010000011.1 coordinate 21,454, forward strand.
GCTCCGGCGAATGGACACTGACAGCGAATGCTGATTATCAGTGGGTTTCAGCATCCGCAGAAAGCGGCGTTGACGGAGACATCGTTACATTCACGGTAGAAGCCAATGAAACCCTCGAAAATCTTGTTTCAGACTGGACTTTCAGTTGCGGCGAAGCTGTGGCTCCGTTCAAGCTTACTCTCAGGGGGCTTGACAAACTTCCGCCATCCATAGTTCTCAATTCCGAGAAGGATGTGGTTCTCGACTACAACAAGGGTGAGTTCACTGTCCTTCTCCATTCCGATGACATCAAATACCGCGACATCCAGGTTACTCTCGGAAATGAGAACTCCTGGCTCACTTATGTGACATCCCTTGCTGGAGACGAGGAAGGCGATGCAAAAATCATCTTCTCTTACAATGCTCTCGAAGGCCTTGATGACCTTACCGAAACCATTACCTTCTCTGCTGAAGAAGTCAAGAACCCGGTAACAGTCAATGTCGTTCAGGAAGCAAAGCACGTGCTTTCAACCGAGAAGGAGTTCTACACAGTGGCTGTTGAGGGTGAAACTGTTGAAATCCCTGTTACTGCGAATGTAGAGTACTCCATCACTGTTTCCGCTGAAGGAAACGGATGGCTCACAGCTGAAAAGACAGATACAGGCATCAAGGTTAAGGCAGAGGCTCTTACGGAAGGCAAACGCACCGCTACAATTACCCTTGCCCAGACTGATGCAAAGGAAGGCGAGGAAGCTCTCACACGTGTTCTCAGCGTTACTCAGGTCAATGCCCTCATCTCTTGGGCTGCAGATATGAAAGGCAACCGCCTCTTCCCTAAGTGGGACGGAACTGCTGAGAAACTCGGAGTTGCCCATGCCCTCACTCTCGAAGCAATGATCAATGTGGACCAGTTCAACGCCAACGGCATTTCAACATTAATGGGTATCGAAGGAATGTTCCTGCTCCGTTTCGGTGACTCAGCTCCGGACAACGTGCTCCAGATAGCGACTTTGAACGGCAATTATGACGTTGACTATGAATTTGAGACCAACAGATGGTATCACGTTGCCTGCACTTATGAAATGGGAGATGATTGGTATGCCAATGTGAAAGTTTATGTTGACGGTGAACTGAAAGGCGAGAGGTCCGGATGGAAGATGAGCACTTATGTCGGATGGCCATTCTGGCAGAACTTCTATGGAGTTGATTTCTCACCTGCTTGGAGCTACGAGCCTAACGGCACCCGCTGCTTCTGGATGGGTTACTCCTACGATGAGAACCGTGACCTCAAGGGCAAGATGACCGAGATTCGTATTTGGAACAAAGTCCTGTCAGCAGAGGAAATCAACGCTCCTAACCACTTCTACACTGTTGATCCTAAGTCAGAAGGCCTGTACTCATACTGGAAGTTCGCCACTGGCTCAGGCTCCACAATCGAGGATGCAACCGGAAACGGAAACAAGCTCTATGGCGAGACCAATGTGCGCAAACAGGGCAACGACAATAAAGGTGACGAAGGTATCAAGTGGGTTGAGGTTGCTCTTCCTGACAAATAGCAGATACCGACAGTTCCTACTGTAAGTATTAACGGGAGGGGTTCTGCAGAATCCCTCCTTTTTCATAAAAAACATGAAGAAAACTCGTTTGATTACATTGTTCCTGGGCGCGGCCGTCCTGTTTGCATCCTGCGTAAAGGAGGAACTGAAGCCGGAGGAACCTGAAGAACCGCAGATTGAGGAAGCATTTCTGAAAGCCAGCCCACTGACATTGAATTTTCCGTCCGAGGGTGGAAGCCTTACAGTTGACATTTCCTGCAACCGCAAGGTGGCTGTAACAAGCGAAGCCGACTGGTTCAGGGTTATTTTCAGTTCAAAGGAGGAAAAGAATGAGTACAAGCTCATTGTCTCAGCAGAGTCCTACAGGCTTGGACGCGAGGGACAAATCACCATTTCCGCCCCGGAATGTGAGGATGTGACGGTGTCAGTCACCCAGTCGAAAAAACTGAAGGCCACCTGTTCGCTGAAATCGTTTTCACTGACAAAGTCAGCCAATCCTTCCCTCTCGAAAGACATCGAATTCAAGTTCGACGAGACGGCAATGACTTTCAGTGCAATCTACCTCAAATGGATAGATTCTCCAGAGCCTCAAATGCTAATCCCGACCTTTGAGACGGACGGGGAACAGGTTCTTGTCGGCGGAGAAGTTGTGGCGAGCGGTAAGAAGGCAGTATCTTTCGCAGAGGACCTCAGCATTACGGTCGTGGCCGAAAACGGTGACACAAAGGAATATAAAGTCTCCCTGAACTGCCCTCAGATCAACACCGAACTGCCTGTGCTGCACATCAAACCGGCGAGCCTCATCAACAGCAAGGATTACTATGTCAGCACAGATATCATTCTCTATGACAAGACAGAGGGAAGCACCGGCACAGGATGGTGGGACAGTTCCAAAGACGGAGCCGTAAATATGCGCGGAAGGGGCAATTCCACCTGGGGTCTGCCCAAGAAGCCATACAGACTCAAGTTCCCGGAGAAATTCAGTCCTATAGGTCTGGACCACGAAAAGGCCAAAAGCTGGGTACTGCTCTCCCAGGATATGGACAAATCCCTCATACGCACACATATAGCCTTTGCCTACTCCCGTATAATGTTCAACCCGGCAGAAGGCCGGCACGATGCTTCGGCAGTATTGTTCACACCCTGCTCCCGTTATGTAAACGTGTATATGACAGGAGATTATTATGACAGTTCCAAAAACTCTACCACACATAAGGATGGAGAATATCTGGGACTCTACCAGATGAGCGACCAGATGGAGCGTTCAGGAGGACGCATTGCCGTGGACAAACTCGTCTCTGCAGACGGCAGCAATCCGGACAAAATCACAGGAGGATACATCATTGAAGCCGACTTGCACGAAGGCAGCCACTATTCCGGCTATAAGGGCATCAAGATGACCTACAAATATCCGGATGACGAAGACTACGACCCTGCACAGTACAACTACATCAGCGATTTCATTACCTCTGCCGAGAAGGCTCTCTACGGCTCGGGCTACAAGGATACGCAGAATGGTTGGAGAAAATGGTTCGATGAGAAGACACTGGTGGATTTCATCATTATCAAGGAACTGGTGGGAGACCTTGACGGCTACACCAGCACCTATATGTACAAGCGCCGGGGCGTGGACAAATTGTTCTTCGGCCCGATTTGGGACTGCGACAAAGGCTGGAACAACGACAAGAGGGTTCCTCACTACGAATACCAGCCGTTGGAGAGCCTTATGATAAAGGCCGGTTTCTGGATGCCGCCTTATGTGAGCAATGACTGGTTCTGGAGATTCTGGTCGGATTCCTCCCTGCGCAAGGCCGTAAACGAGAGGTGGAAAGAAAAGAGAGACGAACTGCTTGCCGAGACCTACAGAATACTCGACGAAGAACCTGTCAATATGGAAAAAGCTATAGAAGCGAATTTCACAGTCTGGCCTTTCTACTACCAGTACAGCGGAGAAGCCAATATGCCTGCAGCCACTTATGCAGCCGAAATCGAGAGAATCCGCGATTTGACTGAACGACGCGCCAGCTTGCTTGACCGTCTTTTTGCAGAATAAGAGCTTATTATTGGCCGTAATTTTGTATATTTGTGAAGTTATGACCAAAACTCTGATTATCAGTCCGCCCCAGTTCGGGGAAATCTATAGACGCAACCGCGACAAATTCGTCACGGTTGCGAAATCTTATGTCAGGGAAGAGCACGTGGCAGAGGATATCGTGGCGGAGGCCTTCACCAAATTCTGGGATAACCGCAATGAGATGGAAGAGGTTATGCTTCCGGAAGCATATATAATGAAGTCCATCAAGAACCTGAGTCTCAATTATATGAGAGACAAGCTGAACAGGCAGAGAATTTCCCGTGAATTCAGCGACGACAAAATCCGGGCTCTGGAGGCCGAAATTGCCTTCCTCTCGTCAGAAGACTTGGGATTCCTTTTCGAGTCAGATGTTATCGCCATATTCAAGAATGTGATGGAGGAGTTTCCTGAACTCACGCAGGATATTTTCTACGCAAGCCGTTTCCACGGAATGACCTATAAGGAGATTGCACAAAAATACGGAGTATCCGAGCGCAAGGTGAAAAGGGACATCACCAAGGTCCTGAACATACTCCGTATAGCCTTGAAAGACTATCTGCACTAGCCATCATCGTCTCCCTCTTCGGACTCTGAAAACGGTTCAGGCTCCGCCACCTGCAAAACCTGACCGCAACTAATCCTTTTTCTCTTCCTGGCTGAAGAACTTGTATTGGAAAAGTATGAGATAGGCAGTACCGACCGTGACGCAGCTGTCGGCAAAGTTGAACACAGGTTCGAAGAAGCGGAAAGGACGGCCTCCCAGCCACGGCAACCAGTCGGGCCAGGTGGTGTCAATCATAGGGAAATAGAACATATCCACCACTTTACCGAAAAGGAACGGGGCATAGGACCCTCCTAATTGAGCCACCTGCATCGGTGTGGACTCTGAAAATATGAGCCCATAGAACCAGCAGTCGAAAATATTTCCGAGCGCACCGGCGGCAATAAGCGTCAGCCCTACAAGCACTCCGGTCGGGGTGTCCGCCTTTTTGCAAAGCTTTGAAATCCACCACACCAGCACTGAGAACAGCACGATTCTGAAAAGGGACAGCAGAAGTTTGCCCACCCAGCCTCCGAATTTCATCCCGAAGGCCATTCCTTCATTCTCTATGAAATAAATCTTGCACCAGTCTCCGAATACGTCAAAATGCTCGCCAAGTGCCATATTGGTCTTGACGAGTATTTTGATAACCTGGTCGATGACTACAAGCAGCACACCCACAACGATGAGCCACTTGCCTTTGGACATTTTGAATCCTGCCATCTGACTACTTCTTGTTCTGTTTGTTGAGCATTTCCTTCGCCTCCACGGTGAGGGTTGCGTGCGGCACGAGGCGCAGTCTTTCCTTAGGGATGAGCTTGCCTGTGACGCGGCAGATACCGTAGGTCTTGTTTTCAATTCTCACAAGGGCTGCTTCCAGACTCTGTATGAACTTGTACTGCCTCTGTGCAAGCTGGCCTGCCTCTTCTTTGGAGAGGGCGCTTGCACCTTCCTCAAGTACCTTGAATGTCGGAGACGTGTCCTCTATGTCATTGCTTGAAGAATGTGTAACAATGGCGCGGAGAGTGTTGTACTCCTCCTTTGCCTTTGCAAGCATATCAAGTATGATGGCTTTGAATTCCTGCAATTCCTCGTCCGAATAACGGGCCTGAGGCTCAATTGTTTTCTTCTCTTCTGCCATAATCGTGTGTGTTAATTAGTTAGTATTTCTCACCGGAAGTTCAGCCCTGCTTTCTGACGCAGATTCTGATACTGCCTTCCGCCCATTCCACTTCGCTTCCCCCAGATGCGTCACCGAGGACGATTTCGAGGGCAAGGGTCTGGGATGCTATATATTTGTCAAAAGACTTGAGTGTGTCTTCAATTTCGCTGCGGTACTCTCCGGTCACCGGGTCAATGGTGACTGTGATTCTGTCGGTTACCTCAAAACCGCTTTCCTTGCGCAGGTTCTGAATGCGGTTGATGAGTTCTCGTGCCACGCCTTCCCGCCTGAGATCGTCGGTAACGGTGACATCGAGAGCCAGGGTCAGCTGACCGTCATTTGCCACGAGCCATCCCGGCATATCTTCGGATGTCACCTCATAGTCGCCCTTGGACAGAACCACATCTCCGGAAGGGAGAGCAAGAGTATAGCTATCCGAAGCCTCGATGGCCACGATTTCCTCCTGGCTGAGTTTGGTGAATGCGGCTGCGATTTCCTTCATCTGCTTGCCGTACAGCTTGCCTAGGGTCTTGAAATTAGGCTTGATTTTCTTGGTGATCAGGCCCACTGTGTCGTGGATGAATTCAGCATCCTTGACATTCACCTCGCCCAGAAGAAGGGTCTTCACTTTCTCCAGCTGCTCCTTCACCTTGTCACTGATAACCGGAATCACAATCTTGGAGAGCGGCTGACGCACCTTGATATTCACCTTGCGGCGAAGTGCCAGCACCATCGAAGAGGCTTTCTGTGCGAGTTCCATCCTCTCTTCCAGATCTTTGTCCACTGCAGCCTCATTCCATACAGGCATAGCCACAAAATGAACTGAGCGGAACTCGGAATCGGCATCAGAGCCGGTGAGGTCGAGATAGAGCCTGTCCATATAGAAAGGAGCTATAGGAGCCGCAAGGATGGAGACTTTCAGCAGAACCTCGTGGAGGGTCTGATAGGCCGAAAGTTTGTCCTGACTCATTCCGCCTCCCCAGAAACGCTTCCTGCCCAGGCGCACATACCAGTTGCTCAGATGGTCGCAAACGAATTCCTGAATCAGACGGCCCGCCTGGGTGACATCATAATCCTCATAGGCAGCCTCCACATCCTTCACGAGCGAATTGAGCAGGGAGAGGATCCAGCGGTCGAGCTCCGGACGCTCCGAAAGAGGAACTGCCGGGGCCTGAGGGTCGAAATTGTCCACATTGGCGTAGAGGGCAAAGAAGGAATAGGTGTTGTAGAGCGTGCCGAAGAACTTTCTGCGCACCTCATCCACTCCTGCCGCATCGAAACGCAGGTTGTCCCAAGGCTGGGCGTTTGTGAGCATATACCACCTGAGGGCATCTGCACCGTAGTCGTCCAGGGCCTTGAAAGGGTCCACAGCATTGCCCTTGCGCTTGCTCATCTTGTCTCCGTTCTTGTCGAGAACGAGCCCGTTGGAAATCACCCTCTTGAAAGCGCATTTGCCGCTGACCATAGTATTGATTGCGTGCAGGGTGTAGAACCATCCTCTTGTCTGGTCCACGCCCTCTGCAATGAAATCTGCAGTGCATCCGAAATATTTGCTTCCGAGATTGCGAAGTCCCTCCTGGGCATAAGGCATAGCTCCGGAATCGAACCACACATCAATCAGGTCACTTTCCCTCACCATCTTCTTTCCGGATTCGCTCACCAGGAAAATCTCATCCACGTAAGGGCGGTGCAAATCGATTCTGTCATAATTCTCCTTTGACATATCCTCAGGGTCGAAGCCCTTGTCTTTCAAAGGATTGCTTGCCATTATTCCGGCAGCGACAGATTTCTCTATCTCTGCATAAAGCTCCTTCAAAGAACCTATGCATTTTTCTTCACGGCCGTCTTCACTGCGCCATACGGGGAGAGGTGTGCCCCAGTAACGGCTGCGGCTGAGGTTCCAGTCCTGAATGTTCTCGAGCCACTTGCCGAAACGGCCGGTACCTGTGGACTCAGGCTTCCAGACTATGGTGTCGTTGAGTTCCATCATCTTCTCGCGCACCGCGGTGGTCTTGATGAACCAGGAGTTAAGAGGGTAGTAGAGCACCGGCTTGTCGGTCCTCCAGCAGTGAGGATAGGTGTGGACGTGCTTCTCGATTCTGAATGCCTTGCCCTGGGATTTGAGCATTACGCTCAGGTCTATGTCCAAAGTAGGGGCATCCGGAGCAAGGGACGGGTCATAGGCATTCTTGACATACCTTCCGGCCCATTCCGCATAATCGGCAGACACGTGCGCGGCGGCATATTCCGGGTCCATATCCTCAAGCCTGAAGAAACGTCCCTGACGGTCCACCTGGGCATAGAGGTCTCCATTTGTGTCACGCACCATAATGGCAGGCACACCTGCTGCCTTTGCCACCCTGTTGTCGTCCGCACCGAAGGTCGGAGCAATGTGCACAATACCCGTAGTGCCCTCCTCGACTGTCACATAGTCGCCCGGGATGACCTTGAATGCACCATCCCCTTCCGGCTTGAACCAAGGGATGAGCTGATGATATTTGATGCCGACGAGTTCGCTGCCCTTGATTTCGCCGTCAAGAACGGTGTAGGGCACGAGCTTGTCGCCCGGTTTGTAGTCTTCGAAAGAAAGCTCCGCCGCCTTGGCATTGAACCAGGAACCCACGAGCGCCTTTGCCAGCACATAGATGGCCGGGGCTCCGGTGTAAGGGTTGAAGGATTTCACCCTCACGTAGTCTATGTTCGGGCCCACACAGAGAGCCGTGTTGGAAGGCAGGGTCCACGGAGTTGTGGTCCAGGCGAGGAAATATACCGGCAGAGTCTCACAGCCGAAAAGTTTCTGGGACTTTTCGTCCTTGATGACTTCGAACTGCACTGCTGCGGTGGTGTCCTTGACGTCCCTGTAGCAGCCCGGCTGGTTGAGTTCGTGGGAACTCAGGCCCGTTCCGGCAGCCGGGGAATAAGGCTGTATGGAGAAACCCTTGTAGAGCAAGCCCTTGTCATAGATATCCTTGAGCAGATACCAGAGAGTCTCGATATAGCGGTTGTCGTAGGTGATGTAGGCATCGTCGGTGTCCACCCAATAGCCGATTCTGTCGGTCAGTGACACCCATTCCTTAGTGTATTTCATCACCTCTTTGCGGCAGACCGCATTGTATTCCGCCACGGAGATTTTCTTGCCTATGTCTTCCTTGGTGATGCCGAGTTTCTTTTCCACTCCCAATTCCACCGGAAGACCGTGAGTGTCCCAGCCTGCACGGCGTCTCACCTTGTAGCCGGACTGGGTCTTGTACCTGCAGATAGCGTCCTTGATGGAACGGCCCATCACGTGGTGGATGCCTGGCATACCGTTGGCGGAAGGAGGTCCTTCGAAGAAAATGAACTCAGGTGCTCCTTCACGGAGTTCCAGAGATTTCTCGAAGGCGGAATTCTTCTTCCAGCGCTCCAGCATACTGTCGTCAATCCCCACAAGGTCAAGCCCTTTATATTCCTTGAATTTCATCTTTATTCAATATGTTATGTTTCACTTTGCGCAATGCGTCGAAATAGAAACTGCAAATATAAGGATTTTTACTAATTTTGCCGACCAAATTGAACAAACTGACTTACTGGTTATGGCAATATTCGACATCATTGTACTTGTCTGCCTGGGGATGGCTCTTTTTTTCGGAATATTCAAGGGGTTCATCCGGCAGGCGGTATCCTTTGCAGGCCTTTTCATAGCGGTCTGGCTCGGATCGAAGTTTACCCTTCCTGTCAGCACCTGGATGCAGAAATGGATTGAACTGGATATGACAGCACTCAAGGCCATAGCCTTTGTCGGCGTTTTCGTTCTCACCCTTCTGGTGGTAACTTTCATCGGGAAACTGCTGGACAAAGTCGTCAGCGTGGCTATGCTCGGGTGGCTGAACCGCCTGCTGGGCGCTGTGCTGTCGGTCTGCGAATGTATGTTTTTCCTCGGGATGGGACTTATGCTCTTCGATGCTCTGAACTCCGCATTCAACCTGGTAGCGCAGGCAAAGTTGGACGCATCCCTCTGTTATGCCCCGCTCAAGGCCGTGGCTTATGCAGTATTCCCGTATCTGAAACAGTTGTTTTTCTGGAACTAACTTCCCATCAACCGTATAAAGCCTCAAAGAATATGGACAGGATAATCACAATAGAAACTTCCACCGACCTCTGCTCCACCGCCCTGATTGAAGACGGAGAGGTCGTTTGCAGCAGGGAAAGCGGGAAAGACCGGTCCCACGCCTCCCTAACCGCAGTTTTCATAGATGAAATGCTAAAGGAAAGAGGTTGCAGCGCAAAAGACTGCTCGGCCGTGTGCGTGAGCGAAGGTCCCGGTTCATATACAGGTTTGCGTGTGGGAGTGTCTTCGGCAAAGGGTCTGTGTTTCGGGGCGGACCTGCCCCTACTGAGTGTCAGCACCCTTGAAGTACTTGCTGTTCAGGCAATTATGGAGGGAGAACAGGCTGATTTCATAGTCCCGATGATAGATGCCAGAAGGATGGAAGTTTTTGCTGCAGTTTATTCCGGCACCGGAGAACTGCTTGAAAATCACACCGATTCCGGTCTTCCTCACAGCGACAGGGCCAGTGCGATAATTGTGGAAAACGATAGTTTCAGAGACCTGCTCGAAAAAGGCAGCGTGCTCTTCGTGGGAGACGGTGCTCTCAAATGCAGGGAAGTCATCACCCATCCCAATGCCCGTTTCAAAGAATCCAGTCCAAGGGCAGCCTCAATGGCAAGTCTCGCCGTCCGAGAACTCAAAGCAAAACGGTTCAAGGATGTTGCCTACCTCGAACCGTTCTATCTTAAGGATTTTGTCGTAACCGCTTCGAAGAAGAAGCTTTTCTGACGCAACTGCCTTATTATCGCAGCATTTTGTCGAGAAGTTCTCCGAGGGACTTTTCGTCGGTGATTTTCGCATCCACAAGTTCTCCCTTGCATAAGAAATAGGACGCCGGGAGAGCCTGGATGTTGTACATACCTATATATTTGGAATTGCTTCCGTTGGAGTCGCAGACATTGGTCCACGGGAGGTTCTGAGCCTTCACCACCTTAGCCCAGTTGGTCTTGTCCAGGTCCAGGGCTACGGAGTAGATGTCAAATCCGCGGCTGTGGTACTTGTCGTAGTATTTCTTGAGCACATCAATGTTGAGCCTGCACTGTTCGGGATCGGTTGCACTCCAGAAATGCAGCATCACCAGCCTTGCATCAATGTCGCTGAGTTTCACTTTCTGAGCCTGTATGTCCGGAAGTTCCACATCAAAGAATGAGACTTGCTGAGCATTCTTCACTCCATTGAGCAGAGACATATAATTCATCCTGTTCTTCGCTTCGTCTTTGAGAGCCTTCACATATTTCGATGAAGGATAGACAGTTGCAAGCGAGTCAGCCACAGCGGTCATAGTGATTCCGTCTGTTGCCTGCCCGAACACCGGAATGCCGTCCATAAACTCCTGATAGAACACCGGCACCACGGTCATTGACTTGCTGTTTTCAAGCACGTATTTCACACACTTGCGGTAGTAATCCACATAAGTCTGCCCCATCTGCCTTTTCAGGTCTGCAATCTCGGCATCGTCGTCGCTGCGGTTCATATCATAGGCAATGTCGGAAAGTGTCTCGGACACCTGCACAAAATCGCGGTTCAGGGCAAAAAGCCTTTCGGCCTCAGCATACCCCTCAACGGCCTTGTTTCCGAGACTGTCCATAGTGAAGCTCACCACTTCGCCCTTCTCCAGAAGCACTTCCACGAGTTTGCGGTTCTTGACATAGAGATAGTAGAACTCCGGCTGCCCTTTTTCCATTTCCAAGCGGCAGAAAGCCTTTCCGGCAGCATCGGTCCTGACCGTATCTACAACATTGTACTTATTGACATTCAATGCCTTGACAATGACTTCCGTATCCGGATACTGGTCCAGAGAAATCTCTATTCCGGTCTTACGGGAGCAGGAAACCGCGAGAGCAGCCGCCAAAACGGCGATGCACAAAAATCTTGGTGCTTTCATATTTACTTAAGTTTGGAGAACTCCGCAAAAATGGCATCCGCCGTCTGCTGCATCTGCTCCGGGGTGAGGCTCACGTGCTTGCCGAAAGCCATATCGGACTCTTTCTGCAACGGCACCAGATGTATGTGGGTGTGAGGAACTTCCATCCCGAGCACAGCCACGCCCACCCTCTTGCAGGGCACGGCATTCTTCAGGGCCACAGCCACTTTCTTCGCGAAGGCCCAGAGTCCTGCGTAGCTGTCGTCGTCCAGATTGAAAATGTAGTCGTCTTCAACATTCTTGGGGATGACGAGAGTATGTCCCTGTACCATAGGGTTGATGTCGAGGAAGGCATAGTAGTCTTCGCTTTCGGCACACTTGTAAGACGGGATTTCTCCCTTGGCGATACGGGTGAAAATTGTTGCCATATAGCGTTATGTCCAGAATTAAAGTGTGATGTCCAGAATTTCGAACTTGATGATTCCTGAAGGCACTTTAGCCTCCACGATTTCGCCCTTGGAGTGGCCCAGAAGAGCCTTGCCTATAGGGGTGGTGGCTGCCAGCTTGCCCTTGGTGAAATCTGCCTCGGACTCGCCTACGAGGGTGAATTCCATCACCTTGTTGAGAGCCAAGTTCTTCACTTTCACCTTGTTGAGCATCTGCACCTTGTCCGTGCCGATCATTGATTCGTCGATTACCCTTGCATTGGCAATCTGGTCCTGAAGTTTGGAAATATTGAGTTCCAAAAGTCCCTGAGCCTCCCTGGCCGCCTCATATTCGGCGTTTTCTGAGAGGTCCCCCTTGTCGCGAGCTTCTGCAATCTGAGCCGAGATAACAGGACGCTGTGCGAGTGCATCTGCCAAATCTTTCTTCAGTTTGTCAAGTCCCTGCTGGGTCAAATAATGGATAGCCATAATTTTGTATTTTTAAGTTTTTACTTCTGTCTTTTGTTTCATCCGGCATTTTCCCACACGCCGGACTGTCCTCTGCCGTACACTAAAATAAAGAGAGCTCCGCTTTTAACGCGGAACCCTATCCCAGTGGTCGTCAGTTGCAAAGGTAAAAACTTTTTGGGAACAAACAAAATTCCTCAATTTTCAATTTTCCAATTTCAATCGCAGACAACAACGGGTCGCGAAAGACAGTTTCACGGAGTCATCCACCCTGTAGCCCACGAGGGCAAGCACGTGGGATGTTTCGGCATCTGCTGCCACGACCAAAGCTTTTTCTTTCTGCAAAGCATTGAATTTCAAATCAGTGAACAAGTCGCTGAGTTTTTTTCGCCCCTTTGTGCCTATGGGTCTCATCCAGTCCCCGTGCCTCCATTGTCTCACCACAAAAGGGAAAGGCAGCAGAGCGGCATCCACAACGGTTTCCCCCAATGGCCTTGCAAAAGAAAAATCCTCAGGACGGTCGAAAACTTCCACTGTCAGAGTCCCCGCAGCTGTCTCATAGTTTCCCGGAGCCTCTATCTCCACGTCTTCTTGCCGGATAGCAACATCCTCAGGCACAATCAGAACTGCATCAGAAGTCATCACAGCCTTGAGACCGTTGCTATGGAAGACCTTGCCCGGTACGGTGCGCCCGGAGCCCACCAGATCCAAAATGGAAGCAATCACCGCAGGAGCCATCCCCGCTTGCTCCAGATTGCTGTAAAGGGCATAGCGCCAATTCTTGCCCTTGCGGTCATATCCAATTCTCAACTCACCCGAAGGCATAATATCACTATCTACTGCAAAGTCGGGCAGAGCATCAGCGGCATCCTTGAAATTTGCCATATCCTGATTAAGCGTGCGCACCACGGATGGATTCAGCCTCTCCAAAAGGGGCAGAACCTCGTTGCGAATGAGATTGCGCTTGTATTCGCAGGAGGAATTGGTGCGGTCTTCCCTCCATTTGACCCCGTTTGCAAAAGCATAGCCCTCAATCTGTTTGCGCGTCATATTCAGCATCGGGCGCCATATTCTCAATTCGCCTTCGCCGGGAATGAACATAAGGGAATATTCTTTCATTCCGCAAATGCCCCTCAGACCAGTACCACGGACAAGGTTCAGCAGCAGGGTTTCGGCATTGTCGTTTGCATTGTGCGCCACCACCACGCAGGCATATCCGTATTCCCGGCACAATCGGGCGAAAAAACCATAGCGCAGGTCCCGGGCTGCCATTTCTATGCTCAGGTTATGCTCCCTTGCATATTCCCCGGTGTCAAAATCTGAACGGTGGAAGGTGATGCCGCGATTACGGGCCCATTCGCAGACAAAATCGGCATCGCCGTCACTGTCCTCCCCTCTCAAGTGGAAATTGCAGTGGGCGATGCCGAATTCAAGTTTCTGAGAATAAATACTGTCGGCCAGAACCATAGAGTCAATTCCGCCGCTCACCGCGAGCAGCAGCTTCCCGTAGAACTCGTCAGGCCTGGGTTTCATCAGTTGGTTTTGCTTGCGATGGTCCAGGTGAAACCGAAGGCGAGGGATTCCTTGAACTGTACCCTTGCGTGGGAATCGGCCACCTTGTGTTTAGGACAGTTTTCGCTGTCTATCATCACCATATCATCGTAGATGAGGTTGGTGGTGACTGTGAAGGAGAAGTATTTTGCAATCTTCCAGTCCAGACGATTGTCCCAGTTTATACGTGGACAAGGATATTTCTTGTGGTCCTTGAGATAGTCCTCGAAGAGCACGAGCTGGGTGGAATATGCAAAGTTGTCGTTCACGTTCACCTTGATGTCTATCTTCAACTGGGCACCGAACTCGAATCGGAACGGCTTGTAGGCAGCTCCGGAATCCAAAGCTTGCTGCTGTTCTGTCGTCGGCGCATCCAGGTTGGTGTACTGTTTTTTTGTTTCCATTCCGTACTTGGTCCTCAGTGCCGGATTGGTGACAATGACGAAACCTCCGGTAACAGGCGCGAAGTTCATGGCGAACCATTTTGCCGGGGTGTAGTCAATACCTATAGCCAAGTTGGTGTAGGCCGGCGCAAGGAACTGGGACTTGAGCACACGGGCATCTTTCCAGAGTTGAACCTGGTCCTTGTACGGGAGTTTGTCCAGCATTGGAAGTTCATCCGCAGCTGCACCGTTAGTTCCTTTGTAACTGTCCGGAACAGCAGGAGTCTTGTAATCCCATCCTCTCGCGAACTGGGACTTGAAGTCGAAGTTGGCCGAGAAATACACATCCTTCATCTTTTCTGTCTTATAACCCCACTTGCTCTCAAGATAGATGCGGTCATTGCTGGTCTGGAGCAAAGGCTTTGATGAAGAGTAGAGCAGACCAAGGTCCAACTGAAGGCGGTTGTTCCAGAACATACCGTTCTTCTTCCAGTTTGCATTGCCGTCGATGAAACCCTGGAGGGAAAAGGTATTGTCGCCGCCGGCAGCCCAGTTCACGAGTCCCGTCTGGCCAATGTTGATCTGGGTTTTGAGCGAATTGGACCAATATTGCGGTTTCGGAGCCGGGGACTCTGCCTTAGGGGCAGAATTCATTGCGTCCACGGCTTTCTGAGCCACTGTTTCAGCATCCTGAGCATTGGCAGCAGGAGATGCGAAAAGGCAAAGACCTGCCAGGGCAAGTGCAGAGAATATCTTTTTCATAAAGTTGCTTTGATATAAGGAATTAGTACTTGTATATCTTGTTTGTATTCCAGTTATATACTTGTTATATACTAGTAAGATATTGAGAATATGACACGGCGGTGGGAAGGCTTGCCGGAATAGATGCAGGTACCCTCTTCCTCGCACACATAACTGTCGATAGGTATGCAGCGGATTGTGGCCTTGGTCTCCTCCTTGATGCGTTCCTCGGTCTCGGTGGTGCCGTCCCAGTGGCAGAGCAGGAAGCCTCCCTTGGTGATTTCGGTCTTGAACTCCTCCCAAGTGTCCACCTTGCGCACATTTGCATCACGGAATGCGAGAGCCTTCTGATAGATGTTTTCCTGAATGTCATCCAGCAGTTTGGAAATATGCTCCGCAACTCCTTCACGAGCTATGGAAGTCTTCTCTCCGGTGTCCCTGCGTGCAATTTCAAGTGTGCCTTCAGCAAGGTCGCGAGGCCCCATTGCTATACGCACAGGCACTCCCTTGAGCTCCCATTCGGCGAACTTGAAGCCCGGACGGAGAGTGTCCCTGTCGTCAATCTTCACGCTGATGTCTGCCTTTTCGAGTTCAGCCTTGATTTCATTCATCTTCGCGATTATGGCCTCGTGGTCCTCGTCAGTTTTGTAAATAGGCACCATAACCACCTGGATAGGAGCCAGGGCAGGAGGCAGCACGAGTCCGTTGTCATCGCCGTGCGCCATTATGAGCGCACCCATAAGACGGGTGGAAACGCCCCAGGAAGTGGCCCAGACATATTCCTGTTTGCCTTCCTTGTTGGTGAACTGGACGTTGAAAGCCTTTGCGAAATTCTGACCGAGGAAATGGGATGTACCAGCCTGAAGAGCCTTTCCGTCCTGCATCATAGCCTCTATTGTGAGAGTGTCGAGCGCACCTGCAAACCTTTCGTTAGGCGATTTATGACCCACTATTACAGGCAGTGCCATCACGTTCCTTGCGAAGTCTGCATAGACATTCACCATCTTCTGTGCCTCCTGTTCAGCCTCTTCACGGGTGGCGTGTGCAGTGTGTCCTTCCTGCCAGAGGAATTCGGCGGTACGCAGGAAAAGACGGGTCCTCATTTCCCATCTCACCACATTCGCCCACTGGTTGCAGAGAATCGGAAGGTCACGCCAGGAGGTAATCCAGCCCTTGTAGGTATTCCAAATAATGGTCTCGGAAGTCGGGCGGACTATGAGTTCCTCCTCAAGCTTGGCATCCGGGTCCACAACCACTCCAGTGCCGTTGGGATCCTTCATCAGGCGGTGATGGGTGACCACTGCACATTCCTTTGCGAATCCTTCCACGTGTTCGGCCTCACGGCTGAGGAAAGATTTCGGGATAAAAAGAGGAAAATAGGCATTCTGATGGCCTGTTTCCTTGAATTTCTTGTCGAGGATATGCTGCATCTTTTCCCAAATTGCATATCCGTAAGGCTTGATGACCATACAGCCCCTGACGGCTGAACGTTCAGCCAGATCGGCTTTGACTACGAGGTTGTCATACCACTGTGAATAGTTGTCAGACCTCTTTGTAACTTCCTTTGCCATTATATCAAAAAGTTTTTATATTTGTATTGCACACTTCGCGCTTCAAGTGCCGCTGGGGTTGAAAACTTGCGAAGGTATGTTATTTGCAATGCGGAGTCCTGATGCACCGGCGATTCCGGTAGAGCGCACTTTGCGCCGCGAAGTTAACAAAAAAATGTGATATTATGATGACGAGTAGAGCTTATAGTTCAGGAGTGCCCGGAATCATCGCTTGGGCAATTTGCCTCTGGGCGATTTCCGCCTGTGGAACTTCGGCACAAACCACTGCTTATTCTGACGGCATCTATTATACACGACCAGCCGGGACAACCACTGTCGTGAACATTTCTCAGGCCAAAGAAAACACGGATGCCCTCACAGAAGTGACATTGGGGCAGATTATCGACACGAGAGAGGCTGAGGCCCAGATGCCGGCAGCTTCCACGCAGAATATCTATCTGACGCAGAAATTCGACATTTCCGGAAGCAACGCCATTGTGGCCTATGATCCTACTCAGGTGAACATTTCCGTGGACCCTTACTGGAAGACTGTCATAATTTCCGACAACTGGCTGCCGACTTACAGCCGCTGGGGCTATTACGACTGGCGTTTCTACAGCCCGTGGTACAGGCCTTATGATGCCTGGTATTACAGTTATTACGACCCTTGGTACAGGTATTATGACCCGTGGTACAGGTACGGCTATTATGACCCTTGGTACTACCATTACGCCTATCACGATCCGTGGTATTATCACAGGCCTTATGACCCTTGGTATGGACATCACCACCATCACCATTGCGATCCTTGCCCTCCGGTTCACCACGACAACAGGCCGCGCCCGAATTGGAACAATTCATTCTATTCCGGCGGAGGATCGGGTTTGGGTATGGCCAGCCGTTCAAGCCTCAGCACAAGGACATCATCGACAAGGATTACTTCTTCCGGCTCATCGGCAAGCGCAGCAAGCAGGGGTTCATCCACATCCAGATACACCGGTGACACGAAGGCCACAACCCGTACAGCTTCCGCCGCCACCAAGGCCGGAACGACCCGCCTGACACCTGTGCGCACCACAAAGGGCACTACCAGGACAACTGCGACGAGACCTACCAGGACAACTGTGACGACACCTACCAGGAACTCGGCGACGGCCCCTGCCCTCAACACGGGTTCTTCTTCAAGGCCGACAAGAACCACCCCGACCCGCACCACCACGTCGTCAACGACCCGCACCACCAAGCCGTCAACGACCAGGCCTGGCAGCTCAACCCGCGCGGTAACGACGACGAGAAGCACCTCGTCAACGAGCCGTACCGCCACGCCGTCAACGACCAGAAGGGTAACAACAACCCGCCCAAGCGCCACCTACAGCCGCCCAAGCAGTGCAAACCGAAGCACAGGTTCCTCCACGACCACCACTTCAAGTTCAGGCAGAAGCAGCTCGACCTACAGAAGCTCAGAAAGCTACAGCCGCAGCAGTTCTTCCAGCAGTTACTCCCGTTCCAGCTCCTCAAGCAGCTATTCGGGCAGCAGCCATTCCAGCGGAAGTTCGGTGAGCCGCAGCAGTTCCTCCGGAGGTTCCAGCAGGGCCGCCTCCTCAAGGAGATAAGTTTTCATTTCCCAAGGCAATATGAAAAAGACAATCATATCACTTTCATTTATACTTCTGTGCGGGGCTGCCTCCGCACAGGATTTTGATACGGGCCTCCTGTTCAGCGAAAACGACTATCAGGGCACGGCCCGTACTATGGCTATGGGCAACGCCTTTACCGCTCTGGGAGGAGACCTCGGTTCCATAGGCATCAACCCGGCAGGCTCGGCAGTTGCAAGGTGTTACCAATTCACCATTACCCCGGGGCTTGACTTCAGCCTCAACGGCACAAAAGGCAGTGTGACCCCGGACGGTATGTCCAGTTTCCAAAACAAAGTTTACAATGGCAGAACCCGGTTTGCACTGCCCAACTTGGGAATCTCCCTGGATTTCAACACCGGAAGACGGAGAGGGGTGATGAACTGGAGCCTCGGCTTTGTAATCAACAACACGGCCCAGTACAATTCCTCCCCGCTGGCTATGGGTACCAACAAGAACACCTCTGCTTTCGGCCAGATGGCAGCCCGCGCACAGGATCTCGCCGAGGACGGCTATTTCACTGCAGCCGATTTGTTTGACGACTCAGTTTACGACAAGCTTGCCATAGAAGACTGGAGAGTGGTGACAGGATTCAGAAGCGGGGCCATAGCCCAGAACGGCAGTTCCGGGAAAGAGTTCATAGGCATCAGCGAATACATGGACGAAGACGGCAAAATAAGACTCGGGAAAAACGGTATCAGACAGGCATACGGCGAAACAACTTCCGGATACAAAACGGATTACATCATCAATGCCGGAATGAACATTTCCGACATAGTCTATCTCGGAATCAACCTCGGAGCAGTGCGTCTGCGCCACAAAAGTGACTCCTACATACAGGAGGAAGCCGTGGATCCTGAGGATTTCGACATAGTCTTCACGGATAATGAAACCGGAGGCACGACTGTCACACATTTCATTTCCGCAAAAAACACATTCTCATCCAGCACCTCCGGCAACGGTGTCTATGGCAAATTCGGAATCATTGTGACACCCTACCGGGGCCTGAGAATAGGGGCAGCCATACAGACTCCTACTATGATGTTTATGGCAAGCACTTATGGGGTTTCCAGCACAGCCAAATACGATTTGAATGCCTACAGCGGCTATGAAGATGTGGAAAGCGCGACCTCCCACTATCAGTTGCGGACACCGATGAGGGCGAACTTCGGAATTGCCTGGACTTTCGGAGGTTACGGTTTGATAAGTGCAGATTACGAACTGAGTGACTATTCGGGCATAAGGTATTACGAAAACAGCAACTACCGCAACGACGGACCATTCTACACCCTGAACGAGGAGATCAAAAGCCGCTGCGGAGTTGGGCACAACTTCCGAATCGGAGGCGAGATCCGTCCGCTCAGTTTTATGTCAGTGCGGGCAGGCTATGGTTTCCAGACTTCCGGTAAGAGGTATGAATATAGCGAAGATTCACTTGTCAAATTGAATTTCAAAGAGTTAACTGTACATACCGCCTCTGTGGGTCTGGGGTTCACCACGAAGGGCTCATTCTTTGCGGACATTGCGGCTGTGGGGCAGATATATCCTATGCAGTACCTCAGACCTTATGCTGACTATATCTACAACCCGAGCACCGGAAAACCATCCCCTTACTCACCTGAGATACGGTATCTCCGTTCCAGCATCAAACTCGTAGCAACCTTCGGGTGGAGGTTCTGAGCCGGTTATAAGGTTATGAAATAAGGGATGGCCATTGCGGTCATCCCTTATTTGTTTCAGGATCAGAGCCCGATTTGCTTAAAGAAGTCGTTGCCCTTGTCATCCACGAGAATGAATGCAGGGAAGTCCTCCACACGGATTTTCCAGATTGCCTCCATTCCGAGTTCAGGGTATTCGACACATTCTATGCTCTTGATGTTGTTCTGAGCAAGAATAGCGGCCGGACCTCCGATGGAACCAAGATAGAAACCGCCGTGCTTGCGGCAGGCATCGGTCACAGCCTGGCTCCTGTTGCCTTTGGCGAGCATAATCATACTTCCGCCGTGGTCCTGGAACTCATCCACATAAGGGTCCATACGGCCTGCTGTGGTCGGACCCATTGAACCGCAAGGCATTCCGGCAGGGGTTTTTGCAGGACCGGCGTAATAGACAGGATGGTCTTTAAGGTACTGTGGCATTTGTTCACCTGCATCGAGACGGGCCTTGATTTTGGCGTGAGCTATGTCACGACCCACTATGATGGTTCCGTTGAGGCTCAGGCGGGTGGACACAGGGTATTTGCTCAATTCAGCGCAGACTTCGGACATAGGGCGGTCGAGGTCGATTTTCACTGCATCACCCTCACCTGCTGAACGAAGCTCCTCAGGTATGAGTTCGTAAGGCTTGTCGTCCAGTTTCTCAATCCAGATGCCGTCGGAATTGATTTTTGTCTTGATGTTACGGTCGGCTGAGCAGCTCACTCCAAGTCCTATAGGGCAGCTTGCACCGTGGCGAGGCAGACGTACCACCCTCACGTCGTGAGCCATATACTTGCCCCCGAACTGTGCTCCGAGGCCGATTTTATGAGCTTCTTCGAGCAGTCTTGCCTCGAGTTCAACATCACGGAAAGCTCTTCCGGTCTCATCTCCTGAAGTCGGGAGGGAATCGTAGTAGTGGGTGGAAGCAAGTTTCACCGTGAGCAGGTTCTTTTCTGCCGATGTACCGCCGATTACGAATGCAATGTGATATGGTGGGCAGGCTGCTGTTCCGAGACTCTTCATCTTCTCCACGAGGAAAGGAATGAGGGTACCTGGGTTCTGGATGCGGGCCTTGGTCTCTTGATAAAGATAGGTCTTGTTGGCTGAACCGCCGCCCTTGGTGACACACAAGAAACGGTATTCATCGCCCTGAGTGGCTTCGATGTCGATTTGAGCAGGGAGGTTGCACTTGGTGTTGACCTCGTTGTACATATCCAGAGGAGCATTCTGGGAATAGCGCAGATTCTCCTCTGTATAGGTCTTGAATACTCCGAGGGAGATGGCCTCTTCGTCTTCGAAGCCGGTCCACACCTGCTGTCCCTTTTCACCGTGCACGATTGCTGTTCCCGTGTCCTGGCAGAGCGGGAGTTTGCCCTTGGCTGCCACTTCCGCATTGCGCAGGAAGGTCAGGGCCACATATTTGTCGTTTGCTGAAGCCTCGGGATCACTCAGGATTTTGGCAACCTGCTCATTATGGGAGCGGCGCAGAAGGAAACTCACATCGCGGAAAGCGGTGTTGGTCATTAGGGTAAGAGCCTCCGGAGTGACCTTGAGAATCTTCTTGCCCTCGAATTCTGAGGTGGAAACCAGCTTTTCCGAACCCGGGATTTTGTAGTATTCAGTCTTGTCTTCGCCAAGCTGAAACATAGGTGCGTATTTGAATTCCATATTAATTTGTTTTACTGATTCGCTTTTGTCATTTCGTTTTGGAGGACCTGAAGAAGGCGGTGTGCCACTGCAGGTGCCGGGTCTATGAAGTTAATTTCAGTCACCGGGCTGCCGTCACGGGCCTTGAGGGGATGTTCAAGGAGCAAGGCTGAAGCTGCTTTGCGCAGGGCAGGGAGCAGAAAGGGATAATGGGTACAGCCCAGGACTATGGTGTCGGCACCCGCTTCTACCAGTGGGCGCAGGCTGCGGTCTATGGTGGCGAGGGTTTGCGGGGCTGAAAGGACCTGCAAGGCTTGGACAGGGGATATTTGAGGGAAGGTGCTACCCTGCTCTGTCCGGGCATCGGAAGCGCTGGTGAGAAAGAGGCAGTCGCAGCGGCAGTCGTCTGCGAGGTGACTGTGTTCCACCAGTTCCACAAACCCATAGCCCACAGACTCTACAATCCTCACATCGTCTGCGAATTTTTCCTTCACATTGAGATACTTGCTACCGTGCAGAGTCCCGGCAGTGGCAAGCACCCCCACGACCCCGGTACGGGTCAGATGTGCCGCCGGTTTCACTGCCGGTTCCATCCCGACAAAAGGTACAGAATACTCTCTGCGCAATGTGGCGATGGCGGCCGATGTGGCTGTATTACAAGCTATTACTATTACTTTAGCTCCGTGGGCCAAAAGAATTTCAGTAATGGTCCTCGCCCTGTCCAGAACATATTCCGGAGACTTTTCCCCATATGGACAGTGAGCAGTGTCGGCATAATAGACAAAGGAGGCTGACGGCAATGATTTCTTCAATTCCCTGAGGACTGAAAATCCCCCTACACCGGAATCGAAAACCCCGATTACGCAGTCATTTGCAAATTCACTTCCTGACAGCATCGGCATATCATTCCATTATTTCCCGGATTTCTTTTTCGGAGTGTCTGATGAAGGCTTCTCAACCACTGTTTCCTCCGTAGTTGCCTCGTCCACAGCGCCGTTTTCACCTTCCTTGTATTTGAAACGGCGAATCTTCTGTGTGGCAGTCTTCTCAAAAGGCTCCTTCACCACCTCGACTCCCGCCACTTTGGATGAACGGTTCACCTTCTTGTTCACAAAGTTGAGGATGGCCTGCTTGCGGGCTTCGAGCTTCTCGAAGAACTGGTCCTCAGTTTCCTGATTCCAGTCCAGCACATTCTTGTTCAACTGCACCAGTGCCACGAGTTTGCCATCCCTTTCCACAACCAGGGATTCATCCACGCCTTCAATATCATTGATGACCTTTTCTATTTCCTCCGGATAGATATTCTCTCCCGAAGGACCGAGTATCATATTGTTCAGACGTCCCTTGATGCTGTACCGTCCCTTCTCGTCAACGCTGGCAAGGTCATTGGTCTTGAACCAGCCGTCTTCGGTGAAAACTGATTTGGTACGTTCCGGGTCGCGGTAATATCCGAGCATCACATTGTCTCCCTTGACCACAATTTCGCCTTCGCCGGTTTCAGGATTAACATTTATGAGCTTCACGTCCACCCCGTATGCGGCTCCGCCAGTAGTCCCGACGTGAGTCTGTTTCACTCCTGCAGTACAAATCAGCGGTGCACATTCGGTCATACCGTAGCCTATGGCGTAATTGAAACGCGCCTTTTTGAGGAACTTTTCGACAGCAGGATTGAGTTTCGCGCCTCCGATTCCGAAGAATTTGATGCGTCCTCCGAACGTGTTCTTAAGACGCATTCCTACGAACCAATACAGAAGCCCTGCCATATTTCTGTGCATCCATTTGAGCACCCGGCTTTTCTGGATGGTCGGGAGTATGCTCGCCTTGTAGATTTTCTCGATGATGAGCGGCACGGAAAGCATAATTGTGGGACGAACCTTCTTGAGAGCAACCAAAAGTATGCTTGCCGTCGGTGGTTTCTGAAGATATACGACCTTGGCACCCGCATACATAGGATAAAGCACACCGAGACTCAGCTCATAGGTGTGGGCCATAGGAAGTATGGAAAGCCAGACATCCTTTTCGTTGGTTTTCTGTGTTTTGCTGGCTATGATTATGTTGCAGCACAAGTTCTTGTGGCTCAGCATAACTCCCTTGGCGTTGCCGGTAGTGCCTGAGGTGTAGATGAGGGCGGCGAGATCGTCAGGCTGAGGAGTGCAGGTGCGTCCATCGCAAGTGAAAGCATCGTCATCGCGGCTGATTACCGAAAAATCATCTATGTCGATTACGAGCTTGAGTTTTTTCTGAATGTCAGCACTAAGTTGCGGCAGAAACCTCTTGTGGATATAGATAGCCTTGCACCCTGAATGGGTGAGGATGTTTGTGATTTCGTTCTCTGAAGAGTCCGGAAGGATAGGAACGACCACCCTGCCGAAAGCCACAAGCGAGAACATTGCGACGGTCCAGTTGGGTGTGTTTATGGAAAGTATAGCAACACGGTCTCCGGCTCCGATACCATAGCGGCTGAGGTAGCGGCTGAGGTCATCGCACTTGTGCTTGAAACTGCCGTAGGTGTATTTGAGATCGGTCCCGAGCATTTCGGACATCGGGCGGTTTTCAAAGAATGTGGTGCAGTATTCATATAGTTTACCGAGAGTGTCCACATATTTCTCCCTGAAACCCGACATTTTTTTATAGAATTTCATTTGTCATTTCTTTTTTCCGGTTCCTCTTTCAAGAGACCGCAGTTACAGAAATGCAAATATAACACATTCCGCTCAATAAGCAAAGTGAGAATAGCAGTGTCAAATAGAGTGAATGAATCTGCCAATCTTGCGCGAAGCGCAATACGCCGCAAGGCGTAGCGTTGGAGAGGCGAAGCGATGCGTAGCCTCGGAGACGCCCGAATCGTTTCACGATTCGGCATGCCCCACCGGGGCTGTCGCCAACGGCGACTGGGGGTGGGAATACAAATCGGAAATTTTCCGATTTGCTGCCCTTTTTTTGCTCGCAAAAAAAGGGCAGGCCTATTCAAGCCTGCCACCTTTTTCATCATAGAATTCATTCTGCAGAACTGTGAAGTCCGAGGAAGTCTCGAGCTTCAGTTTGCACTTGTACTTTTTCTTCCACTTGGCTATGATGCTCGGGTCGAAAAGACTGCCTTTTTCGAGATAGGCACCTAAAATCGGACCTACCTTCAGAATCAGCGAAGTCATCTTCTTGTCCTTCACATAGAAAGCCAGTTTTCTTTCAATAGCTTCATCAATGACGATGCTGGAGGAAATCTTGCCTGTGCCGTGACATACCGGACACACTTCGAGAGTATTCATCTCTATGGCCGGGCGCACCCTCTGACGGGTAATCTGCATCAGACCGAACTTGGTGAGTGGCAATACGTTGTGTTTTGCCCTGTCACCCTCCATAAGTTTCATCATATATTTGTACAGCTCGTTGCGGTGCTCCTGGGTTTCCATATCGATGAAATCGATGATAACGATTCCACCCATATCCCTGAGCCGGAGCTGGCGGGCTATTTCCTCGGCAGCATAGCAGTTTACATCGAAGGTGTTCTGCTCCTGCTCCTTGTTCTTGGCCCTTGTGCCGCTGTTCACATCCACCACGTGCAGAGCTTCGGTGTGTTCTATCACAAGATATGCCCCCTGACGGATTGGCACGACCTTGCCGAAAGAGCTCTTTATCTGTCTGGTGACCTCAAAATGGTCAAAGATCGGTTCCCTGCCCTGATAGAGCTTGACTATTTTCTCCTGGTCCGGAGAAATGAGGGAGATGTACTTGCGGGTCTCCTCAAAGATGCGCTCATCGTTAATGTAGATGTTGCTGAACGAATCGTTGAGCAAGTCCCTCAGAATTGTGGTGGTCTTGCTGTACTCGGTGAAAAGCATCTGAACCTTCTTGAAAGTGGAGATTTTCTTCCAGGAAGACTCCCACTTCCCTATCAGGGACATAAGTTCGGCATCGAGGACTGCGGCGTTACGCCCCTCTGCTGCCGTACGTATGATGACCCCGTAGTTTTTCGGGAGAATGCTCTTGACAAGGGTCTCAAGTCTGCGCCGCTCCTCCTTGGATGCGATTTTCTGAGAAATGCTCACCTTGTCGGCGAATGGTAGAAGTACAATGTTACGTCCTGCCAATGAAATTTCAGCGGTAAGTCTCGAACCTTTGGTGGAAATCGGCTCCTTGACAATCTGGACTATTATCAGCTGCCCGGGAGTGAGCACCTTCTCGATGCGTCCCTCCTTTTCGAGCGGAGCCCCGATCTTGATATGGGAATACATTCCCTTGAGGTCCGCATTGGGATTTGCCCTTTTGACGAATTCGTCGAAGGCATTGAAATAAAGTCCGAGGTCGAGGTAGTGGATAAATGCTTCCTTTTCGTCACCGATGTCCACGAAAGCGGCATTCAGAGCCGGCAGGAGTTTCTTCACCTTTCCCAGGTAAACGTCCCCCACCGAAAAACTGTGCCCTTCGACGGATTCCTTATTGAATTCAATCAGCCTGTGGTTTTCCATCAGAGCGATGGACACCTCCGAGGAACTGACCTCCACAACAAGGTCTTTTACGGATTCTTTTCCCTCTTCCATTGAAAATTATTGATTGGACATAGTAGGACTCTGCCTACTTTACAACAAAGGAGACCGGCCGCCCGGGCCAGCCTCCTCTTTTCTATAAGACTGCCTTAATGGCAGACACGCTATGAAGACTACTTCTTCTTGTGTCTGTTCTTGCGTAATCTCTTCTTACGCTTGTGGGTTGCCATCTTATGCCTCTTATGTTTTTTACCGTTTGGCATAATGAGTTAGTTGTTAAAAGGTTAATTATTTTTTAATCTGACCAACGAAAGCCTTTGAAGGTTTGAAAGCCGGAATATCGTGTGCCGGAATGGTGATAGTCACCTCTTTGGTGATGTTGCGGGCGGTCTTCTCTGCCCTGTGTTTGATGATGAAGGAGCCGAATCCACGGAGATAAACAGGCTCACCCTTTGCGAGAGAAGCCTTAACTGCCTCCATAAAGCCGTCAACAGCGGCCAGCACCTGATCTTTTTGTACTCCGGTTGACTGCGCAACCTCATTTACGATTTCTGCCTTTGTCATAATTTCAAATATAAAATGTTAAAACTATTCAAATTTATGCTTGCGGGGTATCACAATACCCTCTTCAACCACCGAACTGACCCGGGTGAGACCCCTAATCAGACTCATATAGAGCCTAAATCCTCGCAAAATTATACTTTATTTTTCAAATTACAAAAAAAACATCAAATTTGCCACGTACAAAGCGTCTCAGATTCCTTTTCGGCAGTGGCACAATCATTGACCATATATTGGACCCCGTCGCCGCCCCAACAGACAGTGACATTTTGTCAGTATTGGAACAAACGACGACAGAGCATTGACAGACATACAGATTTTTAATATGAAAGATATATTCAACGACGACCTTTCCCCCGCAAGAGCCGAAATCAGCATAATACCTATGGAACCTCTCGGAGACCCGTCATTTGACGTGAGTGCCGATTCCCTTCCGAAGAACCTGCCGATTCTCGCCCTGAGGAACGTCGTGCTCTTTCCGGGCACGACCTTTCCTGTCAGCATAGGCAGGGAAAAGTCCCTGAAACTCATACACGATGCGGACAAGAAAGGCTTATTCATCGGAGCCGTTCCACAGACCAACATCGAAGCCGAGGAGCCGGAGTTGCAAGATCTCTACGACTACGGTACCGTGGCAAAGGTAGTGAAAGTCATAGAACTGCCTGACGGCACCACGACTGCCATACTCACAGCCTATGGACGTTTCCATCTGGACGCAGTCTATAACGAGGAGCCATATATGACGGGTGCCGTGCAATACTTGACGGACTACAAGCCTTCAGGAGACAAGAGCCGCCTCAAGCTCACGGCCGATCAAATCAAGGAAAAAGCTGTTTTCATACTCAGCAGCAACAGTTATGTTCCGAAGGAGGCCTTGAGTGCCCTGAGGTCCATCAACAATTTCGAATACCTTGTGAACTTCATATCCGAAAGCATTGAGCTGGAGAACTTCATCGGGAAGATTGAGCTGTTGGGTTTAGCCTCGGTTGAAGAAAGGGGCGAAAGGCTGCTGCAACTGCTTGTGGAGCAATGCCAGATTGTGGAGCTGAAGAATGAAATCAATATGAAGGTGAAGGGGGAAATGGACCAGCAGCAGAGGGAATATTTCCTCAACAGCCAGCTCAGGACCATCCAGGAGGAGTTGGGAATGGACGACGAGGAGGACATGGCAAAACTGCGCGAGAAGGCAGCCCAGGCAGGTTGGTCGGACGAGGTGCAGGCCATCTTCGAAAAGGAGATGCTCAAGCTCGAAAGGCAGAATCCTTCCTCCCCTGACTACAGCATACAGCTCAACTACCTGCAGTTCCTTACAGACCTGCCGTGGAACAAGTACTCCGAAGACAATCTTGACCTCAAGCACGCGATGAAGGTGCTGGACGAGGACCATTACGGGATAGACAGCGTGAAGGACAGAATCATCGAATATCTGGCCACCCTGAAGCTCAAGGGAAATATGAAATCCCCTATTCTCTGCCTCTACGGTCCTCCGGGTGTGGGCAAGACCAGTCTGGGAAAATCCATTGCGAAGGCCCTGGGCAGAAAATATGTGAGGATATCCCTGGGCGGAATGCACGACGAGTCAGAAATCCGGGGACACAGGAAAACCTATATCGGAGCCCTGCCGGGACGTATATTGAACGGAATAATGAGAGCCGGTACCTCCAATCCGGTGATAGTCCTGGACGAGGTTGACAAAATCAGCAACGATTTCCGCGGGGACCCTTCCTCAGCGCTTCTCGAAGCCCTTGACCCGGAGCAGAACTCGACTTTCCACGACAACTACCTCGACGTGGACTACGACCTCTCAAAAGTGATGTTCATTACCACGGCCAACACCACTTCCACCATCCAGCCTGCCTTGCGCGACCGTATGGAGATGATTTCTGTCAGCGGCTACCTGGCCGAGGAGAAACTGGAGATTGCCAAACACTATCTCGTTCCGCGCCAGAAGGAGGAACACGGACTTCCGTCGCTCAAAATCAGCAAGGCCGCGTTGACTGAGATCATAGACAAATACACCCGCGAATCCGGAGTGAGAAGTCTGGAGAAGCAGATTGCCAAAATTGCGAGGGTGACGGCTAAGAAGATTGCCCTTGAGGAGAAGGTGCCTTCAAGCATCAAGCCGGAGCACCTGAAGGAATACCTCGGTCTGCCTGTGGCCTTCCACGACTTGCAGAAGGGCAACGAGGCACCGGGAGTGGTGACTGGACTGGCCTGGACCGAAATGGGCGGAGAAATACTCTTCATTGAGAGTTCTGTGAGCAAGGGCAAGGGAATACTGACTATGACCGGCAATCTGGGCGACGTGATGAAGGAATCCGCCACCATAGCCTACCAGTACCTCAAGGCTCATCCGGAACTGACAGGGCTGGAATACGACGATTTTGCAGCTAAGGATGTCCATCTGCACGTGCCTGAAGGGGCCACTCCGAAAGATGGTCCTTCTGCCGGAATAACAATGGTGACCTCTATGGTCTCTGCATTCCGGGGCAGACAAATCCGCAGCGGCATTGCAATGACCGGAGAGATGACCCTTAGGGGCAAGGTGCTGCCGGTGGGCGGTATCAAGGAGAAAATCCTCGCCGCAAAGCGTTCGGGCGTCAAGACCATAGTCATCTGCGAGGACAACCGCAAGGACGTGGAGGACATCAAGCCCATCTATGTCAAAGGGCTCGATTTTATCTATGTCAAAGACATACAGGAAGTTCTGAAGGCTGTTTTTGAATAGGTCGCTGCACTTTTTACACTTGAGTGAAATGGAAGTCAGAATTGAGAAATCTTGGAAGGAAGCCCTCGCCGCGGAGTTTGAGAAGCCCTATTTCGCTGCCTTGGCGGACTGCATTCACAGAGAGAAAAGGGAGGGAAAAGTAATCTTCCCTCCGGGCAGGGATATATTCAGGGCGTTTGACCTCACACCTCTGGACAAGGTGAAGGCAGTAATACTCGGTCAGGACCCCTACCACGAAAAAGGACAGGCTATGGGTCTGTCTTTTTCCGTTCCCGACGGTGTGCCTGCTCCCCCTTCCCTGAAGAACATTTTCAAGGAAATCGAGTCCGACCTGGGCGTTAGGATGTCCGGTCGCACCAATCTTGAAAAATGGGCCACACAGGGGGTGCTCCTGCTCAATTCCATACTCACTGTCCGGGAAGGAGCCGCAGCATCGCACAGCCGCATCGGCTGGGACATTTTCACAGACGAAGTGATCAGGATCATAAGCGAGAAACGAGAAGGAGTGGTGTTTATGCTATGGGGAAATTTCGCCAGGAGCAAGAAAGCTCTCATAGACGGTAGGAAGCATCTGATTCTGGAGGCAGCCCACCCATCACCGCTGGCCAGGGGCGCATTTTTCGGATGCCGCCACTTCTCCGCAGCAAATTCATATCTCGAAAGCAGAGGCCTCAGCGGGATAGACTGGACATTGTAATTTTTTTTGCAAATGGCTGAAGAAAACACACATAAAGTGACAAGAGCCCTTTTCCCGGGTTCGTTCGACCCTTTCACGGCCGGTCACCTCAACATTCTCAAACGCGCCCTCACCATGTTCGACCAGGTGGTGGTGGCCGTGGGCATAAATTCCGACAAAAGGGGCTTTTACGATAAGGAAAAACGACTGGACATCATACGGCAGGCCACCCGCGGTCTCTCCGGAGTGACGGTGATTGCCTACGACAATCTGACTGTGGACTGCTGTCGGGAGTTGGGAATCCGGCACATCATCAGAGGAGTGAGGAATATGATAGACTTCGAGACGGAAAGGTCCATAGCCGATGCCAACCACAGACTGGCTCCCGAAATCGACACGGTCATCATACCGACCTGCCAGGAGTTCGCACACATTTCTTCTTCGGCTGTGCGGGACATCATCAAACACGGCGGGGACTATTCGGCATTCATACCTGAAGGAATCGTGCTATGATGCGCAGTATTTCCATACTGGCCGTTCTGCTTCTGCTTGCGCTTCCAATCAAGGCTCAGGAAACCGGCCTGCTCGAAGAGTATCTCTCAAGGCTGGACCACTATGACCTCAACACGAAGATAGAGGAAAGCGATTTTATCATAGGCAGTTGCGTAGAAGCCGGGAATGGATTGAAAGTGGCACAGAAGGTCTATTCACATTTTCGCAACTCTCTGCTGATGGGAGATGAAAACGTGGCCGTCCACATTGCAGACAGGTGGATATTGCCTATGTGTTCGGAGCAGTGCTCACTTGCGGACAGCACCGTAGCGGACATAAGGAATTTTGCCGATTTCAACAGGGCATCGCTGCTTGGGGCCAAGGCTCCACTTCTGCCGGAAGCCGGTCTGGAGGATTTCGGGGGCGGGAAACTGAGCCTGCTCTTCTTCTATGACCTCGATTGTGCGAAATGCAAATTGGAAATACCGAAGTTGGAGGCCTTGGTGGACAGACACAAGGAATTATCCCTCAATGCATTCTACACAGGAACCGACTTGGAGGCCTGGTCCGCTTTCCGCAAGGAAAGATTCAAGGGAGCGAGGCATTTCTGCGACCCTGAGAACGATTCTGATTTCATAAGAAAGTATTCTGTAACAGCCACTCCGCGATTGTTCCTCATTGACGTGGAGGGAGTGATTGTGGGCAGGATGCTGGACTGCGAAAGTCTGGAGGAATTGCTCACCGAGAGGAAAAAGGCTGAGAAACGAAGCATTTCGGAATTGTTCAATACCCTTGTTCCATTGCGCGGAAGTGATGCGAAGGAGGCTTTGGAATACCTGATTGACAATTATATACTATGTGAAGATTCGCCTTTTGACACTGCCGAAGACAGTCTTATGGTCATAGGCTTTGCCAAAATTCAGAAGGACCTGCTTTCAAGGGCAAGGCCGGGCAGCAAATTGCCCGGAATAAGGGTGAAAGCATCACTCAACGGAGGACGGGAAAAATGCTACAGGCTGGACCGGGTGGGACGCAAATACGGAAAGGTAGTGATTGTGTTCCACACCGAGGGGTGCAAAGAATGTGAGGCCCAGCTTGAGACTGCCAGGAAGTTGAACATCAATGTCCTTACAGTCAATATGGACAAGGTGGAAAAGGAATCGCCCCGGACTTTCAGGAAACTGATGGACTCTTTTGACCTCAGCGTTTTGCCTTATCTTGTCGAATGTGACGGGGATGGGGTCATTACCAGAAGATATTTTTCTCTTGTCGAATAGATTCAACTGTCGCCCCAAAATAACCCTCAGTCTTCGAATTCAGTCATATCGGAGGAATAGCGCCTCCACTTCTCTATCAGTTGCTTCATATCCTCGGGCAGAGGCGAATCAAAGCGTATAGGCTTGCCCGTGCGCGGATGAATGAATCCCAGAGTCTTGGCGTGGAGGGCCTGACGAGGCAGAATCTCGAAACAATTGCGAATGAAACGGGTGTATTTGGCATAAATGGTACCCTTGCGGATTTGATTGCCGTCGTAGCGGTCATCATTGAAAAGCGGATGTCCTATATAATTCATATGCACCCTGATTTGATGGGTACGCCCTGTTTCAAGCACACATTCCACCACAGTCACGAATCCGAAACGTTCCAGCACCCTGTAATGGGTAATCGCAGTTTTGCCCTGGCTGCCGTCCGGAAAAACCTTGAATCTGAGCCTGTCAGCCGGGTCCCTGCCGATATTGCCCTCGATGGTACCCTCATCCTCGGTTATGTTGCCCCATACCACCGCCACGTATTTTCTCTCTATGGAATGGACAAAAAACTGTTTTGCAAGGTCCAGCTGTGCCTCGTCATTTTTCGCCACCACCAGCAGTCCTGAGGTGTCCTTGTCTATGCGGTGCACCAGCACTCCCATCCTTTCATCCTGTGCATCAGGACCTTGAGATATGCCCAGATGGAAAGCTAAAGCATTCACAAGCGTGCCTTTGAAATGTCCGTGACCTGGATGCACCACCATTCCGGCAGGCTTGTTCACGACCAGCAGGTCCTCATCCTCATAGACTATATCGAGAGGAATGTCCTCAGGCAGAATTTCCAGTCCCCGCCTCTGATACGGCATCACAAACTTTATGACATCCCCGGGACGCACGATGCAGTTGGCCTTCGCCACCCTGTCATTCACCCTGATGTATTCCTTCTTGATTGCCAGCTGGATACGGTGCCTGGAAGTGTATTCCATATGCGAAGCGAGGTATTTGTCCACCCTCACCGGAGTCTGGCCGTCGGACACGTCGAAACGGTAATGCTCGAACATTCCGTCCTGACCGGCATCCGCATCCTCCATCTCCTCGGCCGAGGCCTGGTCCACATCTTCCCAGTCGCAGAATTTGTCGTCGTTCAGATTCATAGCGCAAGTTCAACCGGTTTTCTGGCGATGTCAGTTGTAAGATACAGTTTCACTTCCTCTCCCATAAGGCAAGGCAGTTCGGAAGGCTCCGGAACCACTCTCCACACGAATGCACTTATGCTGTCCTCGGATGTCTTGACATCCTTTTCATAGATGACCCTGGCGATGTTCAGGGAATTTTCGTGCACCGCGTCAATTGCACTGTTGAGTTTGAGGCCCCTTACGTCAGGGATGCTGGTCGTGTTGTCCTCTGGATTAAGGCCAAGCACAAGGTCGATGACGGACTCGCTTTCGATTTCCTCTCCGGCTTCGATTTCGTGATTGCCCTTGAGTTGTTTAAGTACATTATTGGTGGCTATGTCGCTGACATAAATCAAACGCCCCAACACCAGTCCCCTTGTGCTGAGCTCGGCTTTTGCCTGACGCATCGAATAGCCCACAAGATTGGGCATAGTGACTTTCTTGGGTATGACGGCATTGATGGTGAGGGATATGCGGCGGCCTTTCTTGACCTTTGAGCCCGGAATGGGATCCTGCTTGAACACATAGCCCCTCTTGAGCCTGCGCACATAGACCGAATCCACCACTTCTGTCCTGAGTCCCGCCTGTTCGGCGTCGAAACGGGCACTGCTCAAAGGCATAGACGTAAGATCCGGCACCGTCAGCTCCTGATTGTGCCTTGTGACAAAATGCAGGGTGAGAGCCGCAGCCCCGACAAGAAGCGCAGCCACAGCCACCGCTCCGAGAATATTCTTCACTATCCAATTACCGAAAAACTTGTTTGCCATAACTCATCGAATTAGAATAATCTGGCCCCCTGGAACAGCACGCGGAACAGGCCCTCTCCCAGAAGTGCAATGCCCAGCACAGCCACTATCGCTCCCATCACCCTGGATATCCATATCAAAGTCCTGATATTTACATATTTGCGGAAATGGCTCACGAACCAGCTGAAGAAGAACCAGTAGAAAATGGTACCTGAGGCCACCGCAATGATGATGGGTGCGGCGGTCCAGTCCTGCTGGGCTGTGGTGTCGATACCGAAAACCGTAAACAAGGTGAAAAGCACAAGTATGCCTCCCGGATTCGCCAACCCCATCAGCAGAGACTTGAGGAAATCGTGGACGGTCACGCGGTTGTTCTTGGTCTTTAGTTTGGAGATCTTCTCATTGCCCCGGCTGCTCATACGGGCCTCCCTTTCAACAGGATTGCTGAAAGCCATTATGATACCTATTACCATCACCACGAGTCCGCCGGCCACGAGTATGAGTTCCCTGTGCCTTTCCATAAAAAGCTGGGCATAGGCAAGAGCAAAAATGGAAATTGCAGCAAACATAGTATCAACTATGGTCGCGCCCATACCAGTCACGAATCCGGCCTTATGCCCCTTGCTGAGGCTCTGCTGAATAACGAAAATGGCTATCGGCCCTATAGGCACCGAAGCGCAGATTCCGATTATGAATCCTTTTATTATATTGAGAAGTTGTACGTCAAACTGCATAGGGACGGGTAATTTGTTCACGGCCCTGTGGACCAGGTGTGGTAAAGCCTGCAAATATAGTTATTTTTCTTATATTTGCACACTTCGGGGCGCTGGCGACTGCCTATACGCATTCCGATATTCCAGAATATGAAAAAAGAAAAAATACTTATATGGTCACTGGCAGTCCTTTCCGGGCTGCTTCTGTCTCTTCCCTATCTCGTGCCCCACTGCGGCTTCGTGGCGCTTTTCGCATTCATTCCCCTGCTTTGCGCCGACCGGATTGCCACTTTGAGCGGATTCCGGAGGCTGTGGTTGCCGGTTTGGACGGCCTTTATAGTTTGGAACACAGTCACCACCTTCTGGGTGTGCAATGCCACAGTTGGCGGAGGAATCACTGCAATAGTGCTGAACTCCCTGCAGATGCTTGCCGTCTGGGGACTCTACAGGCTTTCCCGCAGGTCCTTCAACGGCAGCCTTCCCTACATTTTCTTAGCTGCGGCCTGGATAGCCTGGGAAAAGGCCTATTTTGCAGTGGACATATCCTGGCCCTGGCTCACTCTCGGCAATGCCTTCGCCAGAAGCGTCTATATGGTTCAGTGGTATGACACTCTCGGAAGTCTGGGAGGTTCGCTCTGGGTCTGGGCTTCCAACCTGCTGATATTCGGGCTCCTGACAGCATTGTCGGATGGACGGTGGGCCGGCTTCGGTCCCCGGGGATTCAACCGGAAGGCCAGACTGGCGTATATGCTGGGGCTCGCTCTGACGATTTTCGGACCTATAGCCTGGTCCCTCGTCAAATGGTACACTCCGGACGAAGTTCCCCAGCAGAAACTGGACGTACTCGTGGCCCAGCCCAACATAGACCCCTATCACAAATTTGTGCAGATGAGCCGCAGGGAACAGGATGAACTGCTTGAGTCCCAACTCATTCCCGCACTGGATGAATATAAGGAGCAGATGTTTTCGGACAGTCTTTGGAGAGGCCGTGAGTCTGTGCCGGGTATGTTGATTCTTGCTCCCGAAACCTTCACATCCTATGTTTTCACGAATTCTCCAGAAGAAAGCAGCACCCTGAACAGGTTCAAGAACTTGCTGAAAGACTGTCCGGGCGTGAATATGATAGTGGGAGCTTCTTCCTACAGCATCATAGCATCCGGGGACAGACCGAGCCACACGGCACGCACCTACGGAGATGGACTATGGATTGAGTCCCATAATTCGGCAATTATGATTGACGGAAGCGGCCGCAACCAGTTTTTCCACAAGAACAAGTTGGTGGTGGCAGTGGAAATGCTGCCCTATCCGGTGGTGTTCGACCCTATTGACAGGGCACTGGGAGGAGTGATGGGGCGCTGCATAGGGCAGGGCCGGGTGAGCAATCTGGACTATGTGGCTGAGGATGCCGACGGCAGGACGGTGAAAGTGCCTGTGGGCTGCGCAATCTGCTATGAATCAGTATATGGGGACTATTGCCGGGACTATATTCTGCAAGGAGCCAGGGCTTTGACCATAATCACCAACGATGCCTGGTGGGGAGACACTCCGGGCTATCGTCAGCACCTGAGTTATGCATCCCTGAGGGCCATCGAGACCCGCCGTTGGATTGGACGCTGCGGAAACACCGGAATTTCAGGCCTGATTGATGACAAGGGCAGGATAGTGGAAAAGGGACCGTGGTGGGAAAAGGCAACTTTGCGCTTTGCACTGCCGTTGAAAGAGGAGATTACTCCGTTTGTGAGATACGGAGATGTGACCGGGCGAATCTGCACCTGGACATTTATTCTGCTGCTGGCTGCTATGATAGTGAAAACTCTTACCGGAGACCGTAAAAAATCGGCAAGATCCGGGAAGAAAACTAGAAAAGCGTAGGCTGACAATCATCCAGGACGGAGATTATCCTCATAAGGACGGACTCGCGGAAAAGGGCTGAACGGGATTTTACCTTGAACTTGTCGGTGTAGAGCCTCACGGCTGCCCATTCCTGGTCATTGAGGTAGATGACCTGACGATGCCTGCGTTGTTGTATATCCCTTGCAGCTTGACGCATAGAGACTTGGCTTTCGACAGCCTTGCTCCTGTGAGCTTTGCCGGAGGATTTTGCCTTGCGCGATTTGGAGGATTTGCCGGTTTTTGCAGTTTTTGTTGCCATAGTTCCGAAAGTCTGAATTGATTCCCAAATATAGATATTTTCATATTAAATGGCTATATTTGCAATCGGATTTGCGCATTTTTACGCGTTTAATTGCAAACTTTTAAAACCATTTTTATGAAGAAGTTCATTATCGTTTGCGCTGCAACTCTCCTTGCTGTGGTTGCAGTCAATGCACAGCCACGTGCGATTGGTGGCAGGGTTGCCTATGGCGTTGGTTTTTCATATCAGCACTCTATGGGATTGGATAATATGATTTCCGTAGATGTCGATTTTCCGGGATATAGTGGAGGAATCGGAGCTGCTGCAACCTACGACTGGATTTTCCCAATTACCTCTTGGACTCAGAAGGGTGAGTGGAACTGGTATGCCGGTGTAGGAGCAGGATTCGGGTTTGCCTGGCCGGAAGTTTTCAAACAGGAAGTAGCCGGGATCAAGCAAAGAACAAGCGCAGGAGGATTTAATATTGGTGTTGCAGGACGTATAGGAGTGGAATACAACTTCTGGTTCCCGCTTCAGCTTTCGGTTGACTGGAGACCTGTCATCGGACCTGCAATTGCCTGGTCCAACGTTACCTATAGCGGAAATGGGTCAGTAATAGTACCTGAGCCTCAGAAAGGCACTACTTGCGGATTCGGCACCGGAGCACTCTACGCCAGCGCGATCTGCATAGGTGTCCGCTACCTTTTTTAAGTAATACTCAAACTTATAAATAAGGCTGACCGTTTCGATGGCCAGCCTTATTTATATATGCGAGTTGCGGGAGCATTTCAGTGTCCCGGAGGAGGACCCATAGGCCCACGTCCGCCAGGGCCACCCCGCATCTGCTGCCCAGCCTTGCCGAAGTTGCCGAACCTCCAGGTGAGGGAGAGGATGACATAACGCCCGAGAGTATTGTTGCGCACCTCCTGATGATAGTTGGAAGCATCTGTGATGCTCAGGTTCTTGGACTGGTTGAGCAGGTCATAACCCTTGATGGAAAGGGTGAGCTGCTTCTTGAGGAAGGATTTGGAGAACTCGGCGCTAAGCACGAATTCATCCTCCTGAGGAGTGGTGTAGCCGTTGTACCAGTTGTAGTTCAACTCCGAAGAAAGGGCAAAATCGTAAGGAATGGTCCAGTTCATCGAGAAGGATACCTGATTGTTCCAGCGGGCATCCTGGGTGGTCTGGACAGTGTACCAGCTCTTGGTGACAGTGGTTTTGCCTCCGAGGTTAAGCTCCACAAAATCGTTGGAATACTTGAGGGTGAGTCTTTCCGTGACATTGAGATTGTCTATGACATTGGTGGAAAAGGCATTGTTGAAATCCAATTTCGCGGATGAAGGATTCGTATGGTCGAAGAAATCGGCATTGAAAAGGTCGTAGTTGAAATCTGCTGTCGCGGCATCATAGTATCTGGAGGTGTCCAAGGATGTCGTACCTATATAGGAGGAAGCCTGACTGAAACTTGCCCTGAAGAAATTCATCACCGAAAAATTGGACTTGGCTATAGGAGAATTGAGGAAGAAATCCACGCCGGCCGAACCGCTCAGAGGCCCGTTCATAGGCATATTGTACTGCACTCCGTTGCCGTCATACCATACAGCACTCACAATCGGGTTCTGCACCATAGAGGCACTGAAGCGTCCGCGGATGGAGAAAAAGGTCTGCTTGTTGGTGTAGCCGAAAAAGCCGCGGAGGTTGTGCGAAAAATAAGGCTGGAGGTAGGGATTACCGAAACTGAGGTTCAGAGGGTTGGAATTGTCCGGCACAGGCATCAGCTGAGTGATGGAAGGCTGGGTGGAACGCCCACGGTAAAACATCCTCATTTCCGAATTGTCGTTGAATTCATAACTGAACATAGCCTGAGGAGCCCATCTCCAGGTGGTGTAGGTCGTGTCTATGGGCTGCACTGCGTTCCGGGTCACATTGGTCGTGATGGTCGGCTGAAGGGATGCACCTATCTGAACGCGGAGTTTGCCCTTCTGGTACTGGA
This sequence comes from uncultured Bacteroidales bacterium, assembly GCA_945874155.1. Taxonomy (GTDB): domain Bacteria; phylum Bacteroidota; class Bacteroidia; order Bacteroidales; family UBA932; genus Cryptobacteroides. Next base: position 59,765 of record CAMCFO010000011.1, read on the forward strand.
TATTCACCCCGGCGTTATGGTCCTGGGAAATATTGGTGATGGTGCTGGAATAGATGCCGTTCTCCACCTTCTCCGCATCGTTGAAGATGCCAGGGGCGAAATCTTCAGACAATGTTCCGGAATCCCAGACTTTCTTGTCGGAGAAGGAACGCGCCCAATTGTAGCTGTAGGTGGCCTCCATATAGAAGTCGTGCCCCAGAGGCTCGGTGTAGGAGAGACGTGTCCTGATGCTCTGGCTGTCGGAGGTGCTTCCGATTTTCTGGTTCACGGTTTCCGGAGGAGTGAGAGGATTGCCCCCGTCGTCATAAGTCGTGGTGCTTGACTGGTTGTAAGCATCGTAAAGTTCATTGCCCGAGAAGGAGTATCTCACATTCAGACTGAGAGTTCTGCCCGGCTTGAAGAGTTTCTGACGGAGGAGGAAGCGGCCGCTGGTGGTCCAGTTGCTGTTCAGACCGGATGTTGACTCAAATCCATCGTTGACTTTGAGAGCATCGGTTTCTCCAGCCTTGAGCCTCGAGGTCGTGAAGTCTGAATATTCGTTATAATGGCCATATCCGAAATTCACCTGTGGCTCGAAAATGATTGAGGTGTTTTCAGTGAACTTATGCTCCAGACGGACTCCGAGACGATGTCCCTGGGTGAGAGTATTGCTGAAGCCATAACCATCGCCGGAACCATAAGCACGGTCGCCGCCGTTGTTGTAAATCAGCTGGTCTCCACCATCAAGGTAGGTTATCTTGTCACTCTTCTCCAGCAATTCGGTAGCGCTTCCGTTGTAGAGGTAGTTGCCTGCCAGGTCCATATTCCCGTCCATCAGGGTCCACGCTCCGTTTACGCCGCCCATCCAGGAAGTCGTGATTCCGTTGTCCTGGCCCCAGCCGCCGCGAGCGCCGCCCATTCCGCCTCCGCCACCTCGCATAGACCTCATCATACTCCCGGCCATATCGTTGAACCCGCGGTTGTTGGTGTTGTTTCCGTTGAGTATTATGCTGATTTGGCTCTTGTCGGTAAAACGGCCTATCATAGCCGCTCCCTGACCTCTCCAGTCTCCGTCCCAGCCCTGCTGCAAGTCGTGTCCTCCTCCCGCAGAAACATTTCCGAACCAGCCTTTCATCATTCCCGGACGCAAGGAAAGGTCAATCACGGTCTCCTCCTCACCGTCGTCAATGCCTGTGAACTTAGACTGGTCCGACTTCTTCTCCACCACCTTCACTTTCTCCACTATCTTCGCCGGGATGTTCTTGGTCGCCAATTGAGGGTCGTCGAGGAAGAAGGTCTTGCCGTCGATGGTGATTTTGGTAATGGTCTCCCCGTTTACTGTCACGCTGCCGTCCGAACCCACTTCCACTCCCGGGAGTTTCTTGAGCAGGTTTTCAAGCATATCGTTCTCTGTGGTCCTGAATGAAGAGGCATTGTATTCTATGGTGTCTTTCTTGACGATGATAGGATTGCCGGCCGCTGTAACCTTGGCCGCCTCAAGTTGCTGCACATCCGAGTCCATCTTCACATCTCCGAGGTCAATTGAAGCCTTAGAAAGCGTAACAGCCTGTTCCACAGCCTTATATCCCATCAGCTCCGCCTTGAGTACATAGTCCCCCGCCTTGAGCTTGGAAATCTTTGCCTTGCCTTCCTGGTCGGTGAGGGCATATCCGGAAGGAGTCTTGCCGCCTTTGAGAGTGAGCGAAACCGTGGCAAAGGGAACCGGCTCTTCGTTTGAGGCATCCACCAGACGCAAAGTCAAAGACAGTCCTGTCTGGGCGAAAACCGTCTCCGGGACCGACATCAAAATGCATAACAATGCTGCAACTAATAATCTCTTCATACTGTATCTTAAAACAATCCCCGAAACAATCTCTGTCCGGGCCGCGCGTCAAAATCAAATGTTAGACCACTAAAAACAGTCTTGGATTAACTGATAAAAGGCAAAAGCCCGAAATTTTGGAATTCTTCTCCAAAATCCCGGCTCTTTCACTTGACCCTGTCAGGATGGGCCGCAATAAACTTTTTCCAACCTCCCGAAGACGAGGAGCCTCCAAGCGGGCTCAGGGCATCATAATAATGGCAGAGGGCGATGGCAAGGGCATCAGTGGCATCCAGATGTTTGGGCTGCAGGTCCATTTTCAATTGCCTTCCCACCATCATCGCCACCTGCTCCTTGGATGCAGCTCCATTGCCTGTGACGGCAATTTTCGCCTTTCTGGGGGCATATTCATAAACAGGAATGCAACGGCGTATGGCTTCTGAAATGATTATGCCCTGCACTCTGCCCAACTTTTGAATCACTTGCGCATCCTTTGCGTAAAATGCTGATTCTATGGACAATTCGTCAGGATGGATGCGGTCCAGAAGCATTGCAAATTCCCTGGCTATGAGTGCCAGTTTGCAGAAATGGTCTTTCTCGGCGCGTAGGTCCACAACCCCTGCCTCCACGAGTTCCAACTTGCGCCCGCATACAGAAATGGCCCCGAAGCCAAGCAGGTTGGTTCCGGGGTCTATTCCCATTATGACCTTTTCAGAGTCCTTCATCTAGTCTATTACATCAAACCCGGTGTATGGACGGAGGGCTTCAGGAATGATGATTTTGCCATCCTTCTGGTTGTTCTCCAACAAGGCTGCCACCACTCTCGGAAGTGCAAGGGAACTGCCGTTGAGAGTGTGTGCAAGTTCCGTTTTGCCATCCTCTGTCCTATAGCGGAGTTTCAGACGGTTTGCCTGATAGGATTCGAAATTGGATACTGAAGATATCTCAAGCCAGCGTCCCTGAGCTGCGGAATACACCTCGAAGTCGTAGGTGATGGCTGAAGTGAAGCTCATATCACCTCCGCAAAGACGCAGGATTCTGTATGGCAGACCGAGACTGTTCACTATGCCTTCCACGTGAGCAATCATCTCATCCAGAGCAGCATAGGAGTTCTCAGGCTTTTCGATGCGCACGATTTCCACCTTGTCGAACTGGTGCAGACGGTTGAGTCCGCGCACATCCTTGCCGTAGGAACCGGCCTCGCGGCGGAAGCAAGGGGTGTAGGCGGTCATCTTCACAGGGAAGTCGTTTGCACCGAGGATTACATCACGGTAGATATTGGTCACCGGGACCTCGGCGGTCGGAACAAGGTAGAAGTTGTCGAGGTTGGCGTGGTACATCTGTCCCTCCTTGTCGGGCAGCTGACCTGTACCGAAACCGGAAGCTTCGTTCACCATAACAGGCGGTTCCACTTCAAGATAGCCTGCCTTGGTGTTGATGTCCAGGAAATAATTGATGAGAGCCCTCTGCAACCTGGCTCCCTTGCCTTTGTAAACAGGGAAACCGGCTCCGGTGAGCTTCACTCCAAGGTCGAAGTCGATGATGTCGAGCTTCTTGGCGAGTTCCCAGTGCGGGAGGGCATCCGGTCCGAGATCAGGGATTTCATTGCCCATCTTCACGACCACGTTGTCTTCGGCGGTCTTTCCTGCCGGCACTGCATCGCAAGGCAGGTTCGGAAGCAGCACGAGCAGAGACAAGGTCTCCTCCTGGGCTTTCTGGCCTTTGGCATCGAGTTCTGCAGATTTTGATTTGAGTTCAGCGACCTGAGACTTCACTGCCTCGGCCTCTTCCCTTTTTCCCTCTTTCATCAGGCCGCCGATTTTTGCAGCCAGTTTCTTCTGCTCGGCAAGGCAGGCATCCAGTTCTGTCTGGCAGGCCCTCCTCTCCACGTCGAGAAGGTTGATTTTTTCCACAATCTCCTTTGCGTCGAAATTCTTGACAGCCAATTTCCTGATCACAAAGTCAGGCTGTTCACGAAGCAATTTGAGTGTAAGCATATTTTTATCGTAAATTAATGATTTTCAAACAAAAAGAGGACTGCCACTCCCGGGGAGCGACAATCCTCTGTCTATCAAACGTTCATCCCCAGATTAGTTTTCGAAAGGGATAACCGAGACGTAAGACTTGTTCTCTGCCTTCTTGCAGAATTTTACCTTACCGTCAACGAGGGCGTAGAGAGTGTGATCCCTACCCATTCCGACGTTGAGACCAGGGTTGTGAACCGTACCTCTCTGACGGACGATGATGTTGCCCGCCTTTACAGCCTGATCTCCGAATTTCTTAAGACCGAGTCGTTTGCTTTCTGACTCACGTCCGTTCTTGGAACTACCGACGCCTTTTTTATGTGCCATAACTTAAAACTCCTCTTGATTAAGCGATCTCTTCGATCTGGATTTTTGAAAGATACTGTCTGTGACCGTTGCACTTCTGATAGCCTTTGCGGCGTCTCTTCTTGAACACGAGCACTTTGTCACCTTTGCAGCTGTCGTCAAGTACAGTTGCCTTTACTTTTGCTCCCTCGATGTATGGAGCTCCGACTTTGACATCACCGTCATTGTCGATGAGAAGGACAGTTGCAAACTCTACCTCAGCGCCTTTTTCTGCGGCAAGGCGGTTTACGAAAATCTGTCTGCCAGCCTCAACTTTGAACTGCTGGCCTGCAATTTCTACGATTGCGTACATAAACCTAAACATTTTCGGGACCTTCCTTTCAATTTTTTACGGAAGACTCCCACGTTTCAGCTGCAAGCGGTCGGACTTGTACCGACTCTTCACGGAGCTTGACAACCCTAAAAATATACCCGGACTTGCTGTCAGTCCTGTCTGATGGACTTACTGCTCGTCCTGAAGCTGAAGATGCTGAACATAGATTGCCTTCATCTTTGCTTTTCTCGCTTTAACTGAAGGCTTTACGAATTCCTTTCTTGCGCGGAGCTCGCGGATTGCGCCAGTTTTCTCGAATTTCCTCTTGAATTTCTTGAGCGCCTTCTCAATGTTCTCGCCTTCTTTTACCGGTACTATAATCATCTGTATATCACCCCCTTTTCTTTTTGAGCGCGCAAAGTTACGAAATTTATTCAGAAATCAAAACTTTTCTTTTACAATATTGTCTTTGAGGACATCGCGCCGGAACCAGTACTCGAAAAGCGGGTCGATCACCTGAGCCTCGTCCTTGTCGTTGAAGGTGACTATTTCTTTTTTCATCAATGCATCCTTGACCCTTTTCACGTTGGCGGAGGAGTTGAGACTGTAACGCTCAATGACTTCTGTTGTGCTGAAACGGGTTTCCCCATGCAGAACAGCTTTGAGAAATGAGAATTGATAGACGGTTAGGGAATCCACCATGCGCCTGAATCTCGGAACATTGACGGCGATAACGGATTCGATTGCGTCGGTGATGGTCCTTTCGTTGATATAGCCTATGGCCCTGGCCCCGCAGAAAAATGCCATCATATTGATATACCACATATTACCACGGAAAATCACGTAAGGTCTGTGTATGAGTTCCTTCTCTATGACTTTACCGCTCGGGCGGAATCCTCCTACTATATGTGCAATCACGTCCTGTTCCGAAATGGCGCTCAAGGGCACATCCACTATGTCGCGGAAGAAGAATTTCCTGTAGGCAAATATCCATTTCATCGTATTCAACCCGCTGCCGCAAAATATGTAGCTGAAGCGGCTTTTCCCGCGCAAAGAAGACGAAATGCTCTCCATCTTACGGAGAAGTCTCTCGCCTTCAGGCAGTTCGAGCACATTCTGAAACTCGTCTATCACAAAGCAGATATCCATATCCCTGGATTTGGACAACATGTACGGAAACTTCAGCACAGCATCCACATCCTCTTCCACAGGCTCTGCCTTGCAGATTATTCCATCACCAGTCTCTTCATATTTCTGCTCATCGAAGTTGATGAATGTATCCGGAAGGAATTCCTCAATTATACTCTTGTATTCATAGGGCGAGGAGGCCAATTTGGACAGGATTGCGGAAACGAATTCGCATAGGAACTGTTCCCTTCGCCTGTACCCTGTCATATTCATTTCAGGCACGAGAAACCGCCTTCCGGATGTGCCGAGATTGGTCAACGCCTTGCGTATCAATGATGTCTTTCCGGTTTTGGGTCCATCGTATATGCACACATTTTCGTGTGCCGAAACCAGATTTTCCAAGGCCCGGCAGTCCTGCTCCCTGCCTATGAAATGTTTTCCCGCAACGTGGGAGTCAAATATGAATGCTTCGTCCATCTGAAATTTGTAATTGAACCGACAAATATAACAAAAAACTTTTTTGTTTTCACATTCTTTGCTCAAGCTTCAGCCAACGTGAAACCGGAGTAAATAATTTTGAGAGGCCGGGGCAAAAAACTATCTTTGCAGCTCAGATATGGAACTGGAATAATGGTATTATGGAAAACACTGATTCAAAGAAGGTTACGAAACACGGGCGGAAAATAGCCCTGAAGATTGCGGCATCTCTGGCAGGAATCTGGGCGGGGCTGCTCCTGATCTTGCAGCTGACGCTTTCCCCGGCGATTCTGACCGATATGGTGGGAAAGTTTGCCAACAGCTACCTTGATGCAGACCTGGAGTTCGAGAGTATAGGAGTTTCAATGTTCCGGAATTTCCCCGATATCAGATTGAAAATGGACAATTGCGCGGTTACCTATGCCCACGAAAGATTTGACGGGGTTGTGGACCCGGATATAAGATTGCAGCAGATGGGGCGCGGAGAGAAGGACACTCTGGCTGTTTTTGAGCAGTTTGCGCTGAGGGTCAATCCTTTTTCGCTGCTGGAATGGAAATTGAAAATCAGGGAAATAAGTCTGAGCGGTCCACGGATTTTTGCAAACACTTATGCCGACGGAAGGTCCAACTGGGAAATATTTCCGGAAGACGGGAGCGAAGAGGAGGAAGATGAGGATGAAAGCGGATTCAAACTGCCGCGCCTGCAATTCGGAAGGATCGTGATGAATGACTATCCCACAGTAAGTTACACAAATTCACCTCAGAAGACGGGCATATTGCTGCGTATGAAGGAGGCCGGTTTTTCCGGAAGGCTGGACAAGGATTTTGCGGCGAGAAAAAACATAGAACTGAAGGTGGACAGCCTGTTTGCGGCAGGACGGGTGGGACCGGATACTCTTCTTTCGGGAATTGACCGGCTCAGGCTCACGGGAGGCAAGGATATGGTGCTGAACCTGGAACTGATGGCCAAGGCCTTCGTCGGGACTGACGGACTGGGACGCCTCAGTTTGCCGGTGGAAATTGAAGGAGAGGTACAGGTGCTGAAAGATACTGTTCCATCGTTTGACATACGGGGGTTGAAAGGCACGCTGGCATGGATTCCTTTTGAATTGAAGGGACAGCTGAGGTCTCTCCCGGACAGCTTGGATATGAATATGGGACTTGATGTCAAGGGACTGAAGCCGGAGCTGCTGCTCAAGAATTACGGGAAACAGTTGATTTCCCCGGAAGCCCTTAAATTTAGGACGGACGCGGTGTTCGATGCATCGTTGCAAGCTGTGGGCAGTTATGTCTATGCGGACGGTGCTCTGCCGAAGGTTTCAGGGGAATTCCATATACCCGAGTCAGTTTTTTCTGTGGATGGAACAGAGCTGGACGGCAAACTTGCTCTGGACGGCACATTGCACACGGACAGCAGGGGAAGAATCAATTTGGACCTTAAGCGTATGATGCTGAACGCAAAAAACACGGTTTCGCTCAGCGGGCAATTAAGGATCGAGGATTTATTGGGCTACGACCCCGCCCTTGTGCCGGATATAAGCCTTAAGGCTGATTTGGACAAGATCGGGCTGATGCTGCCGGATAATTCCGGAATGGAACTTCAGGGCAATCTGGAAGGTGGGCTGAAAGGAAGGGCGAGGCTTTCGCAACTGGATTTGTACAAATTGCCGAACACGAACCTGACCGGTTATCTGAAGTCGGACACACTTGCGGTCAAGATGCCTTCCGACAGCATAATTCTATATACCACTGGTCTTGGAGTCGGATTGGAAACACGCAGGGACACGGTGGCTTCATATCAGAATGCCAAATCCAGGATGCTGGACATACAGGCAGGGCTGGATACTTTCAGTGTTCAATATGGTGCATCGATGCTCTTGCGGGGCAAAAAGATGCAATTGAGTATGCAGAACGATGCTTCGGTAATGAAGGCTCTGGACACCATCACTTTCTGGCCTATGAAGGGAAGATTTACGGCCCGCAAGCTTTCCCTGCGGGACAGCGACTCCACTTCCATAGCTTTGAGTTCCACTTCCAATGCGTTCAGTATCACGCATTTGAGGGGCGATTTTGATGTGCCTGTACTGTCCGTTTCCAGCAACAACAGGTCCCTCAGGCTCAAGTCTTCATCGGGGAGGGTGTTTGCAAGGAATCTGAATGTGGGACTGAGCGCACAGATGCGGACAAAGGAGAGGGCGCAGAGGAGGGAGAGGCGTCTGGATTCGCTGGCACTGCTCTATCCTGGTGTCCCGCGCGATTCTCTTATGAAAGTGGCATACCGGAATAGGCTTAAACTCTCCGACCGGCAATCCCCTTGGATGAAGGAGAAAGATTTCGAAAAGCACGATTTGGACCTGAGTCTGGGCGGAGAATTGCGCAAATATTTCACCCAATGGAATCTCAACGGACAAATTGCGGCAGAGAGAGTGAAGATTGTGACTGCGTTGCTGCCTCTTGAAAATGTAGTAAGCGGAGTGGAGGCGAACTTCAACAATGACAGAATAGATCTTAAGAGTTTCAAGTTCAACTCGGGAAGTTCCGAACTGGATTTCACGGGCAGCATTTCGGGTATGAGAAGGGCGCTGCTCGGGCGCGGAAGGCTGAAAGTGGATGCAAAACTGGTGGCTGACAAACTCAATTGCAACGAACTGCTCTCGGCCTATGCTGCCGGGCAAAAACTGGAGGCATCGGCAGGGGCTGATATGAGCGATGAGGAGTATGAGGCGGCTGTGACGGCCTTGGAGGACACGACAGAGGCTGCGGGTCCGCTGATTGTAATCCCGTCGAATGTGGAAGCTGACCTGGCCATTGAGGGATACGACATCGAGTACGCGAATATGCTGATAGACTGGCTCACCTGCAATGTGAAGATGAAGGAGAGGTGTGTGCAGGTGTACAACACAATGGCGGCCGCAAATATGGGCAACCTCTTTTTCGAGGGCTATTATTCGACACCTGACAAGGAGAACATAAGGACGGGATTCAATTTCAGTCTTGTGGACGTGACTGCGGCAGAGGTGTTCGAAATGGTACCTCAGATTAAGGAGCTGGTGCCTATGTTGAACTCTTTCGACGGCCTTCTGGATTGCGAGCTGGCAGGGACTGCCCGGCTGGACACGGCTATGAATGTGGTTATGCCTTCAGTAAGGGGAATTATGAGAGTCGGTGGCAAGAATCTTAGTTTGGCCCAGGATAAAGATTTGCAGAAAATAACTAAGTTGCTGCATTTCAAGAACAAGAATGAGTTGAAGATTGACAGGATGACGGTGGAGGGGCAGATAGCAGACAGCAGACTGGAGGTATTTCCTTTCGACCTGAACATAGACCGCTACGAAATAGCCCTGAGCGGGGTGCAGAATCTGGATATGTCTTTCCGCTACAGCATTTCTGTCCTGAAGTCGCCTTTGGTGTTCAAGTTCGGAGTGGATCTCTACGGTACGGATTTCGACAATCTGAAGTTCAAGATCGGTAAGGCCAAGTACAAGAATGCCCGGAGTATTCCGGCTTTCAGTGCAACGATAGACAAGGAGAAGGTTAATCTGTCCAATGCAATCAGGCATATTTTCGAGAAGGGAGTGAGCGATGCAGTGGAGAATTCCGGGGGAGAGGCTATCCAAAGGAGGAAGGAGGAGATGGGGTATGTGGCTGCCGTGGATATGGAGACTGAGGCTTTGAGCGCAGAGGAACAACAGAAAATGGAGGCTGCGGCTCTGGAAGATGAAGAATCACAGACGGAGAAATAGCAGGAATTGGATTTATGAAAATTATTCTTAACTTTGTGGTCCACTTTTCACGGATTGCGGGCGTGTTGTAATTGGTAGCCAAGCCAGACTTAGGATCTGGTGCCGTGAGGCGTATGGGTTCGAGTCCCTTCGCCCGCACAAAAAGGTCAGCTTCGGCTGGCCTTTTTGCGTGGGTGAAGGGACTACGGGTGCACAGCACCCGAATCTATGCCTAGGGGCTCTGCCCCTATTATACCCTGCGGCTCCGCCGGTATAATTGCCAAAAGTGGTTGGTAGAAGTCTTGTAAATTGGTATAATTCAGAAGATTACATAGATTAGATGAAAATGTTTTCATCTA
>CAMCFO010000012.1 GCA_945874155.1 uncultured Bacteroidales bacterium
TTTTATTCACGGCCAGGGCCGCGTAACTTATTGAATTTTTAACGAACTATTGAAAAAAGTAAAACAGAAATATTATGGAAAACAAAGAGATTCGAGTTCTGCTGCTCACAGGTTACCTCGGAAGCGGCAAGACCACCCTGCTGAACAGGATTCTGAACAATCGCAAAGGCATACGTTTCGCAGTGATAGTAAATGACATAGGTGAGGTAAACATAGACGCGGACCTCATCCAGAAAGGAGGGGTTGTGGGCAAGAAGGACGAGAGTCTTGTAGCTCTTCAGAACGGTTGCATCTGCTGCACTCTCAAAACAGACCTGATAGAACAGCTATTCGAACTCACGAGGACCGGAAAATTCGACTATGTGGTAATTGAGGCGAGCGGAATCTGCGAACCGGAACCTATAGCCAGGACCATCTGTTCCATTCCTTCCCTCGGAGGGCTCTATACCAAATACGGAACCTGCCGTCTGGACTGCATAGCCACGGTGGTGGACGCGATGAGGATGCAGAGCGAATTCGACTGCGGAGACACTCTGGTTATGAAGAACATAGATGAAGAGGACATTGAGAACCTCATAATCCAGCAAATCGAATTCTGCAATATTGTGCTGCTGAATAAAGCATCTGAAGTATCACCTAAGGAATTAACCCGCATCAAGCAGATAATCAGGGAATTGCAGCCAAAGGCCGAAATCATTGAGTGCAATTATGCAGATGTGGATCTTGATAAACTTTTGAACACAGGGCTGTTTGACTATGACTCCACCACCCTATCTGCCGGATGGATGAAGGGTATTGAGAGTCCGTACGATGAGCATCCCGATGAAGAGGAGGATGAGGATGCACACCACCACGAGCACGAACACGGGCATCACGAATACGAGGAGCACGAAGAACACGAGGAGCACGAGCACGAGCATCACGAACACGAGGAGCACGAAGAACACGAGGAGCACGAAGAACACGGGCACCACGAGCACGAGGAACACGAACACGGGCACCACCATCATCATCACCACCACGACCACGAAGGCGGAGAAGTGGAAGAATATGGCATTGGCACCTTCGTATATTGCCGCCGCCAGCCCTTCGACATGAATCGCTTCGACAGTTTCGTAGCCAAGAAATGGCCACACAACATCATCAGGGCCAAAGGCTTATGCTATTTCACAGACGACACCGATATGTCCTGGCTATTCGAACAGGCAGGCCGCCAGTTCCAGCTCAAGGCAGCAGGAAAGTGGTACGCCACAGCTCCGGAAGAAGACCTTGAGGAAATTGCCCGCCAGGACCCTGATTTCAGGAAGGACTGGGACCCGGTCTATGGAGACAGGATGCAGAAATTGGTCTTCATCGGACAAAAACTTGACAAGGAGCAACTTACCAAAGATTTGGACTTCTGTCTTGCAGAAAAATAGCCCCTCGACCTGAATCCCTTTCAGATCTTATCGGTAAAAACTTCATAAAGCAGCCCGGATTCAGCCATTGAGTCCGGGTTTGTGCCCTTCTCCCCTTCCGGCACTTCACAGCCCAAAGCAGCGAAAAGATCAATCCAGAATTGAGGCATTTGTCCGTCAGCATCCCGGAATGACATAGACTCAGCGGGAAAAATATGGGCTCCGGACTCATCAAGATAGGAATCATACACCAATTCCGAGCAATAGCAACGCCCATTGTCGGGAAGGTAATACCAGTCGTAAGGCTCCCCTATCCGGGATTTTGCACGGGCAATGGCTTCATCTGCAGCAAAAGCCGTTTTAAGACGCATATATTTTAGTACGGCATCGTCCTGATCTTCCACAAACCCGGCCAGAGGCAGACGTCTGACCCCATTGCGCGGTTCCGCTTCAATGACAAAAATACTGTCTCCCCGAACCTCGATTATCCCCACGTGCACCCATCTGGTACCTTCCGAATCTGAGGTGGATTCAGCAATGGCAGAAGAGAAGGCCGAACCGTTTTCTCCAACAAAGACCAGGTCCCCATTCTTCAACCCCGTTCCGCAGGCACAGGCGGCCATAAGGTATGCTGTTGCAACAACAAACAAGACTCTGTATTTCATATTACTTTCCGTCAAATTGTTTAGCAATTATAAAAAATATTTTTCATAAATTTGCGAAGATGTGTCATTCTGAAAACGCCCCTTTTCAAGGGCATATCGTAAAAATACTATTATTAAGTGGTTAGAACTATGGAAAAATTTGCTAAAGACTATGCCGACAAATTTATGGCAGGCCTCATTGCCAGAAATCCGGGCGAACCTGAGTTTCATCAGGCTGTAAGAGAAGTGGTTGACTCAGTTGCAGAATACATCTGCGACTACCCTCATCTGATGGATGAGAAAATTCTCGAAAGAATGACGGAGCCCGAAAGGGTGATTATGTTCCGTGTACCTTGGATGGACGACAGAGGAGAAATACATATCAACAGGGGTTTCAGGGTACAGATGAACAGTGCCATAGGCCCATACAAGGGAGGAATCCGTTTCCACTCAAGCGTGAACCTCAGCATTATGAAGTTCCTTGCATTCGAACAGACCTACAAGAATGCCCTCACCACCCTGCCTATGGGCGGAGCAAAAGGAGGTTCAGACTTCAGCCCGAGAGGTAAATCCGATGCCGAGGTTATGCGTTTCTGTCAGAGCTTTATGACTGAGCTTCAGAGACATATAGGACCGGATACGGACGTTCCTGCCGGAGATATAGGAGTGGGCGGACGTGAGGTAGGCTATCTTTTCGGACAATACAAGAGACTGAGGGACGAATTCACAGGCACACTCACAGGCAAGGGCCAGAGCTGGGGCGGAAGCCTCCTCAGACCTCAGGCAACAGGCTACGGACTCTGCTATTTCACCCAGGAAATGCTTGCAACAAAGGGCGAGACATTTGAGGGCAAGACTGTTTTGGTGTCCGGTTCCGGAAACGTGGCCCAATATGCAGCAGAAAAAGCGATGAAACTTGGAGCAAAAGTCGTAACCCTTTCAGACTCTGACGGATTCATCTACGACAAGGACGGACTTGACGAAGAGAAACTGAAATATGTGTTCCAGCTCAAGAACGTGAAAAGAGGCCGAATCAGGGAATATGCAGAGAAATACCCTTCAGCAGTTTACTATCCTGGCGAAAGGCCTTGGAAGATTGCCTGCGACATCGCACTCCCTTGTGCAACCCAGAACGAAATTGAACTTGCTGATGCCGAGAATCTTATCAAAGGCGGATGCTTCTGTGTGGCAGAAGGTGCGAATATGCCTTCCACCCCTGATGCAATAGCAGTATTCAAGAAGAACCGCATACTCTATTCTCCGGGCAAGGCTTCCAATGCCGGCGGTGTCGCCACTTCAGGTCTGGAAATGACCCAGAATTCAATACGTTACAAATGGACAGCCGAAAAAGTGGATGCCGAACTGCACAGGATTATGTCGGACATCCATCGCTCCTGCACCGAATACGGCAAATGTGAGGATGGTTACACAGATTATGTCAAAGGCGCAAACTTGGCTGGTTTCATCAAAGTTGCCAACGCAATGGTGGAACAGGGTTTGGTATAATTGAACATTTATGACAACAGACAGGACTGGCTCAGAGGGGCTGATGTCGAGGCGAATCAGGAAAATTCTCCTGGTCTGCAACAGTTACGACAGTTTTTCGCTGGAAGAGGACGGACACATAGAGTATAAGATTACCCGGGAATATTCCGAACTCAACCTCAGTAACCCACCTTCCATAGAAAGGGCTGAAACGCCTATGGAGGCTTTGGTAAAGCTCTCTGCCGGTGACAATTACGACCTCATCATCACGATGTACAACCTGGGCAAGGTGGATGTTTTCGACTTTGCCGCCCAGACCAAGGCCATTTCACCGTCCACGCCCATTGTCCTGCTCTGTTCGTTTTCGAAAGAAATCTACCGCAGAATCGGTCAGAGGGAGGCCTCACTCATAGATTATGTCTTCTGCTGGGACAACAATACGGATGTCATAATCGCCATCATCAAGCTCCTGGAAGACAGCCTTAATGCCGACCACGACATACTTGAGATGGGTGCCCGGGCCATACTTCTGATCGAAGACTCGGTGAGATACTATTCCACCTATCTCCCTATACTCTACAAACTTGTACTACAGCAGAACAATGCTGCCATCAGGGACACGCTCAACGAAGAGCAGCAGATCCAACGCAAGAGATCCAGGCCCAAAATCCTGCTTGCAACCTGCTACGACGATGCCCTTGAACTCTACCGCCGTTATTCGGACCATCTGTTGGGAGTGATTTCAGACATAGGTTTCGTCATCCACCGCGGAGACAGGCCAGACAAGGAAAAATACGATGCCGGCCTCAAGCTCTGCCAACTGGTCCATTCAGAAGACCCCACCCTGCCCTTCCTGATGCAGTCCTCCCAGGAAAGTATGAGGGAAAGAGCAGAAGAACTGGGAGCCGGATTCATACTCAAGACTTCCAAAACCCTGACTCACGAATTGAGCGAATATATAGGGGAACGTTTCGGATTCGGCGATTTTGTAGTGCCTGACCCTGAAACGGGAGCAATCATAGCCCGGGGACGCGACCTCAAGGATTTCGAGGAGATAATGAAAACCATCCCCGACAAGGCCCTGATTGACCTTTGCGAAAGAAACTACATCTCCAGATGGCTCTATGCACGAGGTTTTTTCTCTCTTGCAGACCATTTCCGCAAACTCTCCACAGATGAATTCAACGACGTGGAAAGCATAAGGGTGAACAATTACAGGATGATTCACGACTTCCGCGAAAACCAGGGAACGGGAGTGATTGCAAAGTTCGACAATGCGAACTACAACGACACCATACGTTTTGCCCGGCTCGGAGACGGCTCATTGGGAGGAAAGGCCCGGGGATTGGCCTTTTTGAACCATATACTTCACAAATACAACCTCTATGACAAATGGGAGGACGTGCGCATCACAGTGCCACGCACCATTGTCATAACCACAGACTGGTTCGACCGCTTCATTGTGGAGAACGGGCTTCAGTATGTAATCAGCTCTGACATAAGCGATTCTGAAATACTCTCCGAATTTGTGGCATCCACCTTGCCGGCAGAATTGACGGAATCCCTGAGAGTTTTCATCCGCACCGTGCACAAGCCGCTTGCAATCAGGTCCTCGTCCAAGTTAGAAGACTCCTATTACCAGCCTTTTGCAGGAGTGTATTCCACCTATATGATTCCCCACACGGAAAATGAAGACCAGCAGTTGCGCTTGTTGAGCAAAGCTATAAAATCCGTATATGCATCCATATATTTTTCATCTTCAAGAGGTTACGTTCTTTCTACGGCAAATGTGATTTCTGAGGAGAAAATGGCAGTGGTCATTCAGGAAATTTGCGGAAAAGAGGAATGTGGCTATTGGTTCCCCACTGCATCCGGTGTTGCAAGGTCCGTCAATTTCTATCCGGTGGGCAAAGAAAAGCCTGAAGACGGAATTGTGAAACTGGCATACGGACTGGGCAAGGCTGTTGTGGACGGAGAGCCAGTGCTCAGATTTTCTCCGAAATACCCGCGCAACGTGCTTCAGACATCCACTCCGGAACTGACTGTCAGCGAAACCCAACCGGCAATGCTGGCCCTGAACCTCAAGCCTGAGACATTCAAGACCAGCGTGGATGATGCAGTGAACCTGGAGAGAATACCAATCTGTGAATGTGGGAAATTCACATCTCTGAAATATGTAGCTTCCACCTACGATATGGAGAATATGAGGATGGTGGATTCCACAGCCCCTGAAGGCCCCAAATATGTGACTTTCGCAAGAATACTGAAATACAGGAGTTTCCCTCTGGCCGAAATCATTGACCAGCTGCTCACCATTATGAAAAATGAAGTGAACTGCGACATAGAAATGGAATTTGCAGCTGAACCATCGGAAGAACCTACCACCTTCAACATATTGCAAATCAGGCCTATATCCATAGACGGAATGTATAGCGAGGTGGATTGGACACGAATTGACGAGGAGGGAGCCTTCCTCAAGTCCGATTGTGCCATAGGTCCCGGAGTGATCCCGAACATACACGACATCATCTACCTTCGCAAAGACAATTTCGACAAGATGCGCACCAGGGAAATTGCCGCCGAACTCACTGCACTGAACGCCAGGATGCGAAGGGATAAGCGTAACTACATACTTATCGGTTACGGCCGCTGGGGTTCCAGTGTGGAAAGTCTTGGGGTACCGGTGAAATGGAGTGACATATCTGAAGCCAAGGTCATAGTGGAATGTTCACTGGACAATTTCAGGGTGGAACCAAGCCAGGGCACCCATTTCTTCCAGAATATGACCTCTGCAAATGCCGGATATGTGAATGTCAACGAATTTTCCAGAGCAGGAGAAATATGTGATACAGAGAGGTTTGACTCTATGCCTGCTGTTTACGAAAGCCAGTTCGTTCGTCAGGTCCGGTTCGACGGGGAACTGCTTGTCGTGGTGGATGGAAAGGCCAACAAGGCAGTAATGAAAATCTGAGGTCCTTGCTCCAGGATTACTCAAATTTCAGCTCAGAATCGCAAAAATTCAGGATGGACTCCCTGTGAGTAATGAAAATCATAGTCTTGCCGGCACAGAGTCCATCTTTGGCTGTCAGACGGCTTAGCATTTCCTCCTCTGTGGCAGGATCCAGCGCAGAAGAGAATTCATCCAG
Organism: uncultured Bacteroidales bacterium; assembly: GCA_945874155.1. Lineage (GTDB taxonomy): Bacteria > Bacteroidota > Bacteroidia > Bacteroidales > UBA932 > Cryptobacteroides. Next base: position 6,673 of record CAMCFO010000012.1, read on the forward strand.
GAGCACTATGCTTCCGGGACGCAGCAAGCCACGCGCCACTGCAATGCGCTGAGCCTGGCCTTCAGAAAGACCTCCTCCAGCTTCGGAACAAATGGTATCCAGTCCCTCGGGCAGGTCCATAACAAAATCCGCTGCCGCAAGGTGGAGCACTTCCTTCATTCTCTCTTCATCAGCATTGCGGTCTCCCATAAGCAGATTCTCCCGTACAGTGCCGCTGAAAAGGGTATTGCCCTGGGGGATATAGGCGAAATTGCATCGGGTCTTCACTGACACAGGCACTGAGGTTTCCGAATCATAGAGTTCAATACTGCCGGAAGTGGGCCTTGATAATGCAAGTATGAGCTTAAGAAGAGTGGTCTTCCCTATCCCGGTGCGCCCCGTAATGGCAATTCTGGAGCCTGGCTTGAAATCAAATGACAGATTATCAATCACTTTCTCTTCCCCATCCGGATATTGGAAAGACAGGTTCCGGACACGCACACCTGCTGGTGCACCAAGCATCAAGGCATCTTCAGCCTCTTCCTTCGGCAAATCTTCCAATTCCATAAGCCTGTCGATGGATGCGGTGCAATGGAGCAATGAAGGCAGATTTTCGCTGGCCTGCAGCAGAGGCCTCTGGAGTTGTCCCACAAGTTGGAGAATGGCAGTCATAACACCATAGGTGACAACGCCCGTGGACAGGCCCCTTACTCCCCACAGGAAGGCCACCAGATATCCTAAAGTGAATGCCAGAGACATCAAAACCCTCGCAATGATGCTGAAACCGATGCGTTTGAGGTTACGGGAATAATTCTCATCCTGCAATTCTCCAAGCATTTGAGAACTGCCGTCCGTGTATTCCAAAGTACGGAGCAGGGTGTGATGCTGAATGGATTCCTGGATATGGGACTGGATTCTGGAGTCGCTGCTCTTGATGCGCAGAGTAAGTTGCCTGACTTTCTTCATTATGAACTTGCCGGCAGGTGCCGCAATTGGCAGCAAAACCACAAGGATCAATGACAAGCGCAGGTCCACATAAAGCACACAGGCAAAAGCAGCCGCAAATTGCAACCCGGCCCAGAAAAGATTAGGCACAGCAGCACAGAAAGCATTTGTGACAGCCGAAACGTCTGACTCCATCCTGTTTATCATATCCCCGGAATGATATTTTCTGCCCACATCTACTTCAGTCTTGAGCATTTCATCGAACAGCCTCTGTCTCAAGGAATTGGTCATACTGACGGCCATACGGGACTGCAGATAGGACTTGATTGCTGTGAGGATGGGACGGGAGAGTGAAACCAAGGTAAAGATTATTGCAAGACTGATGATGCGCTGCCTTTGAAGGTCCCCTTGGAAATGTTCCACAGCTGTGTCCACAAGGTCCTTGCTCAGCCATACATAGAAGAGTGAAATGGCCACGCCCACCACCTGAAACAGGAGAACCGCCACAAAAGTCCACCTGAATCGGGCAATCTCCCGGAAAAACCATTTCACATACCTCTGCATCAGTCCACTCTTCCCGGATATACCTTCAAGGCTTCCTCAAGTACCTTCAGGGCCTTCCTGAGTTCATCCTTGCAGATGGTGTAGGAGATTCTGACCTCATTGCGGCCGCGATTAGGGTCAGTGTAGAAACCTGAGGCAGGAGCCAGCATAACGGTCTGTCCCTCATAGTTGAACTCATCCAGAAGCCAGGCACAGAAGCGGTCTGAATCGTCTATAGGCAATCTGGCCACGGTATAGAATGCGCCCATAGGAATAGGCGAATACACCCCGTGAATCTTGTTCAGCATATCCACAAGGCAGTTTCTCCTCTCAATATACTCTTCATAGGTCCTCATGGCATAATCCCTGGATGCATCCAAGGAAGCCTCTGCCACAATCTGGCCGATAAGAGGCGGAGAAAGTCGGGCCTGGCAGAATTTCATCACTGAATCGTGCACCTCCCTGTTCTTGGTAATCAGTGCTCCGATACGTATGCCGCACTCACTGTATCTCTTTGACACGGAATCAATAAGCACCACGTGGTCTTCGATTCCGCCGAGGTGGAAAGCTGAAATGTACGGAGACCCTGTGTAGATAAACTCCCTGTAAACCTCGTCTGAGAAGAGAAATAGGTCGTGCTTGAGTACCAGATCCCTTAACTGATGCATCTCCTTGCGGGTATAGAGATATCCGCTCGGATTGTTGGGGTTGCAGATAAGAATACCTTTTGTCTTCGGAGTTATGAGCTTTTCGATATCCTCAATGTGGGGAAGCGCAAATCCTTCTTCAATCGTGGACACGACAGGCTTGATTACGGCTCCGGCTGACACGGCAAAGGCCATATAATTGGCATAGGCAGGCTCCGGAACAATGATTTCGTCACCTGGATTCAGACAAGCCATAAATGCGAAAAGGACTGCCTCGCTTCCACCTGTGGTTATGATAATGTCATCGGCGCTGACCTTAATCTGATATTGGTCGTAATAGGTGACCAGTTTCTCCCTCAAGGAACGGAATCCGTCGCTCGGACTGTATTCGAGCACTTTTCGGTCGATATTGCGCAGAGCATCCAGACCTTCCTGCGGCGTCTCGATGTCAGGCTGACCAATGTTCAGCCTATAGATTTTGATCCCCTTCTGCATTGCCCTTTCTGCAAGCGGGAACAACTTTCTGATTGGTGACGAAGGCATATCACAAGCCCTCTGAGATATATTCGGCATTATAACTGTTTTGTTATATAGATAAACAATATTGTTTCAGCAATTAATTGCTAATGATTTATTGGCATCCTGCAAGATTATATAATTTTTCGACTATTTTCTTTGTCAAAGACTTCCTGCTGTATTGTTCCATTATTCCCTTCACCCTGTGACAGTCGGAACCGAAAGTTGAATACATATCATTCTCCAGGAGCCATTCTGCTTTGCCCTGTGCAGTGAGCCCGTAATAGCCGGTCAGGGAGGCAAGATTCAACTGAAGTTTGACTCCGTCTGAGAGCAATTTTTCATAATCGGGCTTCTGCAGGTATCGATAACGTTCAGGATGTGCCAGAAGCGGGGTTATTCCTGCCATTCTCACCAGTGACAATGAATCAAACAGATTCAGCGGAGGATTGTTTGCGGAAGTCTCTATGAGGAGCAAACCGTCCCTGTGTAGGAGCAGGTCACGCTGCTTAAGCCTTTCCATAAAAAGCGTGTCGAGCATATACTCCGCTGCAAGATGAAGTTTAATATTTCCCTTGTAGAGTGAGGTCAACAGTTCAAAGCGCTCCTTGAGGACTTCTGTCCTGTTCGGCACATCTTCCATTATATGCGGTGTGCACCAGACTTCCCTCACTCCCAGAGATTCTTCATATTCCAGCATCTTCAGGGCATCCTCTCTGTGTGCTGCCCCGTCATCCACGCCGAACAGGATATGGGAGTGTGCATCAACGGAGCCCGACAAAACGCCAGACTCCGCCAATGAATATTTATGTCTTAAAAAATCAAACATTTACTTTCTGGGACTGGACTCCGAAGGATCTGCATTGCCGTAACCATAACCGTAGCCATAGCCATAACCATAACCGTAACCGTAGCCGTTACCGGATTTTGAATAAGGCTTGTAGGTCATTTCCACGCCATTGAGTAAGAGACACATATGCCTGAAACGCTGCTGGTCGTAGAGCTCGTTAATCTTAGGAAGCACTCTCTTGTCCAAGAGTCCTGCCCTGGTCACAAACAAAGTGATGTCCGCATACTGTGAAACGATTGAAGGGTCGGCCACAATTTCAATAGGAGGACAGTCGATGAAAATGTAGGAATAGGTTTCCTTCAGGGAGTCGAGCAGTTTAGGAAGACGCTCCGACAGGAGAAGTTCAGTAGGATTCGGAGGCAGGACGCCGACAGGAATGCAGTAGAGATTCTTGGAAACCTCGGTTGTAATCTCGTCAATGCTGTCAATATCCCCGTTCAGATATGAGGATATACCAATTTGCGAGTTGATGTTCAAGCTCTTGCCGAGGGAACCTTTCCTGAGGTCGAGGTCGATGACTATGACCTTCGCCGGCTTGATTGCCATTGATGCGGCGACATTGAGACAAGTGAAGGTCTTGCCGGCATTTGGGTTGAAGGAGGTAAGCATTATCACCTTGCTGCCCTTGTTACCCATCATCAGGTCAAGGTTGGTCCTGAGCACTCTGTAGGCCTCATTCATCATATCCCTCTTGCCCGGCTTCACAATTATCTTGGTATCTTCCTGATCATCCTTGACATTGGATTTGAACAGACCGAACTTCTTTTTCTTTACTACTTTCGAGAACGGCACCTCTGCGAGGAAAGGAACCCTGAGTTTTATCAGATCATCCCTTGTCTTCACCGTCATGTCAAGGTAGATACGGAGGAAGAACCAGGCGAAAGGAATGCCGATACCCAAAATGATGGCCATAAGCAGAATCATTGACCTCCTTGGTGATACCGGTCCTGGAGAACCGTTCGGACGCATTATGATCCTGGTGTTTCCCACATTCACGAGAGCTGTGATTTCATTCTCCTCCCTCTTCTGGAGAAGGAAGATGTACAGTGATTCCTTCACCTTCTGCTGGCGCTGCATAGAAAGGAGTTCATACTCCTGACCGGAACTTGAGGAAATGCGGCGGAGAATCTGGTCCTCCTGCTCCTGAAGGCTTGCAGCCTCGAGTGAGAGTGTCGCAATGAGATTGTCTGTGGAACGTAGGATGGCACTGCGCAGGGAAGCAATGGCCGTATTCACATCTGCCACAAGCGGATTGGCACTTCCGACATTCATATAACGGTCCCTCTGGAGTATGAGCTTGTTGTATTCAGCTATCTGGCTGTCCACCCCGTTGCCCATAATGCCGAGATTGGACGGGATGAGGTCGGTCTGATGAGTAGGGTCATTCAGATATTCCTTGATGAATCCGGCAATGGAGAGTTTGTTGTTCACCTCGAACAATTTGCCTGCATAGGTGGAAGACTCCTCCAGATACTGCTGTGCAACCGCCTTGATGTCGCTGAAATTGTTTTCCGACTTGAAGCTCTTAAGCTTGCTCTCTATGCCTCCGAGTTCATTCTCAATGATGGCCAGGCGATCGGTGATGAAGGAACTTGTATTTCTGGCTGCCTTGTTCTTGTCGAAAAGCCAAACCTCATTGTACACATCAATCAATGAAGAGAGTATGTTTTCTGCGCGAGAAGGGAACTTGTCCTTATAGGTGAGCACCAGAACTGTGGATTCCTTGCTGGAAATATCAGCGGTCAGATTGGTTGTCAATGACTTGGCCCTCGCCATAGAGTTAACCCAACTGATGGAAATATCGTCCTTCCATTCTTCAATGTTCACAGTCGGCACGAGAACCAGTCTTCCTGCAGGGGTATTGATGGTGTCGTTGAGACGGCCTTCCACACTGCCTTCCAGTTTATCCTTACCCACTTTGAACTTGCTGAGGAGGAAGCTGTCCTCGGAAGTCTTCTCGACAAGGAATGAGAAAGAGGACTTCGGATTGTCTCCTGCCACAATCATCTCAATCGGACAGTTTTTATAAAGTTCCACAGTCCTGAGAATCTGGTGTTCAGTATAGGAAGCATTGAGATTGTTCCTTTCCACAACCATCTCCATAAGGTCCGGAGAAGTGAATGCCTCCATTTCATTTTCCACGGCTACAGTGTTCCTCAGACGCATACCGCCACCGGTGAATGAGGAAAGGTTGCGCACTGCTGCATCCTGCTGGCTCTCGTCCACAATCAATTTGGCGCTTCTGGTATAGAGTGACGGAGTCCGGTAAAGATGAAAACAAGCAACAATAAGGCAGACTACCACACCTGCAACCATCCACCATTTGTTCTTCACGAAAATGGACCAGATGTCAGCTATGGTAAACTGCATCTCGTCATTGTCCTGGCTGCTGGTAAAATTCTGCGTATTCTTGGTATTGAGTTCTTCCATAATCTTAATTCTGATTAGAAGCTGTTAGGGGTACTATTTATTCCTCATCACCAGAGTGGAAACTAAAGTGGCGATGGACACTAAAACTGAACTTGATGAAAGTGCTATACTTGTGATTCTCAAAGCCTTGTCATCCACAGTGGACTGGCGCTTCTTTATATCTGTAGGCTCCACATAGATGATGTCGTTCTGCTTGATATAATAGGCCGGGCTCTGAAAAATGCTGGTGCTGGTGAGGTCAACCTCATAGATGGTCCTCTCGCCAGCGTTCTCACGTATCACAGACACATTCTTTCTCTGTCCGAAGAGGGTGAGGTCACCTGCAAGGCTTATGGCCTGAAGAATGGTCAGCCTGTCTCCGTTTATGGTATAGGTGCCGGGGGACTTCACTTCTCCGAGGACGGACACCTTGAAATTCGTGAATTCAATTATCACAATCGGGTCATCGAGATATTTGTTCTTGATGAGTTCCTTCTTGATGTAATCCGCACACTCCCATCTGGTCATTCCAAGTACCTTGATTTTGCCAAGCACCGGGAAGGAGATGAAGCCCTCTTCATCCACGGTGTAGCAGGATATTCTCTGGGAACCGGAAAAAGACTCGGTCCCGGCATAGACGTTTGCAATCGGAAGGTTGAACATAGGTGCAAGTTCAGGTGTCCTCGAATTGACAACTATGGAAAGCATATCCTTAGGTTCAATCACTATTCCTGCATTCTTCTCCAACTCCACAGGGTTATCGAAAACTTTATCCTGAAGATATGCCACATCTTTTGAAGAGGCACAGGACATAACAGACAAAATTGCCAGTACAGCATAAAGCAGGTTGATGGCGACTTTTCTTTTTGAAGACAACATAAATACAATATTATACGTTAGTTTTACAGTCCTTTGTATCATAGCGGAAGCCATCGGCCCCACACATCACCAGAAACGTCGGCAAATTTAGTAATTATTTGGTACATACACAATAAAGACATCCACAAAATACCTTGTCAATCAGAAACTATGCTGTCTTCGGATTTTCCAGCCGATTGCAGCAATCAAGATGGACATCAATGGCGAAATCAGATTGAAAAGACAGAATGGAAGATATTCCGCTGTGGCCACCTTAAGTATGGTTGCCTGGGTCATTCCGCAGGAATTCCACGGTATCAGCACAGAGCATACGGTGGCGGAATCCTCGATGGAACGGCTCAGAAGCCTGTTCTCATAACCTTTATCCTTGTAGAGTTCCTTGTACAGGCTACCTGTAAGAATGATGGACAGGTACTGGTCTCCGGTGACCATATCGCAGAAGATGCCTGTACCTACTGTGGAACTGACCAGTCCCAGAGTGGATCGGATGCATTTCTGAAGCATACTTGTGAGGCTTATCAGCATACCGCTTCCCACGAGCACTCCGCCGAAAGCCGAAGCGGATATCACCAGGAAAACTGTAGGCAGCATACCTGTGATGCCGTTTGTGGCAATCAGGGCATCCAGCTGAGGATTTCCCATTGAAATCGAGGTTGGACCATAGACCGAAAGCATACAGCCCTTGAAAGCCTCCAGAAATGTGAGTCCGGTGAATTCTGCCACAGGCCGGCCGGTTGCGACTTGCCATATTATCTGCGGTTGGAAAATCAAGGCAGTGGCAATTGCCATAAGGGCAGCGATGAAAAGGGTCAGAAGAGCCGGGATTTTCCTGGAAATCATAAATGCCGTAACCAATGGAGTGACCATAAGCCAGGGCGTAATGCGGAAAGTGCCGGAAAGGTCCGAGGCGAACTCGGCTGCCGTAACTTCAGAGGTGGAAGAATGACAAAGGCTCACAATCAGGAAGACACAAATTGCAATGACGAAAGACGGAATGGTAGTCTTCATCATATAGCGAATGTGAGTGAAGAGAGGGGTTCCGGTGGAGGAGGATGCCAGAGTAGTGGTGTCGGACAGGGGCGAAATCTTGTCCCCGAAATATGCTCCCGATATGATTGCACCGGCTGTCCATCCGGCAGAATAGCCCTGAGCCGTACCTATTCCTATCAGGGCCACACCTATTGTGGCGATTGTGGTCCAGGAGCTTCCGGTCATAACGGATATCAATGCGCAAATGAGGCAGCAGGCAAAGAGAAAAATTTTCGGGGTGATGATGTTCATTCCATAGTAAATCATCATCGGGACTATGCCGCTGACCATCCAGCTTCCGGCAACTGCCCCGATCAGAAACAGAATGAGGATTGCCGAACCGACCGAGCGCACATTGTCCAGGATTCCTTCCTCCAGTTGTTCCCAGCTGATTTTGTAGAATATGACGGATATTGCCACCACCAGAGCGGCCGTGAGCAGTAGAGACACCTGGCTGGCTCCCTCAAGGGCATTCCCGCCGAATATGCGGATGACCACAAAGAGGATTGCAGACAGGAAGACAAAGGGTATCAAAGACACCCAGGCTGAAGGCAAGTTTTTGGTTGACTGTTCTTTAGGCTTCATTTTACGGCGTTGAGAATAAGTTCCGAGAAGGACGGATGAGGATGTATTATGTCGGAAAGTTCATCCACGGTGGCATCATAGTTCATCAGGACCGAAACTTCGGAAATGAGGTCGGGTGCATTTTCACCTAAAATATGACACCCGAGTATCTGCCAGTCGCGGAATCCTTCCTGACCGGGCTTGGCAGCCAGCACTTTGCAGATTCCCTCTCCGCAATCAGAAGCCAGAGCCATACCTGAGGCCCCGTACAGTGACTTGAAGACCTTGTATTCAATTCCTCTTTCCTTGCAGGCCTCCTCGGAAAGTCCCACCGAGGAAAGTGGAGGACAGGTGAACACAGCTGAAGGCATAATATCCTGGCGGATTCTGGAATGGACAGGCAGGCCTTCCGATTCGCAGATGTGGTTCAGAGCCACCTTGCCCTGAAATACCGCAGCATGGGCCAGCATCATCTTCCCGTTCACATCACCCACAGCGTACACGCCTTTAAGGGAAGTCTGCATATTTTCGTCCACGACTATACCCTTGCGGTTGAATTCCAGACCTTTACATCCATACGCCACCCTCACGTCCGGCACCCTGCCACAGGCCATCAGCACCTTGTCAGATTCAATGCTCCCGGTTTCGTTGCCCGCAAGATAATTGACCTGCTGCCCCTCTCCGGAAGCCTGGATTGAGGTCACAGCTGCCCCGAGTATGAAGCGGACTCCCCTTTTGGACAAGATTTGCCTGAGACGTTTGGCAATGTCTGAATCCAGGTTCGGCAAAATGTTACGGCAATATTCTATCACAGTGACTTCCGAGCCCAGAGAATTGAATATGGAAGCGAACTCCAGGCCTATGACTCCACCTCCTATTACCGTCAGACGTTGCGGCTGCTCCTCAAGATTGAGAATATCCGTGGAAGACAGCACACCCGCAACCGTATCGGCTCCAGGTATTCTCAGCCAGGCCGTATGGGAGCCGGTTGCAATTATGATTTTGTCAGCCCTCAGGCTCAAGGCCGGTTCATTTTCCGCTGAAGTCTGATTCTGAATGCTCTCTTCCTCGGTGGGCCACACGAGCACAGTGCGCTCATCTGCAACCCTGGCTATGCCCCGGATGATTTCCACCCCTTTGAGCATCTGCTCCACTCCAGAGCCAAGTTTCTCCACAACCTGCCTTTTGCGAGCCACCATTTCGGAAAGCGGGGTTCCGGTGCGGGCATCGTGACAGAAGCATTTCGTTGGAATGCAGCCCTGATTCAGGCAGGTACCTCCCAATTTTCCGGAAGTGACCAAAATCACCTCAAAGCCCCTGCGCCTGGCCTCCACGGCGGTCTCATAACCCCCTGGACCTGCTCCTATTACAATTAATCTCATATTTACTCAAGTCTCGCAAGTCTTAATAATATCAGGCTTTGAGTATAGGATGCCTTGCTGCTTGAGTCTCATCCGGACGACGCACCGGGGTATTGTGTGGGGCAGACTTAACCATATCGGGCGATGTGGCAGCCTCTTCGGCTATTGTCCTCATCACCTTTATGAATTCATCCAAAGTCTGTCTGGACTCGGTTTCAGTCGGCTCTATCATCAGAGACTGATGGAACAGGAGTGGGAAATAGATGGTCGGAGCGTGGAAGCCATAGTCAAGAAGCCTCTTGGCCACATCCAGGGTCGTGACTTCGTTAGACTTATCCTTAAGTCCGTCAAACACGAACTCATGCTTGCAGACAGAGTCTATAGGCAATTCATAACAATCTTTCAGACAAACTTTGATGTAATTGGCAGAAAGAGTTGCATAGGAACCGAGCAATTTCACATTTTCCCTGCCCAGCATAAGTATATAGGCAAGAGCCCGCAAAATCACGCCGAAGTTGCCCTGGAAACCGCTTATTCGACCCATACTGAATTCCTGCTCGCCACAGTAGAAATCCGGTTGTGGCAGACTGCCTTTGAGTTTCTCCGAAATGCCCACAGGACCGGCTCCAGGACCACCTCCGCCATGTGGAGTGGAAAAGGATTTGTGCAGATTGAGATGCAGGATGTCAAAGCCCATATCCCCCGGACGCACAACCCCGATCAGAGGATTCAGGTTTGCGCCGTCATAATATAGGAGACCTCCGCAGTCGTGGACCAGCTGGGCTATCTCCCGGATACCGGTTTCAAACAGGCCGAGAGTATTTGGATTGGTCATCATCATTCCCGCAACTGTTTCATCCAGAAGAGGTTTGAGATCTTCCACATCCACCCTTCCGTCAGGTCTGGATTTGACCTGCACCACTTCAAAGCCGCATACAGCAGCTGATGCCGGGTTGGTGCCGTGTGCAGAATCCGGCACAATCACCTTGCGCCTGGAAACGTCTCCGTGAAGAAGATGATAGTGTTTCATAAGCATCAGGCCGGTCAATTCCCCGTGCGCTCCCGCAAAAGGATTGAGGGTGAAAGCCGACATTCCCGTGATGCTGCAAAGGTAGTCTGAGAGTTCCTTGTACACCTGAACACAGCCCATTACCGTCGAAAGAGGCTGTAGCGGATGCACGGATGTAAATCCCGGAAGTGCTGCAATTTCCTCATTGATCTTGGGATTGTATTTCATAGTACAACTTCCGAGCGGATAGAAGCCCGTGTCCACACCGAAGTTCATCGAAGAGAGATTGGTGTAGTGACGCACCACATCCGGCTCGCTGACTTGGGGCAGTTCAGGAGCTTGGGCACGTTGCAGAGCAGTCGGAAGTTCAGTGCAGGAAGTCTCTCCGAAGCCGTTGTCAGGAAGGCTGCAGCCACAACGACCGTTCTGAGACAATTCGAAAATCAATTTATCATAGTATTTCATTCCCTTGCCCCTCCCAAAGCATCGAAAGCAGATTTAACTGCATTTACAAGTTCCTCACATTCAATGCGGTCGTGTTTCTCAGTTACACAAAAGCTGACGAGTCCTTCCCCAAGCGGAAGCGCAGCGAGAAATCCTCTGTCTGCCAGCATACCACAAAGCTTTTCTGCGTCCCGGCGAGGTCTGAGCACAAATTCCTTGAGGAAAGGTCTCTCCACACTGAAAGGCTCTTCAAAATACCCCGTACGCAGCAGTTCCCCCTTAAGGAAATGAGCTCCGGCATAGGAGAGATCGTTCACTTTCCTCATACCGGCAGGTCCCATAAGAGACAGATAGACTGTGGCATAGAGAGCCATCAGAGACTGATTGGAACAGATGTTGGAAGTGGCCTTTTCACGACGGATATGCTGTTCGCGGGCCTGGAGAGTGAGCACGAATGCCCTTTTCCCATCCGCATCTACGGTCTCTCCCACAAGCCTTCCGGGAAGTTTCCTCATATATTCCTGACGGCAGGCCATAAATCCGCAGTAGGGCCCCCCGAAATTCAGAGGCATACCCAAAGTCTGTGCATCCCCGCAAGCCACATCGGCACCCCACTCCCCCGCAGTCTTGAGTACGGTCATAGCTGAAGGGTCACAATATTCCACAAACAGGGCTCCTGCTGAATGAGCCGCTTCCACAGCCTCAGCCAGGTCTTCGATAACACCGTAACGGTTGATTCCCGGCATCATAACACCGGCCACATCTGCGGACTCCAGTTCAGTTTTGAGCTCAGTCAGGGATGTAACTCCATCCTCCACAGGCACCTCAACCAGATCAATGCCATGGAAGCGGGCGTAGGTAGAGACGACATCCAGCACCTGAGGAAGCAGAGATGCAGAAACTATGAAACGGTTTTTCTTCCTGGAAGCTGCAACTGCCATCATCATCGACTCTGCGGCAGAGGTAGCCCCGTCATACATCGAAGCATTTGCCACATCCATTCCTGTGATGCGGCAAATCATTGACTGCCACTCGAATACTGCGCGCAAGGTACCCTGTGAAATTTCCGCCTGATAGGGCGTGTAGGCAGTCGAAAACTCAGAACGACTCAGGATGTAAGGCACCACTGCAGGGGAATAATGGTCGTAGGCCCCCGCGCCTGCAAAAATTTTGAGGGGCACATTTTGTGAGGCAAGAGAAGCGAAATGCCTTCTGACCTCCAGTTCGGACATTGCTTTGGGAAGATTATACTCTCCCTCATAGATGCAGTCTGACGGCACATCCGAATAGAGTTCCCTGAGAGAGGAGACTCCGCATTTTTCCATCATCTGCCTTATGTCCTCTTCTGTGTGCGGGAAATAAGGATGGTTCATAATTATTTGCAAATTGCTTCGTAAGCTGCCGGATCGAGGAGAGTTTCGAGTTCTGACGGGTCTGACATCTTCACTTTGATAATCCAGTTGGCATAGGCATCCTCGTTGATTAGCTCAGGGGCATCCTCCAGTGCGGAATTCACTTCGGTAACCACACCTGAAACCGGAGAGAAAAGGTCACTTGCAATCTTTGTACTTTCGACTGCGCCGAATTCCTCACCGGCAAAGACTTCGTCATCCTCCGAAGGCATATCCACATATGTGATGTTTCCGAGGGCGTGTTGAGCATAGTCTGTGATACCAATCAGGGCTATTTCCCCTTCAACTTTAACCCATTCGTGAGACTCTGAATACTTGAGTCCTTCAATTAACTTTGCCATGATTATTTTTTGTATTTAGGTGTATAGAATCTTTTCTTGACAACTTTTGCCGGGAAGACCTTCTTCCTGATGGCGATTTGCAGGTCTGTATCCAGTGCCGAATGGGCAGCATCCACATAGGCCATACACAGGCTTTTGTCCAAAGTCAATGAACGATAACCGGTCGTGACTTCCCCCACCTGATTTCCATCAGCATCCAGAACGGCATAGCCTGCCCTCGGGATGGCCCTGTCGAGCAATTCAATGCCCACAAGTTTGCGCCTTGGTCCATCTTCCTTGAGCTTAAGTACAGCCTCCCTGCCAATGAATTCAGGCTTGTCAGTCTTGACGAAAATGCCCAGCCCCGCTTCAATCGGAGAGATTTCGTCCGTAAGTTCGTGTCCGTACAGAGGCAGGGCCGCTTCGAAACGGAGGGTGTCGCGGCAACCAAGCCCACAAGGTTTCACTCCCATTTCTAGGAGCTTGGCCCACAGTTTTACTGTCAGTTCCTCACTGGCGTAGATTTCAAAACCGTCCTCTCCCGTGTAGCCGGTACGGCTGATGATTACAGGTTCAGACTCATAAGTAAAATATCTGAAAGTGTAGAAGGACTCGTCCACAGCTGAGGCGAATTCCGGGAACGAAGCTATAATCGCCTGAGCCTGGGGCCCTTGAACAGCAATCTCTCCCCATTGGCCGGAAACATTGTCGAGGACTACTTCAAAACCGTCCGCATTGGCCTTCATCCAGTCAAAGTCCTTTTCAATATTTGCTGCATTAACCACCATCAGGTAATCCGTGTCGTTCTCCGGAAACTGGCGATAGACTATGAGGTCATCCACCGTGCCTCCGTCAGGCCTGAGCATCATTCCATATATGACACCTCCGTGGGGCAAGTTTGTGACATCATTTGTAAAGATATGGTTCACAAAACGTTCCGCATCCTTGCCGGAAACCAGGATTTCGCCCATATGAGACACGTCGAACATCCCGACAGCAGTCCTTACTGCCCTATGCTCGTCTTCGATTGAGCTGTACTGAATCGGCATTATGAAGCCCCCGAAAGGGCTCATCTGGGCACCGAGTGCAACGTGACTGTCGTACAGACAGGTCTTTTTCTCTTCCATTTCTTTCATCTGACTACAGACTGTCATCCGAAACACAGATACGTCCGGCTATGAATGACGGGTCCAGGTATTCTTTTTCTATTGCGGACACAGCCTCAAGTTGGGCCGGGTCCAGAGTTACGGATGCATCGCAAAACCAGTTCACAAGTTCCGCCTTCAGTTCCTCCAGACCCAAACCGGCAGCATCCAAAAGCGGCTTGAGATTCATAACTCTCTGGCTCACAGACTGCACCCCCTTGCTTTCAAGTTTTGCCCTGGAAGGAGTGAGGGCACGTGACATCGTGTCGAAATCCAGATTGTAGAGGAAAGTACCGTGCACTATCCCACTGCCTGATGGACGTAGGGAAAAGGCATTGCCGGAAACCTTCCTGCCATCCACCAGCACATCATTGCGCCCGGATACCTGAGCATCGATACCAAGATGGCGCAGAAATGCTGCGAAACGGCCGAGGAATTCCGAAAACAGTGCTGAAACATCGGTGCAAGGCTTTATGTACGAAATCATTATGTTCCCTCTGTCCGCAAAAACGCAACCTCCACCGCTTTTGCGACGGTACATTGCAATGTCTTTGGACTTGCAGAACTCCACATCCACTTCCGCCTTCATATCCTGGTTGCGTCCGAAAATCACCGTGGGATCCACCTGCCAGATGAAGAATGCCCCTTCCGGGGCAATGGAAGACAGATGGTCGGCGGCATACTCCTCCATTGAAAGGAAGAACACGAGCCGCCGGCCTGTTTCTGAATCGGGAATCAGAAGATTCGTCATATAATCGGGTAATTAGAGACCGAACTGTTCTTTCATCTTCGCAATCTTCGCATCAGCATCACTGCCGTGAGCTCCGAAGTAGAACTTGATTTTAGGCTCTGTTCCTGAAGGGCGCACTGAAACCACGTCACCCTCCTCGGAATAGAACTGGAGAACATTTGAAGAAGGGAGTCCGGTTTCATCAGGTTTGAGGTAATCCACAACCTTCACAACTGCAGCACCTGCAAGTTCCTTAGGAGGATTATTCCTCATATCCACCATAATGGCCGCAATTTCCTCCGCTCCGGCCTTTCCTTCACGGACGAGGCTCACCAAACCTTCCTTATAGTATCCGAATTCAGCGTAGATATCCTGAAGAAGCTGATATAGAGTCTTGCCCTGATCGGCAGCCCAGGCAGCGCACTCTGCAACCATTGCGCAGGAAATAGGTGCATCCTTGTCCCTTACGAACTGGCCCACATTGAATCCGTAACTCTCCTCTCCTCCGCAAACGAACTCGCCTCCGTCAGCCTCGTTGCGTCTTACGACATCAGCGATGAATTTGAATCCGGTGAGCACGTTGTAGATTTTCACTCCGTATTTCTCACAGATGACCCTTATCAGCTCTGTGGTTACGATGGTCTTGACACAGAAGTTCTTAGGACCCAGAGTACCAAGCTCAGTACGGCGGCGGAGGATGTAGTAGGTAAGGATGGATCCGGTCTGGTTACCGTTAAGAAGCACCATCTTGCCCTCGTTGTCGCGCACTGCTATGCCAACGCGGTCAGCATCGGGGTCAGTGGCAAGCACAAGGTCTGCATTCTCCTTGTCAGCAAGCGCAATCGCCATTGTCAGAGCCTCTCCGTTTTCAGGGTTAGGAGACTTGACTGTCGGGAAGTTTCCGTCACTGATATCCTGCTCAGGCACGTGATAGATGCTCTTGAAGCCAATTCTGTCCAGAAGGGCCGGCACAATCCTCACACCCGAACCGTGGAGAGGAGTATAGACTATCTTCATATCCGCGTGATTCTTCACGGAGTCAGGAGAAAGCATCAAAGTGGTCACAGCGTCCATATACTGCTGGTCCATCTCCTTGCCCATAAGCGTGATTTCCGCACACTTGTCACCCGGCTCGAATTTCACCATAGACGGGTCGGTGATGGCGTTCACCTCAGCCACGATGTCCTTGTCCACAGGAGATATAATCTGGGCACCGTCGCTCCAAAATACTTTGTAACCGTTGTACTCCTTAGGGTTGTGCGATGCGGTAATCATCACACCTGCAGTTGCCTTCTTCTGGCGTACTGCAAAGCTCAACAGTGGAATTGGACGAAGTTCATCGTAAAGCCACACATCAATTCCATTGTTGGCAAGCACATTGGCTGTAATCTTAGCAAACTCGGCGCTGTTGTTTCGGCTGTCGAAAGAAATGCATACGGAATGGTTGTCGCCAGGCACATTCTTCAGGATATAGTTAGCAAGGCCCTGTGTGGCCATTCCTACGGTGTAGCGGTTCATACGGTTTGTACCCACACCCATAATACCCCTGAGTCCGCCTGTACCGAACTCGAGTCTGCGATAGAAGGCATCCTCAAGTGCCGTAGTGTTTCCGGAATCGATAAGGGCGTGAATCTCCGCCTTTGTCTGCTCATCATAGTCCCCGAGTAGCCAGGACTTTGCGTTTTCCATGTAATCCATAATACTTTGAATTTATCTATGTTATAATTATGCGTCGCAAGTATGTACACACCGGACTCCAACGCCAGTGATACATTCTACAAATATAGGAAACAATTCAGAGCCAGACAATAATAAAGGCTCAAAAAATTTCAGCTGCAATGAGGATTTTTTTATCCCTTGCGGAGTCTGCTCCCAAGGCAAAAATCCTGATTTTGTCGGAAGGGCGGCAGCGAAGTCTGGAGCGCAGGTCCTCCGAGGAGAAACGTACATTTCTGGCAATGGTCTCTGCACAAGGGTATTTTACGGAAAATTCCTTCAGACTGCGGCCGGACAGAGGTGCAGTTTCCAGAATGCGGGAAAGTCTGCCGCTGCGCAACAGAGGCAGGTTTCCGAGTTGCTCCAAACGTTCGCCGGTGAGGATGAAACAATGGCTGTCCCTACCCACACAACCGGCATCAAGGATACGCGACATCAGGCCGTAACAGCCTGTCTTCATAAGAGATTTCGAAGGCTCAAAAATGAAATTTCCGGCCACGATTCCGGATTCCGGAACAATGGCAGGGGCAATCCGGGCATCATCGGGACCACATTCCAGAACCGCATCATCCCCCAGTTCCAGATTCACAGCTTCGATTCTACAGAGGCCTTCATATCCACGGCGCTGAACTACGATGAGTTCCCGGCAGTCCCCCTGATATTCCACGAGCTGCACAAGGGCACAGTTTCTCAGCCTGGAAAGTACCATACTTATGTCAGCCATAGGGGACAATTTGCAGATAACAGTTTCTGAAAAACAGAGCAGTTTGTCCTGGAGAGCCACTATGTTCGGGGAACAGTCTTCGAGCAGGAAAACCTTATTGCCACGGGAATCCCTTCGGGCAGGATCCAAGTAAATCAGGTCGGGAGACAGATTTTTCAGCCAATTCATAAAATCCTGGCTGTCCGGAGATGCCTCAAAATTGGTAACATTTATGTTACCTACATTAACATTATTGTTATTTTCACTGATTTTACGATAATTATACTCGGCAGCACAAGCAAGCTCAAAATCCATCTCATTATAATGGCAAGACTTGCAAATTTGCGCCATTGCAAGGCAATCCACCCCTATACCACCGGTCAAATCAGCTATGACATCCGGTTTGAAAGCAGCGGCAAGCAAGGCCTTGTGCCTTGAGGAGAGGTCGCTGCTGCATTGCTGGGAAGAAATGGATTTAGGGAAAACCAACCCGGGTACAGATGCCCAAAACGGTGCCTTTGTAATCAGCCTGCGTCTGCTCTCGATGGTTGAAGCAACGATTTTCATATCAAATCCGGGCCATCTTGCAGCACTCAGCAGCAAACGGTCCGGATTGTCATCGCGATGCTCCTGTGCAAATGCAGCGGCCATCGCATATTCTTTCAGCAGTTTCTCCCTCATTTTCCGCTCTTGAGAATTCTCCCCAATTCGGCGGACAAGGCCCTGGCTTCATCAGTTGCAGTCTCCTCAATGGACTGGCTTACCCAATCCGAAGCCAGATCCGGACGCCCCATCAACAGACATCCCAGCCCGATATTATATTCCAGACAGGCTCTCTTGAGAATATCTGTCTCGGAGGTGAGTATCTTGCTCCATTTTTCAATGGCGGTGGCCCAACGGCAGGCAGCAGCATCGTACATTGCATCAATCCAATCCTCCCTGTCCACGCAAAAGACGTCTTTGATCTCTGTTTTCCATTGTGGGACAAAAGATTCCACCACTCTCTTGCCTGTGAGTTCCCCCGACTTCTCAGGATCAGGGCCTGCGTTTCCGAGAATATTGAAACTATAGGTGGAATTGCTGTCTCCTCCCAATGCATCGAAAACCGTGAGAGGCAATCTGAAATCCGTCTCTGCGTAACCATCCATAAAAATCGGAGCCCGACCCAGAAGGAAGAGCACATCGCAGTCCGTTTCCAGCACCAGGTTCACCAGAGAATCCGGTTGGGCACTCTTCAAATAATCAGCAGAATATGGCAGACTGAAAACCTGAACTGAATCACTCTCAGGGTATGCAGCATCCAACTGTGTGGCCATTGCGTCCACAAAAGCCTTGTTCAAAAGGTCTTCCTTGTCGCTCAAACCGCCGGGATAGACTATTGCCATGCTTTTACCCGTGAGGTCCAGCCCCGAGGCCGATTTCTGCCGGGTTTCCACTTGAATTCCATAGACTGTAGGTGAACAGGCTGCCATAACCAGTGCAAAGGCAGCCATAAAGATCTTGACCTGTGTTTTCATATACATATCTGCGATATCGTCATTCAGCAAGGGAAACATAGTCCGCAGCGATATCATAATCGTCAGCAGCAACCAGTTTCACGTTGATGAACTTGCCCACAAGTGTATCAGGGGCAGTTTCTCCAAACTTATCGACATCGTACTTTACAAGAATCTCGCCATCCACCTCCGGAGATTCGAACTCACTGCGGCACACCAATACGCCCTGCTCAGGGAACCAGCTGTCCACCAGCACCTTTTCCACCTTTCCTAGCCTGGAAAGATTGAATTCCGAAGAAATCTCCCTCTGAACTTCCATCAGCCTGTCCAGACGTCTGCGCTTGGTAGATTCCCTCACGCTGTCCCTCAGGTTCTGCGCTCCCCAGGTACCCTCTTCCTCGGAATAGGTGAAGGCTCCAAGTCTTTCAAATCTTGCATCCCTGACAAAATCAAGCAGTTCATTGAATTCCTTGTAAGTCTCTCCGGGATGTCCCACAATCATAGTGGTACGCAGCACCACACCTGGCACCTTTTCTCGCATTTTCCCTATCAGTTCCCTGGTCCACTTGCCAGTCACGTGACGGTGCATATTGTCCAGAACCTTGTCGGAGATATGTTGCAGAGGTATGTCGAGGTACCGGCAGACTTTGGGATTCCGGGCCATTATCTCGAGAACATCCTCCGGAAAATCAGCAGGATATGAATAATGCAGCCTCAACCATTCAATTCCTTCCACCTCGGAAAGCCTTTCGAGCAGTTCTCCCAGACAGCGCCTGCGGTAGAGGTCCAGTCCGTAATAAGTCGTGTCCTGGGCTATTATCACCAGTTCCCTCACTCCTTTGGCCGCCAGATTGCGGGCCTCTTCCACGAGTTTTTCCATAGGCACCGACTTGTGCGCCCCTCGTATGAAAGGTATGGCACAATAGGAACAGCGTCTGTCACAGCCTTCGCTGATTTTGAGA
This sequence comes from uncultured Bacteroidales bacterium, assembly GCA_945874155.1. Classification (GTDB taxonomy): domain Bacteria; phylum Bacteroidota; class Bacteroidia; order Bacteroidales; family UBA932; genus Cryptobacteroides. The sequence continues at coordinate 26,332 of CAMCFO010000012.1, forward strand.
AAGGCATAGCTGCTGCCCCCCGAAAGGTATCGGGACTGGCTTTTGTTCACATCAGGCCTCACTCCAAGGGCTTTGACCACCTCGTCATTGTCCCTGGCCCCAAGCCATCTGTCCACCTCCGGTATGAGTTCAGGAAGTTCGGAGGCATAACGCTGGGCAAGACAGCCAAACACCACGATGCGGCCCACGAGGCCTTCGTTCTTGCGTTTGACCACTTCCATAATCGTGTTGATCGATTCCTCCTTTGCATCACCGATGAAGCCGCAGGTATTCACCACCACAGTATCCACATAGGTATCCTGAAGTCCTTCTTCAGGACATATATCATAACTATCTGAAATCTGAGCAAGTATATGCTCAGTATCTACCCTATTCTTGGAACATCCCCGGGTCAGGATCTGGAGTTTTGGCCTTAGCTCTGACATTACTCGCCCTTCTCTGCTTCATCCTCTTCTACAAAGTCGAGGGAAGCATATTTCAAAAGAAGATTGTACCATTCCACAACTTTCTTCATATGGGAAAGGTAGAATCTGTCGCTGTCATAATCCGGAACGGCCTTTTCAAAAAGGGCCTTTATCACTTCCGCTTCTGATTTTGCAGAAGGGGCCTCTGCGCCTTCGAGAGCTGTTTCCAGTTTCTTGAAGACCTCGCTCAGACGAAGTTCCCCATCAAGGGTATAGATGGAAATGTCGGCAAGGGTAGTCATACGGGAAGACATGCTGAAGCAGCTCCTTTTGCCTGTTGCAAGAGCCTCTGCAATCACTCCCCCGCGAGAGTGGGCAATATAGCGGTAAAGTCCGCTCTGTCCCGTAATCGAAAGTATTTTCGAAAGATCTGTTTTCATATCTGTTTGTTTTTAACGGACCGGCCTATTCGGCAACACAGTCCACAATATCGGTTTCAAATTCCACACTCAGGACCCCGTCGGGGAGAGTGTCTGTCCTCAGAATGCATTTTCCGCTTTTCGACTGCTCGAAATCAGCATAGTCCACATAGGCCACACTCACAGAATCCCTGGAAATACGCAGAGGGTACAGGAAATTCACCCTGGCCTTCACCGTGGATGGGAAAACTGCCACGGACCTGCCGTTTTCAAGGCCTTTCACCTTGACCTCCATAGACACCTCGGTGGTGATATATCTGCATACATTCACCCTATATTCCACCGATGTCTGAGAAAGCCTCACTCCCTTGGGTACTTCCAGGTCCACAAACCCGTGAACGTCGGCATCCATCCCCGTCAGGAACTTGGTTTCAGTCTGAATGGCCGAGAGGCTTTCCAAAACCGCCGGCTCGCCATACACATACACCGAGTCCGGAATCAGCTGGACCCCCTTTACGCTCATATATTGAGGAGCATACTCACATTCCCCCTTGTGCCTGACAGGCAACTTGCGATACTCTTCCGCAGGGAATTGAAAGTACAATGTGTCCGAAAGATAGTGTTCCACGGATGAGACACTGGACCCGAAAACTATGTTCCCGAATTCCGGCATTGACTCCGGTGCAAAGGCATAGACATCCCCCTGTCGGTATTTCAAAGCGGATTCCGGGATGTGGATTATATGCTGGCTGCGGTTTCCGAACGCCTTGTTGCGGAGTATGGTATACCCTGTGGCACGGCAACGCGCAGTGACTGTGCAGATATTGGAAGAAAGGTTCCTGCGGCCTTCCAGATTGGAGCTGGCGACGACATTGGTACTCAGAATTTCACTGTAGCGCAAGGAAACGTTATGGATGAACCATATACTGAAAGCCAGCAGGAAGGATGGGATGAGCACCGCCAGATCCTTCCTGTGAGCCTTCAGATAAGCATATACGCGACTGAGAAATTCCTTCAAGGCAGCAACCTCCCGAACGTTTATTTCTGTGCCGCTTCAGACTCTGAGAAATCCCCCTGGAGAGCATTCCTGTCCACGCGTATCTTCACGTCCTTGTCCACCTCGATGAGCACGCTCTTGTCCTTGAGTTCCACAATAGTACCGTAGATACCGCCTATGGTGACAACCTTGTCGCCCTTCTTGAGGGAATCACGGAACTTCTGGAGTTCCTTCTGCTGCTTGCGCTGCGGACGAATCATAAAGAACCACATAATGACGAAGATAAGCAGAAGCATCACCCACATAGTCCATCCTCCTGCCTGCCCCTGAGCGGGAGCCGCTTGCAATAAAGAAATCATATTCATAATTCAAAAAGTTAATTGTTCTACACGATTTTCCTGACTGCCCCGTCAGCCTGCAGCTGTTTCACAATACGGTCCAGAATTCCGTTCACAAAGGCACGGCTTTTCGGAGTGCCGTAATATTTCGAAATCTCCACATACTCGTTCATAGACACATTCACGGGTATGGAAGGGAAATTCAGGATTTCAGCAATGGCCACCGCTGTCAGCACCACATCCGCGAGGAAAAGCCTGTCCGGGTCCCAGCCTCGGGCGTTGCTGCAGATGAGGTCGAAATATTTGCCGTAATTGGCGAGAGTCGATTCGAGGAGCCGGTTCACAAACTTCTGGTCGTCGTCTATGCCCGGGCGGGACGCCTTCATCTGACTTGCATAGAGGGGCGGAAGAGTCCATCTTCCTTCTGATGCAATGGCTGCAAAACTGCGACAGCACCAGCTGAGGGCATAGGAAAGGTCGCCGCTCCAATAGAGGGACAAATCTTCAAGTATGGCTTCCAGATCTGTGTTGTCTTCAAGTTCTTCCTCAAAAATGCGGCTGAACAATTGGCAGTCCTGCGCAAGCGAAGACTCCGCCGAAGCCATATAGTCCTTATAATACTGTTTGGATAAAACTGAGTCCAATACTTTTTTCAGGAAAATGTCGTACTGTTCCCAAGAACGGGACTGTTTCTTCAAAAGTTTCTGAAGGTCGGGATCTTCAGCCAGAAGTGAAGCAAGCCTGTTCTGACAAAACTTCATATTCGGGTTCCTCTCCTCTTCAGATGGATTGAACTTGGTCCTGAGGACCTCTATCCTCTCGGATGCCACCGCAGTGAGCGGTGCAACCATACCGCACAAGAACACGAACAAATCACGGGTGGCTTCACAAGACTCCTTCAGACGGCAACGAGCCGCAGGCAGAGTCAAATCGCCCGACAAAACCGATGAATAGGCCGTTTCAAATGCTTTGATTCGCAATATACTTCTGTTGAGCATAAAAAAATTGGCAATATTTCCTGCAAAGATACACACGATTTGACAAAAAAAACTAAATTTGTGAGAAGTTTTACCAAATAAAGAGACATCAAAATGTACAGAGATGACTACGATGCGGCCAACGCTCCGCAAAGAAACGGTGATGACGTTTACTCCAAGCCGGTAAAAGCGGGAAAAAGGACTTACTTTTTTGACGTAAAGGCCACAAAGGGGAACGACTTGTACCTCACGATTACAGAAAGCAAGAGGAAAGTCGAAGGGGATGGTTCATTCTCGTATGACAAACACAAGATTTTCCTCTACAAGGAGGATTTCGAAAAATTCAGGGACGGACTTGATGAGGTTATCAGCTATATATCAAAGCGCGCCCCACAGACTGAATATTCCGAAAGGAAGTCTCAGGACGACCAGAACGGCCGTTTTACAGACGTTGAATTTGAAGAGCTCTGATATTCTTCACAGAAATGGCTGACAATTACCTCGAATCACGTTACGAGGATTATCTCCGCCGCAAGGAAAAGGCAGAGAAAGCCAAACGTGAAAAATTCAGGAAAAGACTTGAAGAATACCGGAAAAGCCTCGAAGCAGGCGCCAAGGAACTATAGCGCCTGCTTGAGGAATTCTATGAATCCGTCGATATCGAGGTTGTATCCCCTCGGTTCTTCGATTTGCCTTCCGTCCGGACCGAGCAGAATGTAGTTCGGCTGAGAATTTACGCCGAACTTTTCTCTTGCGATATAGGCATTCGCCCTTCCCACATCCTTGTAAACATCTCCATTGGAAGCATAGACCCAATCCTCTTCACGGAGTTTGGTCTTGTCATCGACGTAAAGTGCCACGAGTTCGAATCTGTTGGACAGAAGATCCATCACTCTCGGATCGCTCCATACCCTAGCCTCCATTTCACGGCAATTCACGCATCCGTGCCCGGTTACATCCACAAAAACCGGCTTTCCGCTCTTGCCTGCAGCCTCAAGCGCGTCTTCCAATTTGAAATATCCATTCAAACCATAAGGCATTTCAAGCCCATACGGATTTGCGTCAGCTGAGGAAGATGAAGGCGCAACAGCGGCGGCCTGTCCCCTTCCGATTACGAAATCCTGGGAGGAAATTGGCGGCAGATAACCGGAAAGAGCTTTGAGGGGTGCTCCGAACATACCTGGAATCATATACACCACAAAGGAGAAAACGGCTATGGAAGACACCAGTCTTACAAGGTTCAGATGTTCCACCTTTTCATCGTGAGGGAAACGCAGTTTGCCGAGCAGATAGAATCCCAGCAGGGAGAATACCACAATCCATATCGCCAGATAGATTTCCCTGTCCAGCAGACCCCAGTGGTAGGTCTGGTCAGCAACGCTGAGGAACTTGAAGCCAAGGGCTACTTCTATGAATCCGAGCACCACTTTTACGCTTGCAAGCCAACTGCCGCTCTTGAGTTTCGTGAGCAGTGAAGGGAAGAGTGCAAAAATTGTAAAAGGCAGTGCAAAGGCCACAGAGAATGCCAGCATAGTCAATATAGGCATCCAGAATTGTCCCTGGGTGGACTGGATGAGGACCGTTCCTACAATAGGACCTGTGCAGGAGAATGACACCAGCACGAGGGTGAGCGCCATAAAGAATACTCCCACCAGTCCTTTCTTCCCGGATTTGCCGTCAGCCCTGTTCACCCATGATGAAGGCAGAGTGATTTCGAATGCCCCGAAGAAGGATGCTGCAAAGACCATAAAGACTATGAAGAAGACTATATTCGGGAGCCAATGTGTTGCAAGCCAATTGAATATGTCCGCAGTTACGGCATCGCCCCCGGCTATCCAGGTGATGAGGATGATGACGGTAATCGGCAAAGTGTAGAGCAGCACTATGAAGAGTCCGTACATAAAGGCATTGAACCGGCCTGCCGCTGCGCTGCCCGAACTTTTGAGGAAGAATGACACCGTCATAGGTATCATAGGAAAGACGCAAGGGGTCAGAATCATTGCAAAGCCCCATAGTATGGCCTGGAGTATGAGGGACCAGTCAAAAGGCACCTTCTCCTTCACCGGCTGTTCAACCGAAGCTGGTGCAACTGCTGATTCTGAAGCATTTATCTCGTGTTCGAAATCTATGTATTCCGGAGGAAAACAACTGTTGCCGGCACAGCAGATGGTGATGCATGTACCCTTGACCAGAGCTTTTGTGGCTCCCGGTTCAAGACGGATATCCTGGGTGAGCACTATGGCATCATTCACCACCATATAGTCGCCTTCCTTCACAGCCCTGGACAAATCCTTCAAAGTGCCTTCAAGACTGCAGGACTGAAGTTCGGAAAACTCAACTGCCGGTCCGGAGAATTCATCCGAAAGAGGATAACTGTGGTAACCCTCGTCGATTTTACCGGTAAGCCTGAGACGCCAGAGTCCGGACTCCTCAGGAACCGGCTCGCTGGTGACCGTCCAATGAATATTGCCTGCTACGGCAAAAATGCTGCACGCAAAAAATGCGCACAGCACCAGACACAATTTTTTTAAACCAGTCATCGTTATCAATTTTTGACGGACAAATCCCTACTTGGCAAATGCCACGGAACGGGTTTCTCTGATTACGGTAATCTTGACCTGTCCAGGATAGGTCATCTCATTCTGGATTTTCTGGGCGATGTCCGAAGACAGTTTCTCGGCCTGTGCGTCGCTGACCTGCTCTGCCCCTACAATCACCCTGAGTTCACGACCTGCCTGAATTGCATAAGCCTTCACCACTCCCGGATATGACTGGCCAATATTCTCAAGGTCCTTCAAACGCTTGATATAGGACTCTATGACTTCCCTTCTCGCACCAGGTCTTGCTCCTGAAATGGCATCTGCAACCTGGATAATCGGAGCAAGTATGGTGGTCATTTCCGTCTCTTCGTGGTGGGCACCGATAGCATTGCAGATATCGGCTTTTTCCTTATACTGCTCTGCGAGTTTCATACCCAGCAAAGCGTGCGGAAGTTCCGGATCCTCATCAGAAACCTTACCGATGTCGTGGAGCAGACCAGCTCTCTTGGCAGCTTTGGGATTCAAGCCCAGTTCAGAAGCCATAGTGGCTGCGATGTTGGCAACCTCACGAGCGTGCTGAAGGAGGTTCTGGCCATAGGAAGAACGGTATTTCATCCTTCCCACGAGCTTGATGAGTTCGATGTGTATGCCGTGGATGCCCAGGTCTATGCAGGTTCTCTTTCCGATTTCGAGTATCTCTTCTTCAAGCTGCTTCTGCACCTTGGCAACCACCTCCTCGATTCTGGCCGGATGTATGCGGCCGTCCACAACGAGCTGATGGAGAGCGAGACGGGCCACTTCCCTTCTCACAGGGTCGAAGGCAGAAAGCAGGATTGCATCCGGAGTGTCGTCAACCACGATTTCAACTCCGGTGGCTGCTTCCAGGGCCCTGATGTTGCGGCCTTCACGACCGATGATGCGCCCCTTGATTTCATCGCTTTCAATATTGAACACGGTCACGGCATTTTCAATTGCGGTCTCGGAGGCTGTACGCTGTATAGTATTGATTACTATTCTCTTGGCCTCTTTGGCTGCATTCAGCCGGGCATCGTCCATCACATCATTGATGTAGGACTGAGCCTCAGTGCGGGCCTCTGCCTTCATATTCTCCATAAGCTGGGCCTTTGCTTCAGTGGCAGTCATTCCGGCTATGCTCTCAATCTGTCTTGTAGCCTGGGCTATGAGGCCGTCGTATTCTGCCGCCTTGCGGTTCGCAATCTCCACCTGTGCCTTCAGGTTGTCCCTTATGGCATCCGACTCGCGGTGCTTCTTCTGCAATTCCGCATTCTGCTGGTTGAGAGTGTTTTCCTTCTGTTTGAGCCGGCTTTCGGTATCTTTGATTTCCGCATTTTTCTGATTCACGAATTTCTCGTGGTCGGACTTGAGCTGAATGAACTTCTCCTTGGCCTGAAGTATCTTTTCCTTCTTGATGTTCTCAGCCTCCAGTTCTGCCTTCTCGATGATTTCATCCCTGCGGCCCTTCAAAAAAATCCGCCTTGCAACCACGTAGATGGCCAGAGCAAGCACTGCACCTGCTAAAGCGGAAAGAATATAATAGATAAACATAGCAATAATTTTTATCGTTTGTATTAATTGTCCAAAATAAAACGGCCGTCTCCCTGGGAAACGACCGTTGAGTAAAAAAATCCGTTAGCCTGATTGACAGAAACCTTATATAAATAAGATTTGAGGTCCGTTGAGTTCAGACATCCTCCGTCCTGCGTTGCAGAATCCCCTTTCGGGTCACATAGGTCCGTCTTCCCTTTTGCGAGTGTACTCGTTTACTTGTTTGGTGTTGATTTCAGCAAGTGAGCAACTAACGGATTATTTCAATCAATTTTTTCAAGATAAGCCTTAAACTCCTTCTCCAATTCCTCAGCCTCCTTCTGAAGTTTCTTGATCTCCTCACGGTAGGTCAAATTCTTCAGGCAGACATTGAAAGCCGTGAAAATCAGCACATCACGTTCATCTCCCCCGTCGAACTGCCGGGAAAACTGCTTGGCCAGCTTCGTTACGCTGTCGGCAGCCACCCTGATAAGCTGTTCTTCATTTTCGGAAGCCGCCTTCAGTTCGTACTCCTTGTCAAGTATCTTCACGCTTATCTTCCTGACCATAGACATCAATTGCGAATCAATGACAAACACCTGTCTATCTCCTTGACTATCATCTCAATCTTCTTCCTGGACTCCGAAGTGTCTGCGGATGAACCCACGAGCGCAGTCGTAAGTTCAAGGTTATCATACTTTGTTTTCAACTCAGTTATCTGTTCCCTGTAGGCTTCGCACAACTGCGTCAATTCCTTGTTCTCCTGTTCGAGCTTGCACCTCTTTGCCTTCTCCGTCTCATAGGCGGATACAAGGCTGAGGAACTGTTGTCTAACATTGTCAAGCATAAAAGCGCAGCAGGCTAAAACCCACTTTGCAAATATAGCGAGGATATGGGAAAATTCAAAGAAAAATGCTACCTTTGGGAAATTTATATACGAATTATGCACGACATCCTACTTAAAAACATCACTTGCAACGGTCTGCAAAAGGACATCTTCATAGACGGGGACCGGATTGGCATCATAGCTGACACCGGCACGCGCAAGGAAGAAGCCGTCGAGACCGTGGACTGCACCGGAAGGGCCGCAATGCCGGGTTTTGTGAATATGCACACCCACGCGGCAATGTCATTGATGAGGGGCGTCGGCGAAGACACCGCTTTCCATCAATGGCTCGCCAATGTCTGGGAAATCGAAGAAAACCTGGACGAAGAATTCATCTATTGGGGCACGAAGGTGGCTTGTCTGGAAATGATAAAGACCGGTACCACCACTTTCAATGACCATTATTGGTTTCCGCTTGTGGGACACAGGGCTGCCGTTGAAATGGGAGTCCGCCCGGTGTCTTCCTACGTGGTCATCAACAAGATGACCGACAGCGAAAATGAAATCGAAAAGGCCAGATGCTGGAAAATGTACGATATTTCGCGGGAATGGCCTGAGAATCTGCGTTTTTCAATGGCCTTTCACGCGCCTTATTCTGTCAGCGAACCTATGATGATATGGGCTGCCGAGTTTGCCCGGGCTCACGGTCTGCCTTTGCACATCCACCTTTCCGAGACCAGGAAGGAAGTGGAGGACTGTATGGCCGCTCACGGAGGAATGAGCCCTGTGGAATACCTTGAAAGCATAGGGGTTCTGGGGCCCAACCTCATCGCGGCACACACTCTCTGGCTCAGCGACAAGGATGTGGAAATACTTGGCAGACACAAGGTTACCTGTGTCCATAACATCAATTCCAACCTGAAGTTGAGTTCCGGCTACCACTTCCTTTACAAGGAATTGATTGAGGCAGGATGCAAGGTCTGCATAGGCACAGACGGATGCGCATCTTCCAACAATCTGGATATGCTTGAGGCTATGAAGACCTCGGCTATGATGCAGAAAGGGTGGAGATTTGACCCGACTGTCTGTCCTCTGAATGAAATAGTGGAGATGGCAACGGTGAACGGGGCAGTTGCGCTCGGGCTTGACACCGGTCTTCTACAGGAGGGCAAACTTGCTGATATACAGATTATCGACACCACAGGCTACAACTTCCTTTCTCCGGGATCATTCCTCGCCAATTATGTTTATTCGGCCCATAGCGACTGCATAGAATCCCTTATCAGCAACGGCAAGTTCGTGATGAGGAACCGCAGGGTCGAGGGCGAAGATGAAATCCTGAGGGAAGCGCGCAAGGTGCTCAACCGCATCAGAATTAAGTAAGTAATCCTCAAAAAGATCTGAGGCAACTTATTATTTTCATATTACTAAGTAATACAAATACAATAAACTATGGATGAACGAATTGTAAGAATAAACACTGCCGCTCAGTTTATCAGCTCGAAAATTGAGGGGAAAAAGCCATTGGTAGGCATTGTATTGGGGAGCGGGCTTGGCAAACTGGCGGACAAGATTCAGAATCCCACAGTCATTCCATATTCCGAGATTCCGGGATTCCCTGTTTCCACCGCTGTAGGTCACAAGGGCAATTTCATCTGCGGCGAACTCGGAGGCAAGACCGTAGTGGCTATGCAGGGCCGGTTCCATTATTACGAAGGCTACCCTATGGAACTTGTCACCCTTCCGATAAGGGTGATGAAAGTGCTTGGAATAAGCTATCTTTTTGTCTCCAATGCAGCCGGAGGAGTCAATTATGACTTCAAGGTGGGCGACCTTATGATTATTCGGGACCATATAAACCTTCTGCCTAACCCGCTGATAGGCAAGAATCTGGACGAGTTCGGACCGAGATTTCCGGACATGACCAGGCCTTATGACCTTGAACTCATCAAGAAAGCCGAATACATAGCAGCAGAACTGAACATTCCGCTGCACAAGGGAGTGTACATTGCAGGCACCGGTCCTTCATACGAAACACCTTCCGAATACAAGTATTTCCGTCTTGCCGGCGGAGATGCCGTGGGAATGTCCACGATACCTGAGGTGATTGTGGCCCGTCACAGTTCCATCCCGGTCTTTGGCATGTCTGTCATCACCAATGAGGCCCACGACGACTATTCCGAAGACTATGTCAATGACGGTGACGATGTTGTGAGAGCAGCAGATGCCGCAGCTGACAGAATGAGCCTATTGTTCGAAAAACTTATTGCATCCCTCTAATTTTATATGGAATACAAAGATATAGAAATCATTGCGAACAGGCTGAGATCCATTATCGGGGATTTTCGTCCGGAAATCGGTATCATTCTCGGCAGCGGACTGGGCAAGTTCGTGGACAAGATTGAAGGACAGACGATTGTCAATTACGCCGATTTGCCAGGAATGCCGGCAGCCACAGCCTTGGGCCACAAGGGCAATTTCGTATTCGGCACCGTGGCCGGAAAGAAGGTGGTGGCTATGCAGGGCCGTTATCATTATTATGAAGGTTTCGGGGTACAGACAGTGGTACTGCCTGTCAGGGTTATGATTTCGCTTGGCATAAGCAAACTGTTTGTTTCCAATGCAGTCGGAGGAGTCAATTATGACTTCAAGGTGGGCGACCTTATGATTATTCGAGACCATATCAATATGATACCCAACCCTCTGGTAGGAAAGAACATTTCCGAGCTCGGACCGAGGTTTCCGGATATGACCCGCCCTTATGACCTCCAGCTCATCCGACTTGCAAAGAGCATTGCGCAGGAGAAAGGAATAGAGCTGAAAGAAGGGGTGTATCTTGCCTGCACCGGCCCGACCTACGAGACTCCTGCCGAATACGCTTTCTTCAGAAAAATCGGCGCTGATGCGGTGGGTATGTCCGTTACACCGGAAGTGATTGCCGCAAGGCACGCCGGCATCAGGGTTTTCGGCATTTCAGTGATTACTGACGAGGCTCACAGCAACCCTGAGGACTATGTCACGGATGAGAATGAAATCATCGTTGCCGCCGAAGCTGCATCGGAAAAAATGAATATACTGTTTGAGAATATCATTGCCCGCTCTTGAGCTTTCCGGCATTGATTCCTTCCATCAGGTCGTGGAGATCGAATACGATTGACACGACCTGATTTGTTCCGGAGTACTGCCTCCTGTGGAAATGGAAAAACACGGAAGCCTTGATACTCAAGCCTTTGACAATTTGAGGCGCATAATAGATTTCAAGACGGTCGTACAAGCCTGAGGGTATTTCAGCGGTTGTGGAGGGACAGGAGGAACTCCAGAGGGACTTGCCCGGGTCTGCCATCTGATAGAAAGGATCACCGTGATAGAGGCCGTCCGCGTAAATCTGCTGTGTGTCATCTTTGCAGTACCAGTAGGGCTGAAGATTCTTACCGGCAACAAAACGGTTGGATATGCCCACTCCCCAATTCTGGACAGTGGCGACTATTTCCCCGGCGTAAGGGGCGGTAAATTTGCCGACGAACTTGCGGTCCCTCTGCAAAGCTTGAAGCCAGCCTGCCCTCAGGGACAGATTCTGGACACCGGCGAAGGGAGCAAAATCAAAACTCATATATGGCTCGGCAAGAATGTCATCGACTACACCCCAAGCCTGTTCTGAGCAGGAATAGTGGTGCATATAGGCCTCCCACCCGAGTTTGAGCCATTTGAGCGGTGTGTAGCTTCCGGAGGTGAAAACGAAGAATTCCTCCCTTCTTGCCCCCTTCAGCAGTCCATTCCAGTCACATCCAAGTTCAAAATGGTATGAGGGATTGTCCCAGCTGAAGATTATGCCTTCGATGCTGTTGTCGTGGAAGGTGTAGTAGTCCGAAAAGAAGGCCTGAGACCACTCCCCTTTTGAGAATCTTCTCGGCATCACTCCGGCTGTTATGCTGAAATCACTGTGCTTGAATGAGACACCGAATCTGTACCAGAGTTGGAGATTCCAGAGGATTTCCTTGTCGGAGGTGCCGAATTCCTTTAGCACATCCACACCGGCCATCAGTTGATGGGAGGTCTTTCCAGCCGTTGCACTGAAGCCTACCGTGGGCTCCAACCTGGCTCCGAACATGGTCAGGGAAGGCTGAAAAGAACTGTGGGTATCATATTCACGGTTGTCGAAACGGAGATCGAAACGTACATCATATTCGAAACGCACCTGGGCAGAGAGACCCAAGACGCAAAGCAGCAAAGCTGATATGAGTGATATTTTTTTCATAACGCGATGCAAATGTAGTCAATTATTCCTCATTCTTGGTCATTTTTTCTTGTTTGATAGACAATTATGGTGTCAATTGTTTGTATTTTTGCAGAATGTTGAGAAATGGAAGAATGGTATGAAACTGAATACTCCCGTTGATTTTCCGCAGTCAAGGTTTGGACTTAGCTATGAGGATAGGATTATGGTGCTCGGAAGCTGTTTTGCATCCTGTACCGGACAAAAACTCGCTGAGAGGGGTTTTGATGTACTGGTGAACCCTTTCGGGACGCTTTATAATCCGGCATCCGTCGCAAGTTGCATCGAAAGGCTTGAAAACGGAGAGCATTTTACTCCGGAGGACTGCGTGCAGCTTGGGGCCGGAAGCACGAAGGTCTGTTCTTTTCATCACCATACTCTTGCGGCAAAGGACAGCGTGGAAGAATTTCTGCAATCTGCCAATATAGCTCTGGATAGGGCACGCGAGTTCTGGGACTCCTGCAATGTGATTATTGTAACTCTCGGCACTTCTTGGTGTTACAGACACAGGGAAAGGGATATCATTGTGGCAAACTGCCTGAAGCGCAATGCCTGCGAATTCGAAAGATTCTTCCTGGGGCGGGAAAGGACGGTGGAACTGCTGGAGGCTATGGTTTCGAAAGGGAGGAAGGTTGTTTTCACTGTGAGTCCTATAAGGCATCTTGCGGACGGGGCTCACGGGAACAATCTCAGCAAGGCTAATCTGCTGCTCGGGATTGATGAGGTGGTGTCCGGACATCCGGATGTGGCGGAATATTTTCCTGCTTATGAGATAATGATGGATGAGCTGAGGGATTACAGGTTTTATGCGGAGGATATGATTCACCCTTCTGCCCAGGCTGAGAATTATATTTTCGAAAGGTTTATCGCTTGGGCGCTTTCTCCGTCCGAGCAAGAAAAATACCGCCTGAATGACAAGGCTTTCAGACGGTCCAGACATATCCCTATGTTGTGAGGATTTTGCCGAGGATTGCAACGCAGCAATCACCTTTTTATAATGTCCAGCTTGATTTGGGCGGAAAAGGAGGTGAGTGCAAGGCGCAACGCCGATGGCAAATACCGCAGCAACCTTTCGGTTGTGAGGATTTTGTCGAGGCTTGCAACGCCGCAATCACCTTTTTATACGCCCAAATTGCCTGAGTGCATTGAGTTTGCCACCAGTACCCATAGCCATCTTCATCATCCTCCTCATCCCCTCAAACTGCTTAAGCAACTTGTTGACATCCTGAATACTGGTTCCGCTCCCCGCAGCAATCCTCTTCTTCCGGCTTCCGTTAATAGCCTCAGGATGCTCCCTCTCATAAGGGGTCATTGAAAGAATTACAGCCTCGGTGGTCTTGAAAGCCTTTTTGTTGTCAATATCCACATCCTTGAGCGCCTTGTCCATACCGGGCAGCATCCCGGCAATGTCCTTGATGTCACCCATCTTCTTGAGCTGCTGAATCTGATTATAGAAATCCTGAAGGGTGAACTGATCCTTGGCTAGTTTCTTCTTGAGTTCACGTGCCTGCTTCTCATCGAACTGCTCCTGGGCCTTCTCCACGAGGGAAACCACGTCACCCATTCCGAGAATACGGTCTGCCATACGCTGAGGGTGGAAGGCATCCAAAGCCTCCATCTTCTCACCCGTGCTGACGAACTTTATCGGTTTACCGGTGATGGTACGTATGGAAAGGGCTGCACCACCTCTTGTGTCACCGTCCAGTTTTGTGAGCACAACTCCATCAAAATCAAGCCTTTCATTGAAAATCTTGGCTGTGGATACGGCATCCTGTCCAGTCATAGCATCTGCAACGAAGAGGATTTCGTCAGGATTAACGGCTTCCTTGAGAGTCGTGATTTCATTCATCAGTTCCTCATCCACTGCCAAACGTCCTGCCGTGTCTATGATCACCACAGAACAGCCCTCGGACTTTGCCTTGGCTATGGCCCGGCGGGCTATTGCTACAGGATCTTTCACATCATCCTCGGCATAAACCGGAACTCCCACCTGCTCGCCCAGCACCTTTAACTGGCTGATTGCCGCAGGACGGAAAGTGTCACAGGCTCCGAGCATCACCTTCATTCCCTTCTTGCTCTTGAGAAAAAGTGCCAGTTTGCCGCAGAAGGTGGTCTTACCGGAACCGTTCAGACCAGCCACCAGCACCACTGCCGGACTCCCCTTGAGATTCATCTCGGAGGTATTGCCTCCCATCAATTCTGCAAGCTCGTCGTGGACAATCTTGACTATCATCTGCTGAGGCTTGACTGCCGTGAGAACGTTCTGTCCAAGTGCCTTGGTCTTGACATTGTCACAGAACTCCTTGGCTGTCTTGTAGTTGACGTCCGCATCGAGCAGGGCTCTCCTGATATCCTTAAGGGCTTCTGCAATATTGATTTCGGTGATTTTTCCTTCACCCTTGAGAATCTTGAACGACCTCTCAAGTTTATCTGACAAATTTTCGAACATAACCGATTGCTATTTCATTAAAGGTTGCAAATTTAGCTAAAATTTCCGAATTTTGCACGCGATTTGCACTTGGGAGACATTCTGATGTTTTTCCCCTCTAATTTTGGTTATTTTGGATATAAAAACTTGTCTTTTCATTACAGCCGTGGTGGCTGCGACTCTTTCGGCACTGCTCTTTCTCATTAAAGTGCCGTCATCCCCCTATACCCGCAAACTGGCCAGCACCAAAAATTCAATTGCAGTGTGCTATTTCATAGCCTTTTGCATATTTTCCTGGACCTACTACCGCATCGATTTCGAATGGAGCGAAACCTTTCCTGCTGTGATGACATTCATAGTCACTGCCATAGCCTCGTCCATTCTGTCCTATTCCCTTATGGGCCTGCTGAAGGAATCGTCTGCCTGGACAGACAGGAGCTGGCTCAACATTATGGTGGACGGTATCTGGGCATTGGGGCTTGTCAACTATTACGACCATCCGTCAAAATGGGTCAGGGTGCTGGCTTTCGCATCCAGCCTTGTTGTATTCGTCATCCAGTGCATCATCCACATCATCGTTTTCAACAAAACCTATATCGAGGCCCTGAGGAATCTTGAAATCTACTATGAAGAAGACGAGGAACACAAGATCAAATGGATAAGATTCTGCTATGCGATGATGATGCTCACGCAGATGTTCGTGCTTGTATATCTTTGTTTACCAAGAGGTTGGATGAAGATATACGTTCTGTTCTACGGTCTGTTCATGCTCTATTTCGCAGTCAATTTCATAAGTTTTCTGGGCTCTCACAAACTGCTTCTGGATGCATTTGCCTACAAAACCCTCTCGGGAAGCGCACGTCAGAAGAAGGTGAAGAAAGTGGAGAAGGTGAGCAGGAAGAAAAGCAGCAACAACGACGAAATCATCTACACCGACAATGACCTGCGCAAACTGGATGAATCCCTGGCCAAATGGGTGGAGGACGGTCGCTACAGGGAATACGACAAGAACCGGGATGAAATTGCGGAAGAACTCAAGACCAGCAAGGAACTTATACAGGTCTATTTCAATGAAAAAGGCACTGATTTCCGCAAATGGAGGACCCAATTGAGAATTGAAGACGCGAAGCAGATGCTGCTGTCCAGTCCGCAACTCTCAATCAACATCATAGCTGAACGCTGCGGATTCAGTGACCGTTCCAACTTCCATCGCCAGTTCCAGAAAATCGTGGGTTGTTCTCCGAAACAGTGGAGGGAATGCGGCGGCAAATTCACTGCAACAGATGAGTCTTCCAGAACTGAGCCTCTGAATTGAGCGAGAATTCAGCTTGGAGTCCCCTGTAGCCGTGAAGGGCGTCCGGATAAATCATAAGGTCAAAATTTTTCCCGGCTTTCTGAAGAGCATCTATCAGCACCAGAGTGTTCTGGAAATGCACATTGTCGTCTCCCGTTCCGTGAGTGAGGAGCAAGGCGGGAGCAGTCTCGAAATCAGATTTGAATTCCTCCACATAATTCAGCACACAGGACCTGGCGTAGCCTTCGGCATTGGTCTGCGGAGTTTCCATAAAACGCTCGGTGTAGTGGCTGTCATAAAGTGTCCAGTCATAGACTCCACCTCCGGCTATGCCACAGCGGAAACGCTCAGGATGACGCATCACAAGCATAGCGGTCATAGTGCCTCCGAATGAGAATCCTTCCACACCTATACGTCTCCCGTCCACATAAGGCAGGGATGAGAGATAGTCAGCCCATTCACAGAAATCCTTTACCGGAGCGGAGGTAAGGTCCTTGTACACCTGGTCCTCGCCTGCCCTACCGTTATGGCCGGCCGCCCTGGAATCACAAACGATTTTGATTATCCCGTTTTCAGAATACCAGGAGCGTGGCTTGCGGTACCTGTCCCTGACATAAGGGGTGTCCGGGCCTCCGTAAATTTCCATTATGACGGGATATCTGGTCTTTCCGCTATGGTCGAAATTCTCCGGGTAACTTATGATTGCGGGCAGTTCAAAACCGTCCGATGTGGTCATCCATATCAATTCGGAGCGCAACTCCGGGTGTTCGTCCTGCTGCACAGAGATTATCTCAGTGCCTGTAGTGCGGCCTGCCTTGAGTTTGCATCTGATGTCTGAAGGCGGCGTGGTGCAGTTGGAAATCCTCGCAGAAAAGGACTTGAAATCATCTGCAATGACAATTCTTTCCGCATACTTGTCCAGCGGTGTAAGAGCCCTCGGCACTGAATAGGAAGCCTTTATCCCGCGAGGCAGGTCCAGACAGAAAAGCACTGTCCGAGGGGCACCGTCCAGACGGGCAGAAAAATAGAGCTTCCCGGACTTTTCATCCACCTTTAGCACAGCGGCATCCCACAGTCTGGAATCCGTAAGCCTGCGCACCTGCTCACCGTCGTAGGATATGAAATAGATCTGGTCCCAGCCAGTCTCGAAGCGGCGTGCCACATACAGACCATTTTCGCCGAAGACCATATTCTCGAACCAGGATATCCAGGTTGGATATTTCTCATTATATATCAATCTTTTACTTCCATCTTCAGCGGACACCGAAAACAGATTCAGGTCGTTCTGGATACGCGGAAGTGTGGGCACACAAAGTTCCTTTGAGTCCGATTTCCAGAAAGGAATGCCGAAATAGCCATCGCAAACGGCTCCCTCTGCAACGGAATCAGCGGGCATTGAATTGGCCACGGTGCAATCTCCTCCCATAAGCGGGAAGTCCGCCCAGACTATGGAACTGTCCCCCTCAGTGTCCACAAAACCGATTTTCACCAGAGGGTTCCACTGTCCGGCCTTGGGATAGCGGGTATTGTTCAGGCTGCCGGGATAGCCGGTGTGTCCAAGAGAACGGGTGTCTCCACCTGAATATGGGGAGTAAATCGGGAAATATGGCACTTTGCTGTTGTCAAAATGGTAGAATGCTATCCTGCGGCTGTCCGGAGACCACCAGAACGCCCGGTAGCGGGAAGGCCTGCCGAGGATTTCCTCGTAATACACCCAGGAAGCATAGCCGTTCAATGTCAGCTGATCTCCGTCAAAGGTCAGCTGCCTTTCGCTGCCGCTTGCCACATCTCTGACCCAGAGGTCATTGGACCGGGTGAAGGCAATCTTCGTGGAATCTGGAGAATATGTAGGATTTACATCTAAGCAAACCGCTGAAAAACAGGCCAAAGCCCAAATCATTAACTTTATCATTCTGCAAAAAAATCGTCTTTAAAATTTACCAGATATACTTTTTCCACTGCTCTTGTGAGAGCTGTATAGAGCCATTTGAGGTCTTCCGTCACAAGTTCATCCTGCCAGAAAGGATTGTCTATGAAGACGCATTTCCATTGTCCTCCCTGGGATTTGTGGCAGGTCACAGCCTCGGCGTATTTGAGCTGCAGGGCATTGTAATATTTGTCTTCCCTGACTGCCTGCCAGCGTTTTTTCTTGGAAGCAATATGGGAATAATCGGCATCCACGCCTAAGTAAAGGGCATTCTGCTGCTCGTAGGTGAGGGATGCGGATTCGGACTGAAGTGTGTCCAGAACCACTTTCGCCGTCAGTTCCTGGTCGTCATAATCCGGAAGGGAGAGCCTTGCCGTGGCAAAATGCAGTCCGTATCTTTCCTCATAGTCCGAAATCTTCAGCAGTTTGGCTATGTCTCCGTTGGCTATATAGTCCAGTCCCTCGATTTTTTCGCAAAACTGATAACAGTTCTTGACTATCATCAGTTTGTCTCCCCTCACCAGAGCCTCTTCCTTGAACTGTACAGTCGCCCTGACCCCGAGATTGTATTTAATTGCCCTCTTGTTGGAACGGCACAGAATGACTGTCTCATCCTCTCCGTAACGGGAATATGCATCCGAAAGCGTTTCAATAAGGTCGCCGCCCCCTATTCTCTGAACATCCTCGAAATCACGGGTCACAAGTCCCAATTCATCCGGAGTGTAGGACCCGTAATCGTCCCCGGCTATCATCTGCCTCAGCCTGGTGGCATTTTCAAGTATGCCTGAAGCCTTCTGCTGGCGCACCACGTCAGTAATCTGGCAGAAAATCGTGCCGCCCATCATAGCCATATATTCCCTGGACAGGGCAGGACTGCAGTCCATACCCACAGGGGGTAGCTGAGCCGAATCGCCTATAAGTATCATCTTGCAGTCCACGCCATTGCGCATAAAGGCAATAAGGTCTTCGAGCAGATTGCCCGTACCGAAGGCTGCCGTAGTATTGCCTGCAGATGAGTCTATGCCTATTAGGGAAACCTCGTCCACCACGAAGAGGGTGTCCCTGTCTTTGTTCTGATTGAGTGAAAACTCGCCGAATCCGTCCCCCGAGACTGCCTTCTGACGGTAAATGTGCTTGTGTACGGTACTCGCTGCTCTTCCGGCGTAGCCCGACAGCACTTTTGCAGCACGGCCCGTGGGAGCCAGAAGAACTGTCTTGATTTTCAGTTCACCCAAGGTACGGATAATGGAGGAAACCGCCGTCGTCTTTCCCGTACCGGCATATCCGTTCACCACCAGTATGTCATCATCGTCCCCGCAGAGAAAATCCGCAGCTATCCTGAAAAAGCTGTCCTGGGAGCGTGTAGGCTCGAATTTCAAGTTGGATATGAATCCGTTGTACAAATAGTCCGCCCTTCCCATCACTTGCCCTTTCTGTTGAAAATCATATAGATTACAATGAGGACAGGGTAAATCTCGACACGTCCCAAAAACATATTGAAAGCACTCAGCAACTTTGACACAGCCGGAAGTCCGGCCAAATCTCCGCTGCCCATCGACACGAATCCCACGTTGCCTATGCTCGCCATTTCAATCGCCAGTGAATCAGTCAAATCACTGCCGGCGATCAGAAAAATCACAACGGAAACGGCAGCCAGAAGGAGATATAGAGTTATGTACAAGATTGCGGAAGTTACGTTCTCCTCATTCACAGGGTGGTTGCCCACTCTCACAGGATAGACAGAATTGGGATGGAGGCGTTTCCTGATTTCGCATCCCATAGCCTTGACCGCAATAAGAATTCTGTCAGTCTTGACACCTCCAGTCGTGGAACCGGAACAGGCACATTGGATGCCACAACAAAGAATCAGGAACGAGGACATCATTGGCCAGTTGAGTACGTCAGCTGTGGTGAACCCTGTGGAAGTCAGGGCGCTGACCACCTGGAAAGCACTGTCCCAAAGGGCACTTCCGACAGTATGTCCCCCTCCTGCAAAAAGTTCGCAGGCCACGAAGAAAGTCATCACCGCAACGGTAATCAGATAGAAACGCATTACCGGATGCTTGAAAACCTTGAATGAACCCGTCGTAACAAAGGTGAAAATCAGTCCGAAATGCATTCCCGCGAACAGCATAAAGAGGAAGATTATAGCTTCGATGACTCTTGAATCATAATACGCGATGGAGGCATTGCGAGTGCTGAACCCGCCTGTGGCTATGGTGCTGAAAGAATGGTTGATGGCATCGAAGAAACTCATCCCGGCTCCCCAGAGCAGCAGGGTCTCAACAACCACCAGTCCGATATAGACCGTACACATTATGCGAACTGTGCGGGAAGAACGGTAACGGTAGCCCTCACGGCTCAGGGAAGACAATTCCAAATTGGTGATTCTCAGGCGGAAAGGACTTGATTCCGGAAGAATGAGCAGGAGGAATACTATGACTCCCAAACCCCCGATGAAATGGGTGGAAGAACGCCAGAACAGCAGGCTTTTCGGCAGAGCTTCCACATCCTTGAGTATGGAGAATCCGGTGGTGGTGTAGCCGGAAACGGACTCGAAAAAGGCGTTCACGAGGGTGAATTCGCCTCCGTAAAGCAGGTATGGGAGCATACCGAACACGAAGGACAGCAGCCAGGATATGGTGATGATGAGGAATCCGTCAGACATCGAAATGGAGGAGGTCTTTCTCACGAAAATGAAGGGAAAGGCTCCCACAGTAAGGGTAATCAGGAAGGAAATCAGAAGGGAACTGAAGGCTTCGTCCATTCCGCCACTGAGGGAAACCACCAGGGACAAGAACATAAACAGGGCACTTACAAGCAGTGCCTTGCCCACATTCACCGATATGACCTTGATGTCCATTCCTATTGGCGCTCTTCAGATTTGGCCTTCAACAACTTGATTCTGCGTTTGAGGTCAAGATTTTCCTCAGTCAGTTCTTCCACACTCTTGCCCAGGGCTGAAACCTCGTCATCCCCTTCCGTGTCGGAGAATGCAAAGCGCTTTCCGCCAACGAGGTAGGCAGACAACCCGGCACTTATCTTCGAAACCGGGTTCACAAAATAGGAGAGGAAGAAATACAGCAGCAGAAGCACCAGCATCAGGCCGGCTGCAACTGACACCACCCCAGGAACAATACTGCGGTAGAAACTCTCCTGGAAGGTCTCCGAATTGTATTCAAGATCCCTGTAAATCGCCTCATTGAGTTTCTCCAGATGCATTCGGAGAATATTGAAACGGGGTTGGAGCCGCTCGAAATACCACTGTCTGGAGTCTATGAAATCAGAGGAAATCACATTCTGGAGTTCCAGAGACGTGAGCATATATGCCGAATAGGCATAGGCCACGGAATCCGCGAGCGGAAGTGCGCTGCGCAAGGTCACGGATTGCTTCAGGCTGTCGCAATGGTCGAGAAAGAGTTCCCGGTCAAGTTTGGGCAGCACATTGGTGGTCTCGTCACCTATCAGGGCCAATATCTGGAGATTGTAATTGTCGGTGATGGTGGCAAGACGCTGTGAAAGGTTCAGACTGTTGATGTTCGATGCAATGAGGTCGGAGACATAGTTGGACATCCTCCTGTATTCCAGCACGGATATTATGCTGGAAAGCAGGAGGATGGCAGAGATGAAACTCATTCCCAGAGTGAACTTGAGTCTCATAGAAGGAGTTCTGCTGATGCGTGCCCCCAAATGTTTCTTGTGGAGTCCGAACATCGTTTAGAATTTGAATGAGTCTTTCAGGGCTGTCGTCTTGTTGAACACAGGATGCTCAGCTGTGCTGTCCGGGTCCTTGAAGAAATAGCCCGTCCTTTCGAACTGCACGGCAAGTCCGGAATTGTCTTCCAGAAGGGCAGGCTCGGCATAGCCTTTCACCACCTGCAGGGAGTCAGGGTTGAGATAGTCCTTATAGTCCTTGCCTTCTGGTATGCCACCCATATCAGGCTCAAGGAAGAGTTTGTCGTAGTTACGCACCTCAAGTTCCTTTGCATAGGCCTCGCTCACCCAATGAATGGTACCCTTTACGGAACGCCACTCACCGGAACCCGGCCTTGTGGAAGGGTCTATGGTGCAGCGGATTTCGGTGATATTGCCCTCGGCATCCTTCACCACCTCTTCGCACTTTATAATATAGGTATATTTCAGACGCACTTCCCCGCCCGGTTTGAGACGGAAATACTTCTTCGGCGGTTCCTCCATAAAGTCGCTCCTTTCTATGAGCAGGCTGCCAGTGAACGGAACCTTGCGGGAAGGGCCTTCCGGATCTGCTGGATTGAGAGGAGCATCGAACCACTCCACCTTGCCCTCTTCCCAGTTCGTAATGGTGAGTTTTACAGGGTCCAGCACTGCCATATATCTGTTGGCCCTTTCATTGAGATCCTGGCGCACGCACCACTCAAGCAACTGCAAATCAATAAGTTGCTCCCTCTTTGCAAGCCCCACTTTATCCACGAACATCTTAATTGCCTCAGGAGTATATCCCCTTCTGCGTATTCCACATATTGTAGGCATACGGGGATCGTCCCAACCGCTGACATAGTGGTTTTTGACCAGTTCGAGCAGTTTGCGCTTGCTCATCACGGTGTAGGTGAGATTAAGCCTTGCAAATTCGTACTGATGAGAAGGGAAAATGCCCAATGTCTCAATGAACCAGTCATAGAGCGGACGGTGCACGTCGAATTCCAGCGTGCAGATGGAATGGGTGATATGCTCGATGGAGTCGCACTGGCCATGGGTATAATCGTACATAGGATAGATGCACCATTTGTCGCCGGTACGGTGATGGGAAGCGTGGACTATACGGTACATAATCGGGTCCCTGAACATCATATTTTTGTGCGCCATATCGATTTTTGCGCGCAGGACCTTCTCCCCGTCAGCATATTTGCCATCCCTCATTTCCCTGAAAAGGCGCAGGTTCTCTTCAACGCTCCTGTCCCTGTACGGACTGTTCTTGCCAGGCTCGTTCACCGTTCCCCTACCGATACGGATTTCTTCCTGAGACTGGTCGTCCACATAGGCCAGACCCTTGCGTATGAGTTCTTCAGCCCACTCGTAGAGCTGCTCGAAATAGTCGGAAGCGTATCTCTCCTCAGCCCATTGGAACCCGAGCCATTTGATGTCTTCCTTTATGGAATCCACATATTCCGTATCCTCCTTAACAGGATTGGTGTCATCAAAACGGAGATTTGTCTTTCCGCCGTACTTCAGGGCGAGACCGAAATTGGTGCATATACTCTTGGCATGTCCTATGTGCAGGTAACCATTGGGCTCCGGAGGGAAACGTGTGATTATGCTATCATATTTTCCGGAGGCCAGATCAGCCTCGATGATTTCTTCGAGAAAGTTCAGCTGCCTCGGCTCTTCAGCCACCGGCACTTTGTTATTGTCTTCCATAAAGCGTAAGTTTGTATTTTGTTTAAGCAAATATCTCGCAAATATAGGGATTTTTAGTATTTTTGCACCTGTTTAAAGACATCTATTTTAATATATGGCACAACTACAGTCTATGACAGGGTATGGAAAATCCATACTTGAACTGGAAAACGGACGACTTACTTTTGAAATAAAGACCGTGAACGGCAAGAATGCGGACATCAACATCAAGAGCCAGATTCTGCCGAAAGACAAAGAACTGATTGTCAGACAATACATTGCGCAAGAGCTTCACAGAGGCAGCATAGACTTTTTCATTAATTGGCAGCCCAACGTAAGCGACAACGAAAGCGGAATAGACAGCGTCAAAATACTGGACTACTTCAAAACCCTCAAGTCCCTGCGTTCTCAGTTGCCACCCGAAGAACACGGGATTTTCATCGAACTCCTGCCTTCGCTGATGAGGATGCCAGAGGTCATTCCGGCTCAGAAGAGGGTGGAAATCATCAACGAAGACAATTGGGACAGGGCATTCAACTGCATAAAGGAGGCAGTGGCGAATACGGTTTCCTACAGGGTACGGGAAGGTCAGGTGCTGAAGGAGGACGTGACTGCGAAGGTGAACCGCATCCTGCAGATCTCCCGTGAAGTGGAAACATACGAGCAGGAAAGGATTGCTGCAATAAGGGAAAAAATTTTGAGCCGTTTTGCAGAACTCAAACTGGAGGTGGACAGCAACCGTCTGGAGCAGGAGATGATGTTCTATATCGAGAAACTGGACATCAACGAAGAAAGGGTGAGATTGCGTCAGCATTGCGCATATTTCCTTGAGACTCTCGAAAATGAAGATTTCCCCGGACGTAAACTGGGCTTCATTGCACAGGAAATGGGAAGGGAAATCAACACCACCGGTTCAAAGTCCAACCACGTGCAGATGCAGCAGCTTGTGGTGAAGATGAAGGATGAACTTGAAAAAATCAAGGAGCAGTCGCTGAATATACTTTAGGGAAGCTGCTCATCAACAATAACTTGAGTTTCGCAAATGCGGAACTTGAATAACACTATAATTTTATGTCAGATACAATAGTTGAAATCATAGGTTACACGGCCACCCTTACACTTTTGCTCGGGTACCTGCCGCAGACCTTCCACACAATCAAAACACGCAAGACTGACGATATTGCCCTTGGAACCTTCCTGTTTATGGGTCTGGGTTCAGTGCTGTTCAGCATCTACGGTATAATCATCCACAATTGGCCTATGACCATAGCCAACGGGGTGACGACCGTCTGCAGCGCAATAATCTTCGGCATCAAGATGTACAACGACCACTTCAAAAAGAAATGAAACACGGGTGATTCTTGCAAAAGAGTCACCTTTTTTAATTTTTTGAAAGAGTCACCCTTTTTAATATTTTACCTATGTCCTTCGAAAAAGAACGCATTGATTTTCTGGCACTCACGTTTGATGACGTACTCCTTGTCCCGTCCTATTCTGAAGTGCTTCCGAGAGAAGTGAGCACCAGGGCCCGCTTTTCACGCAACATTCTTCTCAACATCCCCGTAGTCTCGGCAGCTATGGACACAGTCACAGAGGCCGATATGGCCATCGCACTTGCCCGCAAAGGCGGTATTGGAGTGATTCACAAGAATATGAGCATTGAGGCTCAGGCCTCTCTCGTCCGGCAGGTGAAGGAAGCCGGATATGAGGGCGAGAAGATACCCTGCACGGATGCAGCTGGAAGACTGAGGGTTGCGGCAGGAATAGGAATCACGGGTGATGCCCTGCTGAGGACAACCGCTGTGGTTGAGGCAGGAGCGGATGCCATCGTATTGGATTCCGCACACGGCGATTCCCAAGGGGTGATTGAAACCCTCAAAAGAGTTAAGGCGGGATTTCCGGACCTGGACGTGGTCGTGGGAAACATTGCCACTGAAGATGCAGCAAGACGCCTGATGGAAGCTGGAGCGGACTCACTGAAAGTCGGAATAGGACCAGGTTCCATCTGCACCACACGCATCATTGCAGGTGTGGGAGTGCCGCAGATATCAGCCATTTATGAAATCTACAAGGCAGCAGCCGGTTCTGGAGTGCCTGTCATCGGGGACGGAGGACTGAGATATTCCGGAGACATAGTCAAGGCCCTTGCAGCCGGAGCCGATTGCGTGATGATTGGTTCTATGTTCGCCGGAACTGACGAGGCCCCGGGAGCAATCATCGAGGATGGCGGTAAGAAATACAAAGCCTACAGGGGAATGGGTTCGGTGGATGCAATGAAGGCCGGGTCCAGGGACAGATATTTCCAGGACGGTGAAGACAGCACCAAGAAACTGGTTCCGGAAGGAGTGGTTGCCCGAGTTCCCTACAAGGGCAGCGTCAGGGATATCATCTATCAGCTGGTGGGCGGAATACGATCCGGAATGGGCTATTGCGGGGCTGCCGACATCGAAGCCCTTCACCGTGCAAGGTTCGTCCGCATCACGGCCAACGGACTCGTGGAGAACCACCCTCACGACATCACCATTGCAGCAGATTCACCCAACTATCACAGAAAATGACTGAAAAAATCACCATCATCGACTTCGGATCACAATATACCCAGCTCATTGCCCGCCGGGTCAGGGAGTTGAATGTCTATAGCGAAATTGTTCCCCATTTCCGGTTTGAGGGCATTGACAAACAGACCAAAGGCCTGATTCTTAGCGGGAGTCCCTGCTCAGTGAGGCAGGACAATGCCCCACAGGTGTGTCTGGAAGGCATAAGGGGCAGTATCCCCGTCCTGGGCATCTGCTACGGAGCACAATTGCTGGCATCCATATCAGGAGGCAATGTGGAGAACTCCCCTTCCCGGGAATACGGGCGCGCGAATGTCACCATCAAGGATGCTTCGGACCCCCTCTTGAGGGGATTGTCAGAGACTTCACAAGTCTGGATGTCCCACGGAGACACCATTACCAGCCTTCCCAAAGGTTTGAAAATCATTGCATCCACAGAGGATGTACCCGTGGCGGCCTACCGCTTTTCCGGAGAGCAGACCTGGGGATTGCAGTTCCATCCGGAAGTCGTCCACAGCACTGAGGGAGCCCGTATTCTCTCCAATTTCGTCACCGGCATTTGCGGCTGCAAGGGAGAATGGACAGGAGAATCCTTCATCCAGAGTTGCGTAACGGAACTGCGCAGTCAATTGGGCGAAGACGAAGTGGTGCTCGGACTTTCCGGCGGTGTGGACTCGTCCGTGGCTGCCGTATTGTTGCACAAGGCAATAGGCAAACGCCTGCATTGCATATTCGTGGACTCGGGACTGCTGCGCAAGAACGAGGTTTGCGATGTTATGGATTCCTACGGCAATATGGGACTGGATGTAACGGTTGCAGATGCTTCTGATAAATTCCTGGCCGACCTTGCAGGAGTCACCGATCCTGAGACAAAACGCAGAATCATAGGCAGGGACTTTGTGGAAGTATTTGAGCAAGAAGCACATAAGTTCAGAAATGTAAAATGGCTCGGACAGGGTACCATTTATCCGGATGTTGTGGAATCGGCCAAGGTGAACGGCACCGCAACAGTAATCAAATCGCATCACAATGTGGGCGGATTGCCGGAAAAGATGGGTCTGAAGGTAGTGGAACCTCTGCGTATGCTCTTCAAGGACGAAGTGAGAAAAATCGGTCTTGCACTGGGCATAGATTCAAGGCTCATAAGAAGGCATCCATTTCCGGGACCTGGACTGGCAATCAGGATTATAGGTGAAGTGACCAGGGAGAAATTGGAAACACTCCGCGAGGCTGACGCGATATTCATAGACAGTCTGCGTAAATACGGACTCTACGACAGCATCTGGCAGGCCGGGACCATTCTTCTGCCTGTGCGCAGCGTGGGAGTGATGGGTGACGAAAGGACTTATGAGAACTGCGTGGCCCTCAGGGCTGTCACCTCGGTGGACGGAATGACTGCAGATTGGGCCAGAATCCCGCACGAAGCCCTCTCTGCCATATCATCCGAGATAATCAACAAGGTGAAGGGAGTGAACAGGGTGGTCTATGACATATCCTCAAAACCGCCTGCAACCATAGAATGGGAATAGACGGCGTCAGTCCTTGGGAACGATTATTGCGGAGTCATTGCGCCGTTTTTTGGGAAACAGTCATCTGTTTCAGTTATTTTTGGTCTGATGCACACAGGCCTCACCTAAGAATATAAAAAAAATGAAAGATCACTATTTGAGAAACGGCCTAGTCGCCGACTTCCTCCTGGGAATGGCGGGCGGCATCCAGTACAGAAAACTGGTGAAGGCATCCAAGAATCCGGCAAAATCTTCTTCAGAAACTTTAAGAAGCATCCTTGACTACGCCAAGGACACCGAGTACGGAAAAGCACACAATTTCGCACAGATTCTGCAGGCGAAAGATGACAAGGAACTCTACCGTTTGTGGCAGAAAAATGTAAAACTCAATGATTATGAGGACTTCCGTCCATTGGTCGAAAGACACAAACACGGCGAAAGCGACCTCCTCTTCCCGGGCAAACCGGTGATGTATGCCACCACTTCCGGCACCACCAGCGAGCCTAAATGGATTCCTATTACGGAGACCTACCTCAAAAACATCTACGGCAAGATGACCAAGGTATGGCTCTACAATTTCATCAAGAACAGGCCCAAGGTCTTCCACGGTTCCATAGTTTCCATAGTCGGCAAAAAGATTGAAGGCTATGCACCCGACGGGACTATGTTCGGCTCCGTTTCCGGAGTGACCCAGTCCGACTGTCCGAAGTTCGTGAAGGCGCTCTATGCCTCCCCTGCCTGCGTGTACAGCATAGAAGACTACACAGCCCGTTATTACACGATTATGAGAATGGGCATAGAAAAGAATGTCCATCTGATAGTGACTGCCAACCCTTCCACAATCGTGGAGATGCAGAACAATGTGAACGAATGGTTCGACGAATATGTCAAGGACATCGAGAACGGTACCCTCACCGACAAAATAAAAGTGCCGGAGGACATCAGGAGGGAAATCCAGGCCTGCCTCAGCCCTAATCCGGAAAGAGCAGCTGAACTGAGGCAACTGAAGGCGAAATACGGCAAGGTGCTTCCGAAACACTATTGGCCTGAGCTCCAGATTCTCAACACCTGGAAATGCGGCAACACAAAAGTGTACCTGGACAAGTTCAAAGACTCATTCCCTGAAGGTATGCTCCATCAGGAATTCGGCTATTTTGCATCCGAGTGCCGCTTCGGGCTGGTGCTGGACGACACCAACTACACCGTGCTCTTCCCGCATTTCCACTACTATGAATTTGTTGCGGAAGAGGACATTGAGGCAGCGAATGAGGGCAAGGAGGTGAGGTTCTACCAGCTGCACGAACTCGTTTCAGGCAAGAGGTACTGCCCGTATGTGACCACCTTTGCGGGGCTCTACCGTTACAATATGAATGACCTCGTTGAAGTGGCTCCGACTGGATTCCATAACACTCCTCGCGTCTTTATGATTCAGAAAATCAACGGTATTGTGACTATGACCGGCGAAAAACTCCACGAGAGGCAGTTCATAGAGGCCGTTCAGGAAGCATCCGACAAGCTCGGAACTCCTTTGAAATTCTTTATCGGATTTGCGGAGCTGTCAGAGTCCAGATACCATTTCTACTACGAATTTGTGGACAGGCAGACCCCTCAGTCCAAAGCTGACGAACTCAACAAACTTGTGGACGACATTCTCCGTAAAAAGAACATTGAATACGATGCCAAACGCAAATCCTTCAGGGTGAAGGATCCGGTGGCACACAGGCTGATTCCGGAATCATTCGAAACATTTAAGGCTCAGTGCATTGCCGAAGGGGCAAGGGACGGACAGTTCAAACTCAATCTTCTGCTCCAGGACGAGAAGCGTCACTCCAAATTCCGCAAACTCACGATTGAAGAATGATGAATGTTAAGGCTATAGTCTTTGATTTGGACGGTACGCTCTACGATTCGGCCGGTCTCCCCTTTCACCTGATAGTCAAGGAATTATGTAGGGGCAGGTTGGGGCTGCTGTATTCGGAACGGTGCATCCGCAGGAAATTTGCCGGCAAGGATTTCGGGAGTTGTGAAAAACTCTATGAAGAGTTCTTCAAGGCTATGGGAAAAATGTGCGGATGTTCTGCCCGAAAAGCGAGGGAATGGTATTTCACTGTCTATATGAAAGATATGGTCAAGGCCTTGGAGCGTCATTTCTCGGCCAGAAACGGTCTTGAGAGTCTTTTGGACAGATTGGATAAGAAAGGCATCAAGACAGCCGTGTTCTCCGACTATGGTTGCATGGAAAGGAAAATGATGGCGTTGGGCATAGACTGCAGCAGGTTTTCGCTCATTGCGGACAGTCCCTCTTTCGGGGGCTTCAAACCCTCTGTGAATTCGTTCCGTAAAGTCGCATCCGCATTGGGGCTCGATCCTTCCGAGGTTCTTATGGTAGGAGACAGGACTGACACGGATGGGGATGGCGCCAAGGCCTGCGGGATGCAGTACATTCATCTGTTCAAGAATGACAAAGTGGCTGCCCGGTTCCGCAGACATCCGGTGGAAGATGGGGTGGAACACCTCAAATGGGAAGAATTCTGTGACAAATTCTGATGGGATACTGACATTTTGTGCATATTGCGGATTTCCATCCCTGATGGCATTTGTTTTGCAGTCGAAAACCTCTTGGATTTAAGCTATTTCTCCGATTTGGTTGAAAATACCAAAATAAGAATGGTTGAAACTTAAAAATATAAAGATTATGATTACAGAAAAACTTCAGCAGGTCATCAACGACCAGATTACTGCGGAGCTTTGGTCTTCACAGTTGTATCTCCAGATGTGTTTCCACCTCAAGAAAGAAGGTTGGGACGGATTTGCTCACTGGATGGCAAAGCAGTCAGAGGAAGAAAAAGAGCACGCTTGCGCAATGGCAGACTACCTCATCAAGAGAGGAGGCGAGGTGAAACTTGCAGCCATCGATGTTGTTCCTTGCGGTTGGGGCAGCGTTCTTGAGATTTTCGAGCACGTTTACAAGCACGAGTGCCACGTTTCTGAGCTTATCAACG
Source organism: uncultured Bacteroidales bacterium (assembly GCA_945874155.1). Lineage (GTDB taxonomy): Bacteria > Bacteroidota > Bacteroidia > Bacteroidales > UBA932 > Cryptobacteroides. Next base: position 56,738 of record CAMCFO010000012.1, read on the forward strand.
GTGTTGTAGCTGCGGCAAGTGCTGAAAAGGACAATGCAACTCAGGATTTCTTCTGGGGCTTTGTTCGCGAGCAGGTGGAGGAAGAGGCAACCGCTTCATCCATAGTTGACAAGATCAAGCACGCCGGTGAGGCAGGACTTTCCTTTGTTGACTCACAGATGGCTCAGAGATAGTATTTACATTCAATAAAAAATCCCCGGAGATTGAAACTCTTCGGGGATTTTTTTGTAAGGGGAATCAGTCGTCAATATAATCCGGCCAAGGATTGTGTTCAATGCCGGCAAGACTCACCATAGCGGCGTGCGCTTCCTTTAGCAGTCTCATAACCTCTTCCTTGCGGGGTTTAGTCTTGTCCGGATAAATCGGAGCCCCGATATTCAGTTGCATCAGAGGACGGGTCTGGTCTCCAAAAAGTTTCCAGAAACCGTGACGGGGACGGTAAGATATGGCACAAGGAATGATTGGCTTGTCGTATTTGTAAGCCCAGGTGAAAGCGCCTTTCTTGAATGGGCGTATAGGCTGATACATTTCCCAGCGGCAGGACTCAGGGAAAACGTGGAACCATTTCTTTTCTGCATTCAAGGTGTCGAAAGCATCTTCGAATTTTCTCATTCCACCGCGAGTCTGGGGTACTGGAATGGTGCAGAAATACTTTATGAACCAGTGGTCCTTTGTCATCAGCTGGTCTCCGAAAACTGGAATCCATACCTCCCTCCAGCCAGCTGCAGTCACCACAGATATGGCATCCCAACGATAAACGTGGTTGCAGATTGTGATGGCCCCGTTCTTGAACTTGTTCTTGCGCATATTCTCCTTACCCTTCACCTTCATACCATTCTTGATATAGTTCACAAGCGGACAGAGAAGATGAGCAATTGCATAATTGATTCCGTGATTGAACCAATAGGAAAAGCCCTTGCGGTTAAGATAAGGGTAGTTCTCATCAAACACCAGATTGCGCACCTTTTTGACCGGCACAAGTTTGAGGAAAGGATCATCCTCAGGATATTCACGGTGATTTTCAGCCAGATAGGTTCCCTCCTTGAGCTTCATTTCCCTGTATCTGACATTGTCCAGCACTGAAACTCCTTCCTGAGCTTCAATTGAGTATTTTTTCTGTTCTGCCATAATTCAGATATGAATAGATTATATGCTTCAAATAGATTTCTGAAGCGGTGCAAAATTAGTAAATTTGCGCGAATAGATGGTTTATGGTTAAGACAAGTTCGAAAATAGAGCGCCAAAAAAACAAAAATGTGGCGAAATCTGCCCATCAGGCTATAAAGCGGGGGAAAAAATCCAGCAAAAAGCATAAAAAGAACAGGACAATCTCGTTCTGGTGGATACTATCCCCTGTTCTGGTCTGCATCTGCATAAGCCTGGGCATTGCAGTTGTTATGATGTGCAGAGATACGGAAAGAGGCGCAGCTGTACCCAAAGGCAGCTATGACTATGCAGTGGACATATCCAAATACCAGAAAGACGTGAATTGGGACTCTTTGATGGTGGTCACAGATGCTGTAGGCAGAACAGTGAGAAGCATAGAAAAGGCCGCTTCAATCCATAGGGTCAGGTATGTTATGATTAAGGCCACTGAAGGAGAACGGCACGTGGACAGACTCTTTGGAGAACATTGGGAAAAGTCTGCGGCAGCGGGTTACGGAAGAGGTGCATATCATTTCTACAGGAGTTCAAAACCTGCTGAAAGCCAGGCTCTTAATTTCATCCGTACCGTAGGGCCTCTAAGGCACTCAGACCTTGCTCCCATTTTGGATGTGGAAACCGTGCACAGAGGATGCAGTCGGGTTCAACTCAATGCAGGGGTGAGGATGTGGCTTGAAACAGTTGAGAAGCACTATAAACGCAGGCCTATTGTCTATACTTCGGATTCATTTCTCAAAGACTGGCTGGATGAGGAAATTTCTGAGAACTATCCAATCTGGATAGCCAGATACAGCGACCGGGAGCCGCAGTTCAACGAATGGGTGTTCTGGCAGTTCACTGACAAAGCGGCAGTCTTTGGTATTCCGTCTCCTTGCGATTTGTCAGTAGTAAGGAATTAGACATCTTGGGCCAGGGATGGCGGGGACTAGAATAAAAAAAGAGGGGATGAACATTGTCATCCCCTGAATTTCGATTGACTCCGATTCGGAAATTACTTCGCAATCACGCGAGCCATTTCGCAAACCTTGTTTGAGTAACCCCACTCGTTGTCGTACCAGGAAACAACCTTCACGAAAGTAGGATCGAGCTGGATACCAGCCTTAACGTCGAAGATTGAAGTACGTGCATCGTTGCGGAAGTCGGTAGAAACAACTGCATCCTCAGTGTAACCGAGAACTCCTTTGAGTTCGCCCTCTGAAGCCTTCTTCATTGCAGCGCAAATCTCCTCGTAAGTAGCTGGTTTCTCAAGCTCTACAGTCAGGTCAACTACAGATACGTCAGAGGTAGGGACACGCATTGACATACCGGTGAGTTTGCCGTTGAGTTCAGGAAGAACCTTACCTACAGCCTTTGCAGCACCTGTTGATGAAGGAATGATGTTCTCGAGGATACCACGTCCACCTCTCCAGTCTTTCTTGGAAGGACCGTCAACAGTCTTCTGAGTTGCTGTTGCAGCGTGAACTGTAGTCATAAGACCTCTCTTGATACCGAAGGTCTCGTGGAGAACTTTGGAAATAGGAGCAAGGCAGTTGGTTGTGCAGGATGCGTTGGAGATAATCTGCTGGCCTGCGTAAGTCTTGTCGTTAACTCCGTAAACGAACATAGGAGTAGCGTCCTTTGAAGGAGCAGACATAATGACTTTCTTTGCACCTGCTTTGATGTGTGCAGAAGCGAGCTCTTCAGTGAGGAAGAAACCGGTTGACTCAACAACAACGTCAACTCCAAGAGCGCCCCAAGTGATCTGAGAAGGATCTTTCTCAGCGAAAATCTGAATCTTGTTGCCGTCAACGATCATATAGTTGCCTTCAACTTTGATGTCGTGGTTGAAGTGACCGTGAACAGAGTCATACCTGAGCATATAAGCGAGGTAATCTGCATCAAGAAGGTCGTTGATACCTACGACCTGAATGTCGTCAGAGAAATTCTCTACGGCTGCACGGAAAACCATACGACCGATACGGCCGAATCCGTTGATTCCAAGTTTAATCATCTTAAATAAATTTTTATAAAAAGTTACTGAATTTCATCTCTTTGCAATCTTTCCTAACATTGCGCCGCAAATTTAGCAATTTTTATGAAATAATAAAACTATCTTTGCACAAATTTTCAGGTCGCTATAAAGAATATGAACATCCTTATAACCAACGACGACAGCTTCAACGCCAAAGGCATCCGGGCTTTGGCAGATATTATGAAACAATACGGCAACATAGCTGTAATTGCTCCGTCTCGGGTGCAGTCAGGTATGTCTATGGCCGTTTCTCTCAACGCGGAAAAGATAAAATTCACGGAGTTGTCTTCCACGACCCATCTGGACAGGAACGGAAAAGAATGCACACAGCGTTGGGGAGCCCTGGATGCCACCCCGGCAAGCTGCGTCAAATTCGGGCTCAGTTCCGAATGGTTGGGATGGATTCCGGACGTGGTGGTCTCAGGCATAAACCACGGAGCCAACACCGCCACTGCATCCTGTTATTCAGGAACACTTGGAGCTGCGGCGGAGGCTGCAATCAACCATATACTCGGGATTGGAGTTTCTCTCTGCTCCCACGATGCCGATTCGGATTTCTCGGCAGTGGAAAAATTCTTCCCTTCCATTTTCGAAAAGCTGCTCGAAGCCCCGAGGCCCAATTTTATGACCTATTACAATGTGAATTTTCCGGACACCAAAGCAGAGGAAATCAAGGGTGCCAGAACCGGATATATGGGCAGAGGGCGCTGGGTCAAGGAGTTCAAGCTCATTGAACCGGACAACGGCAGCGGGGAATCCACCTACAGAATGACAGGAGATTTCGTAAGCGAAAGTTGCAACACAGACGAAGCTGACCACATTCTCACTGACAACAACTACATTTCCATAGTCCCCCACACCCTGGACAGCACTGACTATGCTCAGTTGAAAATCCTGGACGGCATAGATTTCTGAAAATAATGAAATATTACATCATAGCAGGAGAAGCATCGGGGGACCTTCACGGAGGAAACCTGATGGAAGGCATCTACGACAAGGACCCCGCAGCCCGGATACGCTTTTGGGGAGGCGACTGTATGAATGAGGTTTTCCTGCGCAGACACAGCTCGGGGCAGAATTGCGGTCTGGTGAGACACTATAGGGAAGGTGCAGTAATGGGAATAGCCGACGTGTTCGCCAAAGCCCGCAAACTGCTGACCAACTTGCGAAATTGCAAGAAAGACATACTTGACTTCGCCCCGGACTGCGTAATTCTCATAGATTATCCGGGCTTCAATTTCAGGATTGCAGAATTTGCCCACAAGAAGGGACTCAAAGTCATTTATTACATAGCCCCGAAAGTATGGGCCTCAAGGGAGGGACGTATCCGCAAACTCAAAAAATATGTGGACCGTCTCTATATCATCTTCCCTTTCGAGGTACCGTATTTCGAGTCCAAAGGAGTGAAATTCGTCTATAAAGGCAATCCTCTGGTGGATGCAGTGGACAAATCAGTTGCAGCGACAGAATGCCGCAGGGATTTCTTCAAGCGTTGCGGTTTGGACGACAAACCTGTGATTGCGCTTCTGGCAGGCTCCCGCAAGGGTGAAATCAGCACTATGATGCCTGTGCTTATGGAACTGGCTGACAGGTTGCACGCCATTGCTGAATATTCAGATTGGCAATTTCTGGTGGCAGGTGCCCCCGGCAGGGATATGGACGACTATAGCCCCTATCTTGGAGGAAGGAAATATGTGAAGGTACTGTTCGGACAGACTCAGAGCATAATCAAGAATGCAGAGGCAGCAGTGGTAAACTCCGGCACGGCTTCTCTGGAAACCGCCCTCTTGGGCACCCCGCAGGTGGTAGGGTTCATTTTCGGCAGTTCGCTGACCTTCGCCATTGCAAAGAAAATAGTCAAGGTCAAATACATAAGCCTGGGCAACCTCATTCTCAACAAGTTGGCTTTCCGGGAATTGCTTCAGAAGGAATGCAATGCAGAGGAGTTGTGTCTTGAAGTCCGCCGCCTGATAGAAGACAGCAGGTACCGGCAGGCAATGATTGAAGACTACTCCCTCATACGTGAGAAATTGGGAAGTAGCGGCACCTCAGCTGCTGTTGCAACCGACTTGGTGGATTATATTTCCGGACAGGCTGACTAATCAATATTCCCTTTCCCCAAATATCGCGGTGCCAATTCTCACTATGTTGGAACCCATTTCCACTGCAATGCGGTAGTCCCCCGACATCCCGAAAGACAGAAGATTGAAATCGGAAGGAATGTTCGGGCAAAGTCCGCGCAAAGGCTGTAGAGCAGCATTCAAGGTCGTCAGTTTGGTAAAATCCTCCCGGATTATGTTTTCGTCTTCTGTATTGGTGGCCATACCCATCAGACCTCGGATATGAATATGTGGCCAGGAGAGCTGTCCGGTAAGCAGTTTCAAGGCTTCATCCAGGCTGAAACCGGTCTTTTCCGGTTCTCTCGCGATGTGACATTCTATGAGCACTTCCACAGTCCTCCCCTCCCCGGCACACCACTTCTCAATGGCATCCAGAAGTTCCACTGAATCAACTGACTCCACCAGACTGGCATAGGGCAGCACCAGCTTTACTTTATTGCGCTGAAGATGGCCTATGAAATGCCATTCAATATCCCCAGGCAGGGATTTGGCCTTTTCTGCCAACTCTTGGGGACGACTTTCCCCAAATACCCTTTGCCCTGCATCATAGGCCTCCTGAATGGCTATGGCAGGATGGAATTTGGAAACTGCCACCAGCTTGACTTGCGGTGGCAGTTGACTTTTTATCTTCTTGAGATTTTCGGAAATCATATTACCTTTTGCTGCGACGCTGGCGCTTGGCCTGTTCTTCCCTCTGCGCCCTGAGCTGAGCCTCCTGCATCTTCTGAGCCTGCTCAAGTTTGAGCTGCCACTTGGACTTCTGGATTGGCTTGCCCTTGGACTCCTCGATTTTGGCCAGTATCTTTTCCGGTTTCACAACCCACTTCTTGATGACAAAGGTCTGGACCATTGTCAGGAGGTTTGAAAGCAGATAGTAGTATGACAGACCTGAAGAGAGGTTATTGCAGATGAAGAGCATCATAATAGGCATAAGCCAGACGCTCATAAACTTCATAGGAGCCATCTGAGGATCATTCGACATCTGGGACGAAGTCATCTTCGAGTACAGGAACATTGAAACCGCCATCAGAAGTGCGAACAGGGAAAGATGGTCACCGAACAGAGGGATGTTGAATCCGAAATCCAGAACGGAATCATAGGCACTGAGGTCATCTGCCCAGAGGAAGGATTTCTGCCTCAACTCTATGGATGCCGGGAAGAAGCGGAACATTGCCCAAAGTATAGGGAACTGGAGCAACATAGGCAGACACCCGCCCATAGGACTCACCCCTGCCCTCTTGTAGAGTTCCATAGTGGCCTGCTGCTTCTTCATCATATCCTCTTCCTTAGGATATTTCTCGTTAATCTTGTCGATTTCCGGCTTGAGAGCAGACATCTTTGCGGATGACATATAGGACTTGATGGTCAGCGGAGACACCACAATCTTGAGGAGTAGGGTCATCAGCAGGATCACAATTCCATAGTTGCTTATGAAGCGGCCGAGGAAATCGAAACAAGGTATGATGAAGAAACGGGAAATCCATCCCACAAGCCAGCCTCCGAGCGGAATTATCTTTTCATACTTGCGGTCGTAGGCTTTGAGCGTTTTGAAGTGGTTCGGACCGAAATAGAAATCGAAAGGAATGGTGGTGCTTCCATTGATATTCAGAGGGGTACGCATCTTGGCGCTGCAGGCCATCAGGTTGTGGGATGCATCATCCTCTTCATAGTAGTCAAGTGCAAGGTCTCCCGACTCAAAGCCCTGAGGTGCAGTGAGAATTGCGGAGAAGAACTGCTGCTGGAAAGCCACCCACTGGAAACCGGCCTCAAGACTTTTTGTGGCGCTCTTGCCGTTGCCTATATCCTCCGGAGACTTGTCTCCATCTATGTAATAGTCAATTCTGGAATACTGCTTTTCATTCTTGTAGCCCTTCTCGAGTCTCGGGATGTCGGCCTTCCAGCTCAGGTCCATAGAAGAGACCTTCCTCGGAATAATCTCATCCAGCCCCACGAAAGAGAGTTCGTTGCGGAGCATATAGCTGTCCTGACCGAGCGTGTATTTCTGCTGGATATAGCCACCATTCGCGAAAGGCAGCCTCATAACCACCGAAGTGTCGTTGAGTTCGGCAACATCGAATACGAAATCCTTGGTGTCCAGGGATTCTCCGGCGTAGATATTGAAATTCAATTCACTCGCCCCTGCAGGAATGAGCATAAGGGCCGTGCTGTCGTAGCGTCTGTAATCTTTCACATCCACCGAATAGGGCTGGGCACCCTTTGTGGTGAATTCTATCCTGACTTGGTTGTTTGCAATTGCAACAATTGAAGGATTTGACTGTGCGGCGACATTGAGGGACGAATCCCTGTATGGCCTGAAAGCCGGAGTGGCGGCACTTGCGGATCCCTGAGAGGCGGGAACTACTGTCATTGCAGAGTCCAGAACCATTTTTTCCATGGCTTCAACCCTGGCTATGGAATCCAACTGAGCCTGATATTCTGCCTGTTTTTTATACTGTCGCGACTGGTACCAGGTGAATCCGAACATCACCAGTCCAATCAGTACAAATCCTACAATATTGTACTTAGATTCTTTTGTCATTCCTATTCTTCAGTTTTACGGATTTTTTCGGCAAGGGCTGAAAGTTCATCCTTGGCCGCGTCAATTTTCTTCCTCATTGCAGAAATCATCGATTCTGCACCCTTGCCTGCAGCAAAGAAACCGATATTGTTCTCGTAGGTCGCAATATCCTGCTGCAGCCTGTTGAACTTGTCTATGAGGATTTCCTTCTCGGAGCGTGCTGGTTTGCGACTCTGACGGCCTTCTGCCGCTGCGCCAAACTTGGCCTTCACGGCCTCCTTGTATTCGGCATTCACCTTGTCCTTCTCCTTGAACGGGACAAAACCTGCATCTGCCCATCTTGACTGGAAGTCTTTCAAGGCTGCGGCATCCTCGGCATTGCCTTTGAGCTCATAATCAGTGATTTCCTTGATGATGGCGCGCTTGATCTTGAGGTTCCTGTAGAAATCATTCTCAGGCTTGGCGTGCTTGTCCCTCTCGGCAAAAAATTCGTCGCAGGCGGCACGGAAACGTTTCCACACCTCGTCAGAGTTCCGGTAAGGCACTGTCCCGATTTCCTTCCACTGTCTCTGGAGTTCCTGCAGCTGCTGAGCCGTCTTCTTCCATTCAGTGCTGGTCTTAAGGGCCTCAGCAGCCTCGCAAAGAGCTATCTTCTTCTGTAGATTGGCCTTGAGGCTGTCTTTGTATTCGGTGTAGAAGGCACGTTTCTTCACAAAGAAGGCATCACAGGCAGCCTTGAAACGGTCGTAAATTTTCTGGTTCTCCTTGCGGCTTGCAAAACCTATCTTTCTCCATTCCTGCTGCAACTGTTCCACTTCGCGGGAAAGCCTGTTCCAGTCGTTGGATCCTGCTGCTTCCGTTGCCGCTATGGCTTCGGCCTTTTCGCAAAGCTCCGTCTTGGCCGCAAGATTTTGCTCCTGTTTTACCTTAAGCTCCGCATAGTGAGCCTGATAGCGGCGATTCACCACTGCTGTAGCAGCCTTAAACCTGTTCCAAATGTCCTCCCTGTATTCCTTTGCCACAGGACCGTATTCCTTCCACTGTTCGTGCAGTTTCTGCAGCTCACGGAAAGCCTCCACGATGTTTTTCTCCTCGGCGAGAGCCTCTGCCTTTTCGCAGAACTGCTGCTTCACTTCAAGGTTTCTGCGAAAATCTTCGTCACGGAGTTCCCTGTTGATTTTCACCAGGTCGTAGAACTGCTCAACATAAAGGGAATAGGTCTTGTTGATGTCGGCCACATCACTTGCAGGCACAGGACCTATTTCACGCCAGCGGTTCTGGATTTCCCTGAATGCCGGGAAAGTTGCGTTCACGTCTTCCTGCTTTTCGATGAGGGCTTTGAGGTCTTCAATTACCTGTTTCTTGAGTTCGAGATTGTGCTTGCGCTCCTGCTCCATTTTCTCGTTGTATTGCGCACGTTCCTTTTTGTATTGCGCATAAACCTCTTTGAATCCTTCCTCTATTGCAAGGAACGGATTTGCAGCATCCTCCAGCACTTCCTCCTCCTTGAGCAGCGCAGTTTCCTTCTCTTTCTGCAATTTCTTATAAAACGCCGCTTTGATGGCCTCAACCTTCTTGTATAGGCTCATTCTGTCTTCGGAGGCAGCGACTTCCTGCAGGGATGCCACCAGTTCTGACAGGGATTTGCCCTGATAATCAGGAGTCTCCTCTTCCTGTGCAGGTTCAATTACGGATTCGCCCAAAACAGTCTCTTCAAGTTCCGGTTTTTCCAATTCTACATCTGAAGCATTTGCTTCAGGAATGATCTCTTCACTCATAACTCAAGTTTGTCAAGTAAATAAATATAAACTGTATGACCTGTGGAACTGCAAATAGCCGGGGTGACAGCTGCTCAATACGCTCCACGCAAAGCCAAACAACCTGCAAATATATGAATTATTTGTATAAAAACACTATTTTTGCAGAGCATAAGAAAAACGAATTATGAGAATTGACATAATAAGCGTTGTGCCTGAACTGTTGGACAGTCCGCTCAGCCATTCGATAGTGGGCAGGGCACGCAAGAAGGGACTGGTGGAAATTCACGTACACAACCCAAGGAAATACGGGAAGGGGCCGCACCTGCAGGTGGATGACTACAATTACGGACCGGATGCAGGGATGGTGATGATGATTGAGCCTCTTTTCAGGATGATTGAGGAGTTGAAGGCTGAAAGGGACTATGACGAGATAATATATATGTCTCCGGACGGCGAAATTCTGAATCAGGGCATTGCAAACGAACTTTCGCTCAAGGGGAATATCATACTGCTCTGCGGACATTATAAAGGTATAGACCAGAGAGTGAGAGACCATCTGATTACCCGGGAGATTTCCGTGGGTGACTATGTGCTAAGCGGCGGGGAGATTCCGGCTGCCATTCTCGCGGATGCTATCGTGAGGCTGATCCCAGGTGCAATCAGCGACGGCACCTCTGCTTTGAGCGACTGCTTCCAGGACGGACTGCTTTCAGCACCCATCTACACCCGTCCGGCAGAATTCAACGGCTGGAAAGTGCCGGACATACTTCTCTGCGGAGACCCCGTCAAGATAAGGCAGTGGCAGGACGAACAGGCACTTGAACGCACCCGAAGGCTTCGTCCCGGCTTGCTTGATGGCGAATAAATCTTGCATTCGTTCACACACAGTCCGGAAATCCATTCAAATTGTAATAATACCGGGCCAAATCGGTAAAAAATTATAAGAAATGTTCATTTTTGAGAAAAACGTAAAGAAAATTTTGTTATTAAAAAATAATGTATAAATTTGCATTGTCTTAATCGGAATTCACCGGTTTTGACAAACACCATCTTCACTTTCTTTGTGAAGACAATGCTGACCACTAATAATTAAAACACTACACTACTAACCGAAACTGCCCGCAGGGATGCGGGCAGTTTTTTCGTTTTGTTCTTGGTGGGAGAAGAGGGCTGGCTTCAGTTCGCCTTTGAACTGGTTATATTTCCCGTTGTGGCATCGCGGAAACTGCTCTCGCTGAAAGCCTTCTGCATTGCATCAATCTGCTTTTTACAAGATTTCGTGATGCTTACCGTATTCTTGACTATTTGCAAAATCTCGTTTGAATTCAGCGCTTTTGTTCCGATCAAAAAACATTTTTCAACCGCATCGTGTACTACAGCTTCAATATCAGCACCATTGAAGCCACTTGTTACCTTTGCAAGCCTATTCAGGTCCTTTTCGAAAGAGTAAGCTTTCATACAATCCTTGTCGGCAAGTTTCTTCAAATGAACTTCAAATATCTTCTCCCTCTCTTTCTCATTCGGAAGGTTCACACAGAAAATCTCATCAAAACGGCCTTTGCGCTTGAGTTCTGGAGGAAGTGCATCAGCATTGTTTGCCGTGGCAATTACATAAACTGTTGAAGTTTTTTCCTGCATCCAGGAAAGGAAATTTCCGAACATCCTTGTCAACACAGCATCCGATTGACCATTTACTCCTGAGAAAGCCTTCTCAATTTCATCAATCCACAAAATACAAGGAGCAGCAGCTTCTGCAATCTTAATTGCCTTTCTAAGGTTTTCCTCACTCTGTCCCACATATTTTCCCATCATACTGCCCATATCAAGTTTCAGCAGAGGGACGCCAAAGGTTGACGCAGCAGCCTTGGCGCATAGCGATTTGCCGCAACCTGGCATTCCGACAAGAAACACGCCTTTAGGTATGGAGACGCCGAATTTCAGTGCTACAGCAAGATTCTGGAAAACATTCGCTTTCTTTTTCAAGTATTCCTTCAAATCATCCAAGCCGCCGATGTGCTCTATAGGTACATTACTGTCAACAAGTTCCAGCAAACCGCTTTTTCGAACCATCATCTTCTTCTGTTTCAGAATCATATCCTTGTCAGAAGCGGTCAATGTACCATTGTTGCTCATAGCCATATCAAGAATACGATCTATTTCATAGGCAGTCAGGCCTTTAAGGGAAGGCATTAGCAAATCCCTGTCCGATTCCTTGAAATTATGATAATCGTTGGTCTCTATATGTTCATTAATCAAAGAGTTAATCTGTTGTTCATCTGGTCTTGAAATTTCAAGAAATGTCACATAAGGTGCTATCTCCTCAGGAACGTGATTGACAGAGGAAACAATAATGACAATCACACTGAATCTTCTGTCATACAGTTCTCTTTGAGCAATCAGCGCAAGCAGTGTCTTTACCTCCGGTTTTTCTATTTCATCCTGGATATCTCTGAGGACAATGAATTTTTCCTCGACAGGGAAATCATCATCTATCTCCAAAGTGTATATTTCTCTCAAGAAAGAAACCAAATCCGTCTTGACTCCGTACCCGACAGAACGTCTTGTACGGAAATCTGTACAACCGGTTGCATGATTCCACTCAACTATCTTACTCCTCCCGACAACACCTTCTATAATTTCATCAACCCTAGCAAAATCAAAATCATTGATGTAAATAATTGGAGTATTCACATCAATATATTTCTGTAACTCTAAAACATTATTTAGACTCCGACTCATTATGAAACTATATTAGTTTAATGTATTTCCTTGCTATTGATTCAGCCTTGGAATGTGGAACACAATATCTATCTGCAATGGTGAACAAATCGTTCTTTGACATTAGAGCATAAGACTTGATTACGCTCGTGAATGTTGCTATTTCTCCCTCTGCTTGTTGTTGAATATTAGCCTTCGCCTTCGCCTCCGATGCCTTATCAGACTTGCTCTCATTCGATTTTTCAACAACTATTAGTTTAATGTATTTCCTTGCTATTGATTCAGCCTTGGAATGTGGAATATGATACCTATCTGCAATGGTGAACAAATCGTTTTTTGACATAAGAGCATAAGACTTGATTACGCTCGTGAATATTGCTATTTCTCCCTCTGCTTGTTTTTGAATATTGGCCTTCGCCTCCAATGTCTTATCAGACTTGCTCTCATTCGATTTTTCAACAACTATTAGTTTAATGTATTTC
>CAMCFO010000013.1 GCA_945874155.1 uncultured Bacteroidales bacterium
GGAGACCTCTCCGGCCCAATATATGGCAAATATCGGATAAATTTCTCTCTTTAAGCAATTTTTTTTAATTTTGTCGTCCTTCGGTGGCCCATTGTCCCCGGGAAAGCGAATATGACCACATCAGAGATTCCTGCAATTACCATTGCAATAGACGGTTACTCTTCCACAGGCAAGAGTTCTTTCGCCAAACGCATAGCCCGAGAACTTGATTTCCATTATCTCGATTCGGGCGCACTCTACCGTGCGGTCACGCTTTACGCCTTGGAGAAGGGCTATATTTCACCGGAAGGGAACATAGACACGGCATCCCTGGAGAGGGACCTGCAGAGTCTGGATGTGCATTTCGATGAGCAGGGCCGCACTCGCATTGCCGGGCGTTGCGTTGAACAGGAGATTCGTACCCTGCGTGTATCCGGCAAAGTCAGTCCCATATCTGCGATTCCCCAAGTCCGGGACTATGTGAACAGGCTTCTGCGCATATGCGGCAAAGACGGACGTATAGTAATGGACGGCAGGGATATAGGCACGACAGTTTTCCCAAATGCCGAGTTGAAAATCTTTATGACTGCAGACCCTATGGTCAGGGCTTCCCGCCGTGCAGCCGAGATGCAGGCCAAAGGTGAGAAGACAGACATTGATGAGGTGCTTGCTAACCTTAAGGAAAGGGATTACATAGATTCCCACAGGGAAGTTTCTCCTCTGACCCAGGCACCTGATGCCGTGGTGCTGGACAATTCGTCAATGACTATGGACGACCAGATGGAATGGGTTCTTGACCTTATTGAAAAAAGATTCGCAAAGAAATGAACGTAAAAGTTGAAGTGGACAAGAATTCCGGATTCTGTCCCGGAGTGATAAGGGCGGTGGAAATCGCTGAAACGAAACTGGCCGAAAAAGGAGACAGGAAGATTTTCTCCCTGGGTGCCTTGGTCCACAATGAGTCCGTTTTGGGAAGGCTCGCTGACGCCGGGCTGGTGACAGTGGATGTGGAAGACCTGGATGAAATGCAGGCCGTTCAGGATGCCGATCTCATCATTAGGGCACACGGTGAGCCGCCTTCCACATACATCAAGGCCAAGTCCTTGGGTTTCAATGTGGTGGACTGCACTTGTCCGGTGGTGCTCAAGCTCCAGACCAGAATACGCAATGCCTACAATGCGATGAAGGCAGCCGGTGAGGGGCAGATACTGATTTTCGGCAAGGTGGGACACGCTGAAGTGCTCGGACTGGTGGGGCAGACGGAGGGGGAAGCCATAGTCGTCGAGTCTATGCTGATGCTCGAAGCTATGTTGAATGACGGTAAGGTGAGCCCGGATATACCGACGGAGATTTTCAGTCAGACCACCAAATCGCCTCAGGAATATGCGAAAGTTTGCGAAAGGCTCTCCGAGGTGCTCGGCGACAAACTCAAGGTCCACGACACCATATGCCGTCAGGTTTCCACCCGTCACGACAAACTTTCCAACTTCGCACTCAGCCACTCCGTCATCGTATTCGTCTCCGGCAAGTCGAGTTCCAATGGGAAAGTCCTTTGCGAATTCTGCAAGTCGGTGAATATCAGGACTTACAATATAAGCTCCGTGGCGGATATCAACGAAGCCTGGTTCCGGGAGGACGACAATGTGGGCGTGTGCGGGGCGGCTTCCACACCCAAGGAACTGCTCGAAGAAATTGCAGAAGGCATCAGGGATATTTTGCGTAAAAAACAATAAGTTGTATCTTTGCAGCCGCAATTTTCTGATGGGTTGTGCGTGAGCTTCCGAATGATTATTTTTAAAACTATATATTTTTATGGCAACAACAGCAGATTTCAAGAACGGGCTTTATATGATGTACAATGGAAAGCCTTGTTCTATCGTATGGTTCCAGCACGTTAAACCGGGAAAGGGTCCCGCTTTCGTAAAGTGCAAACTCCGCAACCTTGAGAACGGCCGAATCCTTGAAAACACATTCACGGCTGGTGTGAAGATTGACGTGATCAACGTGGAGCGTCGTCCATACCAGTTCCTTTACAAGGATGAGGACGGATTCAACTTTATGCACGAGGAGACTTACGAGCAGATTCACCTGGGCACTGACCTCGTTGAAAACGCAGACCTTATGAAAGAGGGTCAGCACGTGGAGATGATGTTCCTTGCTGAGGAAAATGACGAAAGGTGCCTCACTTGCGAACTTCCTACCTATGTCGAACTGGAGGTAACCTACACCGAGCCGGCAGTCAAGGGAGACACAGCTTCCACTTCAGCTCTCAAGGAGTGCACTCTGGAGACCGGAGCAATCATTATGGTGCCTCTGTTCATCAATCAGGGCGAGCGTATTCGTGTCAATACTGAGGACCGTTCTTACGGCGGACGCGTGGCTTAAGCACCATTCTTACGATAACAAAGTCAGGGGGCTGAACAAAAAAATGTTCAGCCCCCTTTAGCTTCTTAATCCCCGCATACATGCGTCTGCGGTCCCTTCGGGGCTTTTGTTCAGCCCCCTTTCTCTTATTTCTGTCTCAGGAACACCTGCACCGGGCACCCCTCGAAATCAAAGTTCTCCCGAAGCCGGTTCTCAAGGAAACGCTTGTAAGGATCCCTCACATACTGCGGCAGATTGCAGAAGAAAGCAAAAGACGGAAATCTTGTAGGCAACTGTGTGATGAACTTGATTTTCACATATTTGCCCTTCCACGCAGGCGGAGGATAATTCTCAATTTCAGGAAGCATCACCTCGTTCAGCTTGGAAGTCGGAATCTTCTTGGAATAGTTGTCATAAACCTTCTGGGCAGCCTCAAGCACATTCAGGATTCTCTGCTTGTTCAGCACCGATGTGAAAATGATAGGAATGTCATCATTGGGTGCAATCCTGGACTTGAGCGCAGCCGTATATTCCTTCATCGTGTTGCTGTCCTTCTCCACAAGGTCCCATTTGTTCACCACCAGCACGCAGCCCTTCCTGTTCTTCTGGATGAGGTTGAATATGCTCATATCTTGAGCCTCCATTCCGAGCGTCGCATCAATCATAAGTATGCACACGTCCGAATGTTCTATTGCCCTGATTGAGCGCATAACTGAATAGAATTCAAGGTCTTCGTGCACCTTGCTCCGCTTTCTCATCCCAGCGGTGTCCACCAGCATAAACTCGTGTCCGAAGCGGTTGTAATGTTCGGCTATGGAATCGCGGGTGGTCCCTGCAATAGGGGTCACAATATTCCTTTCCTTGCCCAAAAGAGCATTGGTGAGGGATGATTTGCCCACGTTCGGGCGTCCCACAACTGTGATGTGCGGCAGTTCGGGATGCTCATCGGCAGTTCCGTCATCTTCCGGAAGCTGTTTCACGACAGCATCCAGCAAGTCTCCGGTTCCGCCTCCGTTGGCAGCCGATATGCTCCAGACCTCGCCCAATCCCAAGGCATAGAACTGGAAAGTGTCGTAAATCTTCTCGCCGGAATCCACTTTGTTCACTGCCAGCACCACCGGTTTGCCGCTTCTGCGAAGCATATCGGCTATTTCGTTGTCATAGTCAGTGATTCCGGTGGCTCCCTCCACCATAAACAGCACAAGGTCGGCCTCTTCAACGGCCAGCACCACCTGTTTGCGTATTTCCTCTTCGAAGATGTCGTCGGAATTGGATGTATATCCTCCGGTGTCCACCACAGAAAATTCCCTTCCGCACCATTCTGTCTTGCCGTAGTGACGATCTCTCGTGACTCCGGCGGTTTCATCGACTATGGCCTGACGCATTCCGACAAGTCTGTTGAAAAGCGTTGACTTGCCCACGTTAGGTCTGCCGACTATTGCTACTAAACTCATATAATTACTATTATTTTAAGTATATATATACCAGATATTATCTGTATATTCCTAATTGTCGGTATGCAGGCCGCAACCGGCGCAATCACTGCACCCGAGGTCGCTGCAATCCGGTTTTCTGCCCCCGTGCTTCTTGCTCCAGAGCCTCATCTCCTCCTCCTTTGCGCAACGGATTCCGAGTTTCTTCATCTCCTTGTTGGAGGATATTTCAGTTTCCGGGAACTTGCCTCCCTTGCGGAAGAAAATATTGAAGCCCAGGCCCAGAAAGCATATGGCCACAATAGCCAGAACCACAAGAAACAACTGCCACATAATGTACTCCTCCGCAGTATCAGTAAATGAATTCAGTGCTTATAGGCTCGTAATTGTAAACCTTGTTGATGACTTTCGCGAAAATCTCGGTCATCGAGCAGACCGTAATCTTGCTCTTGTCATTTTCCGGCTTGTCGCTGAGCGGAATGGTATCTGTCACAATCACTTCTTCCAGAGCGCTCTCGGCAATCCTCTTGTAGGCCTCGCCCGAGAACACCGGATGGGTTGCGCAAGCCCTCACGCTCACGGCGCCCATATCCTTGAGCACATTGGCCGCCTTGGTGAGAGTGCCCGCAGTGTCAATCATATCGTCCACAATCACCACATTCTTGCCCTCCACTTCGCCTATAGCGGTAATGGAACCCACCACATTGGCCTTCTCCCTGGACTTGTGGCAGATAATCACAGGACACTGGAGGTGTTTTGCAAACGCCAGAGCCCTCTTTGCTCCTCCCATATCCGGAGCAGCGATGGCCAGATTCTCGATGTTCAGTGACTTGATGTAAGGCACGAAGACCGAACTTGCGTAGAGATGGTCCACAGGGAAGTCGAAGAAGCCCTGAATCTGATCGGCGTGGAGGTCGCAGGTCATAACCCTGTCGCAACCTGCCGCGTGGAGCAGATTTGCCACCAATTTTGCCCCGATGGACACTCTCGGGCGGTCTTTCCTGTCCTGACGCGCCCAACCGAAATAAGGCATTACGGCCACAACCTGATGAGCCGAAGCCCTTCTTGCAGCGTCGCACATAAGCAGTAGTTCCATCAGATTGTCAGTCGGCGGGAAAGTGGACTGAATGATGAAAACGGTAGCGCCCCTGACGCTTTCAAGATAGGCCGGCTGGAATTCGCCGTCGCTGAAGGTCAGAGTCTCGGAATCTCCGAGAGTAAGGTTAAGGTGTTCTGCAACTTTCTTTGCGAACTCCACGGATGCCCTGCAGGCAAATAGTTTGATCTGATGCTCTCTATTCATCGTCACTATATTGTGTTTGTAATTATTGGTTCTATTTTCTTGGGGTCGGAGCTGCCTGCCTGCCCGGCTTGAGGAGCATTCAGAGAGTCCATCACCGATCCGATATAGTCCAGGATTTCCTCCCTTCCCGTTCTGTTTTCCGAAGAACTCACAAAACAAGGCGGCAATTCTTCCCAGAATTCAAGCAACTGCTTGTGGTTCTGTTCGATGCGCTCCTTGAGTGCATTCGGTCCGAGTTTGTCTGCTTTGGTGAAAATGATGGAAAAAGGGATTCTGCGTGAGCCCAGTTCCACGAGGAAGTCCAGGTCAATCTTGCCGATTTCGTGACGGGAGTCAATGAGCACGAAAAGGTTCACCAAGTCCGGTGAAAGATTGATGTAGTTGTCGATAATCATCCGGATTTTCTTCCTTTCCGCATCAGAGGCCTTTGCGTATCCGTACCCGGGAAGGTCCACGAGATACCAGCTGCGGTTGATGAGGAAGTGGTTCACCAGACGGGTCTTTCCCGGTTTGGAGGAGGTCATCGCCAGCTTGCGGTTGGCAGTCAGCATATTGATTAGCGAGGACTTGCCCACATTGGAGCGTCCGATGAATGCGAATTCCGGAAAACGCTGCTTCGGCCTTTCCGAAATCCGGGTGCTGCTGCCTGCAAAAACTGCCTCTTTGACTTTCATAAAAAACCTCAATACCTGATTACGCCAACCGGCTCGCACAAATATGCCAATCGGCTCGCAAATATAGTGAAAATTGTCGGAAAAAATGGTATATTTGCAGGTAATGTGAATGAAGGAAAAAGATGAAAGACTATTTCGACTTGCTTGAATTGCAGAAAATGGTGAGAGAGGGCCTGGAAGGCCTGTTCCCTGAGAAACTGTGGGTCAAGGCGGAAGTGGCTTCCATCAATGCCAAATTGGGCGGGCACTGCTATCTGGAACTGGTGCAGACCCTGGACGGGGCGGTGGTTTCAAAGGCCCGGGCCACAATCTGGGCTTCCCGCTGGAGGACAATCAAGCCCTATTTCGAAAGCGTAACCGGCAGCACTCTTGCCGCAGGTATGGAGATATTGGTGCAGGTGCAGGTGAGTTACAGCGAAATCTATGGTTTTTCACTTTCCATAAGCGACATCAATCCGGAATTTTCCCTCGGCAAGAAGGAGGCCCAAAGGCGGGAGACAATGAAAAGATTGCAACAGGAGGGTCTTATGGACCTGCAAAAAGGCCTCAGCCTGCCTGCCCTGCCGTACCGTTTTGCGGTTATATCTGCCTATGATGCAGCTGGTTATGGAGATTTTACAAGGCATCTTCTACAAAATCCCTACGGGTTCTCCTTCGAGGTGGAACTGTTTCCGGCCTCTATGCAGGGGGTGGACTGTCCCCAATCCGTTGCTGATGCAATAGCCCGTATCAGCGAAAATGCAGAAGCCTATGATGCCGTGCTCATACTCCGGGGTGGAGGCTCGGCCCTTGACCTGGACTGCTATGACGATTATGTAATGGCCTCAGCCATAGCGCGTTGTCCCCTTCCTGTGCTGACGGCTGTGGGGCACGACCGGGATTATCATATCTGCGATATGGTCTCTTTTGCCTACCTCAAGACTCCTACGGCCCTTGCAGACGAACTCATAGGCATATTCGAGGCTGAAGATGCCCGTCTTTCGGAATTTGCCTCACGAATGAAACTGGCTTTCACCAACCGCATCAGCCAGATGGAGCTGAGGCTTCAGAACCTGCTCACCCGCATCACCGCTGCCGACCCGAGGAACATACTCAAGAGGGGTTATGTGCTGGTTTCGGACGAAAGGGGAGTGGTCGTGAAATCAGCTGGGGCATTCAAAAGGGGAGACAGGATGAAACTGCTGTTCGCAGACGGGCAGGTGGATGCCGACATCATAAAAGTGACAGAAAACAAAATTTGAGACTATGCCACACAAGAATACATTTGACTACGCAGGAGCTGTTGCCGAACTTGAGAAAATCGCTGCGACAGTCGAGAATCCGGCAACTCCGCTGGAAGACATAGACACACAGCTCAAACGGGCCTCCGAACTGGTGAAACAGTGCCAGGCCTGGCTTAGGGGAGTGCGTGAGAGGACTTTGGCCCTCGATGCGGAGCAGTCTGACAAAACTGAACAATAACCACATAACACTAATCACAATATGGTGAAAATAAAGAAGATATACGAAACGGACCCCTATCTGATGCCTTTCAGGAAGGCCATAGATGACAGGCACGGCAGGATTGAGGCCCGCAAGGAAAAACTCACCGGAGGCCGCCCGCTTTCCAAGGTGATGAACAACCATCTCTATTACGGGCTTCACAAGCTCAAGGATGGCAGATGGGTGTTCCGCGAGTGGGCTCCCAATGCCACCAAGATTTACCTCATAGGTGAATTCAACAACTGGAAAAGGGTTGATGCCTACGCACTTACTCCAATCGGCGGAGGCAACTGGGAGATTTATCTGGACTCTATGTTCCTTGCCCACGGTGCCCTCTACAAACTCTTCATCGAGTGGCCGGGAGGAGGCGGAGAAAGGTTGCCGTCCTACACCACAAGGGCAGTCCAGGACCCTGAAACCAAGGTTTTCTGCGCTCAGGTATGGGAGCCCGAGAAGAAATACCGCTGGCGCCACCGCCGTCCGGGACGCAGGGAACATCCTCTCATCTACGAATGTCACATAGGTATGAGCGGAGAGGCTGAGAAGGTCTCCACTTTCACCGAGTTCAAGGACAATGTGCTTCCGAAAGTGGCTGAGCTGGGCTACGATACTCTTCAGATTATGGCTCTTCAGGAGCATCCTTACTATGGTTCATTCGGCTATCAGGTTTCCAACTTCTATGCTCTCAGCTCCCGTTTCGGCACCCCGGAGGAGTTCAAGGCCCTGGTGGATGCGGCTCACGGGAAGGGCATAGCCGTCGTAATGGACATAGTGCACTCCCATTCGGTGGACAATGAAGCCGAAGGACTGAGCCGTTTCGACGGACGCGAAGACATATATTTCTACAAGGGCCCTCAGGGACATCATCCGGCTTGGGGATCCCGCTGCTTCGACTACGGCAAGGACGAGACCAAGTTCTTCCTCCTGTCCAACTGCAAGTACTGGATGGACGAATACCATATAGACGGCTTCCGTTTCGACGGGGTGACGAGTATGCTCTATTGGGACCACGGTCTGGGAAAGGCTTTCACGGGCTATGGCGACTATTTCGGGAACGGTGTGGATGAAAATGCAGTCGAATATCTCGCTCTCGCCAATATGCTCATTCACGAAATCAATCCAGAGGCTTTTACCATTGCCGAGGATGTGAGCGGAATGGCCGGACTTGCAGCACCTTACGCCGCCGGTGGAGTGGGCTTTGACTTCCGTATGTCCATGGGCATAGCAGACAATTGGATCAAATGGATCAAGACCCTCCGGGACGAACAGTGGAGCGTCGGGGAAATCTGGTGGCAGCTCACCAACAAGAGAAAGGACGAGAAGACAATCAGTTACGCCGAGTGCCACGACCAGGCGCTGGTTGGCGACAAGACCATCATTTTCCGTCTCATCGATGCCGAAATGTACACTTCAATGAACCGAGGATCCAAATCTATGGTTGTGGACAGGGGCATCGCACTTCACAAAATGATACGTCTGATTACCCTTGCGACTGCCGGAGACGGTTATCTGAACTTTATGGGCAATGAATTCGGGCATCCGGAGTGGATAGATTTTCCGCGCGAAGGGAACGGCTGGTCCTACAAATACGCAAGGAGACAGTGGTCGCTTGCCGAACCGGACTATTTGCGTTATAAATATTTGCGGAATTTCGACAAGGCAATGATAGCAATGGCGAAGTCTGAGCGCATTCTCGACGATGTTCCGGAACTGCTCGTGCAGGATGAACAGAAAAAAATTCTTATTTTCCGCAGAAAAGATTGTATATTTGCCGCAAATTTCAATCCGACCCAATCTTTTACAGATTACGGATTTGCCGCACCGGCAGGGCATTGGATCGACATCCTGTCCACCGATGGGGCCGATTTTGACGGATTTGGGCGTTTGGAAAACGATGAACACTTTACGGTTCCGCAGAAGAATCCCAATGGAAACGGCAAGTATGAAGACAGCCTTTTCCTCTATCTTCCGAGCCGTTGTCTCATTGTTTTGAAAAAAGTAACGAAATAACTTATAATATATTGACATGGCTTTCCTGACTTTCAACAAATCCGAACTGGTCAATCTCGAATACTCGTTGAAGAGGGAGATTATCGGATCGAACAAAACAGGGGCGTATTGCAACACATCCATCGTGTGCTGCAACACGCGACGCTACCACGGACTTCTTGCGGTTCCGGTGGATGCTTTCGGAGGTGCCAAGCATATCCTGCTTTCCGGCCTGGACGAGAGCATAGTCCTGAACGGCAGAAAATTCAACCTCGGAATCCATTGTTATGGCGACATTTATGAACCACGTGGACACAAGTACATCGTGGATTTTGAAGCTGCCCCGGTTCCGACTCTGACCTACAAGATAGGTGAGATCACTATCAAAAAGTCCATCATCCTTGCCCCGGACTCAGACCAGGTGATGATCAAGTACGAACTTGTGTCTTCTCCGGCATCCTGCGAGGTAGAATTCAAGCCTTTCCTTGCCTACAGAAGCATCCACAAACTCACCGGTGAGAACAGCGAAGCCAGGACTGACTTCGACGAGATTCCGGGCGGAGCGGCCTTCAATATGTATGTGGGCTTTCCTGACCTGAACATCCAGTTCTCCCGCGCCGCTGAATTCGACCACGCACCAGTGTGGTATAAGGGTATAACCTATTCTGACGAGTACAGGCGCGGATTTGACTGCCGGGAGGACCTGCTTTCTCCGGGAACCTTCCGCCTCAAACTCAAGAAGGGCGAATCAGTGGTGGTTTCCGCTTCAGTGGCAGTGGAGGACGCAAAGGGACTTACGAGAAAATTCAACAGTGTGGTCAAGAGCAAGGGAAGCATCACTTCCTACTCCGACCTTCTGAAATACAATGCTGACCTGCTCATAGTCAACCGTAACGGACACAAGCAGATTGATGCGGGACTTACCTGGCTTGAGACAGGCCTTCTCCGCGAGACCATCACCGCGCTTCCGGGACTTACCCTCTACGCCGGTGCCGGAGCGAAGGAGTTTGAGGAAATCCTCGACAATCTCATCGCCGACAATGAGGAGCGTCTCTATCACAAGACCACTCAGGTCGAGTCTCCTCTTATGATAGCTGACATTCTCCAGCAGTACATCCACTGGGGTGCAGACCCTAAGAAAGTCTGGAAGAAATACGGACCAGTCATCAAGGGTGTGATTGAAAGCTACCTCCCGGGCCATCGTGCAGAGGTTGCTCTCCAGCCTAACGGACTGCTCTGGGCCCAGATGTTCCGCACCGCCCTCACCTCTATGAATGCCTACATCAACGGTGTTCCTGTGACTGAGAGGGCCGGATATCAGGTGGAAGTCAATGCATTCTGGTACAACTCCATCTGTTTCGCACTCGAAATGGAGGCCCAGTACAATGCCAAGAACCGCACATTCCAGGACAAGTGGTCAGAGGTCAAGGCAGCCATAGAGTCCAACTTCGAAAAGTACTTCTGGGTTGAGGCAGGCGGCTATCTTGCTGACTATGTGGATAATAACGGACAGAATATGGCAGTCCGCTACAACCAGCTCTTCGCCGTGGCTCTCGACCATTCTCCGGTCAGCGACGAACACAAGAGCCAGGTGATGCAGACCATTTCCAACGAACTTCTCACCAGCAGGGGACTCCGCAGCCTCTCTCCTCGCAACGAGGCCTACAGGGGCGTTTACGAAGGTTCCCAGATAGAGCGCGACCTTGCAT
Source organism: uncultured Bacteroidales bacterium (assembly GCA_945874155.1). Lineage (GTDB taxonomy): Bacteria > Bacteroidota > Bacteroidia > Bacteroidales > UBA932 > Cryptobacteroides. The sequence goes on from CAMCFO010000013.1 coordinate 10,934, forward strand.
ATCATCAGGGCTGCGCCTGGATTTCTCCGCTGGACTATTTCATAGACCTGAGCTTCAGAATGGTAGGACCTTCCTTCTGGAAGAGGGCCGAATATCTTGTCGAGGGCTTCTATAAGGACATCTACAAGCACGGTGTCGGAGCGTTCTCCGAGCTTTATGACGGAGACCCTCCTCACGAGCCTCACGGTGCCATTTCCTGCGCTTGCAGTACGGCAGCACTTCTGCGCATTGACTATTTGATGAACAAATACAAGAAGGAGGAATAGATATGAGAGTCCTTATGTTCGGTTGGGAATTCCCGCCCCATATCGCCGGAGGTCTCGGTACTGCCTGCTACGGTATGACCAAAGGTCTTGCCGAGAACGACGTGAAAGTCCTTTTCGTGATGCCTTCCGCATCGGGTGACGAGGACCAGTCGGCAGTCAGCATCATCAATGCCAGCGATGTGGCTGTAGATACGGTTTCCGAAAGCGTGGATGAATTTCTCGGAAAAGTGAAGTTCGTACACGTGGGAACCAATATGGTGCCTTATGTTGCACCTGAAGATTTTGCCAATGTGGTTGAGGAGGAGAGAAAGAGGCAGGTGAAGGATTTCCGCATCACCTATGGCCAGAAATTCAAATTCTCCGGAAAATACGGAACCAATCTGATGGAGGAGGTTGCCCGCTACGCAATGGTCGGTGGCACAATCGCACTCCAGCACAAGGATGAGTTCGATGTCATCCACGCTCACGACTGGCTCACCTACCTTGCCGGAATTGCAGCCAAACAGCTCACCGGCAAACCGCTTGTGGTACACGTCCACGCGACTTCTTTCGACCGTGCCAGCGATGACAATATAGACACCCGCGTCTATGCCCTTGAGAAGAGGGGTATGGCTGAGGCAGACAAAGTCATCACTGTGAGTGACCTTACCCGCAACATCGTAATCAACAAGTACGGAGCAGACCCTGCAAAGGTTATCACCGTCCATAACGCCGTGGATTTCTCCGGTCGTGCCGGCATCCAGGTGGAGAGGGGAGTGAAGGACAAGATTGTCACCTTCCTCGGCCGTGTGACCTATCAGAAGGGACCTGAGTATTTCATTGAGGCAGCTGCAAAGGTGCTCAAGAGATGCGACAATGTACGCTTCGTAATGGCCGGCAGCGGCGATATGCTCAACAGGTGCATACGCCACGTGGCCCGTCTCGGAATTGCTGACCGCTTCCATTTCACAGGCTTCCTCAGGGGAGACGACGTGAGGAAGATGTTCGCGCTTTCCGACGTTTATGTGATGCCTTCAATTTCGGAGCCTTTCGGCATTTCTCCGCTTGAGGCAATGCAGACCAACGTACCTTCAATCATATCCAAGCAGTCAGGCTGCGCCGAAATCCTCAAATATGCCCTGAAAGTTGATTTCTGGGATGTGGATGCCATGTCGGATGCAATCTACGGCCTCCTGCAGTATCCTGCAATCTCGCACTTTGCCGTGCAGAACGGATATGACGAAGTGAACTCCCTCAAGTGGACCGCTGCCGCCGCTAAGGTCAAGGCAGTGTATGAATCTGCAGTTGAAGATGCTGCGAAAAAATAATTAAAAAGGATAATTAAAACATTCAGATATGAAAAAGTCAATTTGTCTGTATTTTCAGGTCCATCAGCCCAACCGTCTGAGACAATACAGGTTTTTCGACATAGGTAAGAACTCGCATTACTATGACGACTTCACCAACCGTACCATTCTCCGCAGAATAGCACAGAAGTGCTATCTTCCTATGAATGAGCTTCTTCTTCAGCAGATAGAGGAGCAGAAGGGAGCATTCAAGGTTGCATTCTCCATCACAGGAACCGCTCTCGAGCAGTTTGACCGCTACTGCCCTGAGGTGCTCGACAGTTTCAAGAAACTTGCTGCAACAGGTTGCGTGGAGTTCCTTTCAGAGACCTACTACCACTCACTTTCATCACTGGCTTCCGAGTCAGAATTCAAGCACCAGGTTGCAAAGCACAAGGAAGCCATCGAGAAGTATTTCGGTGTCACTCCGACCACTTTCCGCAACACTGAGCTCATCTATTCCGACTCCATTGCCAATATGGTTGGAGACCTCGGATTCAAGACCATCCTCACTGAAGGTGCAAAGCACGTTCTCGGCTGGCAGAGTCCAAACTATCTTTACAAGGCAACCACGAAGAAGAACCAGAAACTCCTTCTCCGCAATTCCGGACTGAGCGACGATATCGCATTCCGTTTCTCCAACAAAGGCTGGGAGAACTGGCCGCTCACAACCGACAAGTTCGTGTCCTGGCTCAAGTCCGGCGACGGCGAGATTGTGAACCTCTTTATGGACTATGAGACTTTCGGTGAGCACCAGGCTGCTTCCACAGGTATTTTCGACTTTATGAAATACCTCCCTGAAGCTGTCCTTGCCGACGGTGAATTCGAGTTCGTGACACCTGCCCGTGCAGCACGCAAGCACAAACCGGTTGCTCCGCTCTGCATTCCTGATGCCATTTCCTGGGCTGACGAGGAGCGCGACACTTCCGCATGGCTCGGAAACGAACTTCAGAACGAAGCTTTCAACAAGCTCTACTCTCTTTCAGAGAAGCTCGCCATCCTCAACGATGCAGAGCTCTGGTCCGATTTCGGACATCTCCAGGAGAGTGACCACTTCTACTATATGTGCACCAAATTTTTCTCTGACGGAGCAGTACACAAATACTTCAATCCGTACGACACTCCGTTTGAGGCATTTATTAACTATATGAATGTTCTGAGCGACTTTATGCTCCGTGTCGATCAGGCGCTTGAAGATAAAAATCTATGAATCAACCAACAGAAATGACAAAGCCCGACTATCTCTTCGAAGTCAGCTGGGAAGTCTGCAACAAGGTAGGCGGGATTTACACGGTGATCGCCACCAAGGCACTTAACCTGAAGGCAGAATACAAGCGTCATCATATTCTCATAGGTCCGGACGTGTGGATGCACACCGCAAGCAATCCGGATTTCATTGAGGATCCGCTTCTGTTCAAGTCCTGGAAGGCAAAGGCCGCATCGGAAGGAATAAGAGTCAGGATCGGTAAATGGAACGTGCCAGGCAGGCCCATCGCGATACTTGTCGATTTCAAGCAATACCTAACTGCCCAGAACGAGATTCTGGGCAAGTTTTGGGAGCAGTTCGGAGTCGACTCCATAACCGGAAACTGGGACTACAGGGAATCGGCCCTCTTCGGCTATGCGGCCGGAAAGGTGATTGAGAGTTTCTACCGTTTCAATCTCTTCCCTTCAGACAAGGTCGTAGCCCAGTTCCACGAGTGGATGACCGGTGCCGGACTGCTCTACATCAAGAGCACAAACCTTCCGATTGCAACAGTCTTCACGACCCACGCAACCGTGCTCGGACGTTGCATAGCAGGCAACAACCTGCCTCTGTACGACGCTTTGGAAAGTTATGATCCGGCTGCGAAAGCCCGCGAATTCAATGTGATGGCAAGACACTCCCTTGAGGAGAAGTCCGCACAGAATGCCGACATCTTTACGACGGTCAGCGAAATCACGGCCAATGAGTGCCGCAAATTCCTCGGACGTCCTGTCGATGTCGTGACACCTAACGGATTCGAGAACAGTTTTACCCCATCCGAGGAGGAATATCCTCAGAAAAGGGCGGAGGCCAGGGAAAGACTCATCGGTGTTGCTTCGGCCATGTCCGGTGAGACTGTGCCTGAAGACTCCATTCTGGTCTGCATAGGTGGCCGTTACGAGTGGAAGAACAAGGGCATAGATGTTTTCATCGATGCTCTCGACAGCCTGAACCGTTCCGACTATGAAGGTCGCAGCATACAGGCTTTCATTATGATACCTTCCGGTCACAACGGTCCCGACAAAGCGCTTGTGGCCCGTCTTGCCGGCGAAAAGTCCGACTACCGCACGATGACCTCCCACGTGCTGATGAATCCGGAGTACGACAATGTCACACGCCGTCTTCGTGAGGTCGGACTGGACAATGGTCCTGAGTGCAAGGTCAAGGTGTATTTCATTCCGTCCTATCTCAACGGCAACGACGGAATCCTGAATATGCCTTATTATGACCTGCTCAACGGTATGGACCTCGCCCTCTTCCCGTCCTACTATGAGCCTTGGGGCTACACTCCGCTGGAGTCCCTCGCGTTCAAGGTTCCGACCCTCACCACTTCCCTCGCAGGATTCGGCCAGTGGGTGCGCAGCCATTATGCGAAGCAGCATCCGGGCATCACCGTGGTGACACGCAACGATTCCAACTACCGCAATGTGGTTGAGGAGACCGTGGGACGCATACGAGAAATTGCCAGACTCTCCGAACAGGAGAAGGCGGTCTATATGGACAATGCGCGTGAAGTTTCGGAGATTGCACTCTGGGACAACAACATAGCCTATTATAAGGAAGCCTACTCCAAGGCTTTGGATAAAGTTATATCAGAAAAAGGAGCTTTCCCTGAGTTCAGGGACGATAAACCAATGGAATACAAGAAGAATGAAGTAAACAGCCCTTCGTGGAGCAGTGTTTTTGTGTCCAGGCATCTGCCTGAGGCATTGAGGGACCTTGAAACTCTTTCAAAGAACCTCTGGTGGTGCTGGAATGAGTCAGCAAAAGAACTTTTCAAATCAATAGACCCTAAGCTTTGGAAGAGCTGCGGTGAGAACCCTATTGCTCTTCTGGACAGGGTTAGCCTCAAGAAATTCAAGGCACTCAGCAAGGATAACGAATTCCTCGGCCGTTTGAGCGAGGTCAAGGCGGAGTTTGACGAGTATATGTCTCTGAAAGCTCAGCGCAAGAATCCTTCTGTGGCATATTTCTGTATGGAGTACGGCCTTGACACTTCCCTCAAGATTTACTCCGGCGGTCTGGGTATTCTCGCAGGAGACTACCTCAAGGAGACCTCCGATATGAATGTGAACCTTGTGGCAGTGGGTCTTTTCTACCGTTACGGCTATTTCACCCAGATGCTTTCCGCTCAGGGAGCACAGGTTTCTAAATACGATGCCCAGGACTTTATGAAAACTCCTGCAGAGCCTGTACGCGATGCAGAGGGCAATTGGGTAACCGTAAGGATAGCTTTCCCGGGACGTAATATCAACGCCCGTCTTTGGCTTGTAAAAGTCGGAAGAACAGACCTTTACCTTCTCGACACTGACTATGAGGACAATCTCCAGGAAGACAGGGAGGTAACTTATCACCTCTATGGCGGTGACTGGGAGAACCGTCTCAAGCAGGAGCTTCTCCTCGGAGTGGGCGGTATCAGGGCTCTCCGCAAGTTGGGCCTGAACCCTCAGGTTTACCACTGCAATGAAGGTCACGCAGCCTTCATCGGTCTTGAGAGACTTCGTGAATATATTGAGAATGAGAATCTTACCTTCTCCGAAGCAATGGAGGTCATCAGGGCTTCATCCCTCTACACCACCCACACCCCAGTTCCGGCAGGTCACGATGCATTTGACGAGGGACTCCTCCGCAAGTATATCGGCCACTATCCGGAGCGCCTCAAGATTGATTGGGAGACCCTTATGGGCCTGGGCAAGCTCAACGGTGCGGATGTGAATGAGAAATTCTCCATGAGTACTCTCGCTGCAAACATCTCACAGGAAGTGAACGGCGTTTCGTGGCTGCACGGCAAAGTGAGCCAGGACATCTTCGCTCCTATGTATCCGGGCTATCTGCCTGAGGAACTGCACGTCAGCTATGTGACCAACGGTGTGCACTATCCGACCTGGACTGCAGCCGAGTGGAAGAACATCCACGCACGTGTCTTCGGCGAAGAGTTCAAGACCCACCATTACGACAAGACTTGCTTCGAAGGCATCTACAAGGTGAGCGACAGCGAGATCTGGAGCGTCAGGACAGCCCTGAGGAAGAAACTCATTGCTGAAATCAAGGAGCGTCTTTCAGATCCGGCTGCCACCAACCACTATTCTCCACGCCAGATTGTGACCATCAAGGAAACTCTCCGTGACGATGTGCTCACAATAGGATTCGCCCGCCGTTTCGCAACCTACAAGCGTGCACATCTGCTTTTCCGCGACCTTGACCGCCTTGCTGAGATAGTGAACAATCCTGAACGTCCGGTTCAGTTCCTCTTCGCGGGTAAGGCCCATCCGGCAGACAAGGCTGGTCAGGACCTCATCAAGATGATTGTGGACATCTCAAAGCAGGACCGCTTCATCGGAAAGATCGTCTTTGTGCCTAACTATGACATCACTCTTGCAAAATATCTCGTACAGGGTGTTGATATCTGGATGAACAACCCAACCCGTCCTCTCGAGGCTTCCGGTACTTCCGGAGAAAAGGCTGCGATGAACGGTGTTATGCACTTCTCAGTCCTCGACGGCTGGTGGGTGGAAGGCTACAAGCCGGGTGCAGGATGGGCTCTGCCTATGGAACGCACCTACGATGACCAGAACTACCAGGACGAACTGGATGCTGCAACCATCTACACCATCATCGAGAACGACATTGCTCCGACTTTCTACAACGCAGACAACGGCAAAGGCTACTCTGCATCGTGGATTGAGTATGTGAAGAATACCGTGGCTCAGGTGGCCTGCAACTTCACTACCAACAGGATGCTCACCGACTATGTGAACCAGTACTATGATCCTCAGTCAGAGCGTTATGAGAAGGTGGTGGCAGACGACTACAAGATGGCACGTGACATCGCTGCCTGGAAGAAGCGTATGCGTCGCGACTGGTCTCAGGTTGAGGTCATTTCAGTGACCAAACCGGACAGCGCAGCAGGCAATGTTTCCACAGGCCACGAGTACAAGCTCGGTGCTGTTCTCAGCATCGGAGACCTTGACCCTCAGGAGATTGGAGTTGAGTTCATCTTCGCGACCCAGGATGCCAAGAACAAGTTCCACATCATCAGCAAGTATGAGTGCACACCTGTAGAGTCCAATGACGGAGTCGTAAAATATGAGACAGTGGTTCTCCCTGAGACCACGGGCGTTTATCAGCTTGCTGCCCGTATCTTTGCGAAGAATCCGCTTCTCCCTCACAGACAGGATTTTGAACTTGTAAGATGGCTGTAACGGCTACAGGCTTTTTCGACGGAGTTCACACGGGACACAGGGCGGTCATCGGCCGCCTGGTCCGTGAAGCCTCGGCAAGAGGTGAGGATTCCGTTGTTGTGACATTCAATCCACATCCGCGTGCGGTGCTCCAGAAAGGGGCGCCGCAGTTGCGGTTGTTGACATCCCATCAGGAGAAGTGCGAACTCCTGCTCTCGCTGGGCGTGACAAGGGTGGAGACTCTGCCGTTCACGAGGGAATTTGCAAAAATGACTGCGGACAGTTATATCCGCGAATTGCTTGCAGGACGATTCGGGGCAAGTGCCCTGGTGTTCGGTTATGACAACAGGATAGGTTCTGACGGGGCCGGCATTGCAGAAGTCAGTTCAATAGTCTCGGCACTCGGAATCGATCTTGTGAAGTGCGATGCAGTCGGGGACATAAGCTCGACCAAAATCCGGCATTGTCTTGAAAACGGTGATGTGGACCGTGCAAATGAAATGCTGGGCTATGACTATTTTCTCAACGGAGTGGTCGTGGAAGGTCAGAAAATAGGCCGTACTCTCGGCTTCCCCACAGCCAATCTGCAGGTATTCGAGCCGCTCAAACTAATCCCGGCGAATGGAGTCTATCTCGTAAAGGTGGAACTTCCAGCCCTGTATTCGGACAGCAGAGCACTGTACGGTATGTGTAACATAGGTTCGCGTCCCACAGTGAACACCGGCTCAGACATAACCATAGAGACCAATATCTTCGATTTCGATGAGCAGATATACGGCCTCCCTATGAAGATTTCCATCCTCAAGCGCCTGCGTGGCGAAACCCGTTTCTCTTCCACCGCCACCCTGCGCGACCAGCTCCAGTCCGACCTTTCCGCTTGCCGGGCTCTTCTTTCCCTTTGACATCCGCAGCACTTACTACATTTTGGTATTTATTTTCATTTTGTGCCAATATTCAGTTATTGTTTTTTATGAAGTCTTAACTTTTATTTAAAGGGAATTGGCTTTAAATTATTTGAAAAATCATTTGGGAAGTGCTAACTTTGCGTGATACATGTTAAGCAAAACCATAATAAAACTCAATAAAATGAAAATCAAACATTTATTGCTTTCTGCGATTGCTGTTGCAACCGCCCTGGTATCTTGCCAGAAGGATCTTTCCAAAGAACAGGCATCTCTTGTCCTGTCCGACAGTGAAATTGCTTTCGAGTCGTCAGCTGCCGACACGAAGACTATCAAACTCACCTCCACCCGTATGTGGGAAGTCCAGATTCCTACAGATGCGGCCAAGTGGGTTTCTGTGAGCCCTGACAGCGGAGAGGCATCAGCAGACCCTCAGACCATTGAGATTACAGTTGCTGCCAACCCGGACAATGACCGCACAGCTGAGATTTCTTTCCGCATTGTGGGCGGTACAAAGAAACTTACTGTCAGCCAGAAAGGTGACAAGGGAGAGGCTCAGCCAGGCGACGGAACTGCTGCTCACCCTTATTCAGTTGCTGAAGCCAGAGCTTTTATTGATGGTTTGGCAGGCTCAACTTCAAAGAGTGTATATGTCAAGGGTTATTTGCATAAGATAGGAACTCTTCCATCCGGTAAGACAACAATCAATCTGTTTATTACAGATGATATGAGTAACACCAAGGACGATTTGGAACTATTTGCTACCGCAGATTTTAATGGCGGCCCTTTCAATTCTCAAGATGATGTAAATGCGCGTGTCAAGCAAGGGGATTTAGTGGTCGCTTATGGGGCTCTCAAGCTGTATAACACCACATACGAAATGACATATGGTGAACTGGTTTCTGTTAATGGAACTGGTGTAACTGTTGAGTCGAAGGAGGTAACAGGAGTAGTTGTAGCTAAGCATACTAGTGGTTTCTTGATTCAATCAGGCGAAACCATTACCTATATTTTTGACAAGAATATTGTTAGTCAGGTAGAAGTCGGAGATGATGTTACAGTAAGTGGAACTGTAAAAAATCAGAACGGTACTCCTGAACTCGTAGATTGCACATTGAAAAGTGTAAATTCTCAAGGTAATACAGTTACTTATCCGGAACCAGTGGTTCTTGACGGTTCTGCTTTGGATGCTTATGAAACTATTTTTGGATATGTGAAAACTACAGGTATTCTCAGACAATCTGGCCAATACTATAATGTTGAAATCTCTGGAGCTACAAAGCAGGGTTCTATCTCATTCGCGAGTGGCATTGATGCCAATCTGGTTAATAAAAATGTAGATATTACAGGATATTATGTTGGTTTGAGTTCATCGTCATCTGCAACATATTTCAACATCTTATATACCAAGATTGAACTCTCCTCAGAACAACCAGAACAACCAAAACTTCCTGACTTTTCTGGAAAATCTTTCGTAAAAACTACTACAGTCTCTGAGGGATATTATCTTTTGGCATACGATAAGTCTGAAACAGAAACACTTGTTTTCAATTGTCAGGATGCTCAAGCGAATTATTCAACAGTGACTGTAAGCGAAGGAACTATAGCGTATTCAGAGGGACTTCTATCAAGTGTTGTAGAAATAGCAGCAGTTGATGGAGGCTATTCACTGACAGCTCTGTCAATTAATAAATTTATGGGCGGTAAGAGTGACAAAAATACTATTCAATTTGTTGCTTCGCCTATTGCCAATACTATTGATTGGCAGGAGGCTAATTCTGCATTTAAAGTATCATCGAATTCGGCTTCTCTGGTCTATAATAATGCAACATCAAATGGTGATCGCTTTAGATTTTACAAGCAGACTACCATTGATAAAGATGCAACCTCAAAAGCACAATATAATTATATTCAGCTTTATAAAGTAGTTGAATAGGCTAGCTTAAAACAAATATTAATGAGGGAAACCCGGCGAAGCCCGGGCTTCCCTTTACTCACAAATAACACAAAATGAAGAAATCAGGAATTCTGGTCCTTATGGCGGCAGCTTTGATGCTCGTTGCCTGTGACTTGTTGCAGAAGAATGGTGGCGGATCCTCTGCGTCCGTTTCCGTAACGCTTAAAAACGCAACCGGAGACTGTGATAAAGGCAGCGTGTTTGTGGTCGCCAATTGCATCTCACAGTGGGAACTTGAACTTGATTTCGGAGAAAATGACCCGTGGGCAACGCTCAGTCATACTTCCGGAACGGGATACAAAAGCAATATCCTGCTCAGTTATGAAGAAAACACCACGGGAGAGAGCCGCTCGCTCAGTATCATCCTGACCAGCGGCAACAAAAAGTCAGAAACCGTCTTCACTCAAAACAGCACGCAGCAGGAAAAGCACGACTACGGGGCTGACGTTACTGATTGCGGATGGCTGGAACTGCCTGAAACAAAGGCAGGAGACGGACTTGAATGGTTCTGCCACCATTTCAACTACAACGGAAAGACCAAGAGGAACTATTCTTTCTACTACAGCTACGATGACTATGTTTCCCTCTGGGTGGCTTATCCATTGAATTCAGACCTGATAGGCAGCGGTGGCCGCACTAATGCCTGGGCATACGACCCTCTGATTCCTAACAATTTGCAGATAAATGTCTTGTATCCAGGCATATCCGGCTACCAGAGGGGACATCAGCTTCCGTCGGCCGACCGTTATTCCGGAGATTCCAATCCCCAGACCTTCTACTCCACCAATATGACTCCGCAGAGAGGACAATTCAATGAGAACATCTGGGCAGGTGTTGAGGGTAAAGTCAGAAACTGGGCAAAGGATGGCAAAGCTGACACCCTCTATGTGGTAACCGGCTGCACCGTAAAAGGCAGTACCAAAAAGGCTACAGACCATAGCGGACATTCAGTCACGGTGCCTACCGCGTATTGGAAAGCCTGTCTGAAATACACCGCCAGTGGCTGGACAGCCTGCGGAATATGGCTGGACCATTACACCTCTGCAAGCTACATAACCAGAAACGACCTTTTTTCCATCGACGAACTGGAAAACAAAATAGGCATAGATCTTTTCGTAAACCTCCCTGCGAAGATAGGAGATTCCCAGGCGGCACTGGTGGAGTCCACAGAGCCTAGTGAATTTGCCTGGCCCCTTTGACAGAATATAACACAGAACACAAAATGAAAAAGACCCTGGCAGCAATAGCCGCACTCCTGATTGCGGCAGCCGTTTCCCCCGAAAGTTCCGCTCAGAAGACAAAGCAGAACTATGTCATAGGCTTTTACAACCTTGAAAACCTGTTTGACATCTATGACGACCCTGTGAAAAACGACCAGGAGTATCTCCCGGAAGGCAAAAACAAGTGGACACAGGCAAAATACGAGAAGAAACTCTCCAATATGGCCACTGTCATCAGAACTATGGCCGACAACAACAAGAGATGGCACACCATACTCGGAGTCAGCGAAATCGAGAACCGGCTTGTGCTTGAAGACCTTGTTAGCAGGCCCGAAATCGCTGCGGCAAACTACCAGATAGTCCATTACGACAGCCCGGACCGCCGTGGAGTGGATGTGGCCCTTCTTTACAAGCCCGACCAGTTCACCTACCTCGACAGTGAATCCATTCCTTTCGATTTCAATTCAGATATAGACTTTTCCGACACCGACACCTCCTATTTCAAAACCCGCGACATCCTGATGGTAAGGGGTAAAATCGCAGGTGAGGACTTTGCCTTCTATGTGGCCCATCTTCCTTCCAGAATAGGTGGAAAGGGCGGCAACCTCAGAAGCCGTGGCGCGGAAATCATCTACAGCCACTCCCGCCAGCTTGAAAAGGAATTCCCGGGCATCAAAATCGTCGTGATGGGTGATATGAACGACGACCCCAAGGACGAGTCTATGGCCTGCTATCTCCACGGCCGCGAAACTCTCGAAGAAGTGGGCGAGGACGATTTCTTCTCCCCTTATCTTTCAATGCTCAAGGCTGGTTACGGCTCCCTCTGCTATCAGGGAGTCTGGTGCATCTACGACCTTGAACTCGTCAATTACAACCTCGCATTCGCACCTGAAGGCGGACTCCGCATCCAGCCTGTCACTAAGAATCAGGGCAAGGAGTATTACGGAGTCATATTCAAACGTCCTTTTATGACCACCCAGAAAGGTACCTACAAAGGATATCCTTTCAGGACCTTCTCCAACGGAGCCTTCGTGGGCGGCTACAGCGACCATTATCCGACCTACATAGTGATTGGAAAGTAATCTGAGCCAGCACAAATTTTCCAAGCCAACAATAAACACAAGATAACAATATGAAAAACAGACTCATTCTGGCTTTGGCCGCACTTTTGGTGAGCATTTCCGCATTTGCTCAGTCGGGCGGTGTCAAGGCAACGGTTGTAAACCGTAACGGAAGGGCACCTATCAGCAACGCCAGGGTCCTTATTGTGGACTCCGAAGCCAATGTCGTCGTGGATGCGAATGCCAATGCTGACGGTACTTTCCTTTTTGAAGGACTTGCTGACGGTGACTACCGTCTCACGGTTTCTGCAAACGGATTCAACCAGTCCATCATCAATCTCAAGGTCGAAGGCTATGTGAAAGACCTCATCTTCGTGTCCCTGATTTCTGAAAATTCATCCACAGACATCGACGACTCGGCTTTTGCAGAATTCGATATGGAGGACTCCGGATATACCGACACCCCGACCATACTCTTCAATGCCAACGACCCGTACAACAACATCGTGGGTTACGGTTTCAGCGACGTGAGGTTCAAGAACAGGGGTTACAACAGTGAGACTCAGGAGGTTCTCCTCGCAGGAGTCAAAATGAACGATGCCATCACCGGTTATTCACCATTCTCGCTCTGGAGCGGTCTCAACGAGGCCACCCGCGCAAAGGAGAACACCATAGGCGTGGAGGCTTCGGATTATGCCTTCGGAGGATATAACGGTGTTACCAACATACTTGCAAATCCTGCATCGGTACGTCCGGGCTGGAGATTCAGCGTGCTCACCAACTCGGCTCTCTACCGTCTCCGCCTTATGGCCAACTATGCTTCCGGCGAACTCGACAACGGCTGGTCATTTGCTGCCAACGTTTCTGCCCGTCTTGGCGGAAATGATTGGGTGAAAGGTGTTTACTACCGTTCTTTCGCATATTATCTCGGAGCTGAGAAGAAGATCAACGACCAGCACCGGATTGCGTTTATGGCTATGGCATCTCCGGGACAGAGGGGCGCACAGAATGCTTCCACCCAGGAGGTGTATGACCTTATGGGCGACAATATGTACAACTCCAACTGGGGTTATCAGAACGGCAAGGTGCGCAACTCCCGTGTGAGAATCACCCACGAGCCTATTTTCGTTGTTAAATACACTGCAACTCCTTTGGATAATTTCGAGACCAACGTTGCCCTGCTCTGGAGAACGGGTAAGAACGGCTACACTGCCCTCGATTGGTACGATGCTGCCGACCCGCGCGCTGACTATTACCGCAACCTTCCGAGTTATTTCTATAATGAGGACTCCAATTGGGGACGCAACAATCAGGACAAGGCTTTCTTGACTGCAGAAGCCTGGGCAGTGGACCCGCTGACTCAGCACCTGGATTGGGACCGTCTCTACAATGTGAACTACAATGCTGAAGGTGGACGTTCCCGTTATATACTCGAAGAAAGACGCACGGACCAGAACGATTTCAATGTGGCTGCCAACTTCAAGTGGGATGCCCGCAGCTGGTTCACTCTCAATGGAGGTCTGAATGCCAAAATCAACCGCACGGAATACTACAAGATAGTCAATGACCTTCTCGGCGGCGAGTACTTCCTCAACACCGACAATTTCTCCGAGCGTGATTTCGCATTCTCCAAGGAGATGATACAGAATGACTTGGACTATTATCTCGAAAACGGTCAGTCACAGCAGCTCAGCAAGGGAGACAAATACGGCTATGACTATTATGCCCAGGTGCGCAATGCCGACGTTTGGGCTGACGCACGTTTCAATGTGGGCAATTTCAAGGCCAACGTGGGTGCTAAACTTGGAGTTTCTTCTTTCTGGAGGGAAGGCCTCTTGAGAAAGGGTATATTCGCGGGCTTGGATGACTTTGGCAATCCTTATGTTGTCAAGGACCTGAACGGAAATGACGTGTCAATTTCACCTGTTGACGAGAACGGCAACTATATCACTTCCAAGGGCAAGTCTGCGGTTTCCACATTCTTCACTTATGCCCTGAAGGCTCACGGAGAATATGTCTTCACCGGAGGCCATCGTGTCTATGCAAACTTCGGATGGTTCAGCGATGCTCCGAAGTTCAATCAGGCTTTCCTTTCGCCAAGAACCCGCAACTCTCTGGTGCCTGACCTGAAGAATGTCAATACCGTTTCTGCCGATATCAACTGGCAGTACAGCAACAACGGTTACGATGTGCGTGTGACAGGTTTCCTGACGCAGATAATGAATCAGACCGACCTGATGAGTTTCTATGACGACTCCTACAACTCCTTCACCAACTTCGCCCTTTCCGGAATCGACGAAAGGCATATGGGTATCGAGTTGGGATTCAAGGTTCCTCTCGGCGTAAAGGGCCTCTCTCTTCAGGGCGCACTCAGCTGGGGACAGTATATCTACACTTCCACTCCGAAGATTTACCAGACCATAGACAACAGTTCGGAGGTTGTGCTCAACGGTGAGATTGTGCCTTATTGGGCAAGCAGTCCAGTTTACAAATTGAGAAGCAATCTTTCCATTGACGATCAGGAAAAACTGCTCAAGAGTACCATTGCTCCTGATAATTGCTTCGAGCAGGATGAGATGGGCAACTATGTGGTTGAGAAAGAGCAGAAGCATCACGTGCCTTCCACTCCTCAGCTGGCAGCCAATCTCGCTCTCAACTACCGCACGAATTCCTACTGGTTCTTCACTCTCGGAGCGAATGTCTATGCATTCTCCTACCTCGATATGAACCCTCTCTACAGGACTATGAAGGCTGCTGCCGGTCCGGACAACAAAATGGACAAGCTTTATACGGCTGAGCATATGAACGGATGGCTCCTCAACTCCGAATTCGTGAGTCGCGGTCTTACCCCGGGAGAAATCAACTATATGACCCGGCAGGAGATGTTCGAACCTGCGGTTGTGGTGAACTGCAGCGTGGGCAAATCCTGGTACATCCGCAGAACCTACAACCTTGGATTCTCCCTGGAGGTCAAGAATATGCTCAACAACCGCAATGTCAAGACAGGAGGTTATGAGCAGACCCGTCTTGTGGACAGTGAAAACTTTATGAACTACTACAAGTTCGACTCCAAATACTTCTATATGCAGGGAGTCAATTATATGTTGAACCTTTATTTCAGATTCTGATATGAGCAAGAGACTTACATATATTCTGGCTGCAACTCTGATTGCTGCTTCCTGTGCGGAGTTCGAACCCGTTTTCACAGGCAAATATCCGGATCCTCCCTTCTACAACGAGACCGAGCAGATGTTTGACCCTTCCGTCATTCCGTCTGACAAACTCATTACTATAGCAGACCTTGCTAAAAAGTTCAAGGAGGCAGGTACCGCTGCCGGGATTACCGATTATACTGTCTGGGGATGGACCGTTTCTCAGGAACTCTGGGTCAAGGGTAGAATTACCACCACTGACCGTTCAGGCAACTTCTACAAGTCTTTTTACATTCAGGACTCTGAAACCGGTCCCGGAATAGAGGTGAAAATTGGAAAGAACAGCCTCTACAACGAATACAAGCTGGGTCAGGAGGTCTATATCAACCTGGATGGGCTATGCGTGGGCGAATACGGTTGGAAGAGCGGCAATTATGCTGGAGAGGGGATGGTGCAGATAGGTCTGGAAGATCCTTCCGGAGAATATTCCACTTCCTACATTGAGCATCAGTACATCATCAGCAGTCATATCTATAGAGGCGACCCTAATGATATTAAGGTAATCAAACCGAGGGAAGTTTCTGTGTCCGACCTTCCGGCTCTGACTTATGCCATAGATGGCAACGACGAGACTGCAAAGGTTCGCGGCATAACCCAGGGTGAAAATCCTTGCATAGGTGCTCTCATCACTCTCAAGGATTTGACTTATGCCAATGAGATTTTCGCATTGCTTTACATACGTGGAAGTGAATCCAACAAGAATTCCAGCAACCGTATCTTCCTGTCCGACAAGACCTGGGGTGTGGACACCTGGGCCCTTTCCAAGACAGCTTTCAAGAATTTCGTAAATTCAGGCTTGTGGGATTCTGCCGAGGTGGGCAATTCCGGACAGGGTACAGGAGAGACCCTCGCGGATGTCAGGGAGGAACTGCTCGCCAACGCCAATGCCTATTCAGTGAGCCAGTATTTCAACTTGGCCGGCTGCAAAGCCCCAGTTCAGGTGCGTACCAGCGGATTCTCCAAGTTTGCCGACCTGAAGATGGACAAAAGTGCAGGATGGAACAACGGGACCATCACCCTCACCGGCATACTTTCCATCTATCAGGGTTCTTATCAGTTCATCCTCACAGACAATGACAACCAGTTCATTCAGGATGTCCTGAACAAATAGTTTACCCGTCACACCCTCTGAAGATGCGGCCGGACGAACCGGTCGCATCTTCATTGATTCCCGGCGGTTTTGTAAAATACGTTTTACAATTTTGTAAAATATAATTTATAATTTTATAAAATACGATTTGCAAATTTGTAAAATAGGCGTATATTTGGACAAAATTCACAATTATGTACAAACGCGCACAATTATCGGTACTTGAGTCCCGCATGGCTGAATCACGCAGGACCATACACGTCGTTATGGGACCCCGTCAAGTGGGCAAATCTACAATGATAGACCAGTTTGTGGAACATACCTCAGTTCCGTACAGCCTGTTCAGTGCTGATGGGGTGGGTAAGACAAACACTGATTGGATTTCCGAGAAATGGTACGAAGTGAGAACCAAGATGATGCTGTACGGTGAGAACGAGCACATATTGATTATTGACGAGATTCAGAAGATTGCCGGGTGGAGTGAGACAGTTAAAAAGGAATGGGACCAGGATACGAGGGATAAAAGAAATCTGAAGGTCATACTTCTGGGTTCGTCTCGTCTTTTAATCCAGAAGGGGCTGGAAGAGTCACTGGAAGGCAGATACGAGACACTCAAGATGGGCTATTGGGAATGGGAGGAAATGAGGGAGGCCTTCGGCTTTACAATGGAACAGTTCATATATTTCGGAGGATTTCCAGGTCTTGCACCCTACATCAATGACGAGGACCGATGGCGCAGAATGATGGAAGATTCCATCATTTCACCTATTCTCAATCGCGACATACTTGATATTGAGGAGATACGAAATCCTTCACTGCTTCGTCAGGTATTCGAAATCGGCAGTATGTATTCTGCGCAGGAAATATCCCTCAACAAGATGCAGGGGGTGGTAAACAGCGGTACGGTGCCGACAATCAGTTCTTACCTCAGGATTCTTGATGAGACTATGCTGGTCAAGCCCCTTTATAAGTATGACAATTCAACCATCAAAACCAAGAATTCAGTTCCCAAAATGCAGGCCTATAATAATGCATTCAGGAACAGCTACTGCCAGCACACATTTGAGGAGGCCGTTATGAACAAGGTTGAATGGGGAAGACAGGTTGAGTCTGCTGTTGGTGCATATCTGGCAGGGCGTTCAGTTATTGACGGATTCCAACTTCTGTTCTGGAGAGACGAAAAGAAGAATGAATGCGATTATGTGCTCAAAAAAGGTGAAAGTCTTATAGCAATCGAGGTGAAGAGCGGCCACGCGGACAATATAGAAGGGTATCTTGCTTTCAAGAACAGATTTGGAAGAAATATTGTGAATTCGTTCATAGTGGGCCCTGAGGGACTGCCACTTGAGGATTTCTTTAAGTTGAACATTCCGTCTGTCTTCAGGAAATCATTGATCTGACATTTGCAGAGTGAAATATAAAAATGTATATTTGCCGGGTTGCGGTCTCGCAAGTGGGGCTAAACAGTCCCGAAAGGGATGAACAAAAGGCTTTTTGGTCATCCCTTTGTGAGCCTCGTGTATTTTACGCTCGTGGATATAAACTGATGTATATGAAAAAGATAATTATGATGACTATGGCTGCTGCCGTTCTCTTTACCGGATGTCACCGGAACCCTTTCTTTGCTGAATGGGACACCCCTTATGGAATTCCCCCTTTCGGGAAAATTGAAAATTCAGACTATCTGCCTGCCATTCAGAAGGGTATAGAGCAGCAGAACGAAGAAATCGAAGCCATCGTTTCCTGTGCCGAAACCCCTGATTTCGAGAATACCATTGCTGCGCTGGACCGCTCCGGAGCCTTGCTTTCTAAGGTGGAGGGAGTGCTCTTCAACCTTTCGGAAACCGACGGCACTCCTGAATTGCTCGGTATTGTGGACCAGGTCATTCCTCTGATTTCAGAACACTCCAGCAATATTTACCTCAACGCAAAGCTCTTTGAGAGGGTGCAGAAGGTCTATGCGGATGCTTCAGTTGCCGCTGAACAGGGAGAGCCTAACGGACTCAGCCGCGAGCAGATGATGCTGCTGGAAAAGACCTGGAGGGCATTTGTGCAGAACGGTGTGGCCCTGGATTCGCTCGGACAGGACAAGATGCGCAAAATTAACTCCGAACTTGCTTCACTTGAGCAGGCTTTCGGCACCAAGCTACTTGCCGAGAACAATGCCTTTGCAAGTGAATTCGGAATCAGCGTTTCCGCTTATGCTCCGACTATGGGGAGCTGCGAAGACAGAGCCTTGCGCGAGAGGATGTTCAAGGCCTATTCCACCCGTGGAGCAAACGGCGGAGAGAATGATACGAGGGAGACTCTCCTGCGCATACTTGAACTCCGTCAGCAGAAAGCCCGACTGCTGGGCTATGATACTCCTGCCAATTGCATTCTGGCAGACAAGATGGCCCGCGACTCCAAGACCGTCGATGAGTTCCTGCAGACTATTGTCACCCCTGCCGTTGCAAAGGCAAAGGAGGAGCTGAAGGACCTGCAGAAGGCTATGGACAAGGATGCGGCTGCCGGCCTGTTGCCTGTCGGAAGCACCATACAGCCTTGGGACTGGGCATATTACACAGAGAAGGTACGCAAGGAAAAATTCGACCTTGACGAAGAGCAGACTCGTCCATATTTCAAGATGGAGAATGTGCGTGCAGGTGTATTCTCGACTGCATCCAGACTCTATGGGCTTAATATAGAGCCGGTTGAGGGCGCTCCGGTTTATCATCCGGATGTGGAGGTGTTCAAGGTCTCGGATGCAGCCGACGGTTCGCTTCTGGGCATACTCACCACAGACTATTATCCCCGTAGTACCAAGAGGGGTGGAGCGTGGATGAACAATGTGAGGGAGCAGTATGTGGACGCAGACGGTACCGAGGTTCGTCCTATTATCGTCAATGTGGGCAATTTCACCAAACCTGCTGCGGATAATCCTTCACTGCTGACCATAGACGAGGTGGGCACAATGTTCCACGAATTCGGTCACGCCCTCCACGGTCTGCTTACAAAATGCCATTACAGGGGAGTGAGCGGCACTTCAGTTGCCCGTGACTTTGTGGAGTTGCCTTCCCAAATTAATGAGAATTGGGCTTTCCAGCCGGAGGTGCTTGCGACCTATGCCCTGCATTATCAGACCGGAGAGGTGATTCCGCAGGCTCTCGTGCAGAAGATTGTTGCAGCGGGGACCTTCAATCAGGGTTTTATGACCACCGAGCTTGCCGCAGCATCCATACTGGATATGAAGTGGCACGAACTGGAGTCAGTCTGGGTGAAAGCCGGCAGCCTCTATGCTTCCGACAAGGTCTGCCCGGATGATGAGAGCCTCCGTCTGATTGACATAGAGAAATTCGAGCGGAAGGTCTGTGCGGATATGGGCCTCATCTGGGAAATCATTCCACGCTACCGCACTTCTTATTTCAACCATATCTTCAACAGCGGCTACAGTGCAGGCTACTACAGCTATCTCTGGGCTGAGGTGCTGGACAAGGATGCCTTCGAACTCTTCAGGGAGAAGGGAATCTTTGACCCTGAAACAGCCGCTTCCTTCAAGCACAATATACTTGAGGCCGGTGCTTCTGAGGAGCCTATGGTTCTCTACGAGCGTTTCCGCGGGGCAGCTCCGGACCCGGGGGCTCTGCTTCGTGCTCGGGGACTTAAATGAGCTTGAAATATTGTATTCCCACCCCATTCCGTTCTGATGATTGGGAGAGGGAATAACCCATTGAATAACAATGATATACCTAATACACAACATTGTGTAACACAAACTTGTGCAACACAATGTTGTGTATTAGTTTTTATTGATTATTTTGCTCGAATTGAAATCCGAGGTGGAAGGTGCCTATTTCTGATTAGATAGGTTCGCATTTAATTGATTCGCATCTATCATAGGCAGCGGATACTTGGAGAAGTTGGTTCCAGCAGTCTTGACAACCAAAATTCCACGCATCGTACCTACTGCCACACTTAAGAAATGCGGCATGATATGGTTAACTGTAATGCTTTGGTTATCATTGAAAACAATGAACTGACTGAGATTCTTCACTTCGAATTCGAATTTGTATAAACTATCAAGCACAACGTCTCCTTCGAGTTCATAACGTGTGCCGAAAACCAAGTTGAAGATATTGTTCTCGATATCGGGGTGAATCTGTGTCGAAAAGCCAATCTGTATTGCTTCAGGATTGACATTGTCCCCTATTTTTCCTGGAGACATCATAAAGCTTACCTCACTGACGGATGCAAGCCTCATTTGGATATTTACATTATTTTCCGCCATAGTAAGTTAATTAATATATGTCATACTGAAATAATTACGGCTCTGGTTGTTAAAATTTCCGTCATAAGAATCTGATGGAGTTATGAATCCTCGTGCCGGGATGAATACATAATTCACTTCGGGAGTTTTTTTGACCTCTATCACAGGTTCACCAAGCACAGCAGCAATCTTGGCCAGAGTTGTTGTTGTGAATCCGTGAGAGCCAGTAAGCCATCTGGAAATCTCTGATTCACGTTTGCCCATCAGCGTGGCAAATTCGCGCTGAGTCATCTTTCTCTTCTTGAGAAGATCATAAATGCGGTTAGCAATGTCAACGTTAAGGCTTACCTCCTCCATCACCTCAGGAGCAACATTGGCAACGCATTTATCAAATAAAGGGTTCTTTTTCATAATAGGTATTATATGGTGATAGTTTCAATTATTGTTTTTACTTTCTGATAATCTTCGTAATCCGAATGTGCCTTGCGTGTCTCGATATATATATGATGCTCAATAGAGCGAAGTTTATCAACTATATCCATAAGAACGGGATCATCTTCGTATTTTCTGACCTTTTTGATTCCTCCATTACCGATAACAAGGATCCTCTCCGAAATTCTGATGCAATACAGACGAAGAGTTCCGACTTCCCTCCTTCGTCTTTGTTCAATACAAAGCGGAATCGCTTTGATATTCTTCCCTTCAAGACGAAAAAGATTCTCACGGGCACCGCAATCATCCACCATCTTTTTGATGAGAGCTATGATTGCATCGAAGTCTTTTCTTAGTTGCGGATGAGGAAGAGAACAGTTATCGGACAAGAACTTCTCGAACTCTGTCTGCGTATCACCATCATACTTTGGTGAATAAATACTGACATTATCACTTTCTATGACAAGTTCGAGTTTTCCCATACAATAATTGTTTGAGGGTGCAAAGATACAACATCTGTTTGAACCTCCAAACAAAACTTCACTTTTTTGTTAAGTTTTAGAGCGAATAATCTCGGAAGTTAGACACTTCTATAGTTCAAAAATATCCATAATTATTTGATTGGGGTTAAGAAACCCAAAAGGGGGCTAAACAAAGATTCTTTTGTTCAGCCCCCTTTTAACCTTATATAAGTTACACTAGATAAGCGCCTCGCCGGTCATAGCGGCAGGTTGAGCTATGCCCATCAGTTTGAGGATGGTCGGAGCCACGTCGGCGAGTTTGCCGTCCTTCACGCTCTTGACCTCGTCTCCGGCATTGATTACTATGAACTGAACGGTGTTGAGGGAATGGGCCGTGTTCGGAGTGCCGTCCGGATTGACAGCATTGTCCGCATTTCCGTGGTCTGCGGTAAGGAGCACTGCATAGCCCTGACTGATTGCGGCTTCCACAACCTTCTTCACACACTGGTCAATCTTGGCAACCGCGCGGCAGATGGAAGTATAGACTCCCGTGTGGCCCACCATATCTCCGTTTGCAAAATTCAGGATAATCATATCCTCCTTGCCGGTCTGGATGGCAGTCACAAGTTTCTCTGTCACTTCAGTTGCGCTCATTTCAGGCAGAAGGTCGTAGGTAGGGACCTTAGGTGAGTTCACCAGAATGCGGTCCTCGTTCTCGAACTGGGCTTCGCGTCCGCCGTTGAAGAAGAAGGTCACGTGGGCATATTTCTCAGTCTCAGCGATGCGGAGCTGTCTCTTGCCTGCTTTTGCAACCGTCTCTCCCAGTGTGTCTTCCACATTCTCTTTAGGGAAGAGGATATGAACTCCCTTGAAGGAAGCGTCATACGGGGTCATACAGCAGTAGTACAGCGGAAGCGTGTGCATACCTGCCTCCGGCATATCCTGCTGGGTGAGCACGCTGGTCAGTTCCCTTGCCCTGTCGTTGCGGAAGTTGAAGAAAATCACTGCATCCCCCTCGGCAATCTTGCCCACAGCCTCTCCGTCAGCACCCGTGATTACTGTAGGCTTGATGAACTCGTCGGTAACTCCCTCAGCATAAGATGCTTCAATGGCTGCTGTTGCGGAAGTGGCCTTGATGCCTTCGCCGCTGACGAGCATATCGTAGGCCTGTTTCACACGGTCCCATCTCTTGTCGCGATCCATGGCATAGAACCTTCCGCAGACAGAT
Source organism: uncultured Bacteroidales bacterium (assembly GCA_945874155.1). GTDB lineage: Bacteria > Bacteroidota > Bacteroidia > Bacteroidales > UBA932 > Cryptobacteroides. Next base: position 33,761 of record CAMCFO010000013.1, read on the forward strand.
GCAACCTTTCCGCAGCTGCCCGCCATCTCCTTTTCAAGTTCCTCCACGAAGCCTTTGCCGCTCTTCGGGTCGCAATCGCGTCCGTCCATAAAGCAGTGAACGAAAACCTTCTCAAGACCGTATTCCTTGGCAACCGCGAGGAACTCGTAAACGTGTGCAAGGGAAGAGTGCACTCCGCCCATGGAAGCCAGGCCCATAAGATGGAGAGCCTTGCCGTTGGCCTTTGCATAATCGTAGGCTGCCTTGATTTCGGCATTCTCAAGCAGTTTGTGGTCGCGGCAGGCGATGTTGATTTTCACAAGGTCCTGATACACGACCCTTCCTGCACCGAGGTTGAGGTGGCCCACTTCAGAATTGCCCATCTGTCCGTCAGGCAGTCCCACATATTCGCCGCAGGCCTGAAGGTGGCTGAAAGGATATTTCTCGCGGAGAGAATCGATGTATGGAGCGCCCTGGGTGTAGATTGCATTGGTCCAATCGTGCTTTCCCTCGCCCCATCCGTCAAGAATCATCAAAAGTACTTTTCTTTCCATAATATATACGTAATAATTATTTCGTAAATTTGCACCGCAAATATAGCAATTTTATACGTAAAATGTCGAGAAAAAAGAGATACGGGACACGCCGGACCCGTGAAAAGAAACAGTTGCCTGTTTTTGAAGGCACCGTGCAGATGACACGGGAGGGATTTGCATTCGTAATTGTCGAAGGACAGGAAGATGATATATTCGTCCGGGCAAACAAACTTGGAGGTGCCCTGCACGGAGACAGGGTGAAAGTTGCCGTCACACGGGAGAAGACGGAAAGATCCCGGAGAGAGGGATACGTCCTTGAGATTGTTGAACGCTCCGCAAAACCTTTCGTGGGCATATTGCATATCTTTGATTCTCAGGCTTGGGTGCTTATGCAGAGCCGCACAATGCCTTATGACATAGTGGTTTCCGACCTCGAGAAACACCCGGATGCAGAAACGGGAATGAAGGTGGCGGCAGTGGTGGACTATTGGAAGAGGGGAGATTCCTGCCCTACGGGACATATTGTGGACGTGCTGGGAATGCCCGGGGAAAACGACACCGAGATGCACGCCATACTTTCCGAATTCGGTCTGCCGTACAAGTTTGAGGCTGAGGTTGAAGATGCGGCGGATTCCATATCAGACAAGATTACCGAAGAGGATTGGAAGGGACGCCGCGATTTCACCGGCACACTCACCTTTACCATAGACCCTGCAGATGCCAAGGACTTTGACGATGCCTTGAGTTTCCGCAAACTCGAAAACGGAAATTATGAGGTGGGAGTCCATATTGCCGATGTAAGCCATTATGTCACACCGGGTTCCGTGGTGGATGAAGAGGCCAGGACAAGGGGTACATCCGTATATCTCGTGGACAGGACAGTGCCTATGTTGCCGGAAAAGCTCTGCAACAAGCTCTGTTCCCTGCGTCCGAATGAAAAGAAACTCACTTTCTCGGCAGTCTTTGAAATTACTCCTCTGGCACGTGTCGTTTCCAAATGGTTCGGGCGTACAGTCATCGAATCGGATTTCCGTTTTGCTTATGAAGGGGCACAGACCATCATAGAAGAAGGAAAAGTCGTTGAGGGCTATGCCGCCGAAGTTATGGGGCAGAGCAAGGTCGTACCTGTGGAGGTGCAGGAAGCAGTGCTGACACTCAACAAGTTGGCTGCCAAGTTCCGCAAGAAGCGCTTTGCATCCGGGGCTATCAGCTTCGAGCGTCCGGAGATGAAGGTGCAGGTGGACGAAAACGGAAAACCTGTGGGAGTCTGCCAGAAGATTTCCAAGGAGGCCAACTGGCTCATAGAGGAATTTATGCTGCTTGCAAACAGAAGCGTGGCAGAGTTCGTGGCGAAGGGAGCCCAACTGGACAAGGACGGCAATCCTCTCGACAAACCCAAGGCTCTCAAGGATGAGAAAACCTTCGTATATCGTGTCCACGACGAACCGGATTTCGCAAAAATCGACAATCTCCGCGGATTTGTGGGCAATTTCGGCTATAACATCGGAACTGTCGAAAACGGCAAGGACATATCCCGGGAATTGAACAAACTCTTCACCTCAGCCAAGGATGCCCCTGAATTCAATGCCATCGAGTTGCTTGCGTTGAGGACTATGGCCAAGGCTCGCTACGATGTGAACAATATCGGCCACTACGGCTTGGCATTCAGTTACTACACTCATTTCACGTCTCCGATCCGGCGTTATCCGGACCTGATGGTGCACCGCCTGCTCGCCGAATATCTGGCCGGAGGCAAGTCCGCTGACAGAGAGTATTATGCCCAGGCTTGCAACTACGCATCCCAGCGTGAAGTCGTGGCGGCGGAGGCCGAGAGAGCGAGCATAAAGTACAAGCTCGTGGAGTTTATGCAGGACAAACTCGGACAGGAATTCACAGGCCACATCTCAGGCCTCACGGAGTGGGGAATGTATGTGGAAATCGAGCCCACCAAAATCGAAGGTATGGTGCCCCTGCGTGAGGTCAAGTCAGATTTCTTCGAATTCGACTCCGAGCGCTACCGTCTTGTGGGCCGCCGTTCGCACCGGGTGTTCAATCTCGGCGATGAAGTGAAAATACGTGTAAAGAAAGCCAATCTGGAGCAATCCCTGCTGGATTATGAACTTGTGGAGGCGGACATACCGTTTGCAAAGCCGGCTCCGGAAACTCCTGCTGGGAAAACTTCGGACAAAACCTCTGGCAAGGCTTCCGGCAAATCTTCAGGGAAGTCATCCGGGGCAGCCGGGAAGTCATCTTCCAAGTCCAGAAGAATCAAGACCACCAGTTTCTCCTCCAAAAAGAAAACTTCCGGATCCGGCAAGAGCAAATCCGGAAGCCGTAAATCACGCAAGTCTCAGAAAGAATAACCTAAGGAAATTCCTCTTATAATCGGCTCCCACTGAAGTTGTTAAATCGATATATCCCCAGCTGTTCTGGGAGATGTATGCCCCGTGGTTTGCACTCTTCATTCGGGAGACCTTATAATATGTACAGAAATTTCCCGTCTCGATTTGCTTTTGATGTCTGGGGACTGTTGAAATGTAATTTTTTACATTTTATGCATAAAACGATTTCATATCCATTCGTTAAAAATCATAAGTTTTACACCATAAAAAGTTAAATAATTTAACTCAAAACGGTTAAGAAACAAAGAAATAAATACTTAACTCATTGAATTGCAATAGTTAAAAGATTTGCATTTATCAAATTTTATGCGGACATTTGTAGTTCGCGCACGAATAAACGCCCGTTTATTTGTGCAAAGTGGTCAGCATTATGTAAGGATTCTTCCGTAGTGCTGCCTGTAGGTAGATACAAATTAGAGGTATTATAAGTTTAATTAAAATTTGGTAAAGCAATGAGGAAAATCAAGCTTCTCCTTACCAGTTTGTTCGTGGCAGCAGGTCTTTCAGCCTATGCCCAGACACAAAACGTGACAGGTACTGTCATTGATTCTTCAACAGGCGAGCCAATTCCTGCAGCAAGCGTCATAGTCAGGGACGCTAAAGCTGCTGAAGGTGTTGCGGCGGACTTGGATGGACATTTCACCATCAAGGCATCCCCGAATGCAGTGCTTGTCGTTTCATCGGTCGGATATCAGACCAAGGAAATTCAGGTGAAGGGTCAGAAAACCATCACCATTGCACTTGACGTCGATTCCCAGTTCCTGGAGGCTGCAGTGAAAATCGGTTACGGTTCATCCAAGAAAATCGGAAATCAGGTTGGTGCAGTCACCACCGTCAAGGCCGACATCGTAAAGAATTCGGCATCACAGTCTCCTCTGGACCTTCTTCAGGGCCAGGTTGCCGGTATGCAGGTACTCAGTACGGGCGGTGTGGCCGGTGACAATTCCATATCAATGAAGATTCACGGTGTTGGTTCACTTTCCAGCAGCAGCGAACCTCTGTTCATCATTGACGGTGTGCAATCCACCAGCACTATGATTATGAACCTGAACCCTAACGACATCCTGTCGATTACTGTCCTCAAGGATGCATCTTCAACCTCAATGTACGGTTCCCTCGGAGCAAACGGTGTGGTTTACATCACCACCAAGGGAGGCCATTTCAATGAGAGGGCAAGCGTTACGGTTCACAGCCAGTGGGGTCTCTCAACCCTTGCAAACAAGCAGTTCTACGAGAATATGATGAGCGGAGACGAACTCAAATCCTTCTGGATTCGTGCCGGCATTATGACTCCTCAGGCAATATATGACACCTACACCGCAAAGGGTTTCACAGCCAACACCAAATGGTACGAGTATTTCCAGAACCTCAACGGTCTGCAGTGCCAGAACGACGTGACCATCGAGGGTGGTAGCGAGAAGGTAGCCTATATGGTCAGTGCATCCCAGTTCCATCAGGACGGTAACACCGTGGGCAACTACTACGACCGTTACACCCTGCGCTCCAATGTGCAGGCCCGCCCGACCAACTGGCTCAAAGCCGGAGTGAACCTCACAGGATATGTCACCAAAGACCAGCAAAACCCTAACTGGAGCAACTCGGGCGATATTACCGGTGGTGCTTATACCTCCGGAGGTCTTTCCTATTCCATCAACCCTCTCCACCCGGCAATAGACCCTGAGACAGGCAAGGAGTATGAGGAACAGTATCCTAACGGCCTTGTGAATCCGGCATACTATATGAGTAAGAGAAAGGATGTTTACAATAGATATGGTGTCAACGGTTCCGTATATCTTGAAATTGAGCCGTACAAGGACCTCATCATCACATCCCGTCTCGGAACTGACTCTTATGTGGATAAGAGAGACGCGTGCCTCCTTCCTTCCGCTTCCTTCACTGAAAGTTCCCAGAGGCTTCTCGGTGATTATTTCTACACCAAGAATACCATAACCAACACCATCGAGTACAGCTACACCTTCGACCAAGGACATTCATTCTCCGTACTGGCAGGTCAGGAGGGAATTGGATACCTTTACAAGAGCCACGCCAGTTCCTCCCAGGGCCAGACCGATGACCGCCTGATGAATATTCAGAACGGTAAGCAGGAAACCTTCTCGATGAGCCAGAGCAAGTCTGAATATGCCTTCCTTTCATTCTTCGGACACGCGGACTACAACTATCAGGAAAGGTATTTCGTGGATGCAACCGTACGTTATGACGCATCCTCCCGTTTCGGTAAGAACAACCGCTGGGCACCTTTCTGGGCCGTGGGTCTGATGTGGAATCTCAAGAATGAGAACGTGCTCAAGGACGTGAAGGCAGTGAACGACCTGTCCATCAAACTCAGCTACGGTACCCAGGGTAATGCCAACATCGGCAACTATGAGCACCTCGGTCTCATTGCTGCAAGTTCAAGCAAATATAATGGAGAGAGCTATCTCTATCTCGGTTCCCCTGCCAATGAAAGCCTGACCTGGGAGAAGCAAAAGCTGCTCACAGCAACGGTGGAAGGCCGATTCTGGGACATGCTCAATGCTGAAATCTCATTCTACAACAGGGTGACTTCGGATATGCTTATGTCAGTGCCTCAGCCGTACACCTCAGGATTCTCAAGCGTTTCAGCAAACGTGGGTTCCCTCCAGAACACAGGTGTGGACATCACCATCGGAGTGGACATACTCAAGGCCAGGAACTACGGACTCACATTCAATACCACCTTCAACTATAATTCCGAGAAGGTGACCGAACTTTTCGACGGCAGAAAACGCTGGGAAATAGCCGGTACCGGAGTTGCGTATGTGGTAGGCAAGCCTGTGATGTATTACTACCCGATTTATGCGGGAGTGGATCCCGAAGACGGTGCCCCGATGTGGTATCTTCCGGGCAAGGACAAGGATGTCTGCACAATGGATCCGAGCAGAGTCACCAAGGATTTCAACGAAGAGGAACTGACCCAGAACTCCGGCATACGCAGGCACGAGCCTGTCAGCGGAGGTTTCGGTCTCAGGGGTTTTTGGGAAGGCCTTTCCGTAAGCATAGACTTCTCCTATTTCGGAGGCAAATATCTCATCAACAACGATGCATATTTCTACGCCAACCCTAACCAGTTTGTAGGTGACAACCAGGTAAAGAGCGTCTCTGATTTCTGGACACCGTACAATAGGGATGCACAGTATCCTGACTGGTCCAAGGGTTATGTGATGCAGCCCGACACTCACATGCTTGAAAACGCATCCTTCCTCCGTCTGAAAAATCTTCAGATAGCCTATTCTCTCCCGAAAAAGGCTCTCGGTACCCAGAATGTTGTCAAGGGCGTACAATTCTCATTCACAGGACGTAACCTCTGGACAGTGACCAAGTACACTGGTATGGACCCTGAAGTGGACAGCAACTTGACCGTTGGTCTTCCGGGCAATACACTCCAGATTCTCGGAGGCGTTGAAATAAAATTCTAAAACATAAAGACAGAAAAAGATGAAAAACAAGATATTGAAACCATTGTCAATTGTTATGGCACTCGGCAGCATTGTCTCCTGCAATCTGGACCTGTATCCCGACACCTCCATTCCTTACGATAAGGATGTGCCTATGATTCAGACAGAGGAGGACCTGAATGGCTATGACAGGGGAGTGTATGCAAATTTCCGCGCCTGCCAGTCCGGAACCTTCAAGATTGCGGACGACGTGATGTTCGATGCCTTCAACGCGACGACTGAATACGGAAACCGTCTCGGTGGTCTGCATCGTCTCGACGGCTCATTCACTTCAGCAGATGAGTATGTGACCGATTTCTGGTATTCCCTCTATGTTTCCATCAAGAACTACAACATTGCCATTGAGCAGGTGCCTATGTCCACCCTCGACAGGGAAATTTATGGTGATGCCCTTGACAATCTTATGGCTGATGCAAAGGCCGCCCGTGCCTGGTCCTATCTGCAGCTTGCAAGACGTTTCGGCAAGGCTTACAATCCTGCCACTGCTGCAACTGACCTCTGCGTGCCGCTTGAGCTCGTTTACGACCAGAACTCCCGTCCCGCAAGGGCAAGCGTGAAGGCTGTCTATGATCAGATCAAGTCTGACCTCGATGATGCATACAGCATCCTCAAGGATGAAGAAGGTGAGGCTGGATCTCAGTATTTCAATGTGGACGTACTTCGCTGCATGTATGCGAACTGGCATCTCGACACTCAGAACTACGAAAAGGCTTACGCCTATGCCGACACTGTGATTTCCAATACTGCCTACGCACTTTGCGAAGATGAAAAGGAGTTTGCTGCAGAATATTTTGAGGATGCCGGCAAGGAGGCCATAATGATGCTTCCGACCTCTCTGACCGAGCTTGTGGGCGGATACGGCGAGTACATCAACTACGGTCCCGATTCCAATTCCCCTACGAAAGATTCTTTCGGTTCGGGCTACATCCCGTCCAAGACTCTCGTAAGTTCTTATGATGCAACTGACCTCCGTCTGAAGTATTGGTTCAACGACACTGCAGATATACCGTTCATAAGCAATGGTTCCTACTATCAGGGCGCATTCTATGTTTTCGTAAAATATCAGGGCAACACGGCTCTCAACGCCAGCGGTGTCATAGACGGTCACATAGCACCAAAGCCTTTTGCGCTGCCTGAAATGTATCTCGTGGCTGCAGAATCTGCTTTCAAGGCCGGCAATAAGCTTCAGGCAATGAGCAAGCTCACCACTCTCCAGAGCAAGAGAGGTGCAACCCCTTCATCCAGCATCTCTCTCGAAGCCATCCAGAAGGAGTGGTTCCGCGAGACAGTCGGAGATGGACTTCGTCTTGAGTGCCTCAAGAGATGGGGATTTGGCTATTCCAGCCGTGAAGGCCAGGCCGGAGCACTTGCCAAAAATGTGCTGATAGTCACCAACGGATATGTTAACAAGAGCCTCCCTGCAAATGACTACCACCTCTGCTGGCCTATTCCGGCTTATGAGCTCAAGGTGAATGCCAATCTCGTGCAGAACGACGGTTATTCTTCAGTCTCAGTTGATTAAATGATGTGCAAATGAAGATTATTATGAAAAGAATTACAGAATATATGGCTTTGGCAGCGGCGCTGCTCTCTATTGCGGCCTGCAACAAGGCGAAATTTATGGATACGACCATACTCAGTTTCACCACCAAGAGTGTTTTATTCCCTGAGGATGGCGGAATCGTTAAAATTCCGGTGCAGCTGTATGGAGCTGACGAATGTGTGCTCACCTACAGCGTGACTGCGGTAACAGCCAAGGAAGGCGAAAACTATGTTGTTGTGGACCGTTTCGGCAAGCCTGACAATACTGGAGTGCTTACTGTCAGCAATGTGGACAAGGCTGTGAACGATTCCATAAGAATCCAGATTGTGGACCTTACCGGTATTGAAACAGGAAACCTTACAATCAAGATTGCGCTCAAAGAGGCAGCAGATGAAAAAATCAATCTTGGAGGATTCAACAGTTGCATCTGCACCATTATTGACAATGATGGTGGGCTTTCGAAGCTCATCGGAAGCTATGAAGGCTCAGGCGTAGATACTAAAGGTGAAGAAGTTGCTTTCAATTTCGATCTTGAGGAATATGATCCGACACAAGACCCTGAGGCATATTATACTGATGCAGACTGTATGATTACCAACGCCAGGATGCTTTTTGCCAACGGTAATGATATGGATTTCCAGGTGCCTATTTACGGTTATTTTGACAAAGATATGTCCAAGATTCATATCTATGGACTTCAGCCTTTCAACGCATACGATTTCGGAGGAGATCTCGGTGTATGTTTGGTAGCTTGGGGAATCGACCAGTACAATAATACTGATGACATTACTCTCACAGCGGGAGACGGAGTTCTAGTACTTGATAGTCCTATTGGAATATGGCTTATGAACGATGATTCTGGTGATGTTATCAAAGCTCGGGCAGGAACTCTAGCCGAAGGTTACAAATGGACCAAGAAATAATCTGAATGAAACGCAATTTGCTCATATTGCTGTCTATGGCTTTGGCTGTTTCCTGTACGAAGGAAACGGCCAGGGTCAATGACGTCATACCTCCTCAAACAGAAACTGCTGAGTCAAGTCTCGTTCCGGGTGAAGCCATCGTCGAATTCAGCGAAGAATTCACTTCAGAGATTGAGAGCGAGCTTTCCAGGGGGAATTTTCTGTCCACGAAGGCTGGCGGAGTCTTCGAATCGCTTGGCGTAACTTCCGTCACAAGACTTTACGAGGATGGAGGAGAATGGGAACCCCGCCACAGGGCTGCAGGTCTGCACCGCTGGTACCGTATCAAATACGATCCTCAGGTCAGTGCAACCAAGGCTGGAGATGACCTCTCTGCAATCCCAGGGGTGGTCTATGCCGAGCCTGTGCGCAGAATCAAGTCCACTGCTACTTTCAACGACCCCCGTTTTTCCGAGCAATGGCATTATTACAACGACGGTTCGAAATCAGGAATGTCTGCCGGCTGCGATATCAACGTGGTGCCTGTATGGGAGAAATTCACGACTGGCAGCCCGAATGTCATTGTTTCCATTGTGGACGGAGGCATACAGATGGACCATCCCGACCTTGCCGCCGCAGTCATACCTGCCGGTGCGAACGGAAGCAAGAGTTTCGTGTATAATTATGAGGGATATACCATCCACGCACACGACCACGGCACTCACGTAGCTGGAACAGTTGGAGCTGTAAACAACAATGGCATAGGTGTTTGCGGAATTGCGGGAGGGTCAGACGGCAACGGTGGAGTGAAGCTTCTTTCCTGTGCCATCTTCAAGGAGAATCCTTCCGACCCCAAGCGGGATTACTCGGGCGACACCTACAATGCTATGGTTTGGGGAGCTGATCACGGTGCCGTGATTTCCCAGAACAGTTGGGGATATGTCTATGACACTGCTGCCGAAGCAAAGGCTGGAGGCGTGGGCAGTATGAAAGGAGCCATTGACTATTTTATCAAATATGCCGGTTGCGACAAGAATGGCAATCAGTTGCCCGACAGCCCTATGAAGGGTGGAGTCGTGATTTTCGCTGCCGGAAACGACGGATGGCCTGACGGATGGCCTGCAGAGTACGAGCCTTGTATAGCTGTCGGTTCTTTCGGACCGGATTTCACAAGAGCATATTATTCCAATTATGGCAGTTGGGTGGATATCTGTGCTCCGGGCGGAGATGACATCAAGGGTTATGAAGTCCTGAGCACAATCAAAGGCGGCAAATACGGCAAGATGCAGGGTACTTCAATGGCCTGCCCTCACGTAAGCGGTGTTGCAGCGCTGCTGGTTTCCTATTTCGGAGGTCAGGGTTTTACCAACGAAATGCTGGTCGAAAGGCTTCTCGACGGTGCTGATGACGGCACGAGGCTCTCTTCAGCCAAAATCGGCCCGAAACTGGATGCTTTCGGATCATTCAACGTCGGAGGAACCATAGCACCAGCGCCTGTCAGCGATTTTGCGGTGCAGGCTCAGGCAAACGGTTTCAGACTCAATTGGAATCTTACTTCAGACGAGGATGCCCCTGACGGCAAGTGCTACAGCTATTTCCTGCTTGCATCCCGGACCAGGGAAGATGTAGAGTCTTTCAAGCCCAATGTTTCCACCCCGGGTTTGAAGGTTCAGAAGTACATAGTTCCGAATGGTGTTGAAGTGGGAGATGAACTCGAAGCTGTCATCTCAGGTCTGGATTTCAACGCATCCTACTATCTTGGAATTGCCGCTTGCGACTACAGTATGAACTTGGCTCCGGCATCCGTGATAAAATCCGTCAAGACAGAGTCCAACAACAAGCCTGTAATCGAGACTTCCTATTCCGGAGATTTCAAGGTCCATTCGCACGAAACTCTCACCGTGGATTACACGATTTACGACCCGGACGGTCATAATGTTGTCATTTCCTACCGTCAGGGCAGCGATGCGGACAAGTTCACGATTTCAAAGGACGGCAATGTCCACAGGCTCACCATAGTTGGCAATGCAGTACCTCCAGGCACCTACTCGGCTGTGATTTCTGCCACGGATGATACGGGTTATCCGTCTCATAATCTGACGGAAGTGAAGGTCGTAAATTATGAAATCCTGCCCAACCACGCACCGCAAATTATCAAGGCTTTGCCGGGTGTGCTGATGGAGAAGAGAGGACAGAGCATGAGCTTGGATATGTCCGAATACATTTATGACGAGGACGGAGAGACTCTCACTTATACCGTGACTCACACGAACTCTAAAATAGGCAACGTGAACCCTTCCGGCAATATCCTCACTCTCACTTCCCTCAACTTCGGAATTGACGAGGTGAGCATAGTGGCCACAGACTGCCGGGGCGAGACCTGCCGTCTGGATTTCAAATTCGTTGTACGCGAGCCGGAGTCCGCTGCAGATGTTTATCCATCCACGGTCACCAACAACCTGACAGTTTCCACCGGTGAGGATGCAACCACACTTATACGCATCTGGTCTGCTTCCGGACAGCTTGTCTATGAGGAGGAAAAACTGGTTGGGGCATTCAATCCTGCCGTAATCGATATGAGTTTCCTCTCTCCGGGAATATACAAGGTGGTGGTGAAGACCCCATCCACAACCACGGAACGCACTGTCGTTAAAATCTGACAAAACCTAAATTAATTTTTTATACGATGAAAAGATCAATTTCAGCAATGTTGGCTGCACTGGTGTGTGCAGTTGCTTGCACAACTTCAGGTCCTGTTGTTGAGCCTTCTCTCAGCGTTGAAGGACTTACGCTCTCTGCTGACAATTCAGTTGCAGTGGCAGCTGCGGGTGCTGATATCAATTTCACAGTCAAGGGCAATGTCGCATTTACCGTGTCTTCAAGCCAGTCCTGGGCTCCTGTAAGCCCTGAGGCTGTTGACAATGCAGATTCAAAGGACCTCAGCACTGCAGTGAAAGTTGCAGTTGCTGCCAATGAAAGCTCTGATGCCCGCGATGCTGTGATTACTGTCAAGACTGCCAAGAATCCGGCACTCGACTTCAGCTTTACTGTAAAGCAGGCAGGGGCTGAGGCGGCGGCTGCTCTTCAGGTTACTACCACTGATTTGCAGGAGATTACAGCGCCGATAGAAGTTGCGGAAACAGAAACAACTGCATCTGTTCTTGTTCAGGCAAATGTCGCGTGGACAGCAACTTCCGACCAGAAGTGGCTTACTGTTTCTCCGGCTTCGTCTGAAGAAGAGATTACCACGGTTACATTCGGCATCGTGGCCAATCCTGGTCAGGAGCCTCGTACGGCAACTGTTACCTTCGCAGGAGAAGGAGTAGATCCAGTCACTGTCACTGTGAATCAGGCTGCATATGTACCTTTTACAGGCAAAGCTGCTCTTATGAGTGTGACTGACTTCAACCCTGACTATCTCTCACAATATCCTGAAGAGACTTCTCTGGGAGCAATATGGGGTAAGGCAACTCATCCTGTCGTTTCCGGTTACTATGGTCTTTGGGAATCATCAGATTGGGAGGCAGAGATTGCTGACTGGGAAGGTCATATTGACAGCATTATTGCCGATGTTAAAAAATACGGCTCGCAGTGGCCTGATCAGGTTCTTGAAGCAGTCAATGGTGAGAAAGGATTATTTGGCACCATCTTTTATAATCTCAACCCCGGTACAGAGTACATCCTTATCATATTGTTCGAAGATGCTGAAGGCAACATTGCAGTTGCCGCCTCTCTGGCATCCACAAAAGCTGTTGAATATTCAGGATTCCTCAAAGTCGGCGATTACTATGCATTCTGCGCTGTTAAAGGAGAAACCGAAGAAGACGGCTTCGAGAGTGAACAGATTTTCACACTTGCTCCTACAACGACAGAAAATCTGTTCCGTATGCAGAATCCTCTCTTGAATGACGGAAGCGCGTGGTATGCTTATTACGATGACAGTACAAAGAAACTGACCTTGAACGGATACCATTTCGGAGCTGAAGATAATAAAAATCTATTCGGTTCCATTTATGGCTGGTACAACAAATCCAAATTATTGACGTATGCATATGAATCGTATGCTGAATCATTTGATGAAAAAGGTGCTGCTGAATGTGTGTTCTCGGTCAATGATGAGGGGTACATTTCCGGTCTTGACAATTATGCATTCGGAAGTTGTGTCTATCAGATGGATGAAACCGGTGAAAATGTTGTGGAACCTGTCGGATGGTATAATCTTTTCCTCCGCGAGGGTACTGTTATCACTCCATATTCCGGCGAAGAAGCATATGCATCAGCCGTGAGAAGCCATAAGCCAATGTCACATAAGGCAGCTGATTTGCCAAAACAGACCAGGGAATTGAAAGACCTTGATTTTGCTGCCACAAATAAGGTAAGAAAGTATTCCAAATAAATGAAATATTCAGCAACAATACTTGTTTCACTGCTGATAACAATCTCATCTTCAGCACAGAGCTGGTCCGCCCTTCCGTGGGTGCGGACCAGCCGCGGTGCTGCAGACCTTGCAATGTCCGGTTCCGCTTCAATGTCCGGCAACAATATGGCCTGGGCGGCTAACGGCAACTCCGCAATGGTTCCGTTCTGTGCAGACAAGATGTCCGTCGAGGTCGGGTATATGCTGTTCAATCCGTCTGCGACCAACTATATCAATGCCGGTTTTGCATACAATCTGAAAGGCAAGCTGGGCATCTCGGCAACCCTTTCCTACGGTGCGGATCCTTCCTACGACCTCTACAATGAGAGCGGAAAGCTCACCGGGAAATACTCTCCCGGGCAGTTGCTTGCCGGAGTGGGCGTGTCCTGGCGCTTTGTGGATTTCCTGTCTGCCGGCCTGAATGTACGCTATGCGATGCAGTCGCTTGCGCCGCAGATGTCCAACAATGTCGTGGCAGCAGACCTCGTCCTTATGGGCAAGTTCGGTGATTTCGCCGTGTCGGCGGGAGCGATGAATTTCGGTTCCCCGGTAAAGTCCTCTGACGGAAGCCTTTACAATCTGGCTTCATCAGTGAAGATTGCTGCAATGTATGATGCGGTCTTTGCCTCTGCGCACGGTCTGCAGGTCAACATTGATGCTGATTATTATCTGAACAACAGTGCAACAGCAGCCGCAGGTATGCAGTACGGATGGAACAATATGGTCTTTGTCCGCGCAGGCTACCGCTATGCTATGTCCTCTTGTCCCATCCCTTCCTGCGCATCCGTGGGCCTGGGATGCCGCTTCAAAGGAGTGCGCCTGGATTTTGCCTACCTTGTTTACGGTTCCGTCCTGAACACTTTCAATATCGGCCTCGGCTATTCTTTCTGAGATAAGCGCTTCGTCATCTAATCTTCGATGCTCCTGCGGAGATTTTCCACCAGAAGGTCAATCTTGCGGAGTTCCTGAGGAATTTTTATATCCTGCGGGCAGTGCTGAATGCATTGTCCGCAGTTTATGCATTTGTTTGCCCTTGACTCCCTCATCACATCCCTTTGGTAGCTGATAAGGTATTTCCTGCGGTTCTTCCGGAATTCTTTCATCTCCTGGTTGTACTGGTCGGCGCTTTCGTTTTTCCCATCCGGCTTGATGTCCACAAAGCCCTCCTGGACGCACTTGTTGTAGTGCCGGAAATTGCCCGGGATGTCCACTCCGTAAGGGCAAGGCATACAGTAGTCGCAGCCAGTGCAGGGAACTGTGGGGTAGTCGTGGATGAGTTTTGCAATCCTGCTCAGGAATTCCTTCTCACTTTCGTCCAAGGCTTTGAGAGGGGAGAATGTCTCCAGATTGTCTTCCAGATGTTCCCTGAAGGTCATTCCGCTGAGGACGCAGAGCACATTGTCCCAACTGCCTGCAAAGCGGAAGGCCCATCTTGCAGCACTTGCACGGGGGTCCCTCAGACGCAGCTTTTCCTCCACGCTGTCGGCCACATTTGCCAGCCTTCCTCCCAGGAGAGGCTCCATAATTATCACCGGTATGCCTGCTCCAGTGAGTTTGTCGTACATATGGCGGGCATTGCAGTTGCCCGACTCTGCATAGTCCCAGTCCACATAATTCATCTGAATCTGTATGAAATCCCAATGCCACTTGCTGTGGGTTTCCAGAAGAGTGTCGAACATTTTCCTGTCTCCGTGGAATGAATAGCCCAAATGCACGATTTTACCCTTTTCCCTTTCCCGAGTGAGAAAATCCAGCATCCCGTTGTCTACATATCTCTTGTTGAAGTCCTCCATACTGTCTCCCACGGCGTGGAGCAGGTAGTAGTCGATTACATCCACCCCAAGATTGCGGAACGAGTCTTCGTACATCTTCATCGAAGCTTCCCGGCTCCAGTCCTGGAAATTGGACAGTTTTGTCGCGATTTTCCACTTCTCCCTCGGGTGTCTGGCCAGGGCTGCTCCCGTGGCTTTTTCGCTCTGTCCCCTGAGATAGACCGGTGCCGTGTCGAAGTAGTTCACTCCGTTGGCAATGGCCTGGTCCGTAAGTTCGTTCACCTTTTGCTGGTCAACTCTCTTTTGCCCTCCGTCAGAAGCAATCATCGGCCATCTCATACAGCCGTAGCCCAAAAGACTGATGTCGTCGCCGGTTTTGAGGTCCTTGCGGCAGGTGATTGCACCCTTGACTGAAGTCTTGCTCCTGTCCGAGGCCCTCTCATCTGCGGCAGCCGTAAACCTGCCATCCATAGCTATGGAGGCAATGGCTGCGGAACTTATTTTCAAAAAGTCTCTTCTTTTCATAACACCACGTTTTTCGGTTGAACCTTCTAACTTAACTTATGTACTTCGCGTCCGGTAACTTTGATGGCCTTGGACGGGCAGTTGTATTCACAGGCTCCGCATCCTATGCACCTTTCAGCATTCACACCCGGAATCATGGCCGAATCACTGTCTTCCGGATTCTTGTGTGACATTCTTATGGCTCCTGCAGGACAATGTTTTGCACAGTTGCCGCAGGATGCCTCTTCCCTGTCGGCTACGCACAGTCCGTAATCAACCACGGCATAGCCGATGCTGATGGCCGTCTTTTCCTCCCTTGTCACAGGCAGGATGGCCCCCACCGGGCAGACATTGGAACATCTGGTGCATTCCGGGCGGCAATAGCCCCTGGTAAACTCCATTTCAGGCTGCATCAGTCTTCTGGCATCCCCGGACGGTCTCAGCACGTTGTTCGGACAAGCTCCCACGCAGAGCTGGCAGGCAATGCAATGGTCGGAAAAATGTTTCAGGCTCTGTGACCCCGCAGGTTTGAGAGGGATACGTCTTTCATTATCGTCCTTGCCTTCTCTGATTTCCGAAACTTTGGCGGCTTTCACAGGCAGGCTGCCCAGTGCAAGAGTCCCCACAGCCAGTGCACCGGTCCGGATGAAATCCCTTCGGTCCGTCTCCTTTCCCTCCTGCACTTTGTCCTCCGCTGCTTTCTGCACCCGTTTGCATTTCGGAGCAAAGCGGAACCTGTAATGGAGAGCATCGTGCCGACATTCTTCCAGACAGTCCAGACATACCACGCAGCGGCTGCTGTCTATCTTGTGCTCCGCAATGTCTATGCAGGAGGATTTGCACCTCTTCTCGCACAGATGGCAATTCCGGCATTTGTCCTTGTCTATGACCGGGGCGAATAGGCTGAACCGGGAAAACAGGCTCAGAATAGAACCTACCGGACAGATTGTATTGCACCAGATTCTGCCCCATTTCCAGCTCAGGAATGCCAGAAGAAGAAAACTTGCCACTGCAGCGGCCAATGAGACTGCACTCTTGAACCATACATCAGCGGAGTAGAAAGTATAGGCTCCAAAATGATTTTCCACATCGGCAAACAGGTTGTTTGCACAACGGTAAAGAGGAGCGAAAATCTCATTTACAATCCTTCCGTAACTGCTGTACGGCTCAATCAGAGCAGCGATGGAGATGGCTCCTAAGGCACTTGCGAGTATGAACAACGCCAGCACTGCATATCTTAACCAGTTCAGAGCCTTGAGATGTTTGAATCTGTACTTGTTTTTGGGGGATGTCCTGCCGTGAATCCACGAGAAGATGTCCTGAAAGATTCCCAGAGGACATATGACTGAGCAATAGACCCTTCCAAAGACCAAAGTGACCAGGGCAGTCAGCACCACCGTCACCAGGGATAGGGAGAGTATGGCCGGAAACAACTGGATCTTTGCCATCCATCCCAGCCAATGATGAAGTGCGCCTGTCAAATCCAAAAACAGCAGAGTAATGCCGGCGAAAAAGAGCGCCGCTAATGCGATACGGAATTTTCTTGCCATTGCAGTTCGGTTTATAAGTGGGAGGGGATATTCAAATGGCCCCTCCCAACCTGCAAAAATAGCAAATAATTCAGAGTATCAGTTCAGAAAACCATTATTTCCCTCAGTCTTTTTCCTCCACCACTTCGAGCCTGTTTGCAACCACATCCACGGTGTACTTCTCCACATTCTCGCTGTTGGTGTACTTGTTGTTCTTGATTCTGCCCACGACCCTGACCCAGCAGCCTTTGGTGATCTTGGAAAAGTCTGCGATATTGGACTGGCCCTCCCAAGCTTCCACGTGATGCCAGGTGGCTTCCACATAGTTTTCTCCTGCCTTGTTTCTGGCCACTCTGTTGGTGACTACAGACAGATGTATGGCCCTTGTCTCTCCGGCTTCCTGGATTCTGATGTTGCCCACATTGCCGAGAATTTCAATTCTGTTGATTGATTCCATAATACTAAAGTTAAAAATGTTCAGTTGGTCCTGTCCGGATTCAGGACCTTGCGGGGAAGTTTCAAGACGCCTTTGCCCGACATTGCAAATGTAATTCGTCAAGTTCGGGTATTGCAAGTGTTTTGGCTGGTTGAGGTCAAATATTTTTCTGAATTTATATGAAATTTGCATTTCTGCGGGATATGTTGCTTTTTTATCGAAAAAAATGATTGAAATTTTCTTATAAATAAATTTATCAATCGCATATTGAAAAAAATCCGAAACTGCATTTTTCAAAATTTCTTATAAATTCATAAATTTATTTGCACCCTGGGGCCTTGCACTGCTTGTTTTTCCGCCAGAGTGTTTCATATTTGCCTTTGCACAAATTATTGCGGGAATTTATGGGAACTGAAACAAAAACGGAAGAAGGCCGGAGGCTGTGTCTGGAATGTGGAGACGTGGTGCCTTACGGAAGGACAGACAAGGTGTATTGCAGTGTGAAATGCAAAAACCGTCATTATTATGCTGAGCATATGGCGGGGCGCTATATCCGTACAAGAATCAATTCCATACTGGAAAAGAATTATTCGTTGCTGGAAGCTCTCATTGCCGGGAATATAGACAGTGTGCTTCTGTCCGACCTGTCGGTGAAGGGCTTCAGTCCCGACTATATGACCAGTCACAGAAGCCGGAAATATTATTCTGAATGTGGATGTTACGACATAAGGTACCGCCAGACCAGTACACGTATATATTGTATAGAGAAAGTGTGACTTGTATGTTTTAAGAGATTATGGATTTTTTTGTATTTTTGCAGCTTGTGCCGGTTGTACTCGGATTTATTGTAGTGTGTGCATTAATGCATTGAAATTATGTTTATTATGAAGAAATACACTTTTATTGCAGCAGCAATGCTGCCACTTATTCTATCTTGCAAAATGGAAAATCCGCTTTTGACGGAGTCCAAGCTTCCGTTTGGAGCTCCGCAGTTTGACAAAATCAGAAATGAGCATTATATGCCTGCTTTCGAACAGGGCATTGCAGAGGCCAAGGCTGAGATTGATGCAATTGCCAATAATCCCGAAGCCCCGAGCTTTGAAAACACCATAGAGGCTATGGAATATTCCGGGGAGACTCTCGACCGCGTTTCCTCCATTTTTTACAATCTTATGGAGGCAGATGTGAATGAGCAGATGCAGCAGATTGCCGAGGAAGTTGCTCCGATGCTCAATGATTACTCAATGTATGTGAGTCTGAATGAGAAACTTTTCGAAAGAGTCAAGGCTGTTTATGAACAGAGGGATTCTCTCGCTCTGGAGAAGGATCAGCTCAAGCTGCTCGAGAATACCTACAGGAGTTTCACCCGCAACGGAGCCAATCTCCAGGGGGAGGACAGGGAGAAATACAGCAGGATTTCGGAGGAGTTGTCTCTCACGACCCTCGCTTTCCAGAAAAATCTGCTTGCGGCTACGAATGCCTATGTCCTCAATATTACGGATTCCACAAAGTTGGACGGTCTGCCTGCCTATGTTGTGGACGCAGCTGCTGAAAGTGCAGCCGAAAAAGGCCTGGAAGGATGGGCATTCACTCTGGATTATCCAAGCTATTCTCCGTTTATGAAATACTGCAACGACAGGGAGCTTCGCCGTCAGATGTATATGGCATACGGAAGCCGTGCTGTCGGAGGTGAGTATTCCAACTGTGAGAATGTCAGCAAGATAATTGACCTCAGGATTCAGTCTGCACAGCTTTTGGGCTACAGGACTTATGCGGATTACGCCCTTGAGGTCCGTATGGCCAAAGATGCCGGAACAGTCAACAAGTTTCTCGCCGACCTTATGAACCCGTCATTGCCTTATGCAAGAGCCGATGTGAAAATGGTCGAAGATTTCGCACGCAAAAATGGCTTTGAAGGAGACAGACTTATGGGCTGGGATTTCTCCTATTGGTCAGAAAAACTCCAGAAAGCGGAATACGACCTGAGCGAGGAGCTTCTCAAGCCGTATTTCAAACTGGAAAACTGCATTGATGCCGTTTTCGACCTTGCCCACCGTCTCTACGGAATCAATTTCAAGGTTCGTGAAGACATTCCCGGCTATCACAAGGATGTGAAAGTCTATGAGGTCACTGATGAAGATGGCAGTCACCTTGCACTGTTCTATGCCGATTTCTTCCCACGTCCGAGCAAGAGAGGGGGTGCGTGGATGACCGAGTTCCGTGGACAGAGCATCAAAGACGGAGTCGAGCGCAGACCTTTCATAAGCATAGTCACCAATTTCAGCAAACCGACAGCCAGCACCCCGTCCCTCATAACCCATTACGAGTTCACAACTTTTCTCCACGAATTCGGCCACGCCCTCCACGGAATGTTGGCGGAAGGCCGTTACGGTTCTCTCACCGGCACCTCAGTGGCGAGGGATTTTGTGGAACTGCCTTCCCAGATTATGGAAAATTGGGGATATGAGCCGGAATACCTCAACACCTTCGCAAAGCACTACCAGAGCGGCGAGAGCATACCGATGGAACTGATAGACAAGATTGTTGCATCCAAAAACTATCTTTCCGGCTACTCCCAGGTACGTCAGCTCCAGTTCGGATTGCTTGATATGGCTTGGCATTCATTGGAAAGCCTGCCGCAAACGGATCCCGTAAGTTTCGAGAAGGCGGCTCTCAAACCTTATGAAGTAATGCCCGGCGTGGCTGAAACTGCCATTTCTCCCGGCTTCTCGCATATTTTTGCCGGAGGCTATGCAGCAGGCTATTATTCCTACAAATGGGCAGAAGTACTGGAGGCAGATGCTTTCTCACTTTTCCAGGAGAAAGGTATTTTCAACACTGAAGTAAGCCATAGTTTCAGGGAGAATATACTCAGTCGTGGAGGTTCGGAGGATGCTGCTGTGCTCTATCGCAACTTCCGGGGTCACGACCCTGAGCCTGAGGCGCTTATGAAAAAACTTGGACTCTCTTCAAAGTAATGAAAGAACGCCTCATAGGAAAGAACCTCAAGGAATTGCAGGCCCTTGTGCTCTCGCTCGGACTTCCTAAGTTCGCAGGAGCGCAGATGGCCCGCTGGCTTTATGTGAAAAAGGTGCGCAGCATTTCTGAAATGACTGACCTGTCCAAAGTGGCCAGGGCAAAACTGGAGGAATGCTGTGAGGTCGGAGTTACTGAGCCTATATCGGTGCTCACATCTGCGGATGGTACGAGAAAATACTTGTTCCCGGTGGATAACGGCAAGGAAAAATCCGCAATAGAAGCCGTTATGATTCCGGACGGGGATCGGGCCACACTCTGTGTGTCTTCGCAGTCGGGATGCCGTATGGGCTGCCACTTTTGTATGACCGGCCGTCAGGGCTTTCACGGACATCTGTCGGCGGCAGACATTATGTCGCAGTTCCTTGCGGTGGAAGAAAGCGACAGACTCACCAATACGGTGTTTATGGGTATGGGAGAACCCCTGGACAACTATGATAATGTGATGAGGGTCATAGAAATCCTCACCTCAGATTGGGGATTTGCCTGGAGTCCGAAGAGAATCACGGTTTCCACTATCGGGGTCTTGCCCAATCTCAAAAGGTATCTTGAGGAATGCCGCTGCCATTTGGCCGTCAGTCTGCACAATCCTTTTCCCGAGGAGAGGTTGTCCATTATGCCGGTGCAAAAGGCCTGGTCCGTCACTGAGGTGGTGCGTCTGATAAGGCAGTATGACTTTTCCGGCCAGCGTCGTGTAAGTTTTGAATACACTATGTTCGAGGGTTTCAACGACACTCCGAAACACGCCGATGCCCTGGTGCACCTGCTCCGTCATCTGGAATGCAGAGTGAATCTCATACGTTTCCACCAGATACCGGATTTTCCTTATAAAACTTCTTCTCCAGCGAGAATCGAAGCCTTCCGCAAACGCCTCAGCGATGCCGGAATCACTGCAACACTGAGGGCATCCAGGGGCGAGGACATACTGGCGGCCTGCGGCTTGCTTGCCGGAGAACACGCGTCGAAAACTGAACAATGAAACGATTCCTGCGCATATTTCTGACAGTTCTGGCGGTGGCAATTCTGCCGACGCTGGATGGTTATGCCCAAAACAGTCCTCTGAGCTACCTCTACAAGAGCGTTTCCCCCGAAAGGGACAGTCTGGAGGTTCAGAAAATGCGTGCCAGGATGGATTCCATAAGGAGGCACAGGCCCACTGTTGCCCTGGTTCTCAGCGGAGGTGGAGCGAAGGGTGCTGCCCACGTGGGGGTGATGCATTACCTGGATTCTCTGAAAATCCCAGTGGATTTCGTTGTGGGCACCAGTATGGGCGGCCTTATGGGATGTATGAAAGCCTTGGGCTATACCAGTGCCCAGATGGATACGGTGGTGCGTCAGATGGACTGGACTGCAATGATCAGGGATATACTGCCACGCAACTATTCCTCTTACAAGCAGTTGAAATACAAGGAAAGATATCAGCTTTCAATGCCTTTCTACTATGCGCAGGGCACCGGGGACAAGTCGAACGAGTCTGCCCCGAGGCTCCATTCTGACATCAATCTCAGGGACGTGAAGTCCGGACGTGGTCTGGAGACCGTGAAGGACAATCTGCTCAGAAGCCTTCCTTCCGGTTATGTCTTCGGGCAGAATGTCTATAATCTCTTCAGCTCCCTGACCATAGGCTATCAGGACCCTATGAATTTCATTGACCTTCCGATTCCATTCGCATGCGTATCGACCGATATAGGAACGGGAAAGTCCAAGGTATGGTATGACGGGCCTCTCATTACAGCTCTCCGTTCCACTATGTCCATTCCGGGCGTTTTCACCCCTGTGCATTACGAGGATATGGTCCTGACTGACGGAGGGATGAGGGACAATTATCCCACTGCCATAGCCAGATATGTCGGAGCGGACATAGTAATAGGTGTGGACGTGAGCGCTCCGTCCAAGGATGCTTCTTCTGTGCGCAACATAGCCGATGTGGTGTCCCTGAGTATGGATATGTTGGGAAGGGAAACCTATGAGTACAATGTGAACCTTGCGGATGTGAACATCAGGCCCGACCTTATGGGTCTGAATATGCTCAGCTTTTCTCCGGAGAACATAGACAAACTCATACGCAACGGCTATGAGGCGGCAAGGGAACAGGATTCCCTGCTGAATGTGGTAAAACTGCGAGTGAAGGAGGACCCTGTGGACCTTACCGGGATGCAGGCGGTAAATCTTCGCAGCTCCGCAGTGAAAATTTCGGATGTGGAATTGAAAGGTGTGGGAGAGATAGAAGGCCGCATGCTGCGCAAGAAGTTGAATATCAATCCCGGAGACACTCTTTCATATAACAGGATAACCGATGCCATAGCCACGGTCTATGCTACTGGAGCCTATGACTATGTCACCTATGAACTCCTTGGAAAATCCGAGCCGTACCAGTTGGCCATCAATTGCCGCAAGGGGCCTTTGCATCAGTTCGGGCTCGGTGTCAGAATGGACACGGAGGATATTCTTTCAGCAAATGTGAATGTGGGTTTCTTTGCCCGCAGACTCCAGGGTTCCACCTTGAATCTGAATGCGCTGGTGAGCCGAAATCCTTTTTTCCAGGTGCACTATTACTACGATTCCCCCTGGATGCCTACCATCAACCTCGCGGCTTCTTTCCGCTGGACTCAGGCCAAGGTATATGACGAAAAGAATTTCTGGCCGACAGTCGATTTTCTGTCTTCCCGTCAGGAATTATATGTTTCAGGTCTCAAATTGTCCAGTTTTGACATCAGGCTGGCGCTGCAGAACGATATTTTTTACGACGGCTCCCAGTATCATTTCCTGTCGGCCGTGTCAGCAGGGGAGGGGCGCAAGCCTATGCAGCATTTTGAGGATTATATGTCCCTGAGGTTCAATGCCAGTTTCGACAATATGAATGACGGTTATTTCCCTACGCGGGGTATGCAACTGAGGTTGGGATATTTGTGGAACTTTACCGATTTCAAGTCTCCGCTGACTGATTCCGGCCTGCACATTCTGACGGCTTCCGTAAAAGGAGTCCTGTCCACGGGCAAAATCTTCTCGTTCATCCCTTCCCTGAGCATCCGCTATCTTTTCGGGGACAGTGAGCCTGTGGTGTTTGCAAATGTGGTGGGCGGCTCCCTGCCGGGGCGTTATTTTGAACAGCAATTGCCTTTCGTGGGACTCCTGAGAACCACCTTCCTCGACCGCCGGTTGACTCTCGCAAGGGGGGACTTCCGCTTCAATGTGTATGGAAACCATTATGTCACAGGCATTTTCAATTATCTGTATGCAAATTCCAGCTTTGAATACATAAAACAGGGCAAGGGCATTTTCGGAGCAGGGCTGGAATATTCTTATGACACCATAGTCGGTCCGATATCGGCCAATGTGCATTGGTCTTCTCTGACCAACAGCGTGGGTGTCTATTGCAGTTTGGGCTATAATTTCTGAGGATATGGGAAAACAGGACTTCAATAAGACTCTGACAGGCTTGAGAAATCTTTGTTCCAAGCGCGAATATTGCGTGTCCGACATAAAGGAGAAGGCACTGAAGTCTCTGGAGGGGGATGGCCTCGCTGCTGCCGAGGTGGTGTCGGCCCTCATTAAGGAAGGTTTTCTGGACAATCTCCGTTATGGTGCAGCCTATGCCAGGGACAAATCTACGCTTTCGGGCTGGGGCCGGGTGAAGATAAGGTATAACCTTATGCGCAAGGGATTGAAGGATAGTGAGATAGAATATGCTCTCTCGCAGATTGACGGGGATAAGGCAGGAGCAAGGCTGGAAAAACTGATTTCGAACAGGATGAAGATCCTGAAGGGGGATCCCGAATGGAGAAATAAACTCATACGCTTTGCCCTTGGGAGAGGCTATGAATATGATGATGTGTCAGCAGCATTGAAAAGTGTGCAGCGGGCGCACAAGGATGAGTAAAAGCAAATAATCAGCAAACATACTATGTACAGAAACTTGACTAATGATGAAATCGCAATGCTGAAGGCTCAGGCCTGCAGTGCTGCTGATTGGAGCGAAATCCAGGTGGCGGAAGGATTCTCTGCCGAATATGTCCGCTCCGTTCGTTTTTCCGGAAAAATCCGCCTTGGTGCTTTCACCAGGGAAATTGAACTTCCCGGAGGTATGAAAAAACACACCGGTCTCTATCACGCCACTCTGCACAACGTCATCATAGGAGACGAGTGCTGCATAGAAAATGTGAAGAATTACATTGCCAACTACACAATCGGCAGCCGGTGCTATATTGAAAACGTCGATATCATCCTGACAGACTCCCTCACCTCTTTCGGAAACGGAGTTGAGGCATCGGTGCTCAATGAAACCGGAGGACGCGAAGTGGTGATTTTCGACAGGCTCACCGCCCAGACAGCCTATATAATGGCTCTCTACCGTCATCGTCCGGAGCTCATATCCAAACTCCGCGTGCTCATCAACCGCTATGTTCAGTCTGTTTCGTCCACTATGGGACATATTGGAAATGACGTGACCATAGTCGATGCCGGATACATAAAGAATGTGAAAATCGGAGACTGCTGCAAGATTGAGGGAGCCTCCCGCCTGAAAAACGGCAGCCTCAACTCCAATGCAGACGCTCCTGTGCACATCGGTGTGGGAGTGATCGGTGACGACTTCATAGTCTGCAGCGGTTCATCAGTGGAGGACGGAGTCACTTTCTCCCGCTGTTTTGTGGGACAGGCCTGTCATCTGGGACATAATTATTCCGCATCCGATTCCCTCTTTTTCAGCAACTGCCAGGGAGAGAACGGGGAGGCTTGCGCAATTTTCGCCGGTCCATTCACAGTCACTCACCACAAATCCACCCTGCTGATTGCCGGTATGTTCTCGTTTATGAACGCCGGTTCCGGTTCCAACCAGAGCAACCATATGTACAAGTTGGGGCCTATGCATCAGGGCATTATGGAGAGGGGAGCCAAGACCACCTCGGACTCCTACATACTCTGGCCTGCCAAGGTGGGAGCTTTCTCCCTCGTTATGGGGCGTCACGTGAGCCATCAGGACACATCCAATCTGCCTTTTTCGTATCTCATTGAGAACCACGGCACCAGTTTCATAATGCCGGGAGCCAACCTCAAGTCTGTGGGCACGATCAGGGACGCGAAGAAATGGCCTCAGCGTGACGGCAGGAAAGACCCCGACAAGTTGGATATGATAAACTACAACCTGCTCAGCCCTTACACGGTGAACAAGATGCTCAAGGCTGTTCAGATACTCAAGGATCTCCAGGCTACTGCCGGACCGAACTCCGAGACCTACAGCTACCAGAGCGGAGTCATAAAGAGGAGTTCCTTGCTGAAAGGTTTCAAGTACTATGGACTCGCAATTGACAAGTTCTTAGGCAACTCTCTGATATCCAGGATTATGCAATCTTCTTTCAGCAATCTTGAGGAACTGCGCAAGGCCCTTTGTCCGGAATCCTCCACAGGTCTTCATCATTGGGTGGACCTCTCCGGTCTCATTGCACCTCGTTCCGCAGTGGAGAAACTTATGGACAGGATTCAGAACGGGGAAATCGAATCTGTTGATGCCATAACTGAAGGCTTCGCTCAGATCCACCGGAAATACTATGACTATGAGTGGACCTGGGCCTACCGCATCATCAATGAATATTACGGTATGGACCTTTCCGAAGCCACAGTGGAACAACTTATTGGTTTGATAGAGAGGTGGAAGAGTTCGGTTGTGGAACTCGACAAGATGATTTATGACGATGCCCGCAAGGAGTTCAGCCTCACTGCGATGACAAGTTTCGGCGCTGACGGCGGGGAAGAGAGGCGCATTGCTGATTTCGAGCAGGTGAGGGGTTCCAGCTTTGAGTCCAACTCCTTCGTGAAGTCCATACTCAACCATATCGAAATCAAGTCTGCACTTGCAACTCAGGCGAAGGAAAAACTCGAGACTATATGCTGATTATTTCCGACTGCGGTGCCACAAAGGCCGATTGGGCCGTCATCCGGGATGGGGAAGATGTTCTGAAGTTCTCCACCTGCGGGTTCAATGCCGCAGTCGAAAACAATGCGGACAAACTCGCGTCTTCCTTGAAAAACGGGTTGGAAAGGCTTTCCGTCATTCCGGGTGCCCAGTTGAGATTGTACATTTATTGTGCAGGCGTGGTTTCCGAAACTCTGGCCTCAGAATTCCGGGCCACATTCCACGCTTTTTTCCCGGGAGCCCAAGTTGAGATTTATTCGGATATGCTCGGAGCGGCAAGGGCTGTCTGCGGGCATAATGCCGGAGTGGTGGGAATACTCGGAACTGGTTCCAATTCCTGTATTTATGACGGAAATGTAATCACCATTCAGGGAAGAGGAGGGGGTTATGTGCTTGGGGACGAGGCTTCCGGTGCCTGGTTCGGCAAACGCCTTCTCTCCGATTACATCCGCCGTCTTCTTCCCCGGGACCTGGATGAGGCTCTTGGCCGGGAATACGATATTGATTATCAGAAAATTGTACAGGGAGTCTATCGTAGTGGAGCCCCAAGCGCCTACCTTGCATCCTACTTCCCTTTTGTGCAACAGCATCGGGATAGCCCGTATATAAAGCAGCTTATGCAGGAGGGCCTGGTTCTCTATTTTGACCGGGTTCTGTCTGCTTATTGCAGGGAATTGGAGTCCCTCCCGCTTTCCTTCTGCGGTTCAGTTGCATATTTTTGTAGGGACAGAATCCTGGAATGTGCATCTGAAAGGGGCTGGAAGATAGCAACCATACTCCGGTCCCCTATAGAAGGACTTATTGATTTTCATTCATCAGGCAATGGAATTTAACGACAGGATTGTCACTTCCCTCACCATTTTCGCAAGAAACTGCGATGTCAGGAAAATCGACAGGAAAACCGCTGCGGAATTTCTTGACAGGCATCACATTTACGGAAGCGCGTCCTGCAGGTATTGTTACGGACTTTACCAAAGGCGGACAACAGGGAGTGCGGAAACCAAGCTGACAGCCTCGGGGGAACCGGCGCTTGTGGCTGTTGCAACTTTTTCCAATGCCCGTCGGTGGACCAAGGGGAATAAGGTTATAAGTTCCTATGAATGGGTACGTTATGCATCATTGGAAGATAGCCGGGTGGTTGGCGGTATGGGCAAGTTGCTCAAGGCTTTCATTCAGGACAGACATCCGGACGACATAATGACCTATGCCATATCTTCCGAAGCACCGGACAGGCCCCGGAGAGATGGGTTGCCGATGACCGAGCCCGGGAATGTATATCGCAAGCTCGGTTTTGCAGAAGAGGATCGCAAGTTGTTCCCTTCACGCATAGATGACAGTTTGTCTGTGAGTATAAAATACCGCCTGAAACTTACGGATTGGAAGGAAGATTAGGTTTGTTTTTAAAATATTTGCTTTAATAGACTTGGAATTGTAAATTTGCGTGATTTGGGCGGTGATGGATTCCCGCCAAGACAGTGATACAAATACTAAATCATATAGATATGTTAAAAGTAAATATGGGAGGCTGCAGCTCCTTTGTTAAAGATGCAGAAGTTAAGGAATACACCGCCAAAGCTCTTGAAGCACTTAAAGTTCTTGAGGATGAGAGCGGTGCAGGCAACGATTTTCTCGGTTGGAAACATCTCCCGACCCAGACTCCTGAGTCACTTATCACGGACTGCGAGGCCATCCGTGACGACTGGAAGGGCAAAGGAGTTGACCTTGTGGTGGTAATTGGCATCGGAGGCTCTTATCTCGGTGCAAAATGTGCCCTGGAGGCTCTTTCTCATAATTTCTCCAAGCAGCTTTCAGCAAAGAAGGATGCTCCTGAAATCGTATTTGCCGGAAACAATCTTTCCGAGGAATACATTTCCGAACTGATGGACCTGGTGCAGGAGCGCAATGTGGCCTGCGTGGTGATTTCCAAGTCCGGCACCACCACAGAGCCTGCTGTAGCTTTCCGTATCATCAAGCAGTACATCGAGACCAAGTACGGCAAGGCTGAGGCTGCAAACCGCATCGTGGCTGTGACTGACGCAAAGCGCGGAGCCCTCAAATCCCTTTCAACCCAGGAAGGTTACCGCACATTCGTCATCGAGGACAATGTCGGAGGCCGTTTCTCAGTCCTCACACCTGTGGGCATACTGCCTATAGTTCTCGGCGGTTTCGACATTCGCGCAATGCTCAAGGGTGCAGCTGAAATGGAGGCTGCCTGTGCAGTTGCATCAGAGGAAAACCCTGCATTGCAATATGCTGCAATGAGGAATCTGCTCTATGCAGAATATGGCAAGAAGATAGAGATTCTGGTGTCTTTCAATCCTAAGTTCCAATACCTTGGAGAATGGTGGAAACAGCTTTACGGTGAGTCCGAGGGCAAGGACGGCAAGGGTATCTTCCCTGCATCAGTGCTCTTCACCACAGACCTCCACTCAATGGGACAGTATATCCAGGATGGTGAGAGAATGTTGATGGAGACTGTCGTGACCGTGGAAAAAGCTTCACGCAGCGTCATCATCGAGAGCGACGAACAGAATCTTGACGGGCTCAACTTCCTTGCAGGCAAGCACGTTGAGGAATGCAATGCTATGGCTGAACTCGGCACCAAACTCGCCCACATCGACGGCGGCGTGCCTCAGCTTGGCGTGACTGTGGAGAAAATCGACGAGTACAATCTCGGACAGCTCTTCTACTTCTTCGAGAAGGCTTGTGGCATATCTGCATACATCCTCGGTGTGAATCCTTTCAACCAGCCGGGTGTGGAGGCCTACAAGAAGAATATGTTTGCCCTTCTGAACAAGCCGGGATATGAGGCTCAGGGCGAGGAACTCAGAAAGAGACTTTAAGTAATCCTCAAAAATTATTTCTTAAACGAGAGTATAATGAACAAGCAGTTATATCCGCTTAAGTTCATTCCTATAGCTTCCCGCAGGGTCTGGGGTGGAAACGCACTCATCACGACCCTTGGGAAGTCTTTTGTGGAAAATGACGAAAACGGAGACGAAATCAAACTCACTGCGGATGACCTCATAGGCGAGAGCTGGGAACTTGCCGATATGGGGGAGCAGGACTCGGTGGTCAGCGAAGGGTGGCTTGCCGGCAACACCATAGGTGAAATAATGGAAACCTATCTGGACCGTATCAGCGGTGATTCCGCATATTCCTGGTTCGGAAGACAGTTCCCCCTTCTGATAAAATTCCTGGATATCCATCAGAAGCTTTCAGTGCAGGTTCATCCCGACGATGAAGTTGCCGCCCAAAGATACGATTCCCTCGGCAAGGCTGAGATTTGGTATATTCTTGATGCTCAGCCGGATGCCAAAGTTTATATGGGATTCCGCAAGCCGACCTCGGCTCAAGAATTTTACGATGCCTGCAAAGCCGGCACAGCCCACGAACTGCTGAATGTGATTCATCCGAAGGCCGGGGATGCAATCTTTATAAAGCCTGGAACCGTTCACGCGGCTGAAGGCGGAATACTTGTGGCTGAAGTGCAGGAGTCTTCCGATATGACTTTCCGTCTGTATGACTGGGGCCGTGAGAACAATCCTGCCACGGCAAGGAAAATGCATCTTGAGGAAGCGATAGACCTGATCAACTATGACCGCTATGATGCATCCGACTATATGCCTGCGGGCTCGGTAAAGTCGGAGGATGGTGTTGAATATCCATTGGTCAGCTGCCCACAGTTCAGTGTCAGCAAACTGGATCTCAAGGCAGCACTCCGCATCAGTCCGGAGCATTATGGCAGTTACTTAGTTTATATCTGCACCAGCGGGGCTGCCGCCATCAATGTCCCGAAACGTCCGGTTCAGGATGATTCGAAGGCTGCAGCTGCATTCGGTACACCAGAAATGGATATTTATCCTATCCGCAAGGGGGATACTGTGCTGGTCCCTGCCGATATGCCGGATTTCTATCTGGTGCCGACTCTTCCGGGCACTGAGTTGATTGTGGCCGCAGACGGTGTGAGGGAAGATAACGACGAGTATATCAATCCTGATGCTGCACCTGAACTGTCTGAGGAATAATTGTTCTCGGGTTTCGCATTTGCAAATTAGCCGAAACTATGGATGAAGTCAGAATAGACAAGTTTTTATGGAGTATCCGTGCCTTCAAGACCCGTTCTGAAGCCACGGATGCTTGCAATGGAGGTAAAATCAGACTCAACGGAGGAGATGTCAAGCCTTCAAAGCTGGTGCATCGCGGGGACGAAATCGTGGTGCGCAAGCCGCCTGTGACCTACACCTACAAGGTTAAGGAACTGGTGGACAAAAGGCAGGGAGCAAAGTTGGTTTCAGATTTTGTGGAGAATCTCACTCCAGAGGAGGAATTGCAGAAACTGCACGCACCCGTGGAGACCTTTTTCCTCAAGAGGGACCGTGGAACCGGCCGCCCCACCAAGAAGGACCGCCGCCAGATGGAAGCCCTCTGGGACGAACTGGACGGATAAAGGGGATGACCAAAAAGCCTTTTGTTCATCCCCTTCGGGACTCCTTAACCCCCGCAGACTTGCGTCTGCGGCCCCTATTAGGGGCATTTCGCACCTCCGGTGCGGTCCCTTCGGGACTTTTAGCCACCCCTATGTTTTGAGAGGGGAGGGATTCTCTTACTCGGCAAACAGGGATATGATATTGAGTATCACCTTGCTTGCCTTAATCATTGACTCCAGTGGCACAAACTCCAGTTTTCCGTGGAAATTGTGTCCGCCTGCGAATATGTTCGGGCAAGGCAGACCCTTGAATGAGAGGTTTGCCCCGTCAGTGCCGCCCCTTATAGGCTGAATACGAGGTTTTATGCCCTCCATCTCCATAGCCTTCACTGCCTTCTCTATGATATGGTAGTGTGGCTCCACCATCTTGCGCATATTGTAGTACTGGTGCTTGATTTCCACGCTGGCCGTGCCTTCCCCATATTTCCTGTTGATGAAATCCACGCACTCCTGCATAGTCTGCTTCCTCTTTTCGTAGAGGTCCATATCGTGGTCGCGTATTATGTATGAGAAAGTGGCCTCCTCGACGCTTCCGTTGAAGCCGATGATATGGAAAAATCCCTCATAGCCGCAGGTGTATTCAGGCCTTTGCTCCACAGGCAGCAGCGAGTTCAACTCCATTCCGATGAGGATGGCATTTTTCATCTTGCCCTTTGCATAGCCCGGATGCAGATTGCTGCCCTGAATCTTCACGGAAGCCGAAGCCGCATTGAAGTTTTCATATTCCAGTTCTCCGATAGCGCCTCCGTCCATAGTATAGGCATAATCGGCCCCGAACTTTTCCACGTCGAACTTCACCACTCCTCGTCCGATTTCCTCGTCAGGTGTGAATCCTATGCAGATTTTACCGTGCTTAAGTTCCGGATGTTCAATGATATACTGCACCGCATCCATTATTTCCGCAACCCCGGCCTTGTCGTCTGCCCCGAGCAGAGTTGTACCGTCCGTGGTGATGAGAGTCTGCCCCTCGTAGTCCTTCATTTCAGGGAAATCCTCCACCTTGAGGTATAGCCCCTCCACTCCCTTCAGAGCAATATCTCCGCCATCATAGTTCTTGATAATCTGAGGCTTGATGTCTTTTCCCGATGCGTCCGGAGCCGTGTCCACGTGGGCAATGAAGCCTACAGCAGGTACATCCTTCCCGCAATTTGAAGGAATCGTAGCCATCACGTATCCGTATTCATCCAGTTTTGCTTCCACGCCCATAGCCTCAAGTTCATCCCTCAGCATCTTCAGCAGGTCCAATTCTTTTGCAGCGCTGGGCTGGCTTTCACTTTCCGGATTCGACTGAGTGTCCACGGAAACATATCTCAAAAATCTGTCAATCAATTGTTCCATAGTTATTTACGTTCTTTGATAGAAGCCAATATCATAAATCCTATAATTGCCATATAAGGCAGTATTGAAATCGGTTCAGCCCAATATTTTGCCCAGAGGCTGTCGGCAGGAATCATCAGGTCCACATCGGCGAACTTGAGCACTGCACTCACAACTCCCATTAGCGCACCTCCAGCGATGAATCCGGACGCGATGAGTGTGCCCTTTTCGTTCCTTGCCTCGTTCACTTTCTTGTCCTTGCTCATATTGCTGACTATCCACGACACGCCGCCACCGATGAGCAGAGGGAGGTTGAGGTCTATAGGAATGAACATACCCAGTGCAAAGGCCAATGCCGGCACCTTGCAGAGAGTCAATACGATAGCAATCACGGCACCGATTCCGTAAAGCAGCCAAGGGGCATTTCCGCCGTTCATCATAGGCTCGATGACAGCAGCCATCGCATTTGCCTGAGGGGCCACGAGTGCATTCTCCCCGGTGAATCCGTAGGTTTGGTTGAGTATCATCATCACACCTCCCACAGTCGCTGCAGCCACCAATACTCCGAGGAATTTCCAACTTTCCTGGTTCTTCGGAGTCGTGCCTATCCAATATCCCACCTTGAGGTCAGTGATGAATGCTCCTGCAACCGAAAGTGCCGTGCAGACCACTCCGCCTATGACCATTGCCGCAACCATTCCGGCAGTACCCTTGAGTCCGCAGGCTACGAGTATGATGCTGGCGAGTATGAGTGTCATAATGGTCATTCCGCTCACAGGGTTGGAACCGACTATGGCTATGGCATTTGCGGCTACAGTTGTGAAGAGGAAGGCTATGATTGCAACTATGAGCAAGCCTATGATTGCGAGCCAGATGTTGTCCACCACGCCGAATGCGAAGAAGAGCAGGACTGCGGCAAGTGTCACGATGATGCCGATAACCACGATTTTCATCGAAATGTCCCTCTGTGTCCTGATGACTTCGGCTTCTGCATCAGATTTCTTGCGACGGAATTCTTTTGTGGCAAGTCCGAGGGCCGATTTGATTACGCCGAAGGATTTGATGATACCGATGATGCCGGCTGTGGCTATGCCTCCGATGCCTATGTGGCGGGCGTAGTTGCTGAAAATCTGGTCAGGGGTCATTTCGCTGACTGTCTGGGTGATGCCTGTGCCCATAAAGTCGAGTACGCTGCCGCCCCAGATGAGGTTCATCAAAGGAATGATGACGAGCCATACGAGGAAGGATCCGCAGCAGATTATGAATGAATATTTGAGTCCGACTATGTAGCCGAGACCGAGTACGGCGGCTCCTGTGTTGAGTTTCAGGACTATTTTTGCCTTGTCTGCGACCACCTCGCCCCAGTGCATTACGGTGGTGCTTATGCTTTCGCTCCACGCCCCGAATGTGGCCACGATGAAGTCGTAGAGTCCTCCGATGATGCCGCTTGCGAGAAGGGTTTTGGCTCCTTTGCCTCCGTTCTCTCCGCTGACGAGCACCTGTGTGGTGGCTGTTGCTTCAGGGAAAGGATATTTGCCGTGCATTTCCTTTACGAAATATTTGCGGAAAGGTATGAGGAAGAGTATGCCGAGTATGCCTCCGAGGAGACTGGAGAAAAACACCTTGCTGAAATTGACTGTGAGCTCCGGATATTTGTCTTGCAGGATGTAAAGTGCTGGCAGTGTGAATATTGCACCGGCAACTATGGCTCCGGAACAGGAACCGATGCTCTGGATGATGACGTTTTCACCAAGGCTGTTCTTGCGTCCGAGGGCTGAGGAAAGGCCCACTGCTATGATGGCAATCGGAATGGCGGCCTCGAAGACCTGGCCCACCTTGAGCCCGAGGTAAGCAGCGGCTGCGGAGAAGATGATGGTCATCACAAGACCTATAGACACCGACCAGGGGGTGACTTCCGGATAGTTTTTCTCAGGCTGGAGGAGCGGTCTGTACTCCTCGCCCGGTTTCAGCTCCCTTGTTGCATTTTCCGGGAGCGTTGTCTGCGGTTTTTCTTCTTTCATTTCTTGTCTTTCTGTTTTTCGAGCCGCAAATATAGCAATATCGTACTATAATAGGTATGCGAACAAAGGCAAATGTGAAAAGTTTCAAAAAAATGTGAAAAAATTGCGAGAAAAATTTGCAGGTAATAAAAAAGTCCGTATCTTTGCAGCCCAATTCGGAAATGACCCTTCGGTCAGGACACGAATTCAGGTCTTTGATTTATTTTGAGATGAGACGCTCAAAAGAAACAAAGACAGTTCATTGACAAGTTTGAAAAAGATTATTGAGGTAAAGCAAGAAATAATTGAAA
>CAMCFO010000014.1 GCA_945874155.1 uncultured Bacteroidales bacterium
ACC
The DNA here is from genome assembly GCA_945874155.1 of uncultured Bacteroidales bacterium. Lineage (GTDB taxonomy): Bacteria > Bacteroidota > Bacteroidia > Bacteroidales > UBA932 > Cryptobacteroides. The sequence continues at coordinate 4 of CAMCFO010000014.1, forward strand.
GACTATTTGAGTGAGAAAGAAGTTCTTGATGTCCAGTGGATAGATTCCGGATACTGACAAAGAAGGGTATTATCAGTTTTCAGACATTCCTTCAGTGCGGTTTTGTCCAGGGAAGCGGTCAGTTTGATGTAAGGAGGGAGCATCTGACGGCAGTTTTCGATAACAAGTTCGAAATCCTTCATCACTACATTAGGGTCGGCTTCGAGGACTGCTCTTGTGGAGGAGGAGAGTTTGACACCGTTTACGTTGTAGGATTTCAGATTGAATCTTTCGATTAGGTAGCCGATACAGTTCACGATAGTTTCAGCCTTGGCTTTCCAATACTGTTTACTATTTGTGAAAAGGGAAATTCTTTGGTCGCATTCCGTTGCTTTTTCCTTGCTGTTGTCCACCTCTTGTTTTATGAGAGAGAGGTGTTCGTTCAGGCATGCGAGGAGTTCTTCTTTTGTGTGGAATTTTGATGCGAGTTCTTCAAACTTGTCAGGGATGACTGCACCTTTTTCATCGATGCAGTCTTCGAGGATTGTGTAAAAATCAGTTGCCATATATCAATGCATAATTAGGTTGTCTTCCTTCTCTTAGAGCCTGTGCTTCCTCAATGAGGCGTTCACGGAACTTCGGCTCATTTGTATTGTAGCGCAGAACGGCGAGTTCTGTGATGATTCTCTGGACTTCGTTGGCATGTGTAGGTGTACCTGCCGCAAACATTGCGAGTTTCTTTACGGCTTGGGTATAGGGGTCATCCGGCATCGGTTGGGCAGGCTTTCTGGCAGGGGCCGGCGGAGTCTGCACGGTTTGTTTACTGTATGCTTTCGCTATTTGAGTGTCGGTAGGATTCACCGGCTGGTTTTTTTGAGAAATTCCCGGAATGTTTGTCGGGTCCACTGCATCCGCTTCGTCGCTCTTGTCATAAGTAGGGATATGGAAGAATTTCAGAAAGATATACCTTTCGGCGGTTGACAGGGCAGTAGTGATGCTTTTGTCGTAACCGTTCATTCCGTATGTTTTGAGTGTGAAAGTTCTTGTCTCCTCTCCAGAATCGGTGTCAAGCCAACTGTACTGGATAGTGAGGGTGCATAAGAGCTCTTTTTTGTCGAAACGCTGAACTTCGTTGTTGATTAGTTTGTAGACCGGGTATTCGAAACCTTCATGACATTCGTCAGCGATATCCATCAGGAGCATCAGATTGTATTTGTTCATCAGTTTCCTGACTTCATCCTGAATCATTGAGCCGGGGGTATAGGAATAGTCAGCTTTCCCGTTTGTGTTCTTTGCACTTGGCTCTGTGCGGATGAAGGACTTGACTTCCTTTTGTATCTGCATGAGTTTTGTCCAAATTGTTGTGTTTGCCATGATAAAATAAAATTTTATTGAGTTGTATTTTGCAGGAAGGCATCTTCCTGCTATACACCAGATAGTCGGAAATTAACGGCGGGGAAGGGGACCTGCCGGGAATTTCCGATATTGAGGGATTGTGAGATTATGGCAGAGGAAAGAAAAAGGGCACGTCACCAGTGGAGACGCGCCCTTTTGAAAAGTGAGAAAAATTGAACTTAATTTTTGTCGAGTTCGATAGAAAGTTTTCTGAATTCCTTCAGGTCCTTCATCAAGGAAACAGCTACTTTGCGTGCTCTTGCACCTGCTGTTTTGTTGCCTTTTTCTACCTGAGCTGTTGAGTCTTTCTGAAATGCTGTGATTTCAGTGTTGATTTTTTCTAAGAGTGTTTTCATAATAAAATAATTATAAATTAGTTAGTTGTTGGTATCGAATTCTCCTTTGAGATGCAATGCATTATCCAGTACATTGATGCATTCATAGAGGTCGGCGTCGTCGTTTCCGTGTTCAAAGACGAGGTTGCGGAGTTTGCAGATCATTCTGTCACCTTTGCTTCTCATTTCCCAACTCTCTGCGATGACGTCGTGTCTTGTGGCTATTTCCTCATCCATTTCCACGCCCTGCATTTTTGCGCAGGTGATGAATGCAGGAATCAGGTCTCCGCAGAGGTATGAATAGATGTCGTTGCATTCAGGCGACATATTGGTTTTGTCGATGTTTCCAGCAACGAGGCTGTCGATGAGTTCATTCAGGATGCCTGTGTTCGGAGTCAGTTCAAATACTTTCTTCAGTTCATCTATGGTGTACTTGAAGATGATGTTTTTGAGCGCTTCCTTTTTGTATTCTTGAGGGTCAGTGAATGAGATGTAGTCTGGTACGTCTTCATCATCGATTTGTTTGAGTTCTTCTATGTTTGTCAGCCAATCCTTAACTGGATCAGAAGCGACATCTGATGTTGGATCAGTCTGACCTGACACGGCAAGCAGTTTGAGGTCATTTTCAGTATCCTCATTGTCGAATTGAGAGAGTTTCTCTTCGAGGGCTTCGTCTGATACGGAAGTATTTTCTTCTTCGGTTGTCGTTGACATCGGTTCGGGGGTTTCTTCAAGCATGGCATCTTCGTCTGCTCTCAGGGTTTGTTCGTGAGTCAGTTCTCCCGGCAGTTCCTGCTGTTTAGACACGGCTATGAGATAGTCAGTACAGCTTGAGTCTTCTCCGGTAAGTTGTTCTATATTGGCTTCGGAGAGGAGGTTTTGGAAGGAGAATTTCTCAAGGACTTTTTTGAGTCGTTTGGATGCGTGTTTTGTTGTATATGCACCTCCTTTGGACCGGAAGAACTGGTAGAAGGCATGGTACGCTGTTGAGAGCAGAGAAAGGTCTTCCTCTGTCAGTTCTTCATCTGAAAGGCTGTTTATGCAGATGCGTCTGTTGACGAGGCAGTCGACATAATCATTGGCAGTGGTGTTCAGAAAGATTTCGTTTGTCCTTTTCCAGTTGTACGGGTTGAACAGTTGGTCGATAGTGAGTCCGAAGTCAAGGGCGGATTCGAGTCCTATTCGGACGGTGGATACTCTTCTGGTCTTCGAGTCGAGTTCACGCAGGAATGCGTGGAAGGCCACAGCGAGTGCTGAGAGTTCTTTTTCTGAAAATATTCTTTTGTCAGGTTCCATATGAGATTTTTTTATTTTGTTGACAATGCGAACTCTATTGCTTTGCGGTATTTGGCATCGATTTCCACTTCCTGGTAGGAGGAATCAGCTTTGAGCCAGATGAGGTTTGCGCTGTCCACTGTCAGGCCTATGTTTTCGAGTTGTATGCGATAGAGGTTCTGTTGGACGGTATATTTGCCGACATCATTTGCGAGGATGAAGTTAAGTGGTGGTTGGAGGTGGTCACCGAATGATTTGAACAGGTCTTCATTGGTTTTGTAGTCTTTCAGCAGGAAATGGCCGGTTACCTTGTCGAACAGGAGGAGGTCAAAGGTTCCTGCATATCCGAGGAGTGGGTTGACTATTCTTGTTTCCTTGTTCACCACGATATATCGTTCAGTATCGAGGTCGTTCCACCAGCGGGCTACGGCGATTTCCTTTGGGGATTCAGCCATGAGTCCCTGTTCGGTGATTCGTTTGCGGTACTGTCCGGTTATGTTTTCGGTATTGCCAGTCCACCAGTCGCAGCATGCTTCTCCGAATTCGTGAACTTGTGTGCCTGCTGTTGCGGCGGTGTTTTTCAGTTCGTCCCATATTTGGAGGATTTCTTCAGGGGTTTTGCCGTAGAGTTTATGCTTCGGGTTTTTGGAGCATTTCAAGGCAAGTCCTTCGGAATCGAAGGGAGCGAATTTGGACACCACTGCGGAAACGCTTGGCAGTTCTATTCCGTAGAAGAAATACTTATGTGTTTCCGCTTCGAACACGAGTCCTTGAGCGGCATCAATCAGGCTTTGTCTTGCCTTGGATACTTTTTCAAGGAATTCCCGGTTTGATTCGGATGAATTCGGTGAGCAATGTTTGTCAAGAAAGTACATTATCTTTTTTTTATTTCCGGCCCCTCTGGGGAGGAGCCGGTATTTATGGTTTAAGCTTCGGGCAGGTCGTCCACATCATAAGGCTGCTGTGCCGCCGGCTGTACTGCCTGTGGAGGCATCTGGGGCATTGTCTGTGGACCTGGCTGATAGTAAGGAGGTGGCGTTTGTGGCTGGTATCCCTGAGGAGCCGGAGGCGTCGCAGCTCTTTGTGCGGCGGGTTTCTGTACCGGAGCCGGCTGCTGGTAGGCAGGGGCAGGATTGTATCCTTGTGGAGGCATTTGCTGAGGCATCTGTGCCGGATAACCCGGATACTGATAAGCCTGTTGCTGCGGATAAGGATAGGCCGGCTGCTGATATCCCTGAGGAGGTACAGCCTGATAAGGTGCAGTTCCCGGCATGTAGGCAGGAGTTTGAGCCGGAGCCTGTTCAATCTGGAAGACATAAGCGTCGACTGAGAGGGAAGACCTCTGTTGCCCTGTCTTGTCCTTGAAGGATTCAAATGAGAGCGCACCGACGATTTTGACTACCATGCCGGGGGTTACCTGACGGAGAAGTGCTTCCGAAATCAGTTTGTTTGTTCTGACATTTACCGGAACGTAGGTAGTTTTGATTCTCGGAAGGCCTCTCTCATCAACGCCGTTGTTTTCTTCTACTTTGAGGTTGAAGTGAATTGCGCCTCCGCCGTTAGGGAACGGAAAGAATTTGATTTCGTCACCGTCCTTCATTGATTTTGGGTTCACAATACCCTTGCCTTCCCATACATTGATTTTTTCTCTCTTCGGAGTGGATGGATTATAGTTGCTCATAATTTAAAGAATTGAAATTTTATCTTTTTTGTTTTCAGGATGCACTGCATCCTGTTATTGGCATGAGAGACGGACGGAGACGAAGCCCCGTGTTCGGCTCCGGTGCGTCAATGCGGGGTTTCACAATTGCAAATATACTGAAAATACTTTATAAAAAAGCATTTATACGGGGTAAATCTTTGTATTTATATGTAATTTATGTGATAAAAAGAAAATTTCGTTTTATCTTTGTCGTTGTTGAATAATTTTTTTGAATTATGGGTAGAAAATTTTTTACCGGAATCGCTTTTTCTGCGATTGTATTTTTTTTGTTTTCCTGTGAAATTGCGTTCGCCCAGAAGGTGGCTATAGGAACGAACCTCGGAGATTGGGCTTCGCTTGGAACTGGAAATCTTTCTGTAAGTGTGGCTGTAGCGAGAAATGTCACTGTAGGAATTACGGGAATGTACAACCCGTGGAACTACGCAGAAGGTAAACCTGAGGAGTTCCGTCTCAAGAACAGAGGCGGTTCTTTAGAAGTGAGGTATTGGCCTTGGCACGTCTATTCCGGATGGTGGGTAAAGGCATTCGGACGGGTTACGGAATATAACATTGCTGGGGTTCTTCCGGATCATCAGGCTGAACAGGGGCTTGCCGCCGGCGGCGGACTTGGAGTGGGGTATTCCCTTATGTTGGGTGATCATTTCAATGTTGATTTCGGCTTGAGTGGCTGGGGAGGTTCCAAGAATTATACACGCTTTGATTGTCCAAAATGCGGTTATCCTCTTGAAAAAGGGAAAAAGGGCTTTATTGGACCGGACCAGTTGACCGTCGCATTTTATGTTCTGTTTTGATTTCTGTTATGCGCAATAAGAATCTTTACTTTTTCTTGGCGGGTTTATCGTTGGCCCTGTTGATTGCAGGGTGTTCTACCACCGCAAAACTCCGTAAACTCCGCGCCGGGGACATCAAGGCGGAATTGGCTCTTCCCGGACTTACCAAAACGAATGAGTTTAAGCCTGACCTTGAGGTGGAGGATACGGATACCATAAAGGTGAATATGGACGGACACGAAATGGTTCTGATGAAAGCCATCCGTGATGAAGAGACAGGAGAAATGGTCGCTCATCAGGAACTCAAAGCCGCAACCGTTACGGCCCGTTTCCGCAATGTGCCGGAGAGACGGGGGAAAGTGGATATTGAATTCCAGATACGTGTCCCTAAAGAATTGGCTGATTCCCGTTGGCAGTTGCGTTTCTATCCTGAACTCAAGTATATGGACAAGTCTGAGGATCTGCTTCCGGTGTATGTGACCGGACCTGAATACAGAAGGGAACAACTCAAGGGACACCAGATGTATCAGAAGTTCTTGAACAGCATAATCAGTGACAGCACTCGTTTCATCAATATGGGACAGTTGGAGATATTCATTTCCAGGAATTTTCCAAAACTCTACGCTTATAAGGATTCCGATGAATACGTCAGTGAGGATGAGTTTTATTCGGATTTCGGAGTAAGTGAGAGGGAGGCTATTGAGCATTATACCGACCATGCTGCCATAAGGAGGAACAACAGGAAAAAGGCTAACCGGGATAAGATGTTCCGGAAATATGTCAAGAATCCTATTGTGGATTCCGGTATTCGTTTGGACACGGTTTTTACGGACAGAGGGGAGTTTGTGTATAATTACATCCAGACGGTTGAAGCGATAAAGGGTTTGAAGAAGGTGGATGTTGTTATGAGTGGTGATATCTATGAGGGTACCGACCGTGTGTTCCGTATGCCTGAATCCGAGCCGGTGTCTTTCTATATATCTTCCGTATCTACGCTGACTGACAACTCAGTACATTACAAGACTCAGGTGATTGAGCGTAAGGCGGAAGCCAACATGTCTGCGTTCATTGATTTTGAAGTCGGACGTAGCGATGTGGTCACTGCGTTTAGGGACAATCGGAGGGAGATAGCCCGTATTGACAGGACTCTCCGTTCACTGTTGGAAAATGAAGTGTTTGACCTTGATTCCATAATGGTGACGGCGTATGCTTCTCCTGAAGGAAATGTAGCGATGAACAATGCCCTTTGCAGTAGGCGTGCCGCATCGGTGTGCAGTTTTTTTCGTTCTCATCTTTCAGAGTTCAGGGACTCTATCAGAAGGGAAGGAGGATTTACGGTGGGACTTGACGGAACGACAAAAAAGAATAAGGTTTCGTTTCCCAACATAAGGTTTACTCCAAGAACAGGTGGAGAGAATTGGAACAAGTTCGATGCCTTGGTTTATACGGATGAGAAAATAACTGAGGTTCAGAAATCTTTCTACCGCAAGCAGGCCAGTATCACATCTTTGGATGAGAGGGAGGCTCAATTGCGTTCCGATGGACGATTCTATCGTTATTGTAAGGAGAATATCTATCCACGTTTGAGAATGGTTCGTTTTGACTTCCATCTTCACAGAAGAGGAATGATAAAGGACACCGTACACACCACGGTCGTTGATACAGCTTATATGGATGCGGTGCAGTGCATACGCGACAGGGAGTATGAAAGGGCTTTGTCCGTTTTGCGTCCTTATAATGATTACAATGCGGCTGTTGCCCACATTGCGCTTTTCCATAACGAGTCGGCCCTTATGATATTGGAAAGGCTTCCGAAGAACGCGAAGGTCAATTATATGTTGGCAATCGTCTATTCCCGTATGGGAAAGATAAAAAATGCGGTCCAGTGTTATATGGATGCCTGTGCGGAGGATCACGCATTTGTGAACAGGGGTAATCTTGATCCGGAGATTTCCACTTTGATAAAAACTTATGGTTTGAATAAGGAGCCGGACCTTGAATACTAAATTTTGAAATTCTGTTATTATGAAAAAATATCTTTTCTTATCATTGTCCTTTTATTTGTGTCTTGTCGGTTGCAGGAAAGAGCATTCAGTCATTGAGAATGACTCAACAGTCAATGTGGAAGTGAACTTGTTCACCGAGGCGACGAAAGCCGGGATGGAGTACGATTTGTATACTTTCCCGTTGAACTATACGCCGGCCCTTTCTCCCGACCTTCTGGAAAGTTGTAGGTTGTATGTTTTTGACCTTGCCGGCAAACCGGTAATTTCTCTTGATGCTACGTCAGGACGATGTGTCCTTTCCCTTGAAAAGGGAGAGTATGAATTCATCGCGGTTGCCAATGCGGGAGAGCTGCAGGACGTTTCTTCTCCGGAGGCTCTGTTGTCGGGAAAGTTCCGCATCAGTGAGGATTCCGGTTCAGTGCCGATGGTCGGAAGACAATCACAGGCGGTGGATGATTTCACGAAGGTGAATATCGAACTGAAGCGTTCTGTTGCTTCCATTTCCGTTTCCGTAGCATTTTCACCGAAGAAAACCGAATACACTTCTTTCAGAATTGAGAGTCTTGGCTTTATCAATGTCCCTGCTGAACTTGATATTGATGCTGTGTTCAATGGAAACGGTTCGGTGGCCGGAGAGTGGTTCAATAAAGGCAGTGATGTAAATCCGACTTCACCTTATGTGCTTTCCGTTAATCAGGAGATTCCGGCGGGGAGTTCTTTGATGTTGACTTCCGGTAAGGTTTCTTCTTCCTTCCTTCTGTTTCCGAACTATTGTACTGAGGACAGTTATGATGAAGCATGGACACCGAGGAAAACAAGGTTCTTTATCAAAGGAGTCATATCTTCTGATGATACCGAACATATTTATTATCCTTTGGATATTCCTGTACTTAAACCGGGAAGCCAATATAATTTGTCGGTAACCGTTACCGGCAAAGGTGTGTCCGATCCGGATGCCGAATGGAAACCTTGGGTTGATGAAAATGGGGAAGGAGGAGACTCCAATTGGGGAGAAGGCGGAGATGTGGATTTTGAATTGTAATACTTTTAAGTTATGAGAAGAATAATTTATTGCTGGACCGTAATGGCCGTTTTGTCGGTTTTGTTTCTGTGTTCTTGTTCTGTGTATGAGAACAGGGCAGAGTGTCCTGCGTGGATAATGCTTGATTTCTCAAGATGCCCGTCACCGGATATGCAGGTGTCTGTGAAACTGTCCGATGCTGTGGACAAGTCCTATTCTGAAATCCTTTCCCTTGCGGAACAGGGAAATACTAAAGCCTATGAGGTAAATCGAGGAGAAATCACCTATGTTGTTGGCGTGGGGTTGGATTACGACAATATTGAAGGAAGCGTTTATACGATCCCTGAGGGGGATGAAATGGCATTCTGGTATGCATCCTTGCGTAAACCGATATTGACTGAAGATGTTATGCAGGAAATTGTACCGTTTGATAAGCAGTATTGCAATCTTCTTGTTTCCACGATTGAGGATATGTCTTCTCTTTACGGGAATGTTGAGTTCTCCGTATCCAGCACGACTGGAGGAGTGGATTACATCAGTTTGGAACCGGTGGCCGGGACCTTTTCAGTCCGGAAGTATATTTCAAAGGACGGAAAGATGTCGGTTTGTCTGCCTCGTCAGGGATTCGGAGATTTGAAACTTTCTCTTATTATGGATGGAGTGGTTCTCCGAGAATATGATTTGTCGGCACTACTTGATGAGAAGGGATATGACTGGAAAGCGGTGAGTCTTGCCGATGCCACAGTAAGGATTTCCGTATCTTCTCTTGATTGTACTGTATCCATTGGTGATTGGGAAGACGGAGGCAACATAGAGGGAGACCGTTAGGAATCCCTCTTTCCGCCGGATTGGTCGAAAATGGGTTCGATTCCCGTCGGCGGAACAAAGACTATCTGTTTTTTCTTCTGTTTTTTGAGTCCTGAAGCATTTCTTCGTATGTGAGTCCTATTCCTGCCTGATAGCTCGCGTATGGCTGAGTGTAGAGACTGTCCGTACCGCCGAATGCATACTTGATGAGGCGTTTGGCTTCGGTTCCGAATGAATCGAACGTAATGTTCTCAAAATAGAGGTTCTTGTTATGGGCATAGCGCAAGGCATATGCTCTGATTCTTCTTCTTTCAGCACGGTTGGTACAGAACAGTGGTTCATAGACGTACTTTGAGAATTTTGGATGTTTCCTTTCGAATCTTTCCTTTTCTTCGATATCGAGATAGGCATAGTCTTCCATGAACCTGTAGTATGCGTCAAAACCGTGTTGGTTTATCCACATTTCTGTTTCGGTGTACGGGGTGTCGATATCCCTTATGTCAAAAAGATGGGAACAAGACAACCAGGAAAGTACAACGAATCCGATTATGTAGAGTGACAGTAAACTTTCGTGTCTGATTTTCCGGATAAATTTGATTGAGTCGTCCCACATTGTTTGCCAAGGCTTGTCCGTTTTTTTAAAGGCGAACCAGATACCTTTCGGTATGCGCCTGAAAATCAGTTCAAGCCACACGACGATTGGGCCTATGGTATAAGTGAGAATGCCCACGATGCCCTCGAACAGAACGGAAAGAGACTCCCACCGATGTATGATTATGAAAGGCACGCCAAAAAGGATTAGCAGGACAATTAGTATCGTGCATATTGTTGTAAGATCCATTCGAATTCTGAATTAGGGGTTTAGGTATTATTTGATTACAAAGTTAATGAAATTTTTCTGAGCAAAGAATAGTGAAGGGCGGAGCAATCCGTCCCTTCACAAAAGCGGGGTAGGGCGCCGGCTGCGGAAACACAAAAACACGAAGTGTGCAACGCGGATTTTGGGCTTTCCGCAGGCGGTGGCTATTGGGGGCTTCATAGGGGGTATTCATCGGGGAGGATAGGGAAAGGGAGTTGAGCAAACGGGGTGTGTGGATATTGCAAATATATTTGTTATGATATGTAATTTATATTATATTTGCGACAAAAGACTTTTTATATATTTTAAATATCTTTTTGTTTATGGAAAAAATCTTTAAAAGAGCCGCTCTGTACTTGAAGTACGCGGCAGTCTCCGCTGCTCTTGCAGTGACTGAAGGTGTTGTTATGGCACAAGACAACTTGGGTGAACAGCTGCTTACTGAATCCAATAGACAGTTCGTCAGTTTGGGAACATCCCTTGTTGCATTTTTGAGGACCATTCTTCTTTTGGGTGGACTTATCTGCCTTGTAGTTGTCGTGTATGATGTTATCAAGGGAGAGCGTGAAGCCGCACAGAAATTGGGCAAGTGGGCCGCAGGTCTCATAATTGGGTTTGTCGGCATGCAGATTCTGCTCGGGTTCTTGAGATAAATATTGTGAGAAAACGATTTCATTACATTTATTTGTACGGTCTCTCTTTCTTGTGCGGACTGCTGACGTGTGTGCCTTTGTTCGCGCAGGAGGGAGACCCTTTTGCTCCGGCGACGAGTGGATTTCTCAAGTTCTTTTCCGCATTGCTTGCTTTGGCCAAAACGCTTATGGTCATAGGCGGCCTGTTTTCTCTTGGGACGATGTGTGTGAGGATAGTCAAGGGAGAGAAGGAAGGAGCAAAGCATATGTTGGTTTGGGTGCTTGGACTGTCTGTCGGATTCATTTTTCTGCTTGTTTTATCCATAGTTGTGGAACGGGCGGCAAAAATTTGATGCTATGTATAATCTGCTTTATATTGTACTTGCTTCTTCTCAAGATCCTTTCGGTTACATCAGAAAAGGTCTTGCCAGATTCCTGATGGTCTTGTTGGGGATATTCGCTGTTGTTTCTCTCGTTGTTGTTGTAGTTCAACTGATAAACGGAGATAGGGATGGGGCAAAAAAGTTTGTGAAATGGTTTGTTGCTCTTTTGTTCGGGTTCATATTTTTTGGGATAATATCAAATCTGTGATTTATGCAATGCATTTTTTTCAAGAGTCTTGACCGCCCGATGGATATGTTCGGGATAAAGGGGAAATGGATATTCATATTCGTTGTGCTTTTTGTCGCCGTGGTTCTGGTCGGTGTTTTGGCCGGCAGCGTCACTACGTCCGGCATTGGGATAACAGTCGTTATAATCGGCGCTGTAGTGGATTTTGTGGGAGTGACAATGATGCAGGGAAAATTATCTGAACGGAATGTACAAAAAATCGAATCCACTGGAAAGATATACGAAGCCGTTAGCAGAAAGGAGACTCTTGGAAGAATACTCTTGGCTGATAAAAATGTTCCTTCTGCGTTTTATGAACGGCATAAGGACGACATTCAACTCTCTGATGTTTTATCAAACAAATCTGAAGTACAATGAACTGGAAAGAACTCAGGGATTATATCCCTGTTATGAAAATAGAAGATGACTGTCTTGTATCCAAGAGAGGGGACCTCACTTATGGTTGGAGGGTGTACCTTCCTGTTGCATATTCGGTTAATGAACCAGGCTACGACAGCATAATCGCCACGTTTCTTCAGGCGTACAAACTGCTTCCTCCTTATTGTGTTGTGCATAAGCAGGACATATTCCGCTATGACATCTACCATGCGGAGCATAACGGGGAATTCCTTCATGATTCGTATGAAAATCATTTTGAGGGCAGGAAATATCTGAACGGATATTGTTATATTTTTCTGACCTTTTCTTCCAAGACCACGATTGAGGCAAAGACTGGTTCATCTCTTATGTTTTCTTTGGGTTCGGCGAAGGCTCTTGATCCGAAGAAGATAGAAGCCTGTGCCGGCATTGCGTCCCAGTTCGGAGCGGTGTTGAAGAACAACCCTCTTCTCGTTGTTGATGATTTGAAGAATGAGGATTACCTGAGTGTGGATGAACACGGAAAAGACCTTGGTTTGCTTGCGGATTATCTTCGTCTGTTTGAAGAACCAGGTGGGATAGATTATCCTTTGGAATTTGACAAGTCGAGTGTTCGTGTGGGGGACAACATCGTGAAGGCGTGGTATATTGAGGACTCGGATTCGTATCCCGGTATGGTGAATACTGTTCGCAGGATTGACAGCATGTCAACTGCGTCTTCGGAGGTATATCTATCCGGAGGTTCGCCGATTGGGTATCAGTTGGCTATTCCTCATATTGTGAACCGGTATGTTGTTACGCTGCCCCGTAAGGCGGTTGAAACTGAACTTGACCGCAAGATGAGGATGATGAATTCCTTTTCTCTATATTCCGCCAGTTGCCGTGTGAATTCGGAGGAGATAGCTACCTATCTGGAGGAAAGCGCAAGGGATTCGGCTATTACGGTTAAATGTTTTACGGATGTCCTTGCATGGGGCAAGCCTGAGGATATGACTGAAATCCGTAATCACATCACCACGGCATTCTCTGATTTGGATGTTACGGTAGCAGAAGAGAGGCTTGTTGCTCCGAACCTGCATTATGCAGGTATCCCGGGGGCGGCTGCCGAACTCGGAGCGGAGTTCTACATGACAAGTGAAATGAACGCCTTCCTCTGCCATGGCCTGTGGGATGGCTACGATTTCGGAATGAAGGGCGGTGCGATAAAACTTTGCGACAGAAGAAGGATGGTGCCGGTGACTCTTGACACGCAATCTGTGGCAAGGGAACTGGGATATGTGGACAACTTGAATGCTGTAGTTGTCGGTCCTTCCGGTTCAGGTAAATCATTTACGATGAATACCCTTGTAAGGAACTTCTACAACTCTGACCAGCATATACTGGTGATTGACGTTGGTGACTCTTATCAGCTACTTTGCCAGATTGTCAATGAAGAGACCGGAGGTAAGGACGGAGTATATAATTCCTACGATCCTGAAAATCCTTTCGGATTCAATCCTTTCCGTGGAAGACGTACCTGGAATGAGATTGATGAAGACGGCGAACGGAAGGGTTCAGGCTTAGACTTTCTCTTGTCATTGATTGAGACGATGTATGAGCCGGCCGGAGGATGGACGAAACAGGTGACTGGACTTCTTTCTTCGCTTGTGAATGAATTCTTCGCATTGTGGGACAACGGTTATACGGATGAACTCACCAATTCGCTCCGTGAGGCTTATGTAAACAAACGTAGGGCTCGTGCCGAGAAGCAGCGCAAGACTTTGGATGAGGTTGCGGCGGCCAGAGGTTTCCACAATCCGTTGCCTGACATTTTCAGCAAGGAAGGTATTCAGGACAGGGACCCTCTGTTCGATGATTTCTTCCGGTACATCACGATGGTTGTCGGCCCGTTGGTTAATGATGAGAACTATGAACTTGACAACATCACGGTAAGGAAAGATATGTTCGATATCGACCAGTTCGGCATAGCACTGAGCAAGTACAAGTTGGGTGGTGAATATGGATATCTTTTGAATACACAGGAGGAGAAGGATTTGTTCTCAAGCCGTCTGACGGTGTTTGAGGTGGATAAGATAAAGGACAATCAGGACCTTTTCCCTCTTTGGATGCTTTGTATCTTGCATTCATTTGAGGATAAGATGCGTTCTCTTCCTTGTCAGAAGGTGATGGTAATCGAAGAAGCATGGTCGGCTATTGCTAAACCGACGATGGCGAATTTCATTGTGTGGATGTGGCGTACAGCCAGGAAATTCCGCACATCGGCGATTGTTGTTACTCAGTCCATCACCGACCTTCTGGCATCTCCGATAATCAAGGACGCGATAGTTCAGAACTCTTCGGTGAAGATACTTCTTGACCAGTCGAAGAAGGCGAATGACTTTGATGAGTCGGCGAAAATTCTCGGTCTTTCACCGAAAGATGTCGGGCTCGTTCTTTCAGTCGGAAAGAATATGGATCCGCGATACCGGTATAAGGAAGGATTCTTCTCGATAGGGGAGCATTTCAGTAATGTGTATTCAATAGAGGTATCCATGGAGGAGGCTCTTGCCTATGAGTCCGATAAAACGAAGAAAAAACCCGTATTCGATCTTGCGAAAGAATGCGGTTCAATGATAGAGGCAATCAAGAGGATTGCCTCAGAAAAGAAAAGCAAACGCTAATTTTTGATATATGGAAAAGATTGGTTCATTTTTCAAAGCAACGGTTACTGTGTTCATTGCACTGTTCCTTTTCTGTTTCCTTTCCTTTGAAGGGAAAGCGCAAAGTTCGGCGATTATGACGAATCAGATTATACAGATGATTCAGGACGGCTCCATTTCGGCATCGCATATCGGTGAGTTGGCTGTGCAGGCTGATAACAGTGCTCAGAAAATGGCGGAACTGAATAATCTTCGTAAGGTAATCCAGACATTGTCTTCTCTCAAGCAGGGCATATCGTCAGCATCTTCAATAGCCAGAACGGGTGAACAGATATTCAGACAAACGCTCTATTTCAATGATTGCTTGACGTATTTGAGGTCTCAGAAAGGGGGTACGATACAAATGATTATTGAAGGGCAAAAACTGTTGACTTCGTATTCTTCACAGACAAGGAATATTCTGAAGGAATGTCAGAACGTCATTAACGAAATAACGAAAGTGGGTTCTCAAGCCAACACAGCGGATTCCGGAGATATTCTGAAGATACTTGACACAATGGACAAGCAGTTGAGAAGGTTCCAGGAAATGTCTTATTACGCTTCATCCGCGACATCTTCCGGATTTGATGCACTTATGCTTGCAAGCGAATTGGCCGAAAATGCTGATGCGGGAGCGAAACTTATATCAACCAAAATTTTTTAGTTATGTCATACAGTTCTCATCTCTTGCGACACTTGAATGGCTTCAGAAGGATATTTGTATTGTTGGCCGTTCTTTTGTGTTTGGGTGTTCATTCTCCCGTTGCCTCTGCCGGAATCATCAGCAGGTCGATAGATGCGGCGGTGGCTGCTCTTATGAGTGTCCAGACCTATATGGATGACTTTTATGCTGGAAACGAAGTTGCTCAGGAGGCTCAACAGACAATGATTGCGATTAGGGAGAATAAGGACATCATCAATCTTCAGAATGCAATCAGGCAGTTGTCGTCATTGAAACAGGGGTTCTCAACTATTAATTCGATTGCCAATACAACCGAATATATTATAAACCAGACTGACTATTATGCAAAGTGTATTCAGTACATCCAGAAGCAGGGGACGATAGAACAGGTCAGGGCTGCAAGGAACCTTTGTAATATGTATCTGTCGCAGACTCGTTCTTTGAACAAGGATTGTATGAGTATCATTCAGAACATTGAGAAGTATTCATCTGATTTGAAGACATCCAAGAGTTCGACATTGATTGATGTTATGCAGATGACAGACGATGCTTTGTCTGACCTGCAGAAATCTGTATATCACGTTTCAGGTATAATTGACGCTTCTTTCGATGCGTTGATGACGGCCAGTGAAATGGTACAGAACAGCAATGCGGGAGCGAAATTGATAAATTCAAAAATCATCTAATAGTTTTAATATGCTTACCGATTTAATCTCAGTTCTGCCTCTGGCAACTGCCAATGACAGTCAAACCATAAACATAACGGAGAATCTTGTCAACAATGTGCTTGAGCATTTTGGTGAAGGATTCAATATGATCGGCAGGGGTATCGGAGGCGTTATGCTTCTGTTTGTCGTCATTTACTATGTGATGCAGATTATGGACGGGGCTCAGTTTCAGCTGAAGATGATTATACCTCTTATCATTTATCTGTTTGTCTGCAATTTCTCATGGATTGCTACTCCTGTGACAAAATTCACCACCACAATCACTTCCTCTCTCGTGGATTTGCTGGCTGGTCAAAAGGAAGAACTTATCAGACAGTATGGAGGGCCGAATGCCAGTTCCATAAATGATATGTTTTGGTATATGAAAAATCCGGATGCACGTCCTGAACCAGAGGAGGAAACAAAAGAGAGCAATGGTCTCATAGCACAGACCATTCAGACCGGTGTGAACAATGCGGTGGATGATCAGATGGATAAGATTATCCAGGCCACGTCTTCAACGGCAAGTTCGGATAGTTCCGGAAGTGAGAAGAAAGAGACGCCGAAAATCAAACTTACTTTTTCCGGAGTGGTTTGTTCCATTCTGGATTGGGTGGCGAATGCAATTTCCTTTGCTTTGAAATGTTTGGGTTCGATAATGACGGCTATAATCACCTGTTTCGGACCGATAACCTTTGCATTTGCCATTTATCCCGGGCGGGCTCAGAACATGCTCACTTGGTTTATCCGGCTTTGTCAGTTCTCTCTCTACAGCCCGTTATGTTATCTTATTGAACTGTTGGTCGTTCTTCTGTTCATCAGTTTCGGAACGGGTTCTATGGGATTCCTTATGCTTTTGGGTACGCTGATTTGTTCGTTGGTTTGTCTTACGACTGTGCCAACCATCGCATCAATGATAATTGAAGGAGCATCCGGAGCCGTATCGCTTTCATCCGGTTTGCAGTCTATTGGTTCATCTCTCACTACAGGTGGCACCGTTGCCGGTGGAATGGGTATATTGTTGGCCGGTAAGGATAACGCCGTAGCTAATGCGTTTAGAGGCGCCAAAGAACTTGGCGTGTCGGGTATGGCAAGAGAGTTCAAGAACAATGGATTTTCAAAGGGATTGAGCAGTATTGGTTCTATCGGTCAAGCTGCCAGAAAAAATTGATTTCAAACACTTGAAAAACTTGAATTATGCAAAAAAACATTGAAGGATTGACAAAATCAATGCAGAGCATCACAGCTTCATTCAGTGCGTTCAAGGTGGTTGCTGTTGCTTCTGTTGCAATAGCGTGTGTGTGCGCATTGCTGTGTGTGGGATATACTTTCTATAAAGTGGAAGAGATGAAATCCCAAATCTATGTGTTGGACTCTGGAGCAACCTTTACTGCCACAGCAAGGGATGCTTCGGTATCCCGTCCCGATGAAATCCGTGATCAGGTGAGACAGTTTCATGAACTGTTCTTCAATCTTCCTCCGGATATGTCGATGATAAAGCGTAATCTGGAAAGGGCTCTTGCCTTTGCTGACAGGTCCGCGTATGAATACTATCGCAACCTTGAGGAGGCGCAGTTCTATGTCAGGATGTCTGATTCCGATGCCTATCAGCAGATAGAGATTGAAGAGATACAGGTGGATGTGCAAAACTATCCGTTTACAGCATTAGTAAAGGGCAAGACATGGATTACAAGGAAGTCGGCAATGAGTCAGTATTCCTTTATGTCCCGTTGCAATTTGACTGAGGTTCCCCGTTCTCCGAAAAATCTGCACGGATTGATGATTTCCAATTTCCAGGTTCTGGAAAACAATTTGATTGAAACCAGGAGCCGATAATTTTTTAGTTATGGAAGACAAAAAGGAGACCTTGAATCAGCATCAAGCCGGTTCCGGAACGGAGTCAAAGACCGAGTCTGCACTCCGTTCAAAAATCAGAAACGGTAAAATCAACTGGGGATTGATGATACTCATAGGAGGATGCATCTGGGCTTTGGTTGAGATAATCCGTGTGGTATTGTATTTTTTCAATTGAAGTATCTACAACATAAATTGTCATGAAGAAATTTTTTGATTGGTTTGAAACATTGTCCAATGGCAAGAAATTCCTTATTGTGGGAGTTGTATTTGTCATTCTTATAGGAGGCGGCGGATATTTCTTGTTTCAGGACTATTTCAAAGCGACACCGGTAGAGGCTCCGCCTGTGGTGATGGCTGATATTCCCGATGCTGAGATTCGTGAAGAAGACAACAGCAGATTGAAGGCTTACAGCAGAGCTTCTGAATATTGGGATGAATTGGAGAAGAAGAACGAGGAAGGGAGTCTTGTCGTTAACGGTTCGTTAGATCCTCTTCTGGCTTCAAGTGAGCAGGAGTACGATCCCAATGAATATACTCCGTTGGAAATACAGCAGATGAAAGCAGGTGTTGTCACTAAGGAACAGCTCGATAAGGAACACGCAGAGCAACGGGAGCATGAACGCCGGATAATGGAAGCGACTCGGCCACAGGCAACGACTCCCGTCCTAACTCAAGAGCAGCAGGACAGCATTTATTTCGCAAGGATGGAACGTACATATCAGATGGCGGCCAAGTACACAAATGCCATGTCCGGTGGTCCGGCTCCAGTAGAGCAAACTGAACCGGAACCGGAACCACGTCGCATCGAAATCCCTAAGGAGCAGAGACTTCCTCAGGAGAGTATGGAGAAGGATGATATCATCTGTTCCCTTGAGGACAACGACCGTCCGGGCGTTCTTTACGATAATGGAAAGGTTACCGTTGCTCCGGCTAAGGCAACATTTATAAAGACTGAAAAGATAATCGGAGGACAGAGGGTGATAATGCGTCTGATGCAGGATTTGTATCTGTCGGATGGAAAAGTGATACCGTCCAATACTCATATCACCGGTATATGTTCAGTCGGCAAGAGGTTGGAGATAAAGGTCTCTACCATACAATACGGTGGAAGAATGTATGCAGTTGATTTGTCTATCTATGACAACGACGGAACGGAAGGTATTTATTGTCCGGTCATTGAACAGAAGAAGGCAAAGAAAGCAGCAGGAAATGTTGCCGCACAGATTGTTTCGGGAATAGCCTCCGATGCTGCCAGTCTATTTACAAGGAGCAGAACACTCGGTTCAGCTGCGACTACCGGAATTCAGGAAATCTCGTCAATGACACTGAGGGATGGTTCAGTTGCCATAAATGTGTCGGCAGGATATGAATTTTATGTTTTCGAGAACGTTAAGGAAAATTAACTATGGCAAGAGGAAGGAGAAAAATTACAGTAGAGAAAACCGGCAAGTTTCCACCGGTGATGAAAGGTCTGCAAGGTATCTGTGACCTTTTTGGAGTCACAAAGAGTACGGCTTGGAAATGGAAGAACGGGTTTTTGAAAGATGCCTGTTCAATGCAGGGGAGGAAGATTCTCGTGGATACGGAATATGCTCTGCGTCTGTTCGGAGTGAAGGACTCGAAAAAATTCGTTGGTTCTAAATTGTCAAAATAGTTTTTTATGAAAAGGATTTCAATTGTGTTTACGGTGCTGACGGCACTGTTGTGTCCTTATCTTCTTTCCGCGCAGGATGAAGGTATGATGAAGGTCTTTATAGGTGACAAGACCACGACACATATTCTGTTCACCAGTGACCTTACTTATGTTGACATATCTACACCGGATTGTATAGCGGCAAGGATAGTTGATGCGTCAAAGAATATGCTTGCAATAAAAGCCAGGAAAGCGTTTGAGTTTGTTACAACCGTGTCTGCCCTGGAAGCAAACGGTACAATGCACACTTTCCGGGTGGAATATAGGGATTTCCCTGATGAACTTGTTGTAGATACCCGGCCGAATGCAAGAAAATCCGAATCCGGACAGGTGAACACTCAGGTTCGTCCCACACAAGAGAAGGACAGGAAATCCCGTAAGGATGGTTCAGAGAAGAAATCGTCTTCCGGCGGGATAGCAGGAGGAGAAGTGCGTTCTGACAATTCGGTGTCGGCAACTGGTGTGAACATCACTTCCAGTCAGACATCCAATTTTGGAAGAGGAGATGCGCCTACTCTGGAGGAAGTCATGAAAAAACCGAGAGAACTGTACCATATCGCCGACAAGAACTTTAATGTGGAAGCCTATTGTACGAATGTATTTGTATATTCTGACCTTACATATATTGTCATAAACGTGAAGAACAAGACGGATATAGGTTTTGAGGCTGGTGATGCTCAGTTTGCGATTGAGAATCTTGGAAAGAATAACAAGTATCTTGCAACTGACAAGTCCGTCTGGGCAAAGAGTTCTTTCGGGACTTTGTCCTGCGCACCGCAGAGGGAGTCAAGTGTTGGATATACAATTCCGAAGTTCACATTGCTCAAGAATGAATGTTTGAGAATCTACATCTATGAGAAATCGGGAAACAGGAATCTTGTCCTGACTCTCACTGACAAGGATATCAATTATGCTGTTTCTCCGAATTCCAGTTTGTAAATCGTGATTGCCATGAAATCAAAATTTTCATCATCGGTCTTCATCTCTTCGGTGAAATTGTGGGGGATGTATTTTGTGTCCGTAGTCCTTATTCAACTATTGGAACCTTCGGTCTTGAGTGGAGAGACTTCTTTCTTTGAAAGGATGATTTGTTGGACCAACCCTTCCATATTTGTCTTGTATGTGTTTACGGCATTTGTAATTCTTGAGAGTCTTCTTTATCTAATTTTGAAATTTGTTGCACGGCGAAATGATGCGGCACATCGCTATTAAATTAAATACATATCTTCATTTCCAGTCCACAATTTTGTGGACTGTTTTTTTATAAATTGTTTTATTATGTATGTAATTTGCTTGTTTTGATATGTAATTTGCATTATCTTTGCCCTTGCAATGAAAAAGACGGTGCTAATCATAATTGCGTTTCTATGTATGGCGGGGGTATGTGAATCCTTTGCCAGTAATCCTGTAAGCAAAAAGGGAAGTAAAAAGAACGCGGAAGTCATCAAGGCAGACGGTAGCATATCCCGTTGGTGTATAACTACCAATCTTGTTGATTGGGCGTGGTTCGTTACTCCCAATGCAGACGTTCAATTTTCCGTCGCAAGGCATTTCACTCTGGAAGCAGGTTTCAGATACAATGCCTGGACATATTTCGGCTCCACATCAGATCAGAGGAACAGGCAATGCCGGCAGAATTATTCCGTTGGCTTACGCTACTGGCCATGGTACACCTATTCTGGTTGGTGGTTCGGTGCCAAAGCACAGTATGAGGAATATTCGAGAAGACAATGGAGGAACAAATACCGTAAAGAAGAAGGGGATGCTTTCGGGCTTGCCGTTTCAGCGGGATATTCCATTCAGTTGCTTCCTTGGATGAATCTTGACTTTGCTGTAGGAGTCTGGGGCGGTGGAAAATCGTACAAGGTTTATCAGGATATGGACAACGCATGTCCTGAATGTGGAAGAAGGGTTGATTATAACGGAATAGATGACGCACCGTCCAAAGGAGGTTTCTTCATGCCCAATGAAGTGACTATTGGATTGATGTTTATATTTTAATTCCGATGTTTAGAAAGGAAAATATATGGAAATCCGTACTGTTCGTGTTCTTCTTTGGCTTTTCACTTTACGGATGTATGATGCCGAAGAAGTTGACGGACATAAAAACTAAACAGGTGGGAGTCACATTGTGCCTTCCGGATGAAAGAATAGACGAGTCTTCGTTTCGTGATATGGAGAACTTTACTCCTGTTGTGAATGAAGATACAATTACGGTCAACATAGATGGGCATGACATGCTTATTATGAAAGCCGTCAGAGACGAAGAGACGGGAGAGATGGTTGCCACTCAGGAATTGCAGGCTGCGGTTGTTACCGCGAAGTTCAGGAATGTGGCTGAAAGACACGGGAAAATTGACTTGGAATTCCAATTGAGAGTCCCGAAAGAATTGACGGATGCAGGATGGCAGTTGCGGTTCTATCCCGATATGTTCATCATGGAGGATTCTTTGAGACTGGAAGAAGTTATTGTAACCGGAGAGAATTACCGTAAGGCGCAACTCAAAGGTTATCAGCAATACAACAAGTTCTTGTCGAGAATTATTTCCGACACGACAAAGTTCATTGACATAAGGAATTTGGAAATCTTTCTTCAAAGGAATATTCCTCAAATTTATCGTTTCAAGACTGATTCATCTTATGTCTCTGATGTGGTGTTTGCATCCTGTCTCGGGGTGACCGAAAAGGAAGCGGTTTCACACTATACCAACAAGTTTGCGAAGGCTATGAACAACCGTCGCAAGGCTATGAGAAAGAAGATGTATGCAAAATATGTGAAAGCCCCTATCCGTACAGAACATATCCGTTTGGATACGGTTGTAAGGACGCTCGATGGTGATTTCATTTATAATTATGTCGAGACGATAGAAACGAGGAAAGGACTGAGAAAGGTTGATATTTTCTTGACAGGTGAGATATACGAACAGGATAAGTTGATGTATACCGTTCCGAAATCCGGGCCGCTGACTTTCTACATATCCTCAATTTCAACATTTGCAGATATGTCCCCTCGTTACTTGACGAAAGTGATTGAAAGGCAGGCTGAGGCAAATGCGGCCTGGAATATCGACTTTAAGGTGGGTAAGTCCGATATAGACCTTTCCCTCGGAGAAAATGCATCTCAGATTGACAATATAAAAGCAAATCTTAGACATCTTCTCAAGAATGAAGTATTTGACTTGGATTCAATTACGATTGCTGCGTTTGCCTCTCCGGAAGGGAGCGTTGCAGCAAACAAGAAACTTTCGGAACAGAGGTCAAAGGCTACAGCGGAGTATTTCAATCGTTTCGTGAAACAGTTGCAGGACTCGGTGAAGAATGAAGCCGGTATGAGCATTATGGTTGGAGACGATTTTGAGGAGTCAGAGATGGCATCGGCCTATTCCGTAAACGAAATCAAGTTTATGACTTCCGCATCCGGAGAGAACTGGAATTATCTTACCGCACTTGTGGAAGAAAGCGAAATGCTTTCCGAGACGGAAAAGGAAATCTATTTGAAATCTCTTGATATTAAAAATCAAGACCAGAGGGAGGCTCAATTCAAATCACTTCCGATGTACAGGAAAATGAAGGAGCACCTTTATCCGAAATTGAGGAAGGTACAGTTCAATTTCTTCCTTCACAGAAAAGGAATGATAAAGGATACGATACATACGACGGTTCTGGACACAACGTATATGAAGGGATTGAAGATGTTGACGGAGAGGGACTATGAGGGAGCGTTGGAGTTGTTGGGCCCTTATCAGGATTACAACACAGCGATAGCCTATGTTTCCCTTGACAGGAATGTATCTGCTATGGGCATTCTTGAAAAACTGGAACATACCGCACCTGTGAATTATATGCTTGCGATATTGAATTCAAGGGCAGGAAGGGATAAGGATGCAGTTCAATACTATCTGACATCCTGTAAGCAGGATGGAAGTTATGTCCATAGGGGTAACCTTGATCCGGAGATATCCGCCTTGATAAAGAAGTATAACCTGAACGCTCAACCTGAAGATGATTTCGATTTCCCTTTTTGAGACAAACACTTTTTAAAACATAATTATTTATGAAAAAAACCTTTTTTGCAGTTGCTGCCCTTGCAGCATTCGTAGCTTGCAACAAGCAGGCTCCAGATGCAGGAATCCGTCCTGCAGTACCAGAGACATCCGACGCCGCTACTCTTACGGCAAAGATTGTCAGTCCGTTCAACACCAAGGCTACCGTTGCTGATGAGGAATCTGAAGCGAAGGTAAATACTATTGATGTGTTCGTATTCCGTACCGTTTCCGGTGAAGTCAGTGTCGTTGACGGCTACAAGAAAGTGGTAGGATATCAGGATGTCGTTGTGCCTTGTACAAAGGGTGCGAGGAAAATCTATGCTATTGTGAATTCCGACAAGGATCTTTCCGGGGTTTCAACTGAAGCAGAACTCTGTGCTATTGTCAGTGAACTCAAGAACAATCATTCAGCGGGTGCTCTCACCAATTTTGTTATGATGGGAACCAAGGATGTGGAAATCACTTCTGAAACTACTCAAGATATTGCCGTTGACCGTCTCGCTGCCAGAGTTTGGGTGAAGAAAATCACCAAGAACTTCTCCGCTGCCGGTCTTCAGGATGCCCACTTCGAGATTGTCCGCATGTATCTTACCAATGTTGTCAATCAGATTAACCTTGGCCGTGATTTCGTTCCGGATGCTACAGAAGCATATTGGTACAATATGATGCAGTATGACGAGACCGCTGGGAAAGTTGATGAAAAGGATAAGTTCATTCTTCGTACTACAAGTTGTGCCGGTGAGGTTCCAGGCGACAGGGATGCACCAGGTTCTGTTGACCTTGCAGTTGAGAATGCTATGTATGCATACCCTAACCCTACTCAGTCTGATGCCCTTGAAGGTTCTACCGGTATGTATAAGGGTCCTGAAGGCGGTCCATGGTCTATTCGTCCTACTCGTCTTGTAATCGAGGCTACACTTGATGGACAGCTTTATTACTATCCTGTCACTCTTCCTTCCCTTGAGTATAACAAGTCATACGAAATCAGCAATCTCGTGATCACCCGTCCGGGTTCCGATGATCCGGATATGCCTGTTGTAGGCTTTGACGTTCCTTTCCAGATTACTGTGAATGACTGGACTCAGGTTCTTATGGGTACTGACGGTACTGTAACAATCTAACCTATTTCATATGGGGAGGGGTTTCCCTCCCCGTAAAAACAAGAAAAATGTCCCGTTTTAATTTCATATCTGTTGCATTTGTTCTGATTGTACTTATCTGTTCCTGTTGCAAGGAGGATCGGACGATTCCGGTATGGACCGAAACGGACAACGGGTACAATTTCGGGAACGAAATTGTACTTGCCAGTGATGGGGAGACCAAAACCCCTAATGCAAGTTATTCTTCTCTTTATGTAATGGAATTTGCTTCACCAAAGGATTGGGATAACTCTTTATGGAATTCATATTCAGTTTCGGCAAGTCATAAAAATTCCAACACTTTTCAATTAGAGGACGGTTTCTATCGTTCGACAACTAAATGGTATTGGTCTGATATTGCGATGTTGGATAACACAGGTTATGTTGTTTCATCCCAAGCGTTGACTTTGCGTTCAGCAACCGATATTAATGTTGGTGTTGACGCTTTGGGATATGTTCAACCTGAGATGGCTTTAATTGGGGGATTGGCTGGAAAAGGGCTTTCCTATGCTCTTGTTCGCTCTGTTATGGCAAATCAACCGATTCGTTTGAAGATGAATAATGTGTGTGCCAGATTCGGCAGTTTAAGGATAAATACGCCTAATGGATATTCACTTTCAAATGTAAGTCTCACTTCAAAATTTTTTACTCAAGGAGATTTTTCCATTAATGAGGGCTACGATTTTGTGAACGATAAGTTTTATAATGATGGGCGTGGGTGGAGCAATCTCGGAGGAAAATTATCGGTTAGTTTTACTGAACCTGATGTAGATTATTATAAATTTGGTGAAAGTCCTGCTTTGTTCGATCCTTATGATTATCTGTATTGTGTTCCGGGCAACTATGAGTTTGATTTGTCATATACCATTTCAGACGGGATGGATTCCGCTACATATCAGAAGAAATTTACGATCATGATGAAGGGAGGTATTTCAAGTCATATCGTTGTGAATGTCCCACCTATGGGAACAGACATTTCTAACGGTTCTTCCAACGACAATGGCTGGGTAACGGTTACTCCCGGCGAAGAAGGGGATGAAAATGTTGAAATAGAATGGTAAAGAAGATTTTAATATTTTCTGTGACAATAATGTCGCTTCTGATACTTTTTGCGTGTCAGAAGGAATGTTCCGTTTCCAACTGCATGAAAGAAATCATTCTTATGGTAAAAGACGGAAAGAGGACAAAAGTTTCCGTTGTTGACACACCTCCGGCAACGCTTGCGATATGTTGCATAGGAGATGGAGCGATCAAATCAAAACCCACAAATTCATCATATCAATCGTCTTTTGGAGGATACAGAACAGGTTTATATACCTCCGCATGGCATGATTACAACACAGGGGAAGACAAGGGTGTAAAAAGCATTACCTTTTATGTTGCCAATGTGGACCAGAATGATATGTCTGCTTTTGCCGGTACAAATATAGAAACTGGTTTGTCATCTGTTGATGTTACAATAAATGTGGATAATCTTAAAGATTATGTTGTTGGAAAGATGACTTCAGACCTTATCAATCCGACATTGGAAATGAAACACATCCTTGCAAGGATTGGAACAGTCCAGGCAATTTGCAATGGAGGTGATAACTATTACAACAATGGAAGTAAAGGTTATTTTAAGGATGCCCAGTTTGATATTACATTACATTCTGTTGATGGGATATCATCAGGTTCGATTACATCACCTATTGCTGGGACCGGAACATATGATATCGAAAATGAAAGTTGGCATTCAAATACAAATACAGGTTTTTCTTGTGGTTTGTATTGTCAAACTGTTTCTAACGTATATGTACTTGGTGAGGAAGTTGAAGGATATTATGTGTCTCAAGACAAGTGGGTGATTCCTTATGATTTGAGAGTCAGTTTCACTTGTGTCTATTGTTCGATAGATGGAGAAACGACAACAAACAAGCCTTTGACTTTTTCGGATTGCAAAATAAATCTTCTTCCTGGAAAGATAAACAATATCGTTTTCAATATAATTTACGATGATGGAAAGGTTGAACTTGCCTATAAGGTAGAAGCAGGTGAACTACCTGATGAAAATGTGATTGTTGATTTAAATTAAAATATATTTTATGTACCAGATTAAACAAAACTTTTTGTTGGTTGCATCTTTGTTTACAATTTTCTCTTGCAGCAAGAGTATGGATATGACAGAGGGTGCAACTGGAACTGATTCGATTGATTATGACAATCGTATTGTATTCAAAGCCGAAGGAGAGGGTTTGAATTTGGATGTCACTACAAAAGCAACAGAAGTGACTTCTTTAACGAGTTTCAATGTGGTATGTGAAGATGCTTCTTCTACTGCACAACAGAAATGGTCTCTGACTGCGACCAAATCCGGGAATAACTATGTAACGAATAAATACTGGCCTGCCACAGACAGCAAATATTCGTTTTATGCGTCCAATTTGCCTCTTACATATGCTACATCCGGAACTACAGTTTCTCCTTCCAGCAACGGAACGGATGCAATTGTGGCGTACAAAGCATATTCGGCATCAGATTTCGGAAAAAGCATCACTTTGAATTTTGACCATATCTATTGCAGGTTAGGTACTATTAAAGCCACAGCAAAGTCCGGATACAGCATTTCAAATGTTTCCTGTTCTCTTTCTGCACCGGTGGGTGGAACTTATAACCTGAAAACAAAGTCTTGGACTTCCAGAGGTGCCGCAAGTTCACAATCATTTGCCACATTCAGCAACAGCTCAAATGTTTCAACTTCTGTCAATGATTTGTATCTGGTGCCAGGCACTTATGCTTTGACGTTGAACTACACACTTACAAAAGGTGATTTCACAAAAGCATATTCTTCTACGGCCAATGTTGCACTTACTCAGGGAAAAATCAATAATATTAATGCTTCCATTTCCGCTGATGATGCAACGGCAGTACAGATGACCGTTTCCATCGCCGCGTGGTCATCAGTTGATGTAACTGTTCAACTTTAGTTTTACTCTTATGCGTTTTTGTCCAATAATATATCTTTTTATCTTAACCGGTTCACTTCTCCTTTCGTGTAAGAAAGAAGAAGTTGTTCCGGTTGAAATAGATAAAGATGTTAGAATTGCTTTCGGTTTGGAAGGTATTGCGGTTTCAAAGGCGGTTCAGGAAACTACCGTATCTGAGATTGCGGCCAACGGCTTTAATGTAGCCGGAGTAATGTCCGAAGGTATGGTGTTCTTTAACGAGAAAGCAATCAAGGATGAAGACGGTATTTACAGAACAAGCACGGACTATTACTATCCTATGGAGGATGTAATATCCTTTTATGCCGTTTACCCTCTCGAAAGACAAATTGTTTTCATTGACGGTTCTCCTTGTGTTCAATACGATAGTCCTTTGGGTTTTGATGAGGATCTGGTTCTGGCATCCCGTAAGAATGTAGCAATGAATCCTTCTGTTGTTGGACTCACTTTCAAGCATATGCTGTCTCAGATCAAATTCACTGTCATCGGTTCGGATACAAATGCAGATTATATTCTCAAATCCTTGACAGTATTATGCAGAAAGAAAGGAACCTGCAATTTTGATGGTGTTTGGACTCCTGATGCCGAAACTGCTGAATTGTCTTTCATTTCATCTGAAATTGCAGTTCCAACTAACACGAAATTGTCTCTGGATGAATCATATTCCTGCATCCCGACAGTTATTCAGGTCTGTTGCGAATGGGAGACTTTTCAAAACGGCGTCAAAACTGCAACCTATTCGAGGAGCACTCCGGATTTGAATAGTGCAGATGCGATTGTTATGGAACAGGGAAAGAGAAACATCATTAATCTTGTACTTCCCAACGAACAGGCAAAGGAGATTGTTTTTACAGTTACCGTTAACCCTTGGGATGAAAATGCCAAGGATATAATTATGGAGGAATAACAGATGCGGAGAATTTTTGAAATATTGTGTTTTATTCCTCTTCTGATGGCTTGTTCCATAACGGATGATATAAACCTTTCACCTGAGAAAGAAAAACCTGAGAATCCCTTTGTGGCAGTGGAATTTGAATTCTACAAACCGGATACGAAGGCAATCGAGAACGATGCGGAAATTCATTCAGTGGATGTGTTGGTCTTTCGAAAGAAAACGGGAAGGCTGGAAGCCTATGGTCACTCTGAAGGTAATTCAGTTACCCTTTCCATTATGAGGAATATCGAAATGCTTTGCTGTGCTGTTGCAAATGCTCCGGAGGGAACATTTGAGCAGGTGAATGACCTTCAGGATTTCAAGAAGAAGAAAATGTCACTGGCCGACAATACTGATGCAATCATAATGGAAGGCGAAGCCGAAAAGACATTTACGGTTTCAAGGAGTGTTGTTTTGAACCTCGTCCGTTTATGTTGCAAGTTTACCTTGAACAATGTCACGGTTGCATTTTTTAATGATGCCTTATCTGGAGTGCGTCTGAGTAGAGTGTTTCTTATTAATGTGCCGGGAAACAGTTTGTATTCTGTCGATTCTCCGGTGAATGACGGAATATGGTTCAACAAAGGTGTAGTTGAGAGTTCTGAGGTGTCTGTCCTTCTTGAAAAGGATTTTGATGTGCTTGTGTCTTCATCAGCCCCGGTGTCTTTGGATATGTGTCTTTACGGATTTCCAAACACAGTTGACAACGACCATACTTACGATAATGTGCCGGTTTGGGATGCAAGAAACACTCGACTTGTAGTGGAGTTGGAAGTGTCGGGGATTACCTATTATTATCCTTTAACTTTCTCCGTTACGAAATCCGGACACGAATATGTCATTGAGAATGCAATTCTTCTCGGTCTGGGTGCGAGTCATCCTGACAGCACCATAAGCAGAACATTGATTGAATATTCGGTTTCTGTTGAAGAATGGGGAGATAGTGACAGAACAATTGAAATGTAATTTTATGAGACGGTGCGTTATATTTACTTTGATTTTGTCTGTATTGTTCTTGGGACAATCCTGTATCAAGGAGAGTAGGGACGGATGTCCATGCTATCTGTATTTTGCTCATTCCGGATTCGATCCCAACGGATACGATAAAGCATTGAGGCTCTGTGTCTTTGAGAATGACAATGAGGTCTTCCGCAAGGAGTATATGATGGAGCAGCTGATTACTGATAACGCTGAAGTTGGTATTCCGAAAGGGATGGCAAATATATGCGGTATGGGAGGCGTGTCACAGATGATGTTGAAAGACAAGTACAGTCTGCTTGTTCCCTTTGGCAAGGATGCTGATCCTCTGTATGCTTTTTCCGATAAGGTGCTGGCTGAAGGAGAACGGGCGAAGGTATTCGGGAGGATTCACAAGCATTATTGTCATGTTACTGTTGACTTGAAATCGGATGAATCTATGAGAGGAACATATGCTATTCGTGTCACAGGCAATTCAAAGGGGATGGACATAAGGGATTTTTCTCCGATAGAGGGAGAATTCAGTTATGTTCCTTCCAATGCTGACAACGGAAAGTTTCAGTTCAATCTTCCTCGTCAGGCAGACAAGGCTCTTGCTCTTGAGATTTACGGTTCTGAATCACCCGTTCCGGTTGATGGAAACATACCGTCCTCTTACGAGTATTACAACACATTTGATATTGGCAAATATCTTGTTGATGAGATGGGATATGACTGGCAGGCGGAAAGCCTGAACGATGTCAATATCACAATAGACTACGCCAGATGTGAAATCATACTTAGGGTTAACGACTGGACGCTTGTAAAACTATTTGCGGTATATTTGTAGCGTTCACAGATTAAGTTCCTTACGGAACGTATATACATACCAGACTGCTATAAGGGCGGGGACATATTGTTGGGTTTCTGATGGAAAGCACCGTTTCATTGCATCCCAGTCCCCTCCCTTATTTTTTTTCATTATTGAGATTGTTTTTCCTTGTCCGCAGTTGTATGAAGCTGCGGCCAGTGTCCAGGAGCCTGTCTTCAGATAAGCATCTTTGAGGTATCTTGCTGCAACGTAAGTGGAAAGTTTGATATCATATCTTTCATCAACGGAGGGTGTAACTTTTAATCCGTAAAGTTGTGCAGTAGCGGGCATTATCTGCCACATTCCTGCTGCTCCAACCGGAGAAAGAGCGTTGGATGTACATGCAGATTCAATCAGACAAAGTAAGGACAGCTCATCAGGAACGCCGTATTTTCGGAATGCCGTCAATAATTTTGTTTTGATTGCATCGTATCTTTTGAAAAGAGTTGTTGTGTATTTTCTTTTGTCATAGCCGTAGAACCTTATCCATTTGGCTACATCATCATCTATATCCTGAAAGAAGGCAGGTGGGTTGATTGCGGTGTATATGGCCATTCCTTCATTTGTGAGAAGAAACAGGTCTATGCCGTTGTCGTCAATCATTGTAGGGAGGTTGAATTCCTTTCCGGCGAAAGAGACAAGGTTGAATTTTCTTTCCGTATGTTCTGTTGTTTTTTTGAATTCTTCTTCTGATGATTCCGTTACCACTTGTCCGAATTCCGAAAGTGTAGTCTTCCAATCTTGTACGATACCATCTTCTCCTTCGTTTTCATCAAGAGATGACACCACTCCCCCACCGTTCTCATTGAAGGAAGTCACCTGAGCGTAGGAAGGCAGTACGGAAAGTATAAAACCTGTAACAAGGAGTTCAAAATATCGAGTCATAGACAGATAGGATTTCATCTTGTCTGATACCGAGATAGCGTTTGGTGATTTGGATTGAGGAATGTCCGAATACATCTTGTAGAAGTAGCAGTGCTTGTTCTCCCCTGCCTTTTTCGCATTCCATGAACCATACTCTACGTCCGAAGGTCTTACGGAGAGAATGTGTCGAGAAGACCTTGGCGGATTTGATATGGTAATCCTTTTTGCATTGTGCAAGGATTTGGCAGGCCCGTTGTCGTGTGATTGCTGTGTGTGGGCCGTAGGTTCTGCCGCAGAACACGTATTCCGTACCGTCATTGATATCCAGCATTTCTTTGCACTTGGATGCGTGTTCAGAGAGTTTGGGATTTACACGGAGAAGTCTTTTCTTGCCTGTTTTCTTTTCATAGAGTGCCAGAGTTTCCTTGTCGGATAGGTCGTCCCAGGTGAGTGTCAGGAGGTCGGATATTCGAAGTCCGAGCATACATCCTGACGCAACAAGAAGGGAATCCCTGTAACGGCCGTCTTCAAAGAGGCTATCTACAAGAGACATCGCTTCATCCCAGTCAAGAGCATCGGCTGCGGGATGTCCCGTAAGTTTTTTCTGTTTCTTTCCCATTTGTGTGACTCTTATCATTCATCGGCCATGTTCGTTTGGTCTTGAGGTTCTTGCGTTTCGCGGTCTTCGTCTTCTTCAGCTTGATTGAGAAGTTGGAGAATCTTATAAACTTTTGGGTCGGCAGTTTGAAGACCTTTTTCTATCAGGAGTTTTACAAGTTCGGGATAAGTGATGGCTTTTTTATGAACCATATGATATCCTGATTGGACAGTCTGAAGGAGTTCGAAAACATCTGCCGGAAAGGAGATCACTTTTCTTTGTTTGTTAGAATTTTGCATTTTGAACAATATTTAATTTACATATATTAAAATAATGTATTATTACAATACGTTGAGTAAACAATCATATAAACATATATATCTATTCAACACCACAAAGATAAATATTAAATTTTAATATGTCAAACATTTAACACTATTCATACATAGTGTTTCTTTTCGTTGTATAGATAATCCCAACACTTACATATAACATAGTATAAATTTATACAGGCACAATTTTAGGGTGAAAACTGAGTTTTGAAGGGAGGAAAAATGTAAATGCTGGAATTTTCGTGTTATTTTACAAAATAGTTATTTTGTAAAGCATAATGCATGAGAATCGCGCCGAAAAAGTCTGACAATATTTTCTGCAAAAATTTCCAAATTTTAAATTCTCGTGAAAATTTCTGTTTCCTGCTTTTTCCTCAGAAAAGGAAAGATGAAATAGTGCAAGTTTGAGTGTCTGTTAGTTGATAAAGTCCTCCGTTTTTTCTCTCCTGAAGGTGGAATGTCATTTCTTTTACAAATCGTTGGAATTGCAGGTGATTATTTTATTTGATATGTATTTTGCTTTGTGGTATATGTAATTTATTGTAACTTTGCTGGAAGTAATTGAAATATTCAGTATTATGCAAAAACAATTTACATTTTTCAGTTCAGCACTTGCGATAGCATGTGCCGTTCTGTCTCTTACAGGATGCCGGAAAGACTTGATGGAGCCGAATCCCGTGGATTCTGTTGGCCCGGTTGGTGGCGGCAATACTGTAACCCTTGACCTGCCTGTTTCTGAAACGGACGGATTTGTGAATGTCACAACGAAGTCCGTTATTTCTGAAAACTCTTCATCATCCTCTTATGAGGAAGGCCTTCAGAAGCTGGAGGCGTTGGAAGGGAAGTACAGTGATGTTACTGTCTTCCAGTT
Source organism: uncultured Bacteroidales bacterium (assembly GCA_945874155.1). Classification (GTDB taxonomy): domain Bacteria; phylum Bacteroidota; class Bacteroidia; order Bacteroidales; family UBA932; genus Cryptobacteroides. The sequence goes on from CAMCFO010000014.1 coordinate 33,006, forward strand.
TGATTCCGGCAACAAACTTGTTGCCACATACTATCAGATATTCCCTGAGGGTAACGGTGGGGGAATCTATGTGAAATCCATATCCGGTATCAAGGACGAGGAATATACTTTCTGGGCGGTTGCCAATGCCGGCGACTTGAGTGGATTTGTCAGCACCGGTGATGATGTGAGTAAGATGGCCGATCTTGTGCTGGAAATGCCTTCTGTAGAAACGAATCTTGTCCAGTATTGGGAGAAGGGCTTTCCGAAGGTTGCAAAGACCGAACTCACTACAATAGACAGTTCCAATCCGAAGTTCAAGTTGAAGTTCGACCGTCTGGTTGCCAGAGTTCTCTTTTCGCTTACCACGAACTTGAAATATGGTAGTTTTGAGGTGACAAGCCTTGCGGTTCGTCAGTGCAACAGCAAGGTGTATCCTTTCGGGACATCAAAGGCTGTGAATGTCGAAGATGTGATGACTGGAGAGATGACCTCGCAGATTGATTTGGAGGCTTTGAACTCCAACGACGGCAGCATGTATGCCTATTTCTATGTTCCTGAGAATATGCAGGGTGTTCCTGCATCATTGGAAGGGAACACCAATCCGAAAAACAAAAACGCTGAGACTATTGGCGAGCCTTTGGCATCGTTGTCCACTTATCTTGAGTTGACAGGTGTTTACACGGAGGGGAGTGGTCAGTTGCAGACGGAGAATCACTATCGTGCATACCTTGGCCAGAATGCCACGAACAATCTGGATGTGCAGAGAAACACATCCACCCGTTTTGCGTTGTCTCTCAAGGATGATTCGTCGGTGTTGAAAGGGGACTGGTCAGCTGACAGGAATTATGATCCGTCTATGGACCAGAGGGAACTGGCTATCACACCAAATCCAATACAGGTGTCGAACGAAGTGGGAGGCGTGTTTACGGTGTATTCGAAAGGAGTGCGATACAACAAGTATTGCAAATACTCATTGTCACAGAACCTTGTTGACGCGGGTGTCGTTATAGACGGTTATGTATTGCGTCAGACAAAGGAATTGGATGCGGATGTGGAAGGAACTCTGACCGCGACATCATGGGATGGAGTAAAGACGGCCACAGCGGATGTAAAGGCTTTGAAGTATGCTCCGGCAGTGATTATTACTCCTACCCCTTCGGCCTCAAGTTCAAGTGTAGAGACCATGCAGATGCGGATGACTGTCCCTGTACAGACGAAGATGCTATTTCCGAAGGTGACGCTTTCGGACGGGACACAGGCCACAATCACTGCTTTGGAGTCGCCTACTACAGCAGCATTAGAGGAAGGGAATACTTCTTATAGTAAGCCTATTGTGAAAGGTAAAGGCTCACTTTCAAATAATTTCTACTATCAGATAGAAGTTACTGCCGGGAAGGAAGGGAAGGCGACAATTCATAATACTTGTAAACTTACTGTGACATATACGGACACTAAGTGGTCTGCAGAGGATGATGAACCAACTCCGGTGCTTAAGAAGATGAATATAACCGGTGTGAATGACATTGATTTGACAGTGGAAGAGGATAGAACTATTACGTTCTCCAATGCAAAACAATCATTGTATTCCGGTGAAACCGGAACAGCTCAGGTGGTTACTAATTTCGATGGATCGTTGACATTCAGTTCATCAGCGGGAAGTGAAGGGTTCGTTATACGTAAGAACGGATTGGAAGATAGTGTAGTATCGGATATTGCGTTTAAGGCTGGTGTACCTCAGACTATTGAATATCAGTATAATGGTTCGGATGATAAGACAGTTGATTTGGAGGCTGAATTTGAATACGAATACGGAGAAGACTGTTATGGTTATTTGTATGGATACCAGACCTTGAATTATATTTACCCTGAGCCAATGTCGATTTCAATGATAGACAATGTATATTACGATAATATGTATAATGGTTCAAATTATGCTCTACAGATTGATAATCCAAGCAATTTTGAATTCTATCTGAAAGGTTGTACATTCGTTATGGCAAAAGTTCCTGATAGCAATATGGCTTCAGATAGAATTCTGACTGAAAAAAATTATGTGGCGGGTATAGAGGATCCATCAAGGCGTTACGGTGAATATTATACTCTTCCAGATGAAAGAGTGATTGGTACTAATGCAACAGCGGTTAATACTTTTCATGTGAATTATCATCCTTCGTCTAATGACCCACAGGAAGTTTGGACTGATTATGATTTCTTTGATAACAATAGTTGGTTGTATTTGGAACCATATCATTCATATTATATGTCTGATAACGCGTTAGAGAATGCAATGGATAGATATTATGCTGTGAAAGTAGCCAATACTACGCCATTATTATACAACACAAGCCGTATAATCTCATATACCATTATTGATATTGAATTCTATAACAGTTTTATAGAGTCTAATCATAAGAACTATATAATTTTGAAAAGTGATTTGTCATACACTTCAGAACGTGCTGATTGGTTTTATAATGGATATTCTCCACAGGGTGACTCAGGTTGGAATGGTTATGATGAAATAGGTAGTGAAGGTTCCACGAGCGATGTTGGTTTGAACTATCAAGGAATGTTTTTGATTGAAGATATTCCTGCAACTGCATCTGAAGATTTGAAGAAAACGTTGTATACTATCAGTGAAAATATTATTCCTTTACGACTTCCTTTTTCAACTTCTTCTTATTCATTTACAAATAAGAATAAGATGACGGGGATTCCTATGATTGTCTCTATTGACAAGGATGAGAACAATAATCCGCTTCTTGTTTTGAAAAGAACTAATATTCCAGGTGTGACCAGTTTGGAGGCATATATCGAAATTTCTGGTATGGGAGGTTGTGACACCAGTCCCAACGGCACCAAAAGAGATCCTGTTTACAATAGATTTCAATGGACTTTCACCAAGAAAGTTGATTTGCTCAAAGACGATGTTTCAGGAATCATAATGGAGGCATTTAACGAAAAGGTTCACTCACAAATGTTCTTGGATTGTTATGGTTGGTATGCGACCTCTGCTAACACTTATTATAGACCGGCTTGTGTCTGGAGTTATCCAATAAACATAGCAATCAGACCTGTTGTAGGGGGTGATTGTTATGTAGAATTGGAAGGAATCTATACTCATACTTCGTATATTCATGATTATGATGGTTTGGAACATCCTTTGGATATTCGTGTATTTTCTGATAGAAGTAGTGGCTCTGGACAAAAAAGGCGTTTCTTTTATTATCGATAACGAGTTTTTGCATAACTTGATTGGAGAGGGGGCATTCAGGGAACTGGGTGTTCCCTCTCCCCATTTTGGAACAAAAAAAGCCGACTGTCACGAATTCGGGGCAGTCGGCTTTTGAGGGGTAAGGTGTATGTTTTTATCGGTCAATGAGACAGAAGTAACCTAATTCTTTATTGATATATTCACAACATTTGATGTTAGGGAGATAAATGATTTCATCTGGAATTGTGTTCGTTATTGCAGCCAGATAGAGATATTCAAGAGACTCACATTCAACTATTGATGCAGGACAAGGTCCGATTTCGATTGGAGTACAGGTTTTCAGGTCCAGAGCATTGATTTCAAGTTTCTTGAGCCTTTTCATCTTTCCGATATCATCGGGCAGTTGTCCTGAGAAATTCTTTCCGTGAAGGGTTATCGTTTCCGCATTAATTGCTTTTGATATGTTTGAAAGGTCGGTACACAGATATGCAGGTTGCCCGTTAGCCATACAATCTAACTCTATCGTCCTTAATTTTGGAGTCCACATTGAAGGTGGAACCTTATTTATATCTGCGTTCTCTACAAAGCATACGGTAAACAGTCGAAATCCGCATTTGATGTTCCAGAATTCATCAGGAATCTTACCGGTGATTACATTCCAGTATCCTTCTGTCCAAAAGTTGAAAGAAAGTGCAGTCAGTTCCGGAGGACCATAGGCTTTTAATTTCTTTGCCATATATCCGGATTCAGTGCGGTACTCTTCGTTTACTGATAATGTTGTGAAACTGATTCCGCACCATTCTTCGACATCAAGGTCACTTCCCCAATTTTCCTGAAGTTTCCATTCTGAGCCACCGCACTGGTTATAGAGAGCCATAAGAGCGCCCCTTATGGAACCCGGGTTCTCTGAACCGCTTTGGATGACATTGACTTTCAATTCTTCATCACAACCTTTTCTTTTGACAATGACCGTTCCTGTTCTTGTCCCGCTTCCAATGAAGTGTTTGAAATTGAGAAACAATGTAGCACCCTTCTTACTCATCAGAGGGTATTGGTTCTGACGGTATTGGAATTCACCTAATGTTATCCAGTCATTGCCGTTTGTAACTTGAGCCGTATAGTCTTCGTCTTCTGGTTTGATGGTTGATGTGAGTGTGATGTTTTTGTTGTATGTCAGGTTCACCCACCAGGTTCTTGCTATATCGTCCAGTTCAAGAGTAATTTCGTTACTGTTGTTGTCAAGAAAGAGAGGTTTAACTTTTCTTATAACCTGAACCGTTATGGTGTCTGTGACGGCTTCCGTTCCGATTTCAAATGAAATATATTCATCAAAATCCCATTCGTAATTGGGAGAAAGTCTCACAACACCTGATTGCTTATCTGGATTGATTATCAGTTCGGCAGTTACTTTACTTTCGGACGGAAGGAACAATTTAAGTTCCGTTTCTGTCGTGTTTTCTGTAATTACAAAAGGTATATCAACTGTTCCGTTGTAATCTTTGATACGATATGCTTTTTCATTGTCATAGGATATTGTCAATCTTGAAGGATTAATTGGGTTCTGTTTATTGTAGTAATACAGTTCGGCTCTATGGTAAGGTTTGAACTTGAACACAACACTGTTTGCCGTTTCCTGATAGGTTGTAACTTGTTGCTTGGCCACAGTCAGTGTCCGTATTCCTTCAGGATAGACTTTCCCTGTTTTGGAAACGAAATGAGAAGGATTGTGGAAAGTCACGGTATATGAGGTCGAAGTTTTAGTTACCTGTTCGATAGTGAATTCTCCCTGCATTTGGACAATGAGGCTCTGTGGAGTGTCTTCCGCAAAGAAATCCACATACCCTTTAGAAGTGTCAACGTCAACTTTCTCACACGACAAAAACACGGCCGGTGTCAGGGCCAGGAGGGTGAGAAGGAATATAAACTTTTTCATATTCAAAAAATTTTATTTGTCAATTGAATGGACGGGAACCTCCCGTCCTTTGACAGGTGTGGCGGCGGATGGCGGATTGCGACTGCATTCCGGCACCGCCATTGGGGTGGGACAAAGATAGGAAAATCAAGGGGAAAAGCAAGGGATTTGCGGGAAGGGAAGAGTTACTTGTAATGCCCGTATGCAGAGATAATCAGAACCTCAATCCGTTCGTGAAGAATTCTGTAGACGAGTCGATGTTCTTTTGTAAGTCTTCTGGAGAAAACGGTTCCGTCGTATCCCTTGAGTTGTTCAACTTGTCCGGTCCCGCTTTGTGGATGTACGCGCAACTCCTCGAGAAGTTTTTTCAATTTTGGAATTGCGTTAGGTGCTTTCTTTGATAGGATTTCCAGGTCTTCTTTTGCTCTGTTGGAAAAGATTAGAGTATACATAATAATTTGTGCTTGGAACCCTACCTTTATTCAGCTGTGATAAGTCTGTCTACAAAATCGCTGACACTCTCATCTTCCTTCATCCGAAACACATTTCCATTTTCGTAATCTTTGATGCTTTGTCGGATTTTTTCATCGAGTGCTTTTTCATCAAAAATTGCGTCATTTTCTCGGATTGGGACAAGACGGTAACTGCCGTGATTACGTGATTTGATTATCACATCATTTGTATGGGCAAGGTCAAAATACTTTTTTTGGTTTGCCCTGAATTCTCGACTGCTAATAACAAACATATTCTTTTTTTTGCAAAGATAGCAAGAAATTTCTATGTACCAAAATGGTACACAATTTTGTGTGTTGGTTTCCTGCAGAATGCTCTTTCTGCAACTTGGTTAGGTCTTTAAACAACTGACTACCCCCACTATTTGTGGTGGGAGTAGTCAATTTGTCGCAAAAAATTTTTGGTTTGAAAATTCGTGGCCCGTGCTTCCGAAATAGCACGGACTGGGAATAAAGTAGAGGTGAAAGTTATTCTGCGAGGACAGGCCGCACGGAGTAGCCGTAGCTACGGTTGCAGTAGCTATGCAGGTTGAGACCGTTCATGTTCAGGTTCAGTTGATGACCGTTGTTCTCGCTGTTTGGAGCACTCAACCAACAGTTGCCGTTGTCACCAACGTTGTTGACTGAGCCGGAGCTGGAGTTGCGGTATCCGGATTTGAGACCTCCACTCTTATACTCACAAACGGATTCGTCTTGATACGATACCGTTTGCTGAACCCTTCTTTTGGAAGGATATTGCCTGTGGGAGACATCTTGGGGCGGGAGATCTGAATCAAATTTTGGACTCTTCCTGTCGGGCGTGACCGTGGGAATACTGCCTGCCGGTTCCATTGGCACCTTGAGTTAGAAAGTTACATTATCATGAGAGTCGTATATGTTGAAACTGCGGATGAAGTCTTCTTCTTGTAGTCCAATAGATATTCCCCAACCTTTGAGTTGTCGTCTGACGGATTCCAAGCGTCGTGAGATTTCGGAATATCCTTTTGATGTCAGATAGTTGCAGTCCTTGTATCCACGGAGTTGGAATTTCATTATTTCAATGAGTTTGAGGGAATTGAGGATGTTTTGAGGAAGGAGTTCATTGTTACAGGTTCCTTCCACAATCATTGCCACTATATCAGTGACTTGAGCCTTCATTGTATTTAACCGTTCATATACCAGCCACCGTGGACATTTGGATGTATTGATGTCCAGTGACTGAAGGAACTTGATTGCATCGTAGTAAACATTTACTCGTCTCATCTTACGAAAAAAATGAGGACAGCCACAAAGTGAGAGGCACATCGGGGCTATCCTCAAAGATAAATTATTTGATTGTTAGAACTTTCGAAACGTCAAATTTCAGTTTCTTGACGAAATTGAAGCAGTCCATAGGTGTACTGTTCAGCAAGTCGAAATGCTGAATCATCGAGAAAATTTGGAAATCTTCGCAAGGTTTTTCAATTGCTTCTTTCGGGGTTGCAACTAACAGGCTATTTCTCCAGTCGGAGTATTCCTGCTCATTGATTTGTATTGTTTTGTATGTTGCGATTTTCTCATGAATTTCTGTTTCCTCACTGCGGATCAATTCTAATGCTTTATCGAAAGGCAGTCCTACACTGATAACAGAGCGGTTAACCTTTTTGATGAACTTGATAGTTGGTTTTAGTGGTTTCATTCTGCACAAAAGGAATGCACTTCTTTCGTATGCCTTCCCGAAAAGGCCTTCCTTGTAGATGCGGATAGTGTTTTTGTTGCTATCCTCGTAGTCTATAATGTCTTTCGTTGTCATCGCAAAAATTTTTGTTTCGGAAAATTCGTGGCCCGTGCTTCCGAAATAGCACGGGCCGGAAATAAAGTATAGGAAAATATTATTCTGTGAGGAGAGGCCGCACGGAGAAGCCGAAGCAACGGTTGTTGTAGTTCTGCGGGTTGAGACCGTACACGTCCAGGGTCAGCCGATGACCGTAGTTCTCGCTGTAAGGAGCACTCAACCAACAGTAGCCGCTGACACCAACGTTGCCGACTGAGCCGGATCTGGAGTAGCGGTACCCGGATAATGGGAAGTATATTTCGTTTCCGTCATCGGTTTTAATATACCAGCCGTTATCCATTCTTCCTTCGAAATTCTCGTTAGTATGCCAGAAATCGAAGTTTGTAAAGGTGTTATATTGAGGAATATTCCATCCTGCAGGAGTAGGGTCATAAATTGTTTTAGTGACTTTCTGGTCGATGGAATATCCGTTCATTTTTGAATCCCAGAAGTAAGTGTACTTGTCAGTCGTCCAAGAGTATGAGTTGGTGCAATAGTAGAAGTTCTGTGGATTCTGGTGGGCAAGGTATTGAGCCTGCAAAACCGAAGCGGAAGTTGTTACTTTTGAAAAGATTACGTTTGTTCCAGGTGTTTCAGAAGCTATGAACGGATCTTTTCTGCCCCACTGGTAATATGGTGCTGTTTGTTCCATTGTTCCGTCTGTGTATGTCACATTTGAATTCCAGAATTTGAAATCTTTGTATGCATTTCCTGATTTGAAGCGGATGATACATTCGCGGGATTCGTATTCTGTTCTTGTGACTCCATCGAAGTTCCATCCGTTCCAACCAAGATTGTAAGGCATTACTTTGAAAGTTTTACCTTCGGTGTTAGTTATGGATTTCGGAGTAAGATCGAGTCCGGTTACCCATATATGATAAGACCAAAGAATCTTTCCGTCTGAATCCTTTACTCCAAGAAGTATGTTTGCGGGTGCTATTGTCCCTTCTGCGATATGGAATGAAAGTTCATCGCTTGTTACGGTTATATTGTCTATTCCGCATGTGGAGTCGTTCCATAGTATAGAAGCGGAGGCTATTGTCTTACCTTTTGCAGATGCATGGTCTTTTATGTAAGGGCTTGACGATGCTGTGAAGGACATTCCGTAGGAGTCTTCGAAGTCACTTGCAATGCTTGTATAGAATGCTTCTGTATTTGTAGTGCTATTTTTTATGGCATTGCCGTAGACGAGAGGGATTTTGTAGTATCCTGGAGCCGAAACAATATAACAGTTTGCAGTGTTTTTTGTTGCTGTAGTCTGTCCCTTGTAATCACACATTGAAAGGTCAAATGGAGCGCTTGAAGTTCCCTTTATAGATGCTGATGTAAGGGCTGAGTTTGAAGTGATCCATACATTGTCATGTCCATTTAGAGTCTCCACACTTACCGTAGAAAGTGGACCTGTGCCGAAAGTCATATATTCTCCATCTTCACCTCCTATGCCTGATGTTATTGAGAGGAGAAGCCAGTTAGGTTTTGTAGATGTGAATGTTGTTCCTCCATCAGTAGAGAATTCGGTTGTCCATGGCGAAGGTTCTTTTGTGCCGTCAGTATATTCTATATAAGAATAAATTGACATCCCGTCATAGTCTTCATCGAGAGAGATTTCTCCAGTAAAATAGTTTGATTTATAATCAAATTGTATTGTCGGCTCTACGATTTCAATATCCGTGCTTTCTGTATTCCATGCCTGTACGTTCACTGACAGTTTGATTTCCTTAGCATCGCTATTTGGGAGTGTGAGGTTCAAGGTTGAGTGCACACCCTGCTGAAGGTTGACATCAACGGTTACATCGTATGAGCCGATGACGGTGTCTTCATTTTTGTTCCTGCATTCCCAAACGGCACGAAGTTTTGCCGGTCCTGGAATGAAACTCATAGAGCTGCCGAACGCCTGATATACTGAGGTGGATACTATGGCACCTGCATTGGTGTAGTAAGAATATTCAGTTGCGGTTCCGAGAGAAGTCCATCCGTTGTCTGTGAATGCATAAGTTCCGTCGGCAGGGGTTAGCAGATAGAGGTTCTTAAGGAAATAATCAGCATTGGTGTCACTGCCCTTGACCTTCATGTCAACTTGGGAGAGGGCATGCGAGAATTCCATGGATACTGCATCAGACTGTGCAGAAAGGCCTGTTTTCTTTGCCACGATAAGGTCGGTGTCAGGGTTCTGAGCATATTCGATGGATTTCGTGCCGGCATCGATATTCAGGGATGTAGGATAACATCCGTAGAATTCCATCGTTTTGCCGAGTGGATAATAGTATGTCTTTCCTGAGACACGGTAAATGCCGGACTGGTAGGAAAGGGTGTTATTGAACATTTCTATCCCGTCTGACATTAGGGCAAGACAATTCCAGCCAGATTGTAGGGAAGTGGTTGTGGCTTCAGTGAATGCTTTTGTACCTACAGAAGAGGCGCGGAAAGCGATTTCATTGGGTTCAAGTGTGTACTTGTAGTCCTCCGGTTGGAGGATTTCGGTTTTGTTGCAACCGACGATTGCTGCAAAGGCGGCCGCAGTGATGAAAAGTTTTTTACGTATCATATCATTAATTAAAAAAGTGAGTTTTGCAGAAGAATAACCTTTCCGGGACAAAGCATCCGGAAGGTATATATTGAATTGTCTGAGTTGCACCGTTTCATTTTACACGGCAAAGATAATATATTTTACATATCGTATCAAGGTTTTTACAGTTCAAAATAGATTTTATAATTAGTTTATGCGGGGCTTCTGCCCTGTATAAGTAAAGGTCAACCCCGTCTTTGCATATTTGCCAAGACGGGGTTACTAAGGGGGATTTTGGATTGATTGCAAGGGAAAATTCAATTGGAAATGAAATTTTCTCTGTTATTTTTAAAAAATTTGTAATAGTCCAAAAAATCCTTTACATTCGCAGTCAAATAGAAGGATTTTGTTTTATTTTCAAGAAAGTTTATTAAATTTTAACTCAAAATAGTTATGAGAAATCATAGTGAGGATTCGGTTTTATCAGATAATTCTGAGTCAAAACAAATGAAATATGAAAGTGTAAATGATTGCAGAGAGAATCCATCTGAATCCCGCTTGTATTTCCTGTATTTGTTCACAAAGAAAATGGGTTTGACTTGGAGGGGTATGGCGATGAAAGCGGGATATCTTTCTCAGAACATCAATTGGTGGTTGCGAGTTGATGACTGCCGGCTTTCTGTTATTGAGAAGTTGCTTGCTCCTGAAGGATTCAAGATTATCCCTTCTTTTGAGAAATGCACTGAAAAAAGTAGCGAGTCAATTCAACAGGAGAACTGCAGTATTAAAGGTCTTGAACTCATACCGGAGAGTGTTCAGATGAAGGGGAGGAGCCGGCAGATAAGGAACACTTTCCCGTTTTTGCAGAAGTATTCCGAAGAGTCTCATCTTTTGTCCTTTGTTGCGAAAGCCCTTTTGGAAGAGGGTATGGGTGTGTATGAATTGTGCACCAAGTGTGAGATTGATGCGAGGATGCTTCTCAAATGGTTGAATGATGATGACATTCGGATATCTAAACTCTATAGATTGGCGGAGATGCTTAATCGTAAACTTGTTTGGACATTTGAGAGACTTTGATGTTTTTGTTCCGTAAATCGTGCGAATATCACAACAAAAGAAAGGAGACCTTTGTGGTTTCCTTTCTTTTTATTATCTTTGCCGTTGAACCATTCTGGTTCTTATGAATTCTATATTACGGACTTTACGAAGGCAGTCTTGTTTTTAGGCTTGAACTATGCTTTCCAGTCCGATGAAAGTTCTCGACACTTCGGTAATATCTGAGATCCGGGCGTTTCCCCAGACGGAATTGTTACGCCGTCTCTTTCCTTCAATGAAGGTGAAGGAGCGTGGTGCGATGTCTTCGCCTTTCAGGGAGGACAGGAATCCTTCCTATTCCTGTTTCATAGGTCATGGAGGCATATGGAAAGGCAAGGATTTTTCCACAGGGGAGGTATATGACAACATCGCCCTTTATCGTGCGCTCCATTCCGAGCTCGCATTTCCGGAGGCCATTGACGACTTGTCCCGCATAATTCTTGGGCGTACGGCATACCGTGGGATGGAGAGGGAGGAATATCATCGGGCAATACCTTCCCGTGGATTGAAAGTTGTTCGAAAGCCGCAGGCAGACAGGGAGAGTTCTCTTCGTGTCTTGTCTGTTTCTCCCATTCTGTCTGGCACGACCCCGGGATTTCTGAAGGATTATTGGCGCGGTCGCTGTATCAGCGACGCCAATATCGCATCAACATGTGTTTACGCTGTTTTTGAAACCGACTCGTTGAAGGGTAAGGTGCTGGCTGACGGCATATCCGGGCTTCCTGTTCTTGACGGTACCGGGAATCCTGTTCGAGATGACGGCATCCGCGATGCCGTGGGATTTTACAACGACATAGGGGGGCTTGTGTTCCGCACTCCGGAAACTTCCGTGCATAAGGGGTTCAAGGGCGGGACATCATCATTTGTATCCACCCTGTTGCCTGATGGTGGCAGACCGTCAAATGCGGTGTTCTTCAAGGGACAGGGGACAGGAATTATGGAGAAGATTGAATACAATCCACGGACATTTGCAATCGAGGTAAACGGAAGTCAGTTTTTCTGGCCTGTTGCGCCGGAGATTTATCCTTTTACGGTTCCGTTTCTCCAGGAGTGGAAAGGGTCTGTTCTTGACGAAAGGGAAGTCAAGGGTCTCTGTGCTGTGCTGACTTGTATGAACTCTCCGCATTGTGGCCGTGCCGTTGTGGTGGAGGGGATGTTTGACGCATTGTCGTATATGGAGTTACGTGGTGCCGGGAACGGATTTGTTCCGGGATGTGATCTGATTGTTCTCAATTCAATAAACAACATCCGTTGGGCGGTTCCTAATCTTTGTCTGGAGAGGGAAATCGTAATGATATACGACAATGATATCAGAACGAAGGCTGGGAATAAGTCGTTTGAGAAGATGCGTGAGTTGCTAAAGGAGTATTCGTCTGCATGTGGAGTCCGGACACCTGCATTAAAGTCAGGTGAAGGGTATCTGGCTGGAAGCAAGGACCTCAATGATGCTCTTGTGAAGATGATGCGTAGCCGTACAGAGAAGAAGAATTCAAAATCAATAAAATCATACAGTTATGGGAATCAGCAAAAAAAGAAGGCAGAGCCAGCCGGACGCGGCGTCAGAGATGTCCGCTCAAAAGGCATCCGTTGAACAGACTCAGTCTGTGGCAGTTTCCGAGATAAAGGAAGAGGGTACGGCGGAGAAAGTCCGTTCAAAGAAGAACATATCCAATCTGAAGGATCTTTCAGGCAGAGCTCAGAAATCCCTTTCGGACAAGGAAATAATCAGCGGTGTGATATCGAAGGATTTTGACCCGAGTTATCTTGATTTTCTGAAGGACAACTTTGGGATTGATTTGGAATCCCTTGACGTGTCGACGGTTTTCGACATCAGGGACGGCCGTGTTACCAGACCGCTTCCGATAACTGTAACTCCGCGTGTGTATGACAGCGTAAAGCGGGAGACTCTTGAATGTCGTCCTGTAAGTGCTTACTGTTCGCTCAAGTTCCGTTGGCCGTACAATGCATCCAACGGCAATAAACTTCCGATAGACGAGCAGCACCGGGTATTTTTCTCAACTTATCCGTGTCGTCCTATGATGGAAGCCATACAGGATGAACAGGAGGTCGTTGCGGAAGCACCTATGGTTAAGGAGGAGAACAAGACAGAGGGTAAGGTTGAGCGCGTGGAGTTCACTCCTCAGCAGCGTTTTGCTCTTGCGGCTGTTGGTGTCACTCCGGACAGGCTGTTCCCGGGAAAGTTCAATTCGTTTTCAGAAGAGGAGAAGAAGGAGATTGCCGAAGGGCGTCCATTCCTTTTTGACGGTGTGGTGGAGACCGCAGCTGGTTTTGTAAATATCTGCGGGAACGCCCGTTTGACCGGCAATGTGGCGGTGTTCGAGTCTGCACGTCCTATCTTCAAGAAGGACGGTCTGATACCGGACCTGATAGGAGCAAGCCGTTTGGGACGTTTGGAGATTAATCTGTTTGAGACTGATGCCAACGGCAAGAAAGTTCTTGACGAATCCGGGATGCCGGTTCTCAATCAAGCGGGCAAAGACCTTATTCGGTTCGGATACAGTACCGTTCCTGTGGACGGTTATTCTCACACGGAAACCTACAACAAGGAAACCGGAAAGTTCGACAAGAAGGTCACCCATTGGAAGTACACGGTATCTATGGTGAACGGCGGTCTGTGCGCCACGAAGATGGCGAAGGTTCTGGACAAGGACAAGGACGGCAATCCGGTGCTTGTCACCCGCAATGGAGAGAAGGTGGAGAAATACCATTGGGAGGTCGGAGATATCCGTATGAATGAGAACGGTGTCCATGTCGGTATCGGAAAGAACGGTTATGATGTCGAATTCGCAACGAAGGCTGACGCTGAGAACTACCGTTGTGGCAAGGGAGGTGTTGTGAAGGATGCGATTTGGACGGATCAGCAGACAAAGGAGAAGATCAAGTATGATGCCTTTGCCGTTCCGGACAATCAGAGGGGAGGATTTGCAAAACTCTTCGGTCCGAAGATATCAGAAATGATAATCGAGTCAAGGAAGAACGAGAACAGGATGAAGACGTTCAAGGTGCGGAAGCAGAATTTCTCTCTCGGCATGTGATGCTCTCCCGTTTTTCAAACGGGAGAATTCCCTGGTTTAAATCTTAAAATTTCGTGAGTTATGTCAAAATGGTTAGCAAAAATAGCTCTCTGGTCGTTGGTCGGGTTTTCGATATATGTGTTTACGTCTATAACCAATCCGTTGCTTGCGGTCGGTTTGGGCGGATATCTTGCCGCTGATGGGATTAACCGTTTGCGTTGTTTCTTTCAGGGGAAGACTCATATATCCGCATCAAGGAAGATAATGGAGTTTTTGAGCAAGAAACTCGTTCCCCGTGTGGGCAGGGAGTTCACCGAGACAAGGGCCACCACTACCAGGTATGTTGTTCGTGCATCTTCTTTTGACGAGGCTAAGGAGTTGTTCGAGAAGGACCCGTCGATAGGTCGTTTCGTAGGTCAGCAGACAATAGTGACGGACAGCATCGGGGATCAGTCGAAGTCTGAGGTGTTGGGAGAGTTCCCTTCGGATTTGGAATTGGAGCCTTGCGATTATGTCATTGACGTGATGGAGCGGAAGGTCTTGGCGGGAAGTGTTTCGGTTCCCCGTTACATGTCGGCGGAGGAGACTCTGCCGTATGTGAGGGAGGAGGTGGAGCAGAAGCCGAAGCGTTTGCGTGAAATCGAGGATGTGACGGATTATGTCAAGTCACCGGCGAATGCGGACGGCAGGTACTTCGAGCATGAGGGCAAGCGAAGGATATACACTCAGGAGGAGATGCAGGAAATGTCCAAGGGGGCCCATCTGGTGATGGTATTTTCCAGTGCACTTGAAGTATATGATTTTTTGAGTAACGGCACCTTGGAGGGAGCAAGGATGTTTCTGGACTCTCACTTGCCGGAAGTTCAGAAAGGGCAGTATGTCCTTTCTTTGCCCCTTGATCCGGAAATGCTTCCTTTTGTCACTTATCCGGATAGGGAATTGACAAGAACTACTGCAGAAAAGTACGGCGTGTCGGACTCGAGGATAGACGACTCCCTGTTGTTTGACGCCTTGAAGAAATACGGTCAGACTCCGGTGGAGATTGACGGGCATTTGGATATGTCAGGTGTAAAGATAAACGGAGTCGATGTATCTGATTTTCGTCAGGCGATGGCGGGAGTAGGTTTGAGGGAGGATGCTCCGGATATGCAGGAATGGCTTAAAGACGCTGAGAAGATACAGTCCGTGAATATTGATGTGGACGAGAAGAACAGAGAGGTGAGGATGGTTACAAACATCAAGAAGGGAAATGGCACTGAACAGCGGATAATGACGAAGGTTTTGGAAGAACAGGACTTCAATCTGTTCAAACTTAGGTATCAGCATGGCATCATTACTTCCACTGAGATGCGAGACCTTGTGATGATGTGTTATCCGGACAAGTTCTCCACTTATGCGGATGAGTATGGCCGTCCGAAATATAAGGATTGCTTTGGTGCGTTTCTGAGGAGCGAGGTACCTCAAAAGAATGACCTTTCTGTCAATCCGGAATATCATAAGACCAACAGATACAATTATGCCCGGAACAATGGGATTGAGAACAGCAATAAGGACGCGGTTCAGAAGCGTCAGGAGTCCCGTAAGGGAATGAAACTTTCTTAATTGTTTGAGTTATGATTTACAAGAATCGCAGTGCATTATTGCAGAGCATTTATGAATCGGTCAGAAGGGGTTCTCTTATGTTCAATCCTGAGTTTCGTGTGGAGATGATCGGCATGAATGGTAAAAAATTTTACATAGGGGGGTTGGAGTATGACAGCTTCCGCGATGAAATCGGATTTCTTCTTTATGATGACAGGAACGCAAAGGTATTTGCGGGCTCAGGTTTCCGACCTTTGGACATCTTGAATTTCTCTGACCTGGAAAAGATCAGTCAGGCTGCCGTGATGTCAAGGAACACGCTTGAATACAGTTATGACCTTTGTCATCGCATCGGTTGCGTTTTGGAGGACGAGAACCTTTTGGATTTGTCGGAAAAGGATACCGGACTGCCGGGAGTACTTAATTATAGCGGGCACACTACGGATGCTGAAGTTATGGGCATCTGCAAAGGCGAGAATGATTTTCTGAACGTGTCTGTAAGGATGAAAAAAGAAAAGGACGGCATTTATGAAGATGATACGGAGAACAGGATTGTACCGCTTTCAAGATGCAGTGTTGAGACAATGGCGTTTATTGCCGACACCATTGCGAAGAAGTATCCTGCAAAGGAGAGTCTGTTGAAGGACGCATCAAGTGACATTTACGACCGTGAATTGTATGAAAACCGATTGAGTCGTTATTTTATGAGATTGACGTCCACACAAGACAGAGAGGATTTGTCTATAAAAGGTTTGGAACTGCGCGGAGGTACCGATCCTGAGATAAGTTTTGTGTCCGGTTGTTTGAAATACGACAACGAGCAAGGGATGATGATTTACGGTGAGACGAAGGGCAAAAACGGTATGGAGATAGTGAAGATGCCGGTTTCTGCATTGACTCCCGCATCATTATGTGAATTTAATAAGGCGATGACAGTTCGTTATCCCTCTTGGGCAGCTTATTACCGTGAGCAGCGCAAACAGGACTCAATTAGTTCTCCTGTGAAGGCAAAGTCCAACAAGAAATTGCAGGAATTGAGCAAAAACGTAGCGTATAGTTATTCACCGCGATTCTAAAATTTAGGAGGTACAGTTATGTTATACAGATATAATGATTCAGATTTGATACTTCCCTCTCCGCAGTTTCCGTCGCTTGTGATGAGGGAGGACGATTATCCTGTTGAGTATTATGTCAGGAGGCTTTTGCGCAATCCTAAGGAAGGGAAGGCGTTACTCAAATATACAGGTAACATTTATTATCTTGATGATTCCCTTAAAAGAGGAGAAGACAATACTCTTGAGGGTGACAACACCACCGGGGAGTTCTTTGATGCGGTGATGGAGCAGTACCGTCGATACGCGGAGGGTATTGATGCGGAACCGGTTAGGGAAGGTCAGGTCATTGCGGACTACAGGCTTTCAGATGACACCTGTCTTACGGACATACTCGCTTCAAGGGGACAGTTGTTCATACACACGGAGCAGGTTCCTCTTCTTCGTATGCGGAAGGAGGATGAAGGTCAGGAGAAGACCGTTGCGACTCTTGATGACAGGGCTTTGTCGGACGGCAACCCGGCTCATACTTTTGTTTGTCCGTTCGGGACCGGCAGGGATGCGAAGGTAAGGGTAAGCAGCAGTTACGAGGCCTATGACCTTTACCGCAAGTGCATCAACGGCGAGTTGCAGATACCTCAATGGCTTGGGCGGTGGTCAAAATCCAACGGAGTGCCGTACGACAAGTCTTTGGCGTTGTCGTTGACCGAGCAGTTCGATTGGATTCGGAAGGAGTTGTCGGCGAGCCGGATGACGGCTCGGGAGTTTATCCGCAGGCAGCAGGATCATCTTCTCGGGCTTGAGACTGTTGACAGGGGCGAAGACATTGAGGTGGGATATAAGTCTGATGCTGAGTTCAAGACATTCGTCTGTCCGTTCGGAACCGGCAAAAACAGTCGGGTGAAGGTGGATTCATGTGCGGAGGCTTCATATCTTTATGAGAAGGCATTGCGTGGAGAGCTGGACTGGGAGTCCCTGATGAGGGATTTGCAGCATCGTGGCAACATCACCCTCAATCGGAGTGATGTCAATACGCTTATAGCCGGGCTCAAGGCTCAGTTTGACTGGATGCGGGATGAAATTTCCTCCAATGAGACATTGGCCGATATGACGATTGTTGCGGAGTCTCTTGTTCCGACAGACAGTTCCATGGGCAGAAGCATCTACGATCCTGTGTATGCGCCGTCTCCAGCACATATCCTTGCCCATTACATAAACAACCCTGTCATACTCAATGAGAAGGGTGAAAACACTGTAACGAGGGCTCTGTCCAATCAGGATACCGGAGAACTTCGTAGGTTTGTCATATCCGGTGAGAGCAAAACCCGTGTTGTTAATATCCTTGTGGATGGTTCTGATACGATTGGAGGGCGAGTTCCTGGAACGGGGGCTTCAATAGGCCAGAAGAAGATATTCAAAGTCAACAGGTACGGAAAGAAGAGTCTTGCGAAAGTTGAGCAGCAGTACCGGTTTCAGAACAAGGATGAAGATACCGTCAATGCGGAATACGCGGACTTCTCAAGCAGGATGGACAGTATTCTTGAGGGGATAGGCGGAAAGGATTCAAAGACGAAAGTCCGTTTCATAACCGGCAACGGTTACGGTGTGCCGAAGTTCGTCAGGCGTTATGTGGAGGAGCGTGAGGGTCACACTTACAGTTGGAGTTACAGTCGTGGTGCCGCATATGAGGAGATGTCCACGGCCAATAACGGCAAAGACGGACGTTTTGAAGTCGTTATGTTTCCGAAGGCGGAACAGATGCTTCCGGTATTTCTGGGAACGGTCAGGGCTTGGACAACCAATTTGAAGGAAGGTGATGACGAATCGGTCATCACTTTGACAAGGGATATGCTTATTGACAAGAAGTTCCTTCCTCACGGATGCATTGCGTTTACTGACAGTGCAGACACAAGGAAAAAGGACTTGTATTATTCCCGTGCTTCTTTGATGGAGGGTTCCGGATTGCCGTGCATTCATGTGATGGACAATCAGACTGACAATGAACAGTCCCTTAAACTGATGACGGATAAGATGTCTTTTCTTTCCGGGTTGGATGTGGAGCAGAGTTATGTAGGTTCGCTTCTTGACAATTCACAAAAGACGGAGTGGTCTCGGAGTCCGAAGGATGACGGTTCTCATTTTCTCTATGTACGTCATGATGTGGGTGTGACGGTCGGGAACTATTCGTTCAGGTCATTGCTCAGTGTGGGTGCGGCTCTGATGATAAAGTCGTCTGAGATGAAGGACAAGGATGCGAAATTGAAAGAGTTGTCCGTACTGGATGCCAGGAGCGGTCGGTATGAAATCCTTGATGTATTTGCTCTGATTCAGGAATGCAAAGTATCTGACAGTGTTCAGGAGAGGTGTATGAGGAATGCGGCGCGGCTGATGTCAAGATACAGTGAGACGTTCCGCAATTCGTTGTTCAGGACCGGTGAGCAGGATATTTCGGTACGTGACCCGTATTCGTATATGTATCCACAAGGAAGCAATATGTCGGTTTCGGGATTCAATGAGGACAATTTCGTAGATGTCAACGGTTCCGGCAGGAATCTTTGGGGTTTGGTGCTTATGCAGGAGAGGGCTGTCTTGAATGAAGAGGTGGAATTGGATCGCAAGCGGGATGATGAGTTGGAGGCCCGTCTTCGTGAGAAGGAGAACCGTTCCCGTTCGAAGATGAAGCGTCGTGCACGGATTGAGCGAGTGGAGGGAGGTCTTCCGGCGACTCGTGAGGAAGCATCTGAAGGCATCTGGTTTTTGGGTACGTCCCGTCCTGCACAACTTGAATTGCCTGAGGATGAGGTGAGTGTCTGTGTATGGGAGAACGGTGTAGATGATGAACTGACAAGGGAGATGGCGACAAGGGAGACATTGAACTCCACTGAGGGTGAACGTATTCCGAATGAGTTTGTTTTCATCTTCCCGACCAACCAGTATGTGGAGAGTGGCAAGGGCACTCATTCGTTCAACTGGCTTTCGAATGATTTGACCGATTGTGTAAGGAAGAACCCTGCAACGGGTGAGAATTTCGTTTGTGCCTTCGGTTTGCCTGTCAAGAGGAACAGGGGGACGGACGAGTTGTCGAATGACACGGGTGCGCCTTGTTCCTATCTTCTTGACAATCAGTCTTCGGTTCTTTTGAACGATGTCATCAGCACTGATGCGAAGGCCCGCAGCACGGCGTTGGCACAAGGGATGATGTTGGCTTATCCGAAGAGGTATTCCGCTTTCACGAGAGAGCAGAAGAGTGAGTTTTCAAAACATTTTGAAGACACCATATACGGCATTGTGAGATATGATGCGGACGAGTATGAGGGAGAAGGGGCGAACCGTCGCATAGTTCATCACAAAGGAGATCCAGTTATGGAGAGCAAGGGTCGTGTCTACAACAAAGAGACGAGGACTTATGATGAGAAAATCCGGATCAAGAAAGGTTGGATCAGGAATCCGCATCGTGCGCCGAAGAACAGGGCTATTGTGAACAGGTATGAAACGATGCTTGACAAGGGAGAGAAGTACCCGTTGAACTGCATTGTGATGCCAAAGGACAGTTATACTGTCGAGGAGGCTGATAAGTTCCTTGCAGATTTTTCCTTCTGTCTTTCTCTTGCCAATGAGAATGCGAAAGCCTTGAATGTTCCGTTGTGTTTTCCTTTGAATGCAGAGGGGAAGGTTGATTTCGGTCCGGGTGTACCTGCTGAACTGTCTGTGATGGCAAGGAACAAATTGGATGCTTTTCAGGGTATCATACACAAGGAGGATTTGGAGCAGGGGCTTTTGACGCTGAGACGTTCTTTGATGCCTTATCCTGTCTCTTCAATGGAGAAGTATGACGGTTCGGAGATTTATCTTCGCCCGAATGATATTCTCCGCGTGTTTGGCGACTGGTATGAGCAGAAAGGCGAAGCGATTCCTTTTTATGTCCATGAGATGTCGTTTCTCAGTCATGAAGGGACGAAGTTCCTTCTCGTGGATTACCGTCTTGCAAGGACGTTGGACACTGCGGAACTGAACCGTTGGATGTCGTATTCCAAGAACGAGGAACTGCGTTTCAAGATATACAGCAACAGGTTGGAAGACATCCCTGCGTTCAAGGCTTCTTTGCAGTCTTATATAGAGGCGGCAAAGGGAATGAATGTTGAATATCAGTTGGTGTCGCGTGAGGAATTGGAGAAGATGGAGGTTCCTGAGTCTATGTTGAAGGCTATGGAATCGTGTCGGAATGAGTTGCAGGAGCGTTTGAAGGAACTTAATGCTGAAGAGGAACAGTCTTTGAAACCACTGCTTGAGGAGTTGGAGGCAAAGAAGGGGGAATTGCGGAAGAGTGTTCCTGAAGAGAAGCTGCGTGTGTTGGAGATTCAGCTTGAGAACGAGTACAAGCCGCAGATACAAGCCGTAAGGAGTGAATGCGGACAAAAGCGTAATGCCGTTATGTCTTTGTTCAATTCAAAGCTGAGGGACATTCAGGATAAGATAGACGAGATGCTGTCTCCGTCCCAGAAGGGATATGTATGTATGTTGTCATCGAATGCTGATGAGGAGGACTATCAGGTTGGGAATGAGCATCTGTTGACTGCAAGGCCATTGTCCGACGGTGTAAATTCTCCTAACCGTTTTGACGGGACGAGTGAGGAAGGTGTTTATTATGGCAAGGTGGATGCGAAAGACGGATTCGAAGGATATGTCCGTTATCGTTACACTCTCCCGGGTTGTGAGGAATTCTCATCTTGGAAAACGTTGACGGATCTTGAATTTGCAAAGGATGTTGTACTTTCAATGACAAACAGGATGTATTGTTCTGACACCCGTGTCGTTCCGTCAGATGCGGTGATTCGTTCCAAATTCACGGCACTGGCTGTTGCTGATGCGCAGCGTGAGGGGAAATTGGGTATTGCAGGAAGGACTGAAAGACCTGAAGTCGTGAAGGAGGTCAAGGAAACCAAAGAAGAGGATAAGAAACAGGTTGCGGTGGCGGATTCTGCGTTCAGTCTTGCATTTACAGTGTCGAAGGGCGGGTATGCTACACGGACGGATGAGAATGCGAATGCGGCGGATGTGGATTTCACCATAGCCTTTGCGGTGGATTTCGATACTCCGGGTGAGAAGTGTACGGCCCGTTGTGCGGGAAAAAGCCTTATCCCTTGCCCGCTTCCTGTAAAGGATGGTAGGCTTGATACTTCGGATGACAGTGTCAAAGCAATGGTTGAGAGTATTTGTAATCACCTTCCTGACGATATGCTGGAAGGAGAGGCAATGGGTCTTAACATCGCAGGAAATGGCATTGTTTCCCTTGAAAAGAAAGGAGTGTCACAGGAAGACCTCAACTCATTCTTCAACAGGATTGGCGAGGAAATGAAGAAGTCCGGACTTAATGTGACTTCTTTCAGGAGCGGAGGTCAGACGGGTGTGGATGAAGCCGGAGTGTATATGGCTGCGGGTTATGGCGCACCTATGGTGGTTCATGCTCCGAGGAACTGGGAGTTCCGTAACAAGGACGGCAAGGACATATATGGGGAGGCCGACTTCAAGAACCGCTTTGACTGCTTTTCGAAGAATATTGTCCGTTCCAAGAAACCGTTTCGACCTGATCTCTGATTGAGGAATTAATTTTTCGATAGAGGGGCTTGCCGAATGTGGCAGGTCCCTTTTTGTTTTGGTGAAAATGTATTACATTTGTTGGAGAATTATTTCTAAATTTTTTTGTTATGTTTCGAGTTATTCGTTATTTCTTCTGTTTTCTTTTGCTGACTATCTCTTGCCTGTGTAAGGCACAAATAGATTTGCCGAATCAGATAGATGTGTACTCTGTCAGGAATGTAACTTATAGTATCTCTCAGATTCTTCCGGAAAATTGGCCGTGCAAAGAAATTCGGAAGTCCGCTACTTCTTTCTATTTCGGTGATAAAGAATTCATAATCCTTGATGAGGAGAATGAATTGTTTTCTTCTTCTTTTACAGTGGAAGATAAAAAGACAAAGGAAAAATTCGATTTGGTATATCGTCTCAATACAAATAATACGGTTGTATTTTACTTTGGTGGTTATACCTTTGTATGTTCTAAACCGGAGGAGAAGGGGCGAGGTGATGATAAATCTTCGGAGTGATTTTACTGAAAACAGCAGGCGAAGAGGCTCTGTTATGGATTAGAAACTTTGATTATCACATCATTTATATGGGCAAGTTCAAAATACTTGACCTGATTTCTGATTGAGTATGAACTGATTGTAAGGGACTGTTTGTCAACTATTCAAGAATTCATTCAAGGAGGAGTTAGAAATAGTCCCTTACTTTAAATAAAGAAAAATTATGTATATTTGTGAACTGTATATTATATAGCATATAATTATGAGTTCACGTAATATGTTAGTTGAATTGTATAAGGATTCCAGAACAGTATTCACAATGCAGAACATTCAAATGAAGTTCCCAGACCGTGATACAAATTCACTTCGGCAATCTTTGTTTTATGCGAAAAGACAAGGATTGATATTGAATCCTCGTTCCGGAATATATGCGAAGCCAGGATATGATGAGAAAGAGTTGGCCTGTGCAATATTTTGGCCTTCATATCTTTCTCTTAATTATGTTCTTGCAAAAGCAGGTGTTATCTATCAATTTGATTCGTCAATTCAATGTGTTAGCTATCTGTCAAGAGTAGTTACTGTTGATAGTAAGAATTATGAATACAGAAGGATAAAACCTGAATTGATTGCGAATTGTATGGGAATAATTCAAAAGAATGGGTATGCAATCGCCACACCGGAACGTGCTTTTGTTGATTCTGTCTATTTGAATCCACAAAGTTTGTATTTTGACCGGATGGATATTTTAAATAGAGAATCTGTTATGGAAATTGCGGAATCTTTTGAGAAGAATAGTTTAATCAAGAAAATTTCAGAAATTTGTTATGGACGTAAATAAACATAGACAAAAAATGCTTTTCGTACTCAGAGACATTTTCTCTGATGAAATCTTATCAAAAAATCTTGCATTTAAGGGCGGCACAGCAGCCATGTTTCAATATGGGTTGAATAGATTTTCGACCGATTTGGATTTCAATTTACTTAATCCGGAAATTACTGATGTGGTTTATGAAAGACTGCTGCATATATCTGAGAAACACGGAACTATTTTGGATACCGCTAATAAAAAATTTGGGCCTATAGTTGTGATTGATTATGGTTTCGGAGAAAGAAATTTGAAAGTAGAAGTATCGCGTAGAGTGTATTGCAACCATTACGAAACGAAAAATCTGTTTGGTATGGATATGCGGTTTCTTACACTACCGGATATGTTTTCTCATAAACTTTGTGCATTTTGGGAGCGAAATGCTCCACGAGATACGTTTGATTGTATGTTTTTCTTATCAAAGGGTATTGGTTTGAATGAAAATATCATTTTTGAAAGGACAGGGTTATCCGTATCTGTTTTTTTAACTAAATGTGCAGAAAAGGTGTCAAAAGTTTCATCGAAGACGCTGATGTCTGCATTAGGTGAATTAATTGATAAAAAACAGCAAAATTATGTGAAAAATCAACTTCTTCCGGATCTGTCGAATGCGTTGATTGCTGCAAGTGCTTTTCCTTATGTTGTTCCTCAATCAACAACTGAACGAGAAAGAATTGTAATGAATAATCGAGAAACCATTAAATCTTTTTTGAAAAACGATATTGATATTGCGATGATTCTGGACAAAGATTTAACTGATATCCTGAAAAAGGAGTCGTTTCGGTTGAAAAACAAAAATGGTTTTTATATATCGTTTCGTAAAAATGCCAAAGGTGAGTTTATAACCTCAAGAGGGCTTTCTGTGTAGCAGTGCAGTAGTTTGTGGTTATTTCCCCACCCTGAGTGAGGATATATTTACAAAACAAGCCCGGGAGAATTCCCGGGTCGATTTTTTCAGTTCCCCATTAAAGAAGATATCTCCGAAGCCGTCTCGATATCGTCAGTGGTTTTTATTTCGCAGAATTCTTCCAGCAGGTCATCTGTGGTTTTCTTTTCTTCATCGGTTTCGGTTTCAGTCACTTTTTCTTCGTTTTCCTGGATATCGTTGAAGTGTGAGGATGAGTTGTCATCCTTTTGTCCGCACAACCATTCAGAAATGGAATCCTCTTGATCCTTTTCATTGTCCTCGTCATTGTTGAAGTAGTCCATGTAATTGCAAACATCCATATCGACAATAGGGCCGTCAATGTCTTGTTCATCAACCGTATTTTCCGTATTTGATGGAATGGTCTGTTCAGATGCTGTTTGTGGCATGTTTGTGCTTGCCACGGTAACGAATCTGTTTTCTTCTTCGGCATCGTGTTCATTGTCCGGAATGCCTCCTACAGCCCGGAGCGGGTTGATGTAGTCTTGTTCGTCTGTTTCGAAATGGCTATCCTGTACGTCATTGTCCGTGTTGTTGACCTTTTGAATAGTGACGAATTCATAGCCCATAATTTCGTTGAGAGGGCATGAAAGGGTTTTCTCTTTTTCTTTTGGTGTTATAACTTCTGTTTCTTGCCCTTTCTTTTCGCTTCTCTTGAGTTTTTTTCCGATTGTAAGGTAAAGTATCGTCCCGACAAGAAGGGCCGTCAGAAAGTATATTAATATGGCAAATATGATTTCCATAATGGAAGGGATTACTTTGCTGTTGGTTTTGGTTTTGAAAGTGTGATTTTTTTCTGCCCGGGAGTTGTTGAGAGTATTTCGTCCATTTGGAGGGCGGCTTCAACGGATGGTTTTCCGGATTGTTTGTCGGTACAGTGGATTATGTATGTGGACTTCCCCGTATCCGTGTACAGGCGTACGGAAACATCTTCTGCCCCGAGTTCTGTGATAACGGCTCTTATGGTTATCTTTCCTGTTCTGCAGGGGGAGATTAGATAGACGGTCGTTTTTTCCAGAGACAGTTGCAGAGTCATTCTGTTGAAGCGTTTCCAATCAGGGCAGTCCACAATAGGACTCAAAAGTTCTTTTCCTGCATTAAAGATGTCGGTTATTGATGGTAGTTCGGATATGTAGTCTGTTCTTCTGGTTGTGTCGAGACATTTCTTCAGGGCATCGGGAAGGATGTCGAGTGGAGAGAGTATTTCCTTGATTGTTTTTTTGTTGTCTGCCGTTCGTTGAAGGATGATATCCTTTCTGTTAGTGCATAGGCATTCCTTAATCAAGAGTTTTCCGTCTGCGTCCTGAACTCCAGATAAACCGATTTTGGTTCCTTGGCAGAACACTGTCATTTGCCATTGGGTGTCGTTCTCAGGCATTATATTGATTACTCCCGGGAAGCCTTTTACGAGATAGTCCGGATCGATGGCCCGGTACAGGAGGTTAACTCTTTTGCAGATAAGTTGTATGAGTTCTGTGGAGTTCATGGTCGAAACGTGTCCCCGGCGTTAGTCCGGGGACTGTCGGAAAGGATTAGACATTTTTTTTGAAATTCTGTTGCATGTCTTCCGGAAGCGGCATTTCGAGTTCCGGAAAGAGTGTCCCGTTGATTTGTCTGTTCAGGGATTGTATCGAGTCGTCTTTTTTCATTGAGTCCACGAATGAGAGATCAGCCGGTGCGGTCCCTTTCAGGTCGTTTGTCTTGTCTTTGAGGATACGAGTAACATCGATGAAGAGATTTTCGGTTCCGAGGTCGCGTGAGCCGGCAAATTCCTTCGCATCCCAATCCGGGCAACTGAAAGTGCTTCTGATGATATCCTGTTCGGATAATTTCTTTATTCTGTCAGAATATGAAATCATATCGGGCAAGAACGGGATTTTGTATTTGTTCTGCATCATCTGAATACCTTTGACAATATCTGATTTCTTGTTGTAGGTCTGGATTTGGTTCATGAAAGCGCAGAACGGTTGTCGGTTGGTATGTAAAAAGCTGGACATTTTGATGGTTGACTGAATAGTTTGTATGTCTCTATCGCAAGGCATCACCACCAAGTTTATCAGTTTATGAAGACTAAGTTCCAAAAATTCCTTTCCGGATAAGTTGCCGGGGAAATCAAGAACTACAACGTCCATATCTTTCATACTTCCTTCTCTGATGAGGGTTTCTGTCCATACCGCATAAGAGTTGGGTGCACTGATTCCTTTCAGTGTCTCTTTAATTTTCTTTGGGGAGGCCGTTTCGATTGGCCATGCGTTTTGGAGGATTTCCGGAGAGAGAAAGTCTTTTCTGTCCAGTTTTTCTCGTTCACGGTATTCGAGAATTCGGTTATTGAAGTCAATGACACCGATTTTGATTCCGTGTTTGTATTTAAGCCAGGAAGCACACATTATTCCGAAAGTTGTTTTTCCGACGCCTCCTTTTTCGCTGAAAAATGATATGGTTTTCATGGTAGATAATTTTTTCTATTGTTGTGTATGTTCCGGCCTTACTATTTTATCCAAAACCGTCAGGTAAATGATTTTCTGTTCTCCATTCGGGGACAGGGTTTGGAAGCAGGTATATTTATTATTTTCTGAGTTGAAGTAAATTCTTCTGGCTTTCATTTCGATGCCTTTGTTGTTACGTTTGAAGTCTTCAATTCTTTGCGAGAGGATATTTGCCCTTTCATAGAATTCATCTGGAATGGTTTTGCCTTTGCCGGTTGCCTGTGCGAATTCTATTTTCAGATTGAGTATAGCGAGACTGTCTTCCTCTGCGCAGGACGGTTCTTCGATATAGGATTCGGTTTCGCATGTTTTTATTATTTCGTAGTTTTGGAACCCGGCTTTCACCAGCAAGGTATCAATTTGAGTGTCCATGATGTTTTCGACCGACTGTTCTGGTTCTGCTTTTTCTTTGATTTTGAATTTTGACAAGGCGATTGCGACGACACCGACACAGAGAACAATTGCAAGGGTGATTTTACTTGTCCTGATTTTTTGTTCAGGAGTTTTTTCTTTTTTCTTGAAAATGTGCAGCATAATGGTTTGAGTTTTTGAAATTTCTGGAAATTAGTGACATGCATTATTGAAAACGCCAGATGACATCAATACCCAGATGGTCGAGTATTTTTTGAAGTTCGGACAGGAAGATGTTTTTGTTTTTGATTGCCCTGTACATTACGCCTTCATTCATTGAGGGAATGTCCCGGCATATTGTGAATATGGTTTTGTTGGTATCGTTGATATATTGTATCAGCCCGGTCAGATTCCCCATTCCTTCCGTATTGTAGTGAGGTTTTGGACGGGGATAATCAGGCGGATATTCTTTCATGGGATAGTACAAGTGAAGTTCTTTCCCATAGAGTCTGACGATTTCTTCCGCTTTTTTAAGTTGGATATCGTCTTTCATCAGCATATGGGAGACGTTGCGGTATCCTACGTTCAATCTGGTCGCAAGTTCTTGCATATCCAGCCGGTCTGTTCCCTGTTGTTCTTCAATGAAGGATATGAGAGGTCCGAGATGTTTTCGGGGCCATTTGACTGAACGTGTTTTCATCGGCTGTTAGTATTATCGAATTTGAATTCGATTTTGTTTTCATCTTTGTTGAAGTTCAGGTTTGCGGAGAACTTTTTTCCTGACTTGCTGGTCATACCGTCAAGATGTACACTTTTGCCGGAAAGGAGATAACGGATTTGGGACGATGTGAAGTTCTTTCCGCATATTGACTTGCTGATGGACAGTCCGCATTCGCATTTGAGTGCATATGGGGTTTCGGTGAGTTTGCTGTGGCATTTCGGGCATTCGAATTCTTCTGAAAGGGTATTGTTTGGAGTGTCGAATGCGAATGTCATCTTTTTGTTTTCCTTGTCTATGCACAGTCTGGCGGAAAAGGATGTTCCGTCCTTTTTCTTGAGTCCCTTGATAAGCGGTGTTGTCTTTCCTTGACAGAGTGCATCCAGCATTGATTCCGAGAGTTTCTTCCCGGCTGCTTCCCTGTATATTTTCAATCCACAACCTCCTTTTTCGGGAGGGCAGGTCAGAGTATATTTTTGTGAAAGAAGGGTTTTGCCGCAGCAAGGGCATTTTCTTTCTTTTTCACTGGACACTCCGTCAAGAGGTTTGCAGTTCTGCTGAAGGTCTGACACTATATCGCGTACAAACTCCTGGATTCCCCTATTGAATACGGATGCTGAGTTTTTCTTCTGTTCTATCAGAGCAAGGTCTCTTTCCCACTCCCCTGTTGTTTTGACATCGGAGATTTTCCTTCCTTTGACCATATCCCAAATTTGGAGGCCGAGTTCGGTAGGTATGAGTTTCTTGGATTCCCTGAAAACATAGCCTCTGAGAAGAAGTTTCTCGATGATTTCTGCTCTTGTGGCCGGGGTACCGAGTCCCACATCCTTCATCGCCTCTCTCATTTCTTCGTCATCTATTTTCTTTCCGCAGGTTTCCATTTCGCCCAAGAGGGAAGAATCAGTAAAAATGGGTTGTGGTTTGGTTTCCTTTGCAAGCTGAGATGCTTTTTTGATTGGAAGTCTTTCCTGTTCTTCAAGTTCAGGAAGGGATTGGTTGTCCTCGTCTTTTTCGTTTTCGTTATCGTTTTCCTTGAATCCGAGAACCGCTTTCCAGCCGGGAGTGACGGGTACGCTTCCGTGGGCCTTGTATTTGACTGGGCCTGCTTTCAGGACTGCGTTGGTTACATCTGCTATATAGTCGGGGCCGAAGGCTTCGAGCATTCGGGCAAGAACCATATCGAAGATGATTTTTTCATTACCTTTCAGCGAGTCAGCGTTGTTTCCGGTAGGAAGGAGTGCGTGGTGGTCTGTAACCTTCGCGTTGTTTACGCTTTTTTTGCAGAGTTTCGTATTCTTCAGAGACTTGGCGTAGGTTCCGAACCTGTTATGGTCGGAGAACGAGTCTATAAGTTCCGGGATGGTTTTGAATACGTCTTCCGGAATGTAGCGTGAGCCTGTTCGTGGATAGGACAGGAGTTTTCCCTCATAGAGTTTTTGTGCTGTTTTCAGAGTCTCGTCTGCGGTCAAGCCGTATTTGGTGTTGGCGGCTCTCTGCAGGGATGTCAGGTCATACAGGAGGGGTGGTTTTGTTGCCGTGCGTTTTTTCTCCACAGATTCCACCACAAGCATACCTGCCTCTTGTGTTCTTCTCAGATCATTGTCAGCGATGGTCTTGTCGGTATATTTATTTTCTGAAAGCACGGAGAATTCGGTTCCGGATTTTTCCGTATCGACTTGGATGACCCAATAAGGTTCAGGTTTGAAGTTCTTGTATTGAAGATATCGTTCACAGATCATTCCGAGTGTCGGTGTCTGGACTCTTCCCAGGGAGACGGGTTTGGGGTAGTGCGTAGCGAGTTTGAGGGCGGTTGATGCGTTCATTCCGACGAGCCAGTCGGCTTCGCTACGACAGTGTGCGGCGTCTGAGAGGGCATCGTATTCGTGTCCGTCTTTGAGTTCCTTCATGCCTTTTCTGATTGCTTCGTCGGTCAGGGATGAAATCCACAATCGTTTGAACGGAGTGCGGCAGTCAAGGTATTCATATATGTATCGGAAGATGAGCTCCCCTTCCCTACCCGCATCTGTGGCTACGATGATTTCGGAAGCGCCCCGAAAGAGGCTTTCCAGAACCTTCATCTGTTTGGTGTTGAAGTCTTCTTTGGTAGAACCTTCGATTATCTTTGTTTCCCATGTTTCCGGGAGCAAAGGAAGGGCGGTTGAGTCCATACCCATTTCGCGTGGAGTTTTCAGTCCTACGAGGTGTCCGAAAGCCCATGTTACTCTGTAGCCGTTTCCTTCGAGGTACCCGCAGGGACCTGTTTGTTTTGATGTCAAGGCTCCAACAATCTTGGCAATGGCTTTTGCTACGGAAGGTTTTTCCGCGATAATGGTTTTATATGCCATAATTCCAGTTTTACATAAGGTTGATGAAATTCATATTCATAACATTGTGAAGTTGGATGCGTATATCCATCTGCTCCTGGGCATTGAGCTTCCCGACCGGAATACGTCTGTGCTTGTTCCTTGAAGCGACAGTGAGTTTTCCGTCTATGAACATAGGTTTGCGCAACACGTCATTGCAGGTTACGACACTGAATCCCAATGTATAGTAATCAGGATTTATGTCTTTGAGAATTTGATATAATTCTTTGTCGAATTCTTCCTGCGACAATTTATTTTTCAAAACATTCCCGAGACGGGCAATGTCAGTTTGATTGGCTTCTCTCATAACAAATATTTTTACAAAGATATGATTTTATTTGTTATTCCAATGTTTTGAAAAGGATTTTTTGTGTTATGATATGTAATTTTTATTACTTTTGATATCAAATCGGCTTTTTGTTCTACAATAGACCTTACTGGGGGATAACCGTTCAGTGATGTTATGGACGACCGACGATTTGCCGGTCTAAGAAGCAGTTGCAGTGTGAAGCTGGAAAAGTTCCGTAGTGCTACGGATGCTCCCGCTCTTTAGACGGGAGAGTATCACAAAAAGAAAGCAAAATGGCGGCTAAAAAAGGAGGATGACAATGTCATCCTCCGTGCGTGTCCAGACCTCGAATCTCCTGCATTTGTGAAGTTCGGGACAAATCTACTGTTTTTGTGGCTAACCTCAAAATGTGGTTGGAATTCTTGAATTATAATTCTAATTTATAATTCAATTTCCGATTCGGACATAGGCGGAATTTTGACAGTATCCTCAATCAAATAATATGTAAACGTTTTATAGCCGTTCATTGTTGGATGCATTTCAAGACCCTTGGCGCCGTCTTTGATGCAACGGCCAACCATATTCCACTGGTTTTCTGTGCGATAATCAAGTGACGTTTTATTTCTGACCGGGATGCCGTCTTCGTGATAGTATAGTTCAGCGGGCATGAATGGATCCCACAATTCGCAAACGCAAGCCTTGTAATTATTAACCCAACGATGACGCTTTGTACAGAATACATAGGTAATCCGACCAGGAGAAGGACCTTTAGTTCCGTTTCCCCGGCCTGATTTACACCTCCAACAAGTTTCTTGACGAAGGAGGGGTTTATCGTCATCAGCCCAACTCATTTTTTTGGTCTTGAATAATTTTTTCGTAAGCTAACTTTACCTGCTCATAATCAGCTGTCAGTTGACGAATCTTTTTCTGTATTTCTTCTGCTTCCCGTTGCAGTTGGCGGTTGTACTCAATCGAACTAATGTGGTTTTTTTGACTTCCCGCGACTGCTTGAACTCCACGCTCGAGACCGAAATGTTTTCCGACCTTTTCTGCATACGACGAATGATACTTATATAATCTGGGACGCAGATAGACCTCATCGGCACATAGTCGAAATTCTCTTTTTCTAACTTTGTATTTTCTATACACTCCTCCAGCTTCCTCTCTTTTGCGAGCTCGTTGTTCTGACTTGCGGTTTTCACCAGTTACAAGTGGCACGAGAATCAAATGGATATGAGGAGTTGTCTCATCACAATGAAGAAATGCGGCCACAACATTGTCCTTTCCCCATTCGTCCGCTGCCCAATCAATTGACTCTTTCGCCCAGCGGTCGAGTTCGTCAGGAGTAAGAGAATTCATCACTTCATTTGAGCCGCTGAGAATGATTTCTAAGGCTGTATTTTGTCCTTTTCTAATCTTTGAAATTCCCGCTTTTTCGATTCGTTCCCGAACAGCTTGATTAACGGTCAGTATAGTTCTTTCGTTTGTGTACGGTTGGATTCTTTCGCGTGAAATTAGTTCACGATTTAGATGCGATTTTTCCGGATTGGCATTATCTGGGAACCAATCAGTTTCCGACTTCGTATTATTAACAAATGTTACAGTATGGATCATCCGGCAGGTGTTTGATTGTGTAGCCCTCGAATTATGATGACTCTATAG
>CAMCFO010000015.1 GCA_945874155.1 uncultured Bacteroidales bacterium
AATCTGTTGAAATGAAAACTTCTTAAAATTGTTGAAGAAAAAGTTGCTTTTTACAATTGTGGAGCATTGGGGTCTTTGAGAACGAAGCCGTCCTCTGTAAAAAGAAAACGCCCTGCTGCCAGATCCGGATTGATTCTGTCGATATAAGCCATATTATTATGTGATTTTGGTGTAGTTCACACAATATACGGCTTATGTCAATTATTACAGGCATATCAAAAAGAAATGGGAACCTTTATATGCCTTACAATAGTGTAAAATGTCGATTTAAGGGGATGGTTCCTATTTCATTTTGGTTCGCATTATAATCTAGATTGTGTGCGAAGCGGAAACTTGTGGCGGGGTAGGGGTCCCCGACATCAAGTTACACAATTCCGATGTGATTATGTTATGCTGCGGATTCAGGGCACTGACGGTTGAGTCTTGCTGACGGAGCCCTGGCGGATTATCTCCCCTCCGGGGTTGGGGCAAGTAAGCCATGAGAGTCTGCGGACTT
Organism: uncultured Bacteroidales bacterium; assembly: GCA_945874155.1. Taxonomy (GTDB): domain Bacteria; phylum Bacteroidota; class Bacteroidia; order Bacteroidales; family UBA932; genus Cryptobacteroides. The sequence goes on from CAMCFO010000015.1 coordinate 497, forward strand.
TGATGATGGAGCGCAGCGGAGGCAGCAAAGGCTGCAGTCTCTCATACCGTTTTTCCTTTAATCTGCTCGAAGGTGGCGGCTCTGCCGGTGCCTTGGAGCATAATAGACCAAGCAAGGTGAGTAGCCGTAACGGAGTGGAGGTTACTGACCGCAGCTTACCTTATTATCATTGAATCGCAACTATGCTCTTGAAATTTCTCCACTGATGCTCTTTCTTATATTTTTTAATAGAGCTAACATGTGCAATGACGTTTTCAAGCGATACACCATCAAACACTTCATTTATGAATGGAGGTTCAGTTGGATAACAGTATACATCTGTTATCGACCGACAAAAATCAAACGCTCCATCGCTAACCTTTGTTATCAATTCAGGTATGATTACTTCTTTAACCGATGAACATCCCGCGAAGGCAAGAGGTCCAATATATGTCAAATTCTGTGGCAAATCAATTCTTTCTAAACTAGTACATTCGCGAAAGGCATATCGATCAATTCTTCGAAGTGTTGTAGGGAATAAAATCTTTTTTAATGAGGAACACTTGGAAAAGGTCGATTCACTAATACTTACTAAAGAATTCGGCAGTGAAACACTCTCCAAAGAGGAACAACCTGAGAATACGAATGTGGATAAATTCACTATACTGTTTGGAAGTTCAACAGATTTCAATGATACACATTCCATAAAAGCACCCTTGCCAATTTTTTCAATCCCATCATTAAGTGTAATTGATGATAGACTCTTGCAATCAAAAAAAGCTTCCTCGGATATTTCCTTTACAGATGTAGGAATAATAATGCTTCGGAGCTGCTCACATCCATGAAATGCACCAGATTCAATGGATTTTACTCCTTCTGGTAGCACAATCGAACTCAATTTAATGCACCTATAGAATGTTCTATAATGTATTGTGTCAATAGACTCAGGAAGGACAATGCTCTCAAGTTCCTGACAATGTTTGAATGCATTACTACCAATACTGACCAAACTTGCTGGTAATTTTATATTTTTCAATGAACCGCAATAGGCGAAAGCACCGCCATCAATTTTTGTAACTCCATTAGGAATAATAACGTCAGTTAATTTCTCATTTTCATTGCCTGCTCCATTACCAACAACGGTGATTTTATATTTTTCGCCATTGTATTCTACTTGTTCAGGTATTACCAAGAAAGATTCATTGTCTTCCTCTCCATACCATCTTTTAAATGTAGCGGTATGGTTATCTTCATTAAGGATATAAACGGACCTTCCAATAGTTGTTTCCTGTGCATGAGCAGATAACGATATTATGATTGAGGTGAAAGACAGTATTAGGGCAAGGTGTTTCATATCATATTTATTTGGGGGTTAGTACTCACATTTTCCCGTGTTTATTATGCTCATAAGCATAGAATAACCAGTAAGAGCTTCGTCGTTTGCATTCTTTAATGCTGAAAGATTAACTAACATCTGTTGCGGAAATTTTATGATCTCCATAGCCATCCTGAATAAACCAGCTGGGCAACAATACGCCGGTGTATTACGTCCCTTAGGGCCCATTGATGGGATATCCTCAGGAAATAAAGGTTCTAAGACCTTTACATCAAATAGCTGTTCTACCACTGAATTGGTGAGTTGAATAAAGTAAGGTATTCGTACGACTTTATACCCACAATCAGAATATATTTTCTGATTGTGATCATCTTTCAAAATTGTGTCTGGATTTTGATAATGAGGCAATCCGTCAAATTCTATTATCAAGTTAAGTTTGTCGCACCTATAATCTGGACGTATTCTATAGTTTATACCATTGTGCTCTCCAAATGCTTTGTCATGTACCCACTCATCTTCACTGACATCTGGGAAAATGACTTTAAGGTAATCTTCAAGACCAGTCCTGTGATATCCAGTATCTTTGTCGATACCTGCAGCTTGAGCTAATTCTTTTGTTTCTCTCAAGAAACCCCATTTTGTTGCCATAGTTATAATTCTCTATTTGATAGTGCTTCGTGGATGACGCTGGGCACTCCGAGTGTTCCCAGGCGGCTGGCGAAGGCGGTTTCCATTTTGACCATGTTGTATTTGCCGTCTTCACGCCTCTCGAACTTGAGGCGGTCAAGGAAGCTGAATTTGTTCATGATGTATATGTATCCATTGATCTCAACTGAACATATGTCATAGCTGTAGAAGTAGTGCATGTGGCTCATTTTTTTGAACAGACTCCGCGTATTCTCAAGCTTTTACATCTAAGGGCTTCATGTTTGGTACCTTCTCCGTTTCTATACACAAGAGCATCAGCCATTGTCGGGTCATCACCTCTTTTTGTAGATGCCCAGTACTCAAGTTCGGCATTATAATCGGATTTCAGTATGATTGATTCTCCTGTCTTTCCTGTGATAACCCATTGCCTCCTATTTGCATCAAATTTCCAATCACACTTGGAAATAAGCTCATTCCATTCTTCGCTCGTGGGTGTCCTCCAATCTTCTCCCCACCAGAAGGATGCGGCATCATCTTCTTTTTCCAAAACTGATCCTGCTTCCTTATATTTAGTGATATAAATCTTGTTAGACTGAATATATCTGCCCGTTTCTACTAACTCTTCATCTACAAACTGTCTTTCCCAATGTCCGCCGTCAGTACGACAATATTTGTATGTATCCCAATTCCTTATTACTGGCGCGCTTAATTCACCCCAGGGCGCGCTAACACAATCACACGATGACCACAAAACGCTTAATCCTAGGTCAACCGCACTTACATTATTCCTCTTGACAGATAAATATTCGGTAGCTCTCATTGTGTTTATTGCAACAGGACGTATGTAATGGCCGAGCCATCTTGCTTTGTCAACGAAAAATCCATCCGCACGCCCATGATATTCAAAAACTCTAAATAATTGAGCAAAAAACCAATTTTCGTCAGATAAACTGGATGACCATAAGAGTACTTGACCATCATCGGTTACAGGTATGAAAATGCTTCCATACTTCGGCCCTTTTACTACCCATCCTTTTGTCTTTGCATACTCTGTAAAGTGCCATGAACACTTCTCAAATAATTCCTTGCACTCCTCAATCGTTGGCATTCTCCAATTGTTGCCTTCGATTTGAGTTGCGGCATCATCTTCAGGAGCAAGAACGACAGGTCCTTTAGTTGGATCGGCTGTCTTATATTTTAATGGCTTCCAATAATTTGAAGGAACATGTGGGTATAGAGTATAAGAACCCTGGGTGAATGACTCTTTTGTTTGGCATTCTCCCCACGCAAACATAGGCCCGAGTTTTGTGTCATGACCATAAGTGCCAATGTTGGCAGAACCCCAACAGACACTCAAGCCTAAGTCGATTGGTTGTATTGATAATTCAAACATTAGTATTTAGGAAAACTATCTATAGCATTAGACGATAAGCAAAGCATTCGGTTTGTGTAGAGAATCTGGATAATAAAGTAAGCCCTTTTGAATCATAAGAGTTTCGGGGTGTCTCATCAAAAAATCGAACAGCTTTTTATGGCGGCACAGTGGTTTCCAATCTGCACAGTCATTTCTCAACAAAAGTAACTCTTTATATATTTCCTGATCTGTTTCAATAAAAAAACTATTGCTCAGATCAAATTTTGCAATTAAAGTATCGTCATACTCTGGATATAGTGCGCCGCTATCTTCACCCCTATAATGACCAACCACATCATGGGCATATACATGCACTGTATAACCGAAATTGACAAATCCGACCCGATTACCTTGGCACAATTCAATTATATGTTGTCTGTATCTTTGAAAAAATTCTTCAAGTTGTGTCCTATCTGTATCATCCAAAGGATTTATCACATCTGCTATCTTTGGAAGTGTATGATGTATGGAATCATATGACGGAACCACACACTGGGGAATAAGGCTATCGAATTTATCAAGGCTTACATAAGCAGTATGCAAATTCGTGGGCAATTTATATGTACCATCCTTGACTCCGATTCTTCTTAATGCGTCCACTGAAATCTTTCCAACAATTGCGGAATGGGCATCTCCTTTTCTAGCATAGAAGAATGGAGATCTAAGCATAGATTGAATATATGTTATAACCGAAAACATTAGCTCTATTACAATTCTTGTTACATCTTAATACTATCTCGTAGTACTTCATGATGGTATTTCTTGCGAAGAATAATCTATTTGTGGGGGTAGTCTTGCTAATATCGAGTAAAGTTACGAAATTTTTGCGGATTACAGGGTAAGTTTGGACTAAAAACTAACGTAAACCATTCATAAATAACGAAAAAAGATAGGACCGTACGTGATGCGTAAGGTCCTATCCGTGAGAATGTTTGTGGATTTTACAGCTTCTTGTACTCTCCAGCTCGGATCATTTGGACTTCGCCTGATTCGATGGCTCGCTTGATCTGACGGCGGATTGTGCGGAGGCTTTTGCCAATCTTGAGGGCGATGGTCTTCATGTCGTCTGTTGTGAACTGACCGGGGAGGGAATCAAGGATGACGGTACGTGTGGCAGCACTGTAGGAGTCGGCAACGGCGATGCCTTCGGGGCGCTCTTTGTTGAGGACGTTGAAGATGTAGTCGTTGTGGTGGCTCACTGTGGCTATGATGCCAAGAGTTGTCTCAAAGTCCTCATCGGCGCACTCGATTGTCTCGGTGAATGTGCCTGTGTCCATCATGCGGAGTGTGGTGAGGACCATTGCGATGCGGAGGAAGCCCCAGGCGAGACGATGGGAACTTGCGGAGTAGAGGTCTCCGTTGAGTTCCTGCATTCGGTCTTTCTCGGCCTTGAAGTAGTCGTTGAACTTCTGCTGCTGGACCATCGAGAGGCGGAACATAACCTTTGAACGCTCCTCGAGCACTTTCGTAAATGCTTCGAAGCGCTGGCCAAGCTGGTCAAACTCTTCTTCAAGGGAGCTGTCTTCTCCGTAGCCGTCAAAGCCGTCAAGCCATTCCAGAGTGGAGTTGATGCAGTAGAATAGAAATCGGCTGAGGAGACCATTTTCGGCATCCTTGATGAGGGATTTGACCTGCTCGGGAGTGCCGGAAAGGACTGTGGCGAGTCGAGGCGTTTCTATCTCCTTTTCCTCGCCGTCATCGCCTCTTCGGAGGTAGCCGAAGGATTCGTGGGCAAAGGCTTTTCGGAAGGAGTCGGAGTAGTTGCCGAAGTCGCTGTTGAAGGTGTTGACCACAGTGTCACCCTCTGTCTCGAAGAGAAGAAGGTTGCCGTTGTCGGCCATTGCCTGGGCAAATGATGTGGCACTACTATTCGCAGGAATGCGAAGCAGCTCAATAGGCGGTTTTACTGGTGGATCGATGTTTTCTCCTTTCTTCTGTCGCTTGTAGCGGGCGTATTCCTTGCGGTACTCTTCTTTGGCTGCAAGCCAGCGGTCAAGTTTGCCATGTGGATGGGTTTCACGAGGCGGAAGCAGAAGTCAAGACGGACTTTGCCTGCTCCTGCCGGACCTGGTACAAAGAGGTAGATGTTCGGATAGTTATCGGGCTTTTGCTTCCATTGCAGCATTACCCCTGCCTTCCAGCCTTCTACCAAGTTCTTGTTCATCGGGCCAACCGTTTGCCGCCGGCTTCCTTCAGATTCCACCTCACGATGGACACCCTTGCCTTTGACTGTAACCTTCCCACTATCAGGGCGGTTTGGGGACTTGCGCCCGTTAGAGTACGTTCGTGCTGGGCGAACTAACAAGAGCGGTCACCCGGTGAGGTGGCCGCTATGCGTATTCTGTCTTGGGGAAGGGTTATTTACTCTGATACCTCGCTGTTTTCAGGGGCGATTATAGGTTCCCTGACATAGAAGAACTTCATGAAGCCGCGATAGAGATACTTTTTGGACTCTCCTTCCTGTCCGTTGCCGATGAAGGTGATTTTCCCGTTTTCGAGGTGGGCAAGGGCGCACTCAGAGCCATTGAGGTCGCTGTTTATGCGTGACGTGAAGATAGGAACATCGATGCTCAGGTCTGCGGGCAGTCCGGTAATGCCGTACTCATTTTAAACGCCGGGCGCGTAAGCCCAGGAGGACATCTGGAGGAAGAACATTCCCCATCCGTTCTGGATGCAGTTTGCGTATTGAGAGATATATACGGAGTATGTATAATCCTTTCCGGACATAGTGATTTTGCCGCTTGGGATTGGCGAGAGCTGCGCTTCGCTTGCTTCTCCCACGAACCCGCTAGCGAGAACTACTTTGACAGTGGCTATTCCGTCATAGATGGATATTTTCTCAAGGATGAGCTTGTTTCCTTGAAGCTGCGCCTTGATGATGGTGCCACTCTGCAGGTCATCCTTCTGACAAACGAGGAAGGCAGTGGTCGGTTTGATGGCTGGGATGCTGAACTGGTCCGGGCAGGTGATTTCAAGCTGCTCTGCAGCCAGATACTCTTCGTTGGCGGTATCGGGGTGAACATTCCCTGAAGCACTACGATTTTTTCGGAATCATAGCACTTGAAGGAAATCGGGTTCACGCCGAAGTTTGTTGATATTGATGTAATCATAGTGTTAGGCTTTATTAAAGGTCGTTGACAAAAATGATGTCGGAGATGATTGATGAATCGAAGATGCTCCAATGATGTCACGCATTGTCACAATATGTCACACGGTGTATCACGATGTCACACAATGTCCACAAATTCACCCTCGATGTAACATACGTCCAAAAAGGTGTACAACTGGTGACCAAGGTATGTTATTATTTGGAATTCTCGTATATTTATAAGCATTTGATTATCGACAAAAAGCCCTCTGCTTAATTGCGGAAGGCTGTACACATGGTGTGCATATAACTAATCGATTATCAATAGTTAATGTGGTTCTATTTCCCAAAAGAGACAGAGACTTTTCTTTTGGTAGGCTCGATAATCGAATTTTAGATAGTAAATTACGATTATCGATTAATACGTGAGAAAATCACGTGAAATATTCACGCGATAAAAATATATTTTTATCTTTGCAAGTGATTAAAGGTTTATTCCTTTTTACAGAATTGCTAATTAGAAGTTTAACGTACTTATAGTTTATAAAAATATGATACTCCGGGTTATACTGAAGAATTTCCTGTCATTTAATGATGAGGTCCAGTTTGATATGTTTCCCAACATGAAAAGAACTACTTTGTCAAACCATATTACTATGCTTGACGGGAAACTTCCAGTGTTGAAAATGGCAGCTGTTTACGGCGCAAATGGAGCAGGAAAATCAAATCTCCTGAAAGGGATAAATTTCCTGAAAGCCATAGCTACCAATAAGAATTTCTTGAATGGTGATAGTGTTGGAAGATATATGTTTGCGTTGAAAGAAGATGCTGGAGTTGAGCCTATAGAACTGACTATTGAATTTGCGACGAAATCTGGAATTCCATTTATATATTCTGTGGAAATTGCTAAGACGGGGATTACTTTCGAGACTCTGCAAGTGTCCGGCTTAGGAGCTGAGGAGAATAAAAATATTTTCACTCGTAAAGATGGTGCTGTTGAATATTCAATTGCTCCTTCTGCTGAGGTCAACAAAATGGTGTTGGGATGGATTGAGAAAAATCCGTTTGCAAGTTTGCTGACCATTAACAATGATATGCCTGTGCTGGCTGATGCCAATATTGATATTGCTCAAAAGTGGTTTGATGATGAACTGACAATAATTGGCTTACATTCCTTTAATCCGGCCTTGATAGGGATCTTCAGAAACGATGAAAACATTAATAAATTTGCCTCTGAACTTTTTAAAGCTATTGACCTGGGTATTGATGGTGTGAAGGTAGAGACGGAGAATTTCGAAGATTGGATAAGTACGCATGATGTTAGCAACCTGCCTGTGGATAAACTCAGGAAAATGCATTCAGGTGTGCTGTCAGAGGTTGTTGATTTCAGAAATACCAGAGATATCAGTGTTGAAGATGGAGTGCAGAAGATAAGTCAGATGATGTTCCGTCAGTTTGGAGAGAACGGATTCTCAAAGGAGATGGATATTCAGGCGCAGTCTGATGGCACAGTGCGCCTATTATCACTTGTGCCTGCATTTTATGCAGCCATGCAGTCAGGCAAAACTGTTGCAATCGATGAACTTGACCATAGCATACATCCTCACCTGGTACGCAAGCTTGTCCGTTACTTCTCTTCACATGAAACAAATGGCCAGCTTATTTTTACTACTCATCAGACCTGCCTGCTTAATCAAGATTTCCTGCGCACCGATGAGGTCTGGATGGTTGAGAAAAAGAATGGAAGCAGTAGCATGTATTCACTGAATGACTTCAAAATCCATAACACAATCAATATTGAGAATGGATACATGGAAGGACGTTATGGCGCTATTCCGTTTATTGGCGAACTGAATATGTAAGATGCGTTATGGATTTATTAAAGCTGACATATTCAAAAGAAGATTCGGAACGGACTCCTGCTGATGTTCCATTGCATAAAGCTACCACGGAAAATAAGGATGGGAGCGGAATGTCTGAAACCATACAAGTGCCGTTGGCATACCGGAAAACTGAAGGAGTTCTTTCAACGAGCCTTATATTCGTGCTTTCTGGAGGTGAGAAACGGGAAAGGGATTTTCTTCTGGAACTGATACAGCAGCGTGAACTGCACTCACTGAAGGTTGCTTTCATGTCTGAAAAGGGACAAGGTTTGCAGCCATATCAGATGCAGGATAAGTGGGCGCAAATCCAATTGACAGGAGAAATAAAGATAGAATCCCAACTTTTTCATTTGGAGGCTATGGACAAAGTATTTCTCCTTTCAGATGTAGATGAATTCTATGAACAATTGGAGAATATATTCAAAGAGGATTCAACCGGAACACAAGGACAGTGGATTGTGAGCAATCCTTGCTTTGAAATCTGGTTGTATTATTGTTATTTGAATGCCCCAGAGAAAGATCTTGCGTGCTTGAAATCAGAAGCCGTAGTTACTCGAAGCAAAAAAATGAAAACCATATGCAATACTCTCATTAGTGGAGGCATAAACCCACGTCTGGCATTTGAGCACATGGTAACTGGTATTGAGCATAGCAATGCTCATTATGCTGTGGATGATAATGGAATTCCTTTATTGTATGCAACACAAATGCACTACATGGCGCAGTACCTTGTTGATACGTTGAATAATAACGCCAATGAGTACTCTGAATATGTAAAAAGGAAAGAAGAGTGGAGAAAACATATGAAACGATAATTAAAAGAAGTAAATGAATGTTAATCTTTTGGGTAAATAAATTAAATTACAATGTACCTTTCAACGCTTAGACTTTGGAATTTTAGAAAATATTGTGCTATGGCTGATGGAAAGCCTGGGTTAGAAATTCATTTTCAAGAAGGTGTGAATGTCCTGATTGGAGAAAATGATTCCGGAAAAACAGCCATAGTGGATGCCATTCGTTATGTGCTGAGAACTCAAAGCGGAGAATTTATTCAATTTGAAGACAAGGATTTCTATCAAGAACCTGATGGAAACAGAAAGGATGAATTCAAGATAGAATGTGTATTTGACGGGATAAATGAGCAAGATGCTGGCTTATTTTGGGAATGGCTTTCTTGGAACGATGATAAAACAAAATATTTGCTTAAGGTTTGGTTGTATGCAAAACGTAAAGACAACATAATAATGCCTACGTTCTCAGCAGGAATTGAAGGACAAGCAGAGAGAATGGATTCAGAAGCGAGGGAACTTCTAAAAGTAGTATACTTTAAACCGCTTAGAGATGCTCTCACAGACATGACTCATGGTTACAAGTCAAGGCTGGCGCAAATTTTGGGTGCTCATGAACTTTTCAAAACCGAGAAAGGCGTTCATGGAAACATTATAAAACATAAACTTGAAACAGATTATGAAAAATTGAAAAAGGAAATAGAGAACTATTTCAAAGCTGGAGGAGGCGGGGAAAGTATAACAAGTGAAATCAATAGTTTTCTTAGAGAACATTTCCTGCTAAATGGTGATCCAAGAAATGCTGAAGTCAAACTGGCAGGAGGGGAATTGACAGAAATATTGAGACTGCTCGATCTGATTATGGAAGGTAATAAATCTGGGCTTGGTACACTCAACTTACTATGCATAGCTGCTGAAATGCTGCTCTTTAACAACCAGAAGAAAGGATTGAAGTTAGCGCTTGTAGAAGAATTGGAGGCTCACCTTCATCCTCAATATCAATTGAGATTGATTGAATATATTTCTTCCCAAGAGAAAAATGAGCAATTTATCCTTTCAACCCATAGCATTACATTAGCATCGAAGATAAAGTTGGCGAATATGATTATATTGAAAGGAAATGATGCATTCCCTATGTCATCAGAATATACGAAAATGAAACCTGCCGACTACAATTTTTTAGAAAGATTCCTCGATGCAACAAAAGCCAACTTATTCTTTGCCAAAGGGCTAATTATGGTGGAAGGTGATGCGGAAAATCTGCTAATACCTGCTGTCGCCCAATTGATTGGGAAGAATCTTTATCGGTATGGTGTGTCAGTTGTGAATGTAGGAAGTACAGCATATAAGAGGTATGTCAATATATTCAAACGCAAAGATGAAAAATCATTTGGAATGCCTATAGCGGTTGTTTCTGATCTTGATGTCAGAGCTCTTGAGTATTATGATGAAAATAGTAAAGGCCGAAAAATACCGAGATGTTGGTTGAGAGATGATCTAAGGTCTGAGTTAGAGAAAATTACAACAGAAGTAGATTATGATGCTATGCCAACTGTCTTCGAGAGTAGATCTGCCTTTGAGGAAGAAGTTAGGGTGCATATGAACGCGAATTTTAAACCTATTGGTGAAACAATAGACCGCATGAAGGCTATACTAACAGAAGATAAACGAGTGGCCTTAAATGAAGATATATTAGCTCGGATTCGAGAGGAAAAGAGAACGCGATTAGAACATGCCATCAATGCAGATAAAATTAAAATATTCCTACCACAAGCATGGACGTTGGAATACGAGATTGCTGGAAGTAGCTTGTATAAGTTATTGGCTACAGCGATAAAAGCAGCCCAACAGGAAAAGGACCATCCTGAGCTGGAAATAACAGATAAAATTTTGAATCAATTATGGAATGATGTAACGGAAGAATTTCCAGACGGAGGCATTCCAACTAAAGAAGTGGTATATAAGATTTTTGAACCTTTGAATGATGGAACCGTAAGTAAAGCCATCACAGCGCAATATTTAGCGGGGATGCTTGCAGGAGAGTTAGCTCCTGTTAGAGATGAAACTATAAGTCGAGACGCAGTGAGGTCTATCGTTGAGAATGACGACAAGCTGAAGTATCTTGTGGAGGCCATCAAATATGTTACGGAATAAATCTAAAAAGAAAGATTATGCCATTTGCTACTGATGAAGAAATAAAAATAGCCCACGATATTCTGTTGAAAGATAAAAAACCTTTTGATTCTAACAAGGTAAATATTATCAAAGAAGATAGCAGTTGCTATGTTCAGGCTTGTCCTGGAAGTGGTAAGACAACGACATTGCTGGCAAAATTGATTATTCTTGCCAATAAAATGCCTCTGCCTGAAGGAAAGGGTATATGTGTACTGACACATACCAATGTCGCTATCGATGAAATAAAAGCAAAACTTGGCACAAAAGCAGATGTGCTTTTCCGGTATCCTAATTTTTTTGGAACCATACAAACTTTTTTACACAAATATGTTACGGCCGCAGCCCTTCATTATTTTTACGGTAGTCAAATAACATATGTGGATGATGAAATGAGTAATGCTGTATTCTTGAAAAAGTATTATAAATTACCCATCCGTGAAAGTAAACTTAGAGGACTGATATTTAAACGAACCACTTTAAAAGAACATACTATTAATGCTGCCGAGATAGAAGCGTTGGGTGGCGTGGATATGCTAACGGCTGCAAATGTTATTAAGAAGAAAAAGAGGGTTAACAAATATATTTTTCAATTAAAAGGTTATAATTGGAGCCAAATTCCTAGAGAATACAAATCTTCGATTCAAACAAAGGGAAATAGCATCCAAAATAGTCTAATTCTTTCGTTTAGAGTTGATTGGAATAGCAATGAAATTATAACTGATTCTGGCTCGATAAGAGTAGATTCTCCATCCGGGACTGAATATATGAAGATAAAAGAGGAAATGTTTAGCGAAGGTATTTTATCCTTCCAGGATGCTTATGATCTGGCATTTCGGTATATTCGGGAGAAGAAACTCGATTTCAGCCGTTTCTCAGACAAGAGGTTTAAATATTTATTTATAGATGAAGTTCAAGACTGTGACGGCTCGCAAGTAGATTTAATCCATAAGATATTTGACGAGAATAAAGTGGTCATTCAGCGTTTTGGAGATTACTGCCAAGCTATCTATGAAAGAGACGAATTTAGCGGACCTGAAAATGACAAATTGAAAGAAAATCAGGTATTATATATTCATGATAGCAATAGGTTCGGAGAAAAAATTGCCAAACCACTACGATCGTTGTGTATAGAGGATAATTATCAGCTTCATGGTAACGAAGAGGTTCCATCAGTAAAACCTATAATTATCACTTATGAGAATCCTTTATCTGTTCTTCCTAAATATGTGGAATTGCTTGGCACAACATTAATTCCAGAGATGGATAATCGTTCAATCTTGGATATTGCGAATCAAGAGAAACGAGAAGATCCATTACACAGAATAAATATTAAGGCTTGTGGATGGGTTGGAAAGAAAGGGGCTAGTGCTCAAAAAAGATTTATAGAGTCATACTTTCCCCATTTTGAAAAGAAGAATGCAGGACCTAGAGTGGAAGGAGCTTCTTTCAATGAATTCATACTCAAAAATCTCCATGGAACTATTAAGGAACATGCCACATCTATTATTCAAGGTATATTAAAATATCTGGATTTATGTGAAATAAGAAATGGTAATCGACGTTACACCAAGACATCCTTTTTAGAATTCCTAACCGCAACGGATATTGAGCAAAAAGAGAACTTTCTAAAAGAAGTCATGAATTGGGCCTTACTCATAGCCACGAGTAATAGCGACGATGATTTAAACAAAATAAGGAGCACTATTCATCAATATATTACAGAAACAGTATTGCCCATATACAGGAAAGAGGAGACTCCTGATGCCCTCAGTTTCTTTAATGAAACAAACAAAAATCTGCCCGAGGACCAAACAACAGAACATAGGAATGTTTACCATGGTGATAATGGTAAAATAGACATTGAGGTATCCACAGTCCATGCTGTCAAAGGAGAGACTCATGCTGCAACACTCTATCTGGAAACATTTTACAATAGACATCATGAATCAGACCGCTTAGCAGAACAATTTAAAGGCGTTGCTTATGCAGGAAAAGATGCGGATACACTCAAAAACTTAAGAGTCGCATATGTAGGTATGAGCCGGCCTCGATATATGTTATGTGTTGCTATCCAGCAAAATCGATTCGACAAAATTGACTGTGAAGAATTGAGGAAGATATGGAAAGTAGAAAAAGCATGATATTTTTAATTTGGTAGTATTTGTATATCGCTAAACACTATATGTAGATTTTTCGATTTCTAGAATGAGATTTATAGGATGACAAATATTTTTACAAAAAATGAACAATAATTCAGATATTATTAACAGATAAAATTGTAATATATGGAACAGCCTCCTATTATAAACATATTGACATACAAATTACCAGTAGATATTACTCGCCGTATCCATCTTGAATATAAAAGTAGAAGAACGGAAATAGACAGAATATGGACTAATCCTAAATATAATTTTCAAATGCTTCAAGGTTATGCATCAACTGTAGAAGCTTTGTTGGCAATCAGTATATTTTACAGACATGTAATGGGACACATACAAGGTGCTGTATCTTTCTATAAGTCTGTTAACCGTAATTCAGGTATGAATAACGAGTGTGCGATCAAAGTTGGGGGAATGGTACTTGACGGCCAGCAACAAAAACGTCTTTCTTCTGCCGTAATCAAATTTAACCAGATTCAGGAAAAATATCAACTGGATTCTGCGTTCTTTGAGTATTCTGAAACCATTCAATTTATGAAAAATTGTAAAGATTTGTTCTATAAAAAAGAATATGAAGAAGACAACTCCATTTAAAGCACCGTTAGACTTTGAAAAGGAACTGACGGAGTTTTCCAACAAATATAAGGTATTGCTTGCAGATCATTCAAAAAGAATAAGTGACTATTTTGAGATGAGTTGCTATAATTTTGTAATCCGATACTATGAGAAGAAAGGTTATAAGTTGGACGTACAAAACCTGCAGGGTGGAAAATTCAAATTCAAGTGCAGCCCAACAGGACTGCTAAAGAATTTCTCCTATTTTAAAGCTACAAAAATGAATAATAAAGGCACAGATGATGTTGTTTATATCTATCACAACGCTACAGCGCAGTCTGCATTCGATGAAAAGGTATTTACAACCCCTGATATTGTAGTTTCAACCTCCAATACTCCAGCGGAGACGAAGGACTACTATGCAACTAAGAAAACACTGTCATATATTCCCAAAGAGCATATTGTCACTTTTTGTGAAGCTAAACATTTGACACCTTTTCCAGAATTGATGGTGAATTTTATTGGAACAGTTCATGAATTGAAACCGAATTGTGTAAATAATCATGAAAAGCATATTGATTCTGAGCACATAGCCCCTTCGCTTATGATGTCAGGAACTTTTGGTAAACCAACTAGAAGAATACAATATTCTTTCGAGAAAAGGTATTACGTAAACTTCTTCGATAATCTGTTTGAGAATATTTCTGTTAGATGGTTCTTGTCTAAATATGGTATCGAGCAGATTGCTACTTTGGGTAAAAAGTGTGATAAGGCTCCGATATTCGAAGAAGAGAAATAATACCTAGGGTACAAATGATATTTTGCATTCAGAATAATCTACATTGGGGGACAAACGGGTGACAAAAATGTTGAAAAAATAGACATAACAAAAGAAAATACCTTTCCTAAAACTATTATTTTGCCATATTTAAGTCGTTTTTAGTCAGTATATTAGGCTGCTTGCAATCATAACTATCTGATAATTAAGCAGTTAGCTACTTACCAATACAAAACCCCCGAAAAACCCGAATAAGCACATCCTGAGAAGAAATCTGTCCAGTAATCTCAGACAATACGGCGACCGTTGCCCTCAGGTCTTCCGAGAGGAGGTCGCCTGGTAGGGAAGTGGTGAGGCCGGACTTGAGTTGCTTCAGGTAGCGGAGTGCCTGTTGAAGTGCGGAGTGGTGTCTCGCATTGGTGATCAGGCCTTGGTCTGTGCCTTGGATCTTTGATTTTTGAGATTCAAACAGATATTTTTTCAATTCTTCAACACCTTCTCCGTTTTTTGCCGAAATTGGCTTTATATCAGATAACGAAACAAATTTGTTTTTTAGTGTAACAATTATGTTATTGACTGTTTCGCGGGAAATTCCGTCAATTTTGTTGAGTATTGCTATAACTTGGCGCTCGCTTCCGAAAGTCTGTGGGAGTACGGTTTCGGCATCAGACAGAATTTGCTCCAAGGGAAGGGAGGCATCCAAAACAGCGAGTACGACATCGGCTTCGGCAAGCTTTTTCATGGTTCTTTCTATGCCTATGCGCTCGATTTTGTCTTCTGACTCCCTTATGCCGGCGGTGTCGATGAAGCGGAAAAGCAGGCCGTTGACATTCATCGTTTCTTCAATAGTATCCCTTGTGGTTCCGGGTACATCCGAAACTATGGCCCTTTCGTCCCCGAGCAATGTGTTCAGCAATGTGCTTTTGCCGGCATTGGCAGGACCGGCTATGGCTACTGGTATGCCGCTTCGTATGGCATTTCCCAGACGGAAACTGTCTGATAGCTTGGTGATATGGGCAATCGCCTCATCCACCAGGGACATCAGCTGGCTGCGGTCTGCAAATTCCACATCTTCTTCGCTGAAATCCAGCTCAAGTTCCAGCAGTGTCATAAGGTGCAGCAATTGTTCGCGCAACGAAGATAGTTCCCTGGACACGCCGCCCTTCAGCTGTTTGAATGCGACTTTGTGGGCATAAGCGGATGTGGATGCGATTACGTCTGCAACTGCCTCTGCCTGAGCAAGGTCCATTTTGCCGTTCAGGAAAGCGCGCTGGGTGAATTCGCCGGGATTGGCGTTGCGGCAGCCCAGATTGTTGAGTTTACGCAAAATTTCCGACACTATATATGACGATGCGTGGCAGGAGATTTCCACAGAATTCTCACCCGTATAGGAATGTGGGGCCTTGAAGATACTGACCAGTACTTCATCAAGCGGTGTCCCGTCGTCTCCGGTAATAGTTCCGAATCGTATCGTATAGCCTTTGGCTCCGGAAAAGGGGGCTTTATCGGAGGAGCGGACCTGCACCAGACGATCTGCTATGGTCAGAGCATCGGGGCCGCTTACTCTTATTACACTTATGGCACCGCTTCCCGGAACTGTTGCCGGGGCACAAATTGTATCGTCGTTACTGAACATTGTCTTATAATTTCAAACCGGCCGCAAATTTACACATTTCCACCAATGTTCTGCAGTCTTGAAATATATTTCGTAAATTTGCCGTCCTTATTTTGAGAATGGCCCAGTGGCCCAAAGACGTATTTTAATGGAAAAGACAATGACTGCAAAGGCGCTTCTGTTTGATTTTGACGGGGTTGTGGCAGACAGCGAGAAATATTACACCGGATTTTGGAACGGAATAGGGAAGACCTATCTCGGCAGGGAAAATTTTGGGCAGGAGATAAAGGGGTGTACATTGGTGTCCATTTTCGATAAATTTTTCCCGCGCATTGTCTGGAAGGAACTTGAGCGCAAACTTGATGAACAGGAGGCCGCAATGAGTTATGAATATATTCCGGGTGTGTGCGAATTCGTGAAAATGGCTCGTGCCCGGGGCTATAAAGCAGCCATTGTCACCAGTTCAAACCTACATAAGATGCAGTCTGTTTTTGCTCAGCATCCGGAATTGCCGGCCATTTTTGACAGGGTATTCACAAGCGAGGACTTTACTGAATCCAAACCATCTCCGCATTGTTACCTCAAGGCAATGGCATTTTTCGGTGCCGATGCTCAAGATAGCACCGTCTTCGAAGATTCGGTGAACGGGCTCATTTCCGGCAGAAACTCAGGGGCTAAAGTTGTGGGACTCAGCACCACCAATCCCGCCGATATTGTGGCTCAGTATTCCGACATCGTTGTTCCGGACTTTACAGATGCAGAAAAATTATTTGAGTTTATAGAAAAATGATAGTCTGCATAGCCGAAAAACCGAGTGTTGCGAAAGAAATAGCCCAAGTATTGGGAGCAGGGCTCAAGAAGAACGGGTACCTGGAGGGTAACGGTTATCAGGTCACCTGGACTTTCGGTCATCTCTGCACTCTCAAGGAGCCTCAGGATTACACTGAGCAGTGGCGCATCTGGGCTCTTTCAAGCCTTCCTATGATACCTCCGCGTTTTGGCATAAAGCTCATAGACAACACTACTTACATAACCCAGTTTCAAGTGATAGAACAACTGATGCAGGCAGCCGATATGATAGTGAACTGCGGTGATGCCGGGCAGGAGGGAGAACTCATCCAGCGTTGGGTGATGCAGAAGGCCGGAGCGAAATGTCCGGTCAAAAGGCTATGGATATCCTCACTTACGGAAGAGGCAATACGGGAAGGCTTCAACCACCTCGAAGATGCATCCAAATTCCAGAAACTCTATGAGGCGGGGCTATGCAGGGCTATAGGAGACTGGCTGTTGGGGATGAATGCGACCAGACTCTATTCTCTCAAATACGGCGGAGGCTATGGAAGGGACCGCAAAATTCTGTCTATAGGACGGGTGCAGACGCCGACCTTGGCACTGATAGTCAACCGTCAGAATGAAATCGAAAATTTCAAACCGGAGCAGTCTTGGGAGCTCAAAACCGTGTACAGGAAAGTACTCTTCACCTGTACCAAGGGGAGGTTCAAAACCCGGGATGATGCTGATGCTTTCCTTCAAGTCATCAAAGACAAAGACTTCACAATCACTGCATTGACTGAGAAGAAGGGCAAGGAGTTTGCGCCCCGTCTCTACGACCTTACATCCCTGCAGGTGGACTGCAACAAACGCTATGGTTTCAGTGCCGACCAGACACTCAAACTCATACAGTCCCTCTATGAAAAGAAAGTAACTACATATCCGCGAGTTGACACAACCTTCCTCAGCGATGACATCTACCCCAAGGTCCCCGGCATACTCGACGGTCTTAAGGCCTATGCCCAGTTTACGGCCCCTCTCAAAGGCAAGAAACTGCCCAAGAGCAAGCGTGTCTTCGACAATTCGAAAGTGACTGACCACCACGCAATTATACCTACAGGGGTGCCGGCTGCCAATCTGAGCAAGGAAGAATGGATGGTTTATGACCTTGTGGCGAGGCGTTTTATTGAGGCATTCTATCCTGATTGCGAAATATCCACCACGACCGTAAACGGAAAGGCAGGGGAACTGGAATTCAAGACATCCGGCAAAATGATACTGAAACCGGGATGGCGAGTGCTTGAACAGAAGCAGCCTGATTCGGACAATACGGAACAGAAGGCAACAGAGGGCGAACCGGCGGAACAGTCCGAGGAAAATGCCGTGCTGCCGGCGTTCCAGCTGGGTGAGTCCGGACCTCACGAGCCTATGGTCAAGGAAATATGGACCAAACCGCCGAAACCATATACGGAAGCGACTCTGCTGCGGGCAATGGAGACTGCTGGCAAATTCGTGGACAATGACGAACTGCGGGATGCCCTCAAGGAAAACGGCATAGGACGTCCTTCCACCCGTGCAGCCATTATCGAGACTCTTTTCAAACGGAACTATATAAGTAAGGAACGCAAAAATCTCATTCCCACACAAACAGGGCGGGAACTCATAGCCACAATCAGTGAGGATTTGCTCAAATCGGCTGAACTTACGGGCCTATGGGAGAAGAAGTTACGACAGATTGAAAAAGGGGAGTACGATGCTCAGACATTCATTGCCGAACTCAAGTCTATGGTCTCTTCCATAGTATTCAACGTAATGAACGGCCACTGACAGCACAGTGACCGTTCATTAGCTCTAAATGAACACGCTGATAAGGTGGAAAGCACAAAACGCCACCACCCAAGCCAGCAGCATGGAATGTACGACCGTAAATGCGGCCCACCCCACTCCAATTTCCTTTCTCAAAGCCGAAACAGTAGCCACGCAAGGGAAGTAGAGCAGTACAAACAGCATAAACGACCAAGCCGATGCAGTAGTGAAGATTCCCTCCTCACGCAACACCACAGACAGAGGCCTCGACTCCTCTCCATCGGTCTCATCGTCCGGGGATGCGTGATAAAGTATGCCCATAGTGCTGACAATAGCCTCCTTGGCCGGCAGACCTGTGAGCAGGCAAATATTCATCTTCCAGTCAAATCCCAAAGGTTCCATAACGGGAGCCACAGCCTTGCCGATTGAAGCCAGATAGGATTCTTCGGGGTTCTCTCCATAATTGGTCTTGTCGGTAGGGAAGTATTCCAGTGCCCAGATTATAACGGAAGCAGCCAGAATCACAGTGGAAATCTTCTGCAGATAATCCGCCACCCTCTCCCATATATGCAGTCCGGTGTTCCTCCAGGTAGGCATTCTGAAAGGCGGCAATTCGGAAACGTAATCTTCATTGTCGGCCTTGAACCAGCGGGTATGCTTCATCACGAAAGCGAAAAGGATGGAAAGTCCTATCCCCATCACATATAATCCCATCATTACCAGGGCCTTGTAGTGAGGGAAAAACGCTGAGACAAAGAGCATATAGACCGGAAGTCGTGCCGAACAGCTCATAAACGGAATCATCAGCATAGTCAAGGTTCTTTCCCTGCGGTTGTCAATGGACTTTGCTGCCATAATCGCAGGCACATTGCATCCAAAGCCTATGAGCATAGGCACAAATGAACGGCCGTGCAGCCCGACAGCGTGCATAACCTTGTCCATAAGATAGGCCGCTCTTGCCATATAGCCGGAGTCTTCCAAAATGCTCAGG
Source organism: uncultured Bacteroidales bacterium (assembly GCA_945874155.1). Taxonomy (GTDB): domain Bacteria; phylum Bacteroidota; class Bacteroidia; order Bacteroidales; family UBA932; genus Cryptobacteroides. The sequence goes on from CAMCFO010000015.1 coordinate 20,486, forward strand.
AAGAAGAACATAATGGCAATGTTCGGAATGAATGCAATCACGGCTCCAACACCCTGAACCACTCCGTCAATAAGCAGACTGCTGAACCATCCGGGGTTCATAATCCCGTGCAGATACCTCGCCAGGGCATCCACCCCCGTTTCAATCCAGCCTTGAGGATATGAGCCCAAAGCGAAAGTAGCCCCGAAGACACCCAGCAGTATGAGTATCAACAGCGGAAATCCGAATATCCTGCTCGTGAGCACCGCATCCAGCTTTTCCGTAAAACTGTGGTCGGAATTGTCCTTACTGTGCTTTACTGTCTCCTGCAGGGCTCCTGCCACGAATCCGCGTCTGGCCTTTTCCACAAGCACCTCGGACTGCTCGCCGAACTCCTTCTCAAGGAAATCGTGTTCCTTGCCGGCTACGGCAAAAACATCGTCTCCATTCGGAAGGGACTCCACATAAGGCTTGATATAGTCCTGATGCTCAAGCAGTCGCAGGGCAACATACCTTTCGGAAAAACAAAGCTGCTGCCCCGAGTGACCCTCGTGAATTACAGCTGAAATTTTCCTGACAGCCCTTTCTATGTCTTGTCCATACGGTATGGCAACATCCTTGGTGAGAGGCTTCTCATAGGTGCGCACCACGTGTCCCATAAGTTTCATCCGGAACATTTCGTCGTGTATGTCACCTGAGACTACCTTCATTCCGAGAAGGTTCGCAAGTCTCTTGAAATCAAGAGAATGACCGGTTGCGCAGTATCTGTCATAGTTGTTCAGGACCATCAGCACCTTCAGGTCCATATCTATGAGTTTGGTCACCGGATACATATTCCCGGTCAAATCCGTGGCATCAACCAGAAACAACACCAAATCGGGCTGCAAGTCCAATATGGACGAAATCTCATCGAGAGGGAAGAAACGCACGCGCCCGGCACTTGCATCACCAAGCGTCCGGGCGGTATCGTGCACAACTGTCTTATCCAAACCCACAACGGCAACCTTGATACAAGGGATACTGGTCTGGCCGGAATGTGGGACTATCGCGCAGGAAGCGCAATCTCCGTTACAAAACAAGTTGCTTGACATAGTTCATTATTCATCTCCATTCTGAAGGTTCTGAAGGAAGGCTTCGTTGGTCGGATATTTTCTCATCCTGTCCTGAAGCAACTCCATAGCTTCAATTGAATTCATATCTGAAAGGAATCTGCGCACAACCCACATCCTCTGGGCCACGGCCGGATCGTAAAGCAGGTCGTCACGACGGGTGGAACTGAGGGTGACATCGATGGCAGGGAATATTCTCTTGTTGGCAAGTTTGCGGTCCAGCTGGAGTTCCATATTGCCGGTACCCTTGAATTCCTCGAAAATCACATCATCCATCTTGGAACCTGTTTCAGTGAGGGCTGTTGCTATTATAGTGAGGGAACCGCCGTTCTCAATGTTTCGGGCCGCACCGAAGAACCTTTTAGGACGATGGAGGGCATTTGCGTCCACACCTCCGGAAAGCACCTTGCCTGAAGCCGGCTGCACAGTATTGTATGCTCTTGCAAGCCTTGTAATTGAGTCCAGAAGTATGACCACGTCGTGACCGCACTCAACCATACACTTTGCCTTCTCAAGCACCATATTGGCCACTTTCACGTGTTTCTCCGCAGGCTCATCGAAAGTGGAAGCCACAACTTCAGCCTTTACAGTACGCGCCATATCCGTCACCTCCTCCGGGCGCTCGTCAATGAGCAGCACTATCATATAAACCTCAGGATGGTTGTCCGCTATGGCATTGGCTATAGACTTGAGCAACATTGTCTTACCAGTCTTCGGCTGTGCCACGATGAGACCGCGCTGTCCCTTGCCTATAGGAGTGAACAGATCCACGATACGGCAGGAGAGGTCGTCGTGCCCGTGTCCGAGAAGGTTGAACTTCTCATCAGGGAACAAAGGAGTGAGGAAGTCGAAAGGAATACGGTCCCGGACTGATTCCGGAGTGCGTCCGTTGATGGTCTTGACCCTTACAAGAGGGAAATACTTGTCCGTGTCCCGAGGAGGGCGTATGTCACCGACCACAGTATCACCCATTTTGAGCGCATACTGTTTGATAATGTTCTGGGAAACATAGATATCGTCCGGAGAACTTATATAATTGTAGTCCGAAGAACGGAGGAATCCGTAACCTTCCGGAAGGGTTTCAAGCACACCCGTTGCTTCAACTGTGCCTTCAAACTCAATTTTTGGCTGAGGAGGTCTCTGTGGCTGGCCTTGAGGCTGTCCTTTTCTCTGCTGGAAGTTGCGTTGGAATTGCTGCTGAGAAAAATTGTTCTGCTGCTCGGGCTTCTCCTGAGGCTGAACACTTGAAGGCTGTTCGACAGTTTCCGCAACGGCCTTTTCCTGTGGTTTTACCGTCTCAGATTCAACAGGAGCTGCATTTTCAGGCCTGTTCTTGATTCTGTTCCTCTTTGGCCTCATCCCATTGCCCTGTTCGGCCGCTGCAGGTACCTCACTTCCTGCCGATGTCTCCGGTTTGGATTCGGTCTGCACCTTCTGTTCCGTTGCCGGAGCCTGTTTTACTTCTTTTGCCGCTTCCTGTGGTGCCGGATTCACAGCCTCATTGCTAACCTCCTTCTGTTCAGCCTTGGTTTTGGGTTTGCGGCCTCTCTTGCCAGTGCTCTGTCCAGGAGTGTCGGATGCCGTCTGGACATTGTCCTTTGGAGTTTCCTGCTCAGTCTTTGCTGTTGTTTGAGGGGTTTCAGAGGTCTTGCGCGGACGTCCCCTGCGGCCTCTTGTCTTCTCCGGGAGTCCTGCAGCCGCACGTGCAGCTTCCTTCTCCTGCTCTTTTTCCATATCTCTTGCCGCTTTCTGGGCTGCTTCATAATCTATTATTGCATAGACCAGATCTTCACGGTTGAGTTTCTTGTAGTTTTTGACTTTGAGGTCAGCAGCAAGTGCAAGCAACTGCTCCTGATCCATCTCCTTCAATTCGAAAATTTTATGCATATGATAAATAATTGTATTCTTTGAAAAGTAAGTCGAGAAATGGCCAAACGGCCCGACTTTTCAGAATTATGTCGCAAATGTAAATAATTTTGACCTTCTGTGCAATAATCAGACCTATTTGGAAAGCATTTTTTCAAGCAAAAAAGAAAAATCTTCTATATTTTTTATATGAAAAATTTCCGCATCTCGCGATTTCGCCACCAAATAACTGAACTATCGGTAGTTATTATCCCAGAATGAACTACTCTTCTTGAATTTCAACAAATCAGCAAGTGCAGCAGCATTTGCAGCGATTCTGAAACTCCACGATTTCCATGTACCCGTCGGCACCCAGGAGAACGACATATTGAAACAGTGAAGGTCGTAAGTGGCCGACAATTGGGTAGTGGTTATTTTCAATGCCATAAGGTCAAATCCGGTTTGAACCTGCATAGACAGACGTGGGGTTATCTTGACGTTTCCGCTCAATCCCAAAGTCTGAGTGAAACTGTGGTTTGTAATCAGCTGCTTGGTTTCGCTCAGATAGCTGTAACTCCGCCTGTAACTGAAGGAATAGTTGAAATTGACAGACCATGGCACATTGGGATTCATATAATATAGGTATCCTCCCGGAATGTATTCGCCTGTGACCGGATGGTAATAAATCCTTGTGTAGTAGTCAGCCGGATTGCCTCCAGCCTGTTTGGTCCCGTCGTTTCCATTGATTTTGCCGTCTCCGGAAATGGAGTAGGAGAGGGAGGCGCTAGCATTTGTCAGACGCAGGAGCGGACCGCCGGCTGCTATGCTCAACTTATTGTATTTCTGACCTCTTTCATTGACGGCATAAGGATCAAACGACACGTTTCCACTGATTCCCAACTTTCCGAACACCGAGGTTGAAAGACTTATGCCTATGGGGTTCATCCTGCAGGAATCGGCGAGGAAATTGTAGCTGGTGCTGATGTTCAATTGGTCAATGAGTTTGATTTTCTTCGAACCGGTGCCTGTCGTGTCACGCAGATCCCTCACCTTAGCCTCAAGATTGTTGCCTATGCTGAGGCTCAAACTTCCGTTCTGCCCCTTGCCCGGAGCTGTATAAAGCGCCCCGGAGAAGTTATAAATGTTATAGTCCTGACTGACAGTATTGCCTGTTTTCGGATCCACATAGGTCAAGGTTCTCCAACCATTGAATGCCGTACCCTTTTCCGGAGAATAGGTGAACGAGAGTGAAGGGGAGATAACGTGTCTGATTGCCTGCAGACGCTTGTGCTTGCCGAAATTGAACAGTCCATAGAGCCTCGTACTCATAGAAATGCCACCGGAATAGGTCTGGCTAACACCAAATGTTCCGAACTGTTTGCCGATTTCAGTGGTCGTCACACCGGTTCCCGGCACGAGTTTTCCCTCGTTGTCGTATTCCGGTTCAATGAACTTGAGCTCCGAAGAACGGAAATGCCAGTTCATTCCGTAACTTATGCTCGGAGTGACGTTTATGTATTTGAATAGGGTGAAATTCGGCAGACCGATCTGGAAATTGTGGGTCATACCGTTCTGCATCTTGTCCCAGAATCCCGGCTGTCCGAATTCTCGTGACTCGAAACTGATCTTATTCTGCAAGGTTGTGCTATAGCCTATCGAAAACTTCTCATAGAATTTTTCCGGCCCCACCCTGTTCTTTTTCTTGAAAGGGTATAGGCGTGACACGGAAAGGGTGATGTTAGGCAAGGTAAAGGAATAGTTGCAGAGAGTGTCACGGGTGTTCTGGCTATGCAAGGCATTCACGGAGAGACTGACCTTTCCGTTCCAGTTCTTGGAATAGGAAATGGATGATGAAATCTGGTTCTGGAGAGCCTCAGTCACCGAATGTGAATTATATTTGCTGTTGGCAGGGCTGGAGAAGTTGACCGATGCACTGAAGGACGTTCCCGGACGGGCTTTGGAGTCTTGCTGGTGGCTCCATTTGACAGAGAAGTTTCTGCTCTGGAAGAAGTCCGCACTGCCTTTTTCTCCGGTCTGGTCATTGGAGAAAGTGAAACCGAAAGTTCCGGTACATTTATAATTCACTTTATATCTGGAGTTTATATCCACATTCCAGGATCCAAGAGTGTAGAGGCTTGTCGTAAGGGATATGTCAAAATAGTCTCCGATTACGAAATAGAGCCCGAGATCCCGGAAATAGAAACCCCTGGCCGCCTCCTCTCCAAAAGTCGGCATCAGAAGGCCGGTAGCCCTGTCAGGCCGCTTCGGCACAAATCCGAAAGGCAGTCCCAAAGGTATAGGAACATCCATAATCACCGGATAGGCCGGTCCGAAAACGGTTTTCTGGCTGGGTTTGGTCATCACTTTGGCAGCGGTGAGTTTGAGGTAGTAGTGCGGATGTTCACAGTCGCAGACGGTATATTTTCCATCAGTAATATTTATGGAATTGTCCGGCATCATCTTGATGTTCTTGCCGTGAAGAATTCCATCCTGCTCCTGGGTAACTATATTTGTGATGCGCGCCTTCCTGGTATTGAAATTATACCGCAACTCCTCCATTGTATATGTCTTACCGCCCTGAGTCATAGTAGGTTGTCCGGTGACATTGCCCAAAGTGTCGGAGGTGCCTCTGGCATAGACAGTCTGAGTCTTGAGGTCGTACTCCATATAGTCGGCGGTGAGTTTCATATCGCCATAGGTGACTGTCACGTCGCCATAGTAATATATCATCTGCTTTCCGTTGCTGAAATCCTCGATGATGGAATCTTTGGCTGTAGAGAATGCAGGTCTTTCCAGTGAGGACTTGCCGAGCAGGGCCAGAGAGTCATCGGGGGACATTCCCCGGGCGGCAGTGTCGGGTTTAACCTGGAACAAAGCACTGTCATTCAAGGCATTATGCAACGAGTCGCCAGGAAACCTTTCAACAGGGAGAGCCAGAGAGTCGGCGAAGGGGGATTCAAGAGTGTCTGAATTATGGATTCGAAACATCTGCTCTGCAAGTTCGGCGGTCCTGTTTCTGCCTATGCGGCCCGGGACGTTGAATGAACACAACAGAAGCGGCACGAATGTCGCCAAAGAAATATATTTTAACCACTTCACTATGTTCATATATACACGATTCCGGCAGCCCTGAAGCATCGTCTGAAACTAATCTGCTGTAAACTTGACTTCCTTATGTCAGAGTTTTTTCCTAAATTTGCAAACCACAAAAATACTACTAATTTCGTTTATAAACAAATGGGGAGAGATTTGATGCGTCAATTTTTACATACGGTTTTATGTCTCACCGCGCTTCTGTTTTCCACACTACCGGAAGCAGCAGCACAGGACAAGGCATTGAAACTCAGAACCGTAGTAATCGATCCGGGGCACGGAGGCAATGACCCGGGCAGTGTCTCCAAAGACAAGAAGACCTACGAGAAGAACCTCACCCTCACCATTTCCAAACGCCTTGCGGAAAAGATACGGAGCAGCTATCCGGATGTAAAAGTGGTACTGACCAGGGATAAGGATGTGTTTGTGCCATTGGTGGACAGGGCAAAAAAAGCCAACAATGTCCACGCGGATCTCTTCATTTCCATCCACATCAATTCAGTCAAATCCACGTCTGCCAACGGATTCTCCTCACACATCTTGGGACAATCCTCCGTGCAGGGCAGGGATCTGTATCAAAACAATTTCAATGAATGTGCGCGTGAGAACTCCGTGGTGCTGCTTGAGGAAGACTACAGCACCAATTACCAGGGTTTTGACCCCAACAATCCGGAATCGTCAATCCTGTTTTCCCTGATGCAGAACGCACATCTTGAACAATCCCTGAATTTCGCCTGTATGGCCAGCGAGAAAATGTCCAAAGGCCCGTTCAAGACATCCCGGGGAGTACGACAGGACCCTTTTCTGGTTTTGTGGAAAACCACTATGCCGTCTGTCCTTGTGGAGTGCGGGTTCATCAGCAACAGCGCAGACCTCCAGATTCTCAATAGCGAAAAAGGGGTCGGGGAGATAGTCCAGAGTCTTTTTGAAGCATTTGCTGAATTCAAGCAGTCCTACGACAGCAGTCTGGATGTCGATTCCCAGGAATGGTACGGTACCCAGGTGCTTGCCTTGAGCCGTCAGCTTTCCCCCTCGGACCCTGCGCTCAAAGGTGTGGAGGCGAAATTGGTGCTTGACGGAACAATCTACCGTTACATTGCCGGATGGGCAGACACTCCCCAGGAGGCAGAAAGGCTCAGGCAGGACATAAGAAAACAATTCCCGGATGCTTTCCCCGTGAAAGTCTCGGGTTCAAAAGTCGAACGATACAAAAATTATTGAAATGAAATATTCAAAGGAAATCAAAATCGGTTTTTATGCCGTTCTGGTGTTGGTGGCTACGTTCTTCACAATCAACTATCTAAGAGGCAAGGATATATTCAACAGGGAGATGGAACTCGTGGCACACTTTCCTTCAGCGGACGGACTGGTGGCCTCTGCGCCTGTCCAGATAAAGGGCTTTGCGGCAGGTAGTGTAAGCAGCATAAGCTACAATAGGGAAACCGATGATTTTGAGGTGGTTTGCTCAGTAAAGAAGGACTTCAAAATCCCTGTGGATTCAAAAATGACGATTTACAGCACCAGCATAATGGGAGGCAAGGGCATACGCATCGATTGCGGCACCTCAGAGAAACTTGCGGAAAGCGGCTGCTGTCTTGCTGCTGCTTCAGAGGCAGACCTTGTGGAGACCATTTCCGCCAACATAGGACCTCTTATGGCAAAATTGGACGAAACCATAGCCAAGCTCCAGACAACAGTCGAATCAGTGAATGAAGTGCTTTCTGAAGAAAACCGCCGTAACATAGGCAGGACCCTGTCGGACTTGAAGAAAGTGATGGCCGATGCATCCGCAATAACAGGCAACGTGAGGGGCAAAAGCGGAGAAATAGACGAATTCATCAACAACCTTGCAGATGTTTCGGGCAAACTTGGCGGAGTGGTCGAGAAGGCAGACTCCGCAATGGCCGGCATCAACGGATTCGCAGAGCAGCTTAAGAGAAGCGAAATTGACTCTCTTGTACTGTCCGTGAGGAATCTTTCCGAGTCCATTCAAAACCCGGAAGGAACTGTCGGCAAACTTCTCAATGACGGCAATGTCTATGAATCCGTGGATTCCCTTGTTAACGAATTGAATGATCTGATTCAAAAAATCAAGGAAAATCCTAAAAAATACTTGAAGATTTCTGTCTTCTGATTGGCACAATTAAGGAAAATGGAGAGAAACTCAATTTAGAATAATTATAGATTATAATCTATATAGTTTTTAACAATTTGTATAAAATCCATAAGAATAAAGTGCTGTATTTCAATTATTTATAAATGCAGCACTTTATGTATAAAAATTTTTCTCTCCTACTAAAAAATTATTGTTTTGCAATAGCAAATAAAAATTTTTATAACTTTTTTTTCCCCAATTTTGCACCACTTGACGAAAAATAGAAATCCATTGCAAAACAAATGTCAAACGAGGCTCACATACAAGTATGGGAAAATTGTCTGCGCTTCATCAGTCAGAACATTGAGGCGAAGCAATTCCAGACCTGGTTCAAACCGATCAGGCCTGTTTCTCTCGTGGACTCTGAATTGACAATTGAAGTTCCTTCTGCATTCTTTATGGAATGGGTCGAAGGTGCTTATTTGGATTTGATGAAAGCCGCACTCAAGAAAGAAATAGGTGTGGCTGCAAAATTGAAGTACGTCTTCAGGCCGGTAAGGGTGCAACCGGAAATGAAATGCCCGGCATCCGAGGGGAATCCGCCAGTCAACAGACCGATTTCCATTCCTTCGGTTTCAGGCGCTTCCGGTCCCGGTGCATTTGTTTACCCTGGCCTGCAGAGAGTTCAGATCAACCCACAACTTAACCCGATTTACTGTTTCAACAATCTCGTAAAGGGGGAGTGCAACAAGATGGGCATAAATGCAGGTCTGAACATTTCTGCTACTCCCGGAAAAACGGCCTTCAACCCTCTCTTCCTCTTCGGAGGACCGGGGCTGGGCAAGACTCACATAGCTCAGGCAATAGGTCTGGCTGTGAAAGAGCGTTTTCCGGAGCTCATAGTGCTCTATGTCCCGGCCAACAGGTTCAAGACCCAATATATGGATGCATATGTGAACAACCGTCTCACGGATTTTCTCGCATTCTATATGAAAATGGATGTTCTCATCGTGGATGACATCCAGGACTTGGCCAGCCACGGCACCCAGAATGCCTTCTTCAACATCTTCAACCACCTTCACCAGAGCGGGAAACAGCTGGTGTTCACTTCAGACCGAGCTCCGGTGGAATTGCAGAATTTTGAGGAGAGGCTGCTCTCACGCCTGAAATGGGGACTCTCTGTGGAGCTCCAGAAACCGGACTATGAAACCAGGCTTGAGATGCTCCGTGCAAGGAGTGCAAGGGAAGGGGTGGAAATCTCGGAAGATGTTTTGATTTTCCTTGCCAACAACATCAAATCCAGTTTCAGGGAACTTGAGGGGGCATTGATTTCTCTCATAGCCAATGCCACTTTGGCTCACAGGGACATCACCGTTGACCTCGCCCGTGAAATCACCGGTCAGCTCGTAAGTGAAGAAAAGACCGAACTCACAATTCAGTCAGTCCAGAAAGCGGTCTGCGATTATTTCAGCATAAGCCGTGAGGAAATGCTGTCCAAATCTCGCAAGAGAAATATAGTGCAGGCCCGTCAGATTTCGATGTACGTCTCCAGAAGTCTTATCAATTGTTCACTCTCCACCATAGGAAGTGAGACAGGTGGCAAGGACCACGCGACAGTGCTTCACGCCTGTGCAACGGTGGCCGACCTTATGACCACAGACAAGACCTTCAAGCAGTACGTTGCAGATATCGAGAAGTCACTGTCTCCGCAGAAATGATCCTGCGGAGATTTTTCATATTCAGTAATCTATGATTCAGATAGCCCCATCAATGCTTTCAGCGGATTTTCTCCATCTTGCAGACGATGTGAGGATGGTGAATGAAAACGCAGACCTTTTCCATCTGGATGTGATGGACGGCAGTTTTGTACCTAATATTTCTTACGGCTTTCCTGTAACCGATGCCATTGCTAAAGCTGCTGAGAAGCCTCTGGATGTACACCTTATGATTGTGAATCCGGAAAAATATGCAGTGAAATTTGTTGAAAATGGTGCTTCTATGGTCAGTTTCCATCTGGAGGCCGTGGAAAGCGATGAAAAGGCAAGCCTGATAATCAGGGCAATACAGGATGCCGGTGCGAAAGCCGGTCTGGTAATCAATCCGGACATTCCTGTGGAAAGGCTGTTCCCGCACGTGGGCCACGCTGATTTTTTCCTGATTATGTCTGTCTTTGCCGGTTTCGGAGGACAGAAATTCATTCCTCAGACCTACGAAAAAATCTCCCGGCTCAAAGCATATATGCTGCAGAGGGGAGTTAACACGCCTATTGAGGTCGATGGGGGAGTGTCACTTGAAAATATCCACGAACTGCATAAAGCTGGCGCGGAGATTTTCGTTGCTGGAAGTGCCATCTTCAAAAGCGAGAGCCCTGTCAACTATATCAGTAAACTCAGGCAGGCCTGCATAGACTGATTCCAGTTTTGCATAGAAGATTTCGAGAAATTCATCCAGACATTTTTCCACATCATAGTCCTTGCCGGTCAGCAGAGAAAGCGACACCGGATTGGGCAGAGATGCAGGAAAATTTTTCTGGTTTATGTTTAATCCTATACCTATAATACTGGCATTCAGCCATTTGTCCACGGTTCGAAGTTCTATGAGCAGACCGCAGATTTTGCTCTTGTCCACATAGACATCATTCGGCCACTTCACCCAGGCCTCCACTCCCTTGCTTTTGAGGAAAGCCACCACCGATGCCGCAGTCATTGCGCTGAGCAGCATCTGGCACTTGGCCGGGAACATCGGACACTCTCCGGCTGCCTCATCACCGAATTTCAGGACTATGGTGAAAGTGAGATTTTCCCCAGCCTCAGTCAGCCACACATTGCTGTCCTTGCCCCTGCCGGCATATTGCCTTTTGGCAGACAGGACTGACATATTGTCAATATCGGAAAGATGCCTTGCAGCCTCGCTGTTTGTCGAATCCAGCTCATCATACCTTATAATATGTAATCTATTTTTCATTGGCTTATTTTTTGTTTATATTTGCCAGCCAATTTAGTGATAATCCGTCTCAATAGCAAGACAAAGCTTGACAGACAATAATTTTTCCACAAAATATATGGATATACAGAATGAAGTGAAAGTCATTGCGGATGCAATGCTCGAAAAGAAAGGACAGGATGTTCTATCTCTGAACCTCAGTAAAATAGGCACTGCCATCTCCGACTATTTCATAGTCTGCAACGCCGACTCAGGCACCAACGTACTGTCGATTGCAGACAATGTTGAAGACAGGATGATAGAAAAATGCAAGCGCAAAGTCATACGCACCCAGGGTCGTGAAAACGCCCTCTGGGTCATTCTTGACTATGGTGACATCGTGGTGCACGTATTCCAGACAGCATACAGGGCCTTCTATAGGATTGAAGACCTTTGGGCAGACGCAGAAAGAACAGACTATTCAGACGAGAATTGATATGGCATCCAAGAAAAAGGGCAACAAGTCCGGAAAGAAAATCATAACCATCAATTTCAGCTGGATCTATTTTCTGCTCATTCCTTTCGTGGTGTGGATGCTCTACCGAAGTTCGGGAGGATCTGCCAACCCCCAAAAGATTGAATGGGACGAGGTGAAGACTATGGCAGAAGCCGGCGATATTGAAGAAATACAGTTTATACGAAACGAATACGAGGGAAGGGTGAAACTGCATCCCGACAGGGGGGACAAATATGCTTCCCACTTCGGAGGCAAGTTCCCTGAGAAATCCCCTCATTTCATTTTCCTTGTTTCAGGCAGTTTCAATGCCGAGGAAATGTTCGGAGCTCTTAACGACTCACTCCCGCAGGAGAACAGGTTCAAGGTCGTGATTGAAAAGAACGACAAGACTTGGCTGGAAGTGCTCAACTGGCTGATTTGGCCTTTGATGCTCATACTCTTCTGGGTGTTTATGTTCAGAGGGATGAACAAGGGAATGGCCGGTCCGGGAGGTCCTGGAGGCATTTTCAATGTGGGAAAGGCCACAGGAAAGCTGGCCGACAAGGAGACGAGCAAAGTCACATTCAAGGATGTGGCGGGTCTTTACGGAGCCAAGGAGGAGGTTATGGAGATAGTGGATTTTCTCAAGAATCCGAAAAAATACACTTCTCTTGGCGGCAAGATTCCTAAAGGAGCACTGCTCGTAGGGCCTCCGGGTACGGGTAAAACCCTTCTGGCAAAGGCAGTGGCAGGTGAAGCAAATGTACCTTTCTTCTCAATTTCGGGTTCGGATTTCGTGGAGATGTTCGTGGGAGTGGGCGCTTCAAGAGTGAGAGACCTGTTCCGTCAAGCCAAGGAAAAAGCACCTTGCATCATTTTCATAGACGAGATTGACGCAGTGGGCCGGGCAAGAAGTAAAAACGGAGGTTTCTCATCCAATGATGAAAGGGAAAGCACATTGAATCAGCTCCTTACTGAGATGGATGGATTTGACACCAATTCCGGAGTCATCATTCTCGCAGCCACCAACCGTGCAGACATACTGGACAAGGCTCTGCTCAGGGCAGGACGTTTCGACCGCCAGATTCACGTAGACCTTCCTGATTTGAAGGAGAGGGAAGAAATCTTCCAGGTGCATCTCAAGGGTATCAAACTTGCCGACGACTTCGACATTGAATTCCTCGCAAAGCACACTCCAGGTTTCTCCGGTGCCGACATCGCGAATGTCTGCAACGAAGCCGCCCTCACTGCTGCCCGCCGCAACAAGAAGAGTGTGGACAAGCAGGATTTCCTCGATGCTGTGGACAGGATAGTTGGAGGTCTGGAAAGAAAGGACAAGATTATCACACCTGAAGAAAAGAAGTCCATAGCTCATCACGAGGCCGGTCACGCAGTAGTAAGCTGGCTCCTCCCTCACGCCAACCCTCTTTTCAAGGTGACGATAGTGCCGAGGGGACAGGCCCTGGGTGCTGCCTGGTATCTGCCGGAAGAACGCCAGATTATGACGAGGTCCCAGATGACCGACGAGATGTGCTCGCTCATCGGAGGCCGTGTAGCCGAAGAAATCGTGAACGGAGAACCTTCGACAGGAGCTTTGAATGACCTGGAAAGGCTCACCAAGATGGCCTACGGAATGGTATGCTATTATGGAATGAGCAAGACGGTGGGCACTCTGTCCTATTATGACTCCACTGGAGAACGCAGCTATGACCTCACCAAGCCTTACAGTGAGAAAACAGCCGAACTGATAGACAAGGAAGTCAAGTTTCTGGTTCAGGAAATTCACGACAAGACTTTTGCCATTCTTACCGAACATAAGGAACAATTCCTTGCCGTAGCGGCTCTCCTTTTGGAAAAAGAAGTTATATTTGCAGACGATCTGGAGCGCATTCTGGGTCCGAGAGTTGGTTCCAAGACGGTTGATGAGGCACAAGTCCCTGAAAACCAGTCTGAAACTAAGGCTGATAACTGATAGCGTCCGGGGGTAATGCCCCGGACCTGGTCTGCAAACTATGAAAAACTTGATTGTTAGAACGATTTCCGGAATCGTTTTCCTTCTGGTGATGCTCACGGCTCTGCTATTGGGCAACATTGTTGAATGTGGTAAGTACTTCTTTGCATTGGGGATGTTATTCGCCCTGATTGTAATGATGCACGAGTTCTACCGTATGAGGATGGATCAGATTTACAAGATTCCGAGAGCGGTGGCCATAACCGGGTCGTGTTGGATGTTTCTGGTCACTTTTTTCGTCCAGTCCTATGAACAGGCTTCCGGAAGGTTCATTATCCTCGCGTTCATTCCGGTGTTCATTCTGATGATCAACGCCCTGCTTGTAAAGGACAAATCCGAATTCGGAAAGTTTGCAGACATCTACACCGGCATTCTGTACATAGCAGTTCCTTGGACCCTGTTGAATTTCACCGTATTTTCACACAACGAATTCAACGGTCTCCCTCTGCTCTGCCTTTTCATCCTTATCTGGTGCTCGGATGTGGGCGCTTATGTTTTCGGAAGCACCTTGGGGCAGAAATACGGTCCCAAACTCTGTCCGTCCATCTCTCCGAAGAAATCCTGGATAGGTTTTTGGGGCGGTTTCGCAGTGGCAGTAGGAACAGGTGTCGCTATGCATTACATTCCTTGTCTGCCTTTCCACGATTATAGCATCTGGCATTGTGTCGCAATATCGGTAATTGTAAACGTCTGCGGTGTCTGCGGAGATCTCATTGAATCACAGTGGAAAAGGGTGGCCAACATCAAGGACTCGGGTACCATCATCCCGGGGCACGGCGGTATGCTGGACCGTTTTGACAGCGCCCTTATGGCCATCCCTGCTGCAACCGTCTATATGATGTGCTTCGGGCTCATTTCGTTCTGATTCAATGAGGCATTGTTTTGAATAATCTGCAATAATACTTATCTTTGCAGGATGTATGGCGATATGAAATCGCAGTTAATGAATTGAAAATGAAGATACACAAGGATTGCTACAGAACAATAGCCTATGTTTGGCTGATATGTCTCACCCTGCTTTTCCTGACCTGGTGGTTTGTGGGCAAGGTGCTTTTCGTGTCTATACCCCTCACGGCAGTTCTGGTGTTCATAATGGGATTCATTACCTATTTTTTCAGGCTTCCGAAGAGGACCACTGTTCCAGGGGAGAATGTCCTGACAGCTGTGGCTGACGGCGAAATCGTGATACTTGAGAAAGTCTATGAGCCAGAATACTTGAAACAAGAATGTATTCAGGTGTCCATATATATGAACTTCTTCAATGTCCACGTCAATTTCTGGCCTATGGACGGCGAAGTCACCTATTACAAATACCATCCCGGCAAGTATTATCTGGCATTCCTGCCCAAAGCATCCGAATTGAACGAACACTCTTCGGTGGGAATGGAGAATTCCTTCGGCAGGATTCTCTTCAAGCAGCTGGCCGGAACATTCGCTCGCAGAATAGTCTGCTATGCTAAAGATGGCGAGAAGGTGAAAAAGGGAAGTCAGTGCGGAATCATAAAATTCGGGTCACGCATAGATATGTACCTTCCTCTGGACGCAGACATAAAGGTGGAGATAGGGGATGATGTAAGAGCTTGCGAGACCGTTATTGCCGAGCTTCATAAATAACTATGGAAGAGCAACTTATCTATATCTGTATGTTCGTCTCAATCGCCGTTTCGGCATTGTGCTCGGTGTTGGAGGCGACCCTTTTGTCCACCCCTCTTTCCTATATAACGGGACTCGAAGACCAGGGAGTGAAAGGGGCAAAAAGACTCAAGAAACTCAAACAGAATACCGAAAGGCCGATTGCAGCCATTCTTTGCATAAATACCATTGCCAATACCGTAGGCGCATCCCTGGTCGGATCCCTTGTGATGAAGGTGTATGGAAACACACTGGTCGGAGTCTTTTCCGCTATCTTCACTCTCCTCATTCTGGTCTTTTCCGAGATATTTCCCAAAACCATAGGTTCAACCTATTGGCGACGTCTGGCAATTCCCGCCTCCGGCATAATCAATGTAATGATTTTCATCGTTTTCCCGATAGTCTGGGTAATGGAAAAACTCACAAAGTTCATTTCGGACAATTCAGATCAGGTCAGCGTGAGCCGTGAGGACATTTCCGCTATGGTGAGCGTTGCGACTGAAGAGGAGGTTATAGAGAAGGATGAGAAGAAGATGATTCAGAACCTGCTCAAACTGGACGAAATCACGGCACACGAGATTATGACCCCGAGCGTCGTGGTCGAGATGGCAAGCGGGAATATGACGGCCAAAGAACTCTACGACAAGGATTTGGTGCACTCCAGGATTCCTGTATGTGACGAGGAGAATGACGACTACATCATAGGTTATGTTCTTCGCCAGACAATTCTCGAGAAAATGGCGGAAGACAAGTTCGATGCAAAACTGAAGGAAATTGCACGCCCTATATTGTCATTCCAGGAGAATGAATCTGTGGGCACCATCTGGGAAAAATTGCTCGAAAAGAAGGAACACATTTCAATCATCATCGACGAATACGGCACCTTCAGGGGCATAGTTACCCTCGAAGACGTGATTGAGACTATGCTTGGCAAGGAAATAGTCGATGAGACCGATGAAGTGGTTGATATGCAGGAACTTGCAAAAGAGCAATGGGAAGAGGCCCAGAAAGATATACTGAAGGCTGACTGATACGTCAGCCTTCTTTTTCCATAAGTTCCACCAGTTTGTCAACTGCCTCGGACTCCGGAACGTGCTTCAGCACCGGCTCCTTACCCTTGTAGATAGTAACTTTCTTGTTACCTTCTCCGACATAGCCCCAATCGGCATCTGCCATCTCTCCTGGACCGTTGACTATGCATCCCATCACCGCAATCACCTTGCCTTTGAATCCTGATGTGCGGGCTTTCACTTTTTCAAAAGTTTCTTCCAGATTGTACATCGTCCTTCCGCATCCCGGACAGGCCACATATTCAGGACGATAGAATCTTCTGCGGGCTGCCTGCATAAGTTCATCCACAAGGTAATCCGCCAACTTGTCGTCAATCTCCAAGCTTGCCCCATTTTCATCAATATAGCTGCCGCTTATCTGGACTGAATCCAACTCCTTGTCCAGCAACATCTTTCCGAAATCGCAGCTGAGATCATAAACCAGCCTTTCTCGTGAAGGAGCATCATAGACAGCCACAGCCTTGCGTCCTCCGTCAGTGAGGGAAAGTCTGGACATTGAAGAGTGCAGCCTTCTGGAATAACGCTCTGAGAGGTATCGGGCAGGGGAGAGCTCCGCTTCCGGGTCCTCTGTCAGTGACACCCTTACCGTGTCACCTATCCCCTGAGAAAGCAGGGCCGAGATGCCGACAAGCGACTTGATTCTGCCTGCATCCCCATTTCCTGCCTCAGTCACGCCAAGGTGAATAGGGTAATGCATATCTTCCGCAATCATAGCCACGACCAGCAGACGGTAGGCTTCAACCATCACGCAGGTATTGCTGGCCTTGAGACTGACTACCACATTGTGGAAATCGTTTTCGCGGCACATTCTAAGCCATTCCATCGCAGCTTCCTTCATTCCTTCAGCCGTATTGCCGTAGAGATCAGTAATCCTCTCACCCAGAGAACCGTGATTCACTCCAATGCGGATGGCTGTTCCGTAGGTCTTGCACACTCTCACAAGTTCCGCAAAACGGAATTGGGCGGTTTCGAAATTCTTGCTGAAGTTGCCCGGATTTATACGCACCTTGTCCACTTCCGATGCCACAGCTATGGCTATATCCGAACTGAAATGCACGTCTGCCACGATTGGAACATCGCATCCGGCTTCCCTGAGCCTTCTGCGGATTTCGGAAATGTGCGCAACCTGAGCCATAGAAGGCACTGTAAGGCGGATCATCTGTGCTCCTGCCTGAGCCAGTCTCATACACTGTTTGAAGGAAGCCCCGACATCAGATGTATGGGTATTGCACATTGTCTGAACAACTATGGGATTACCTCCTCCGATGATGACATTACCGACCCTCACAGGGTCACTTGCATATTCAATCATAATTCCGGTATCAAATTTTATAACTCATTCTGCATCAGAACACTCTCGCGGGCCTCCTTGCGAATCTGTTGCCTGGTCTTTCCTATTCTCTTGCCCAGCTGAAAATGCAGTCCCACAGAGATTATCACATTCATCTGGTAGGAATAGCGATAGTAGTACTGGCTGTAATAGTCTGCTTCAAAAAGGGATGCGAAAGAATGTTTGTACATTGCCTGTATATGGATTTCAACGGGATCAAAAACGAATCCGAAGCCCAGCCCCGCCTTGATTCCATAATCAAATCTGTTTTCAAACGGGGTGAAAGACCTCACATAGTCCGCGTTCTCCTCAAAGGATATCGGATAGTTGGGAGTGAGGTTATGATACCTGAGGCCGTCCATCTTTATGTCAGGTTGATAGCGGTGTATGCCGAGCTTGTAACCTCCGTATAGCCCCACATTCATAATTACCTTCATCTTCCAGAAATCCACGTGGCAATGGGCCAGCACAGGCACTTCGATCACGTCCATAATGGCAGATTGAGCCCCCATAAAAACCGGCACGTAATTCTCCTCGCTGTTGTAACGGAACTTGTAACCTTCCTGTGTGTAGAACAACCCCACCTGAATTCCGAAAAAAGGCATATAACCGAACATCTTCCCATACCGCGAATAGGTCACTCCCACGTTGTATGGCATAAATATGAAATCCTGCTTGGCAAATTCAGGATTCAGGAGAGTCCTGCTCAATCCCACACCATACTGGACACCTATCATGGAATAGTCATTGATAGGCTTCTTCTTTTTGAGGTCGTAATTGTCTATAACCTCATTCGGCAGGCTTTCGACAGAGATTCCGTGCAGGAGCAGCGAATCAAGGTCTGTAGTCTGAGCCATAGCGGTGAAACAGGCAAGGAAAGCAAATATTACTGAGTAAAATTTCTTCATCCGTAGTACCACCTATTAATTGAACATCTCAGCCAAGTCAATTTCCTGCTCTATTTCCGACATTTCCGGAATTTCCAGTATGAAGGTGCCGTCAGACAGCTTGTAGAAAAGCACTTTTTCCGGCTGACGGTGTTCAAGCAGTACTCCCGTGTCCACTATGCCGTTGCGGTTCTTGTCTTCAGTAATCCTGATTGAATATTTGCCGGCTTTCAGATACAGAAACACAAGCTCGGTATCCGTATCTATGATGAAGGACCTCAGGACATTATCTCTCTTTTCATTGAGCAGGTCCACTATGTACTTGTTCTTTACGGAAGTCAATTTCAACTTGAGCTGGCTGAGTTTGTCGTCATTCGGAAGACTCACCTTCACATCCAGGCTGTCGTTCCAGAAGCCATTGATATCCTGAAACTTGCGGTGCGGAACGTGCATCTTGTATTCATAACCCTGCAAATATTTCAAACGCGGACGCAAGGTGAATTTTCTGAGATTCAGACTATCCCTTTCCATATCGAACTGTTCCACCTTCTCCTGTTGCTTGGGATTGACGGATTTGAACACGATGGAATCGAAAGCCTCTGTTACTATAGGATATTTGAACTCGAACTGGAAACCGTACTGTTCTATGTTCTCAGGCTTTGCATCCACAGTGAACACGCATAGCGTGTCTTCCTTCTTTATATCCTTGCGGGACGACTTCCGGGCTGCATTTGCGTTCTTGCGAGGCATAGTCAACTTCACAACCTCCGTAAAATCCGAAAGGAAGCCTGTGGTGTCAGTCTTCATATACTTTACATTCAAAAAGAGTGTGTCAGGTTGCTTACGCGGGTCGTTCACCCAGATTTCGAGACTGTCCTGCCGTATGTTGAACTGGGTGATGAGCTTTTCCGGAGGCACACCGTCAATCCAGATGGAATCAATCTGAGCATAAGGAGCCATAAAAGTGATGTAGGCAGTCCTTTCCCCGACTCTTTCCTTGTTGACTATCATCTGCTTGGACGGGTCTTCCTTGAACATATTGAGGGTGTATTCAGAATTTCTGGCCAGACAGCAGAGGGTGTCCTTCATATCGTATTTCATCAGTTCCGGCAAGGAGTCACGGACTTTCACGCTCGGTCGTATCAGGGAATCAAAAAATGCAATCCTGTCTGTCTCAGGGTCATATTTATTGTTGCCGTTCTCGTCCTTGACCGCATAGAGACGATATACGGTGTCCTGAATATTCCGTATGCAGAAAAAGCCCCAGTCGTCAGTCTTTGCGGAGGCAACGGGACGCTGGAGGAAAACTGCGGAATCCGCCTGGTCCTTGTAGAGCATCACTGTGGCCCCCTTGACCGGCTTGAGCGTGTTGCAGTCCTGCACCGTTCCGGTAATCATCATAGAATCAATGCGTTCTCCCGTGGAAAAGACATAAGTGTAGCCCGGGAACATATTGCCCTCGTTATTGTCAGCCACTGCTCCGGTGAGATCCAAAGTGTAGGTGCGGTTACTGTCCAGGTCTGACTCGAAAGTGACAATCAGGCTTTTG
Source organism: uncultured Bacteroidales bacterium (assembly GCA_945874155.1). Taxonomy (GTDB): domain Bacteria; phylum Bacteroidota; class Bacteroidia; order Bacteroidales; family UBA932; genus Cryptobacteroides. Next base: position 40,504 of record CAMCFO010000015.1, read on the forward strand.
TTGTGGATTCTGTATTTGGGACGTTTTTCCAGAGGAGGGGAGAGATAGATACAGGACGGGTCCTTCACCACCACGTATTCATTGAAAGTGAAGGTGATTTTGGTCTTTTTCACCGGCACCATTGTAGCTCCTTCAAGAGGGTCCACCTTCCTGATAACAGGAGGTATGGTGTCCTTGGGACCTCCGGAAGGGGGAGTGGTGGTGTTGGCGCAGGAGTTGGAAAACAAAAGCACCCACAGGGTCGCGCCCACTGACACGACCGGCAACATCCTGGTAAATAATAGCTTAAATATCTGTTTCCAAGTCATTTGTCATAAGTTTTTGCGGATCACTTTCTGTATTCCGTCAATTTTCTGGAGCATCTTGAGCAACCTCTCAAGGTCGGCCTTTTCGTGCACCATCAAGTCCATCTCTCCGCTGAAAATGGAGTCTTGACTTTCAAATACAAGTCGGCGCAGGTTCACCTTCATTATGACGGAGACATATTTGGTGATTTCATTCAGCAGCCCAACTCTGTCTATACCGGTAACCGAAATGCGTGCAGGAAAAGCATTCACCTCATCAGCTTCCCATTTTGGCACCACTATGGAGTCACCGCTGGTGGCGGCAAGTGTGTTTGCAACCTGGCAGGACTTCTTGTGCACGGTCACCACACCGTCCGGGGAAAGGAAACCTATCACCGGATCTCCCGGAATGGGATGGCAGCAGGTCGCAATCACGAAGCGGTTGTCAGTGTTGCGTCTGTCGTTGATGATGTATTCGCTCTTGGCCTTGGGCTTGAAAAACGGCAGGGACCACTTGCTGCCTGAGGAGGCTTTCTGATTTGCCTGAGCCTCTGCTGCGTTCTTGCGGTCAAGTCTGTCGAAATATTCCTTTACTATATTGATGGCCTTGCGGGTCTTCAGGAAATCCAGCCATTCCCGTTTGGGATTTTCGTTCTGGGCAGTGATGATTTCAATCTGGTCTCCTGAACGGAGTACGTATGACAGCGGTTCCAGACGCAGATTCACCTTGGCAGCTATGGCCTTGTTGCCAATGTGAGTGTGTATCATATAGGCGAAATCCAAAGCAGTGGCACCTTTGAGTATGGACTTCTGTTCTCCTTTTGGGGTGAAAACGAAAATTTCGGAGGCTGTGAGGTCATTGTGGATTATGTCCAACAATTCAAGGGCATTCACATCGGGATTCATGAGTATTTCCTGGACCTTGGCTATCCATTTGTCCATTTCGCTTTCACTCTCGCTCACTATGCCTTCCCGTTTGTAGGCCCAGTGGGCAGCAATGCCTTTTTCTGCAATGTCGTTCATACGGCGGGACCTGATCTGCACTTCCACCCATATACCCGACTTGCTCATCACGGTACAGTGCAAGGCCTCATAACCATTGTTCTTGGGTTGTTTTATCCAATCCCGGAAACGGTCTTCACGATAGTCGTATTCATTTGTGATTGCAGAAAATATGGCATAGCACTGGCTTCTTTCGGCTTTGACATTTTCGGTTCGGGGCTTGAATATGATTCTCACAGCATACAAGTCGAAAACCTGCTCGAAAGTCACATTCTTGGTCCTCATCTTGTGCCAGATGGAATATGGAGACTTGACCCTCTTGCGGATTTCATAGTCTATGTCCATCTTGTCCAGTATTTGACTGATTTCCTTGACGAAATCGTCTATCTGCTTCTCCTTGTCGTTGGCGTTGCGGTTGATTTTGGCCTTGATTTCATTGAAGGCCTGAGGCTCCTTGTAGCGCAGCCAGATGTCTTCCATCTCGGATTTTATGCCGTAGAGTCCAAGCCTGTGGGCGAGGGGAATGAAGATGAACATAGTCTCTCCGAGAATCTTGTCCCTCTTGTGCTCCGGCATATATTCTATGGTGCGGCAATTGTGCAGACGGTCGGCCAACTTTATCAGGACCACACGCACGTCATCATTGAGTGTCAGGAGAATACGCTTGAAATTTTCCGCCTGAATGCTCTTGACCTTGGACTTGTCTTCATTGTCGAGGACTGTCTTGATTTTGGTGAGACCATCAACAAGTGTGGCGATTTTGTCCCCGAAGAGGTTGCGTATATCCTCCACTGTGTAGTCAGTGTCCTCCACAACATCGTGCAGAAGCGCAGCAACAATGGATTTGCAGCCCAGACCAATTTCATTCACGACTATTTTCGCGACTTCAATAGGGTGTATGATATATGGTTCACCTGAGCGTCTGCGGACTCCCTTGTGGGCCTCATTTGCGAAATCGAAGGCCTTCTGCACCGTGTCAATTTCCTGCTGGTTCGCACACCTTCTCACAGCCGATTCCCTGAGTTCAGCAAACTCTCTGGAAATCAACTGATAATCCTGTGCTGTAAATTCTGATACCCTGCTGCTCATAATTTATTCTTCATCACCGAAGAGACTCATCTGCTCTCCTATCTTGTATTTTTTCTCCTGTTGCGTAACTTCTTGAGACTCAGCTGGAGCTGGCTCTCCGTTCTGTTCTCGGTCGTGTTCAGAGTTCTGTTCTGTGTTCTGTCTTGGGTGAATCATAGCCATAAACTCCTCCTCTGAAATCACTTTCACCCCAAGTTCCTCCGCCTTTTTCATTTTTTCCGGCCCCGGCTTTTCTCCTGCAAGCACGAAGCTCGTTTTGGAACTGATTGATGAAGAGGATTTTCCGCCATTTTCCTCTATGATTTTCTTCATCCTGTCCCTTGGAACGGAATAGGTCCCCGTAATCACGATCACCTTGCCTTCAAGCGCATCTCCCGACGTTTCCGCCCTTTCCGCCGCAAGATGGATTCCGGCAGCCCTGAGCCGGGCTATATCATTGATATTTGCTTCATTGCGGAAGAAATTATAGACGCTTTCAGCAATCACATCCCCGACATCTTCTGTCTCCCTCAAGTCTTCAAGACTGGCAGCTGCTATGGCATCCACATTGCCGAAATGACGCGCGATGACCTTGGCCGTGGTTTCTCCCACATACCTGATTCCCAAGGCGAAGAGCACATTCTCGAAAGGAGTATTGCGGGAAGCATCTATACTCTTGAGGAACCTCTCTGCCATCTTGTCTTTCCATCCTTCCAGACGCAGCAGGGAAGCCTTGTCCAAGTCGTAGAAATCTGCCGGTGATGTCACCAGGCCCAGAGCATACAACTGGTCAATGGTGGCATCTCCTGCCAGAATGTTCATAGCCTTGCGGCTTACGAAATGCACCAGACGGCCCTTGATCTGAGTAGGGCAGCCTTCCCGGTTGGGGCAGAACCACTTCGCCTCGTCTTCGTCCTTGACCAGAGTGCACCCGCAATCGGGACAGACCTTGGGAAACTCCGGAGCCTTGAGGGCTGCATTCCTCATACTCAACTCCACGGAAGTGATTTTCGGGATGATTTCTCCGCCCTTCTCCACATACACATAGTCCCCAATTCTGATGTCCAGAAGACGCATCTGGTCTTCGTTGTGCAGAGTTGCGCGTTTGACTGTGGTCCCGGAGAGTAGCACAGGGTCCAGATTTGCCACGGGAGTCACCGCTCCAGTCCTTCCCACTTGATAATCAATGGATTTGACCTGAGTAAGAGCCTGTTCTGCCTTGAATTTGTAGGCCACGGCCCAACGCGGAAACTTGGCTGTATAGCCCAAATCCTTCTGGTATTCCAGTTCATTGACTTTTATGACTACGCCATCGGTAGCGAAAGGCAGAGCCTTCCTCTCTGTGTCCCAATAATTTATATAATCCTGGATTTCTCCTATAGTTTTGCAGATGCGGCGTTTGTCGGACACCGGAAGCCCCCAGGACTGAGCGGCATCAAGAGCCTCGGAATGGGTCTTGAACGGCAAAGCCTCTCCGACCATATGGTAGAGCGTACATTCCAGCCCCCTTTTCGCAACCTCTGCGCTGTCAAGCAGTTTCAAAGAACCGGAAGCGGCATTACGGGGATTTGCGAAAGGCTGCTCCTCATCTCTGGTCCTTTCTTCGTTCAGACGGTCAAATGCCGAGTATGGCATATAGATTTCACCCCTGATTTCAAATTCTTCCGGATAGTCTCCGCCTTTCAAGGATTGAGGTATATTGCTGATTTTCTTGACGTTGGCCGTAACATCATCGCCCACCTGTCCGTCGCCTCGGGTAAGAGCCCTCACAAGGCGACCCTTGCTGTAGGTCAGGCAAATTGCAGTGCCGTCGAACTTGAGCTCGCAGGAATAGGTGAAATTCTTCCCGGGCAGAAGCCTGGATGCCCTGTCGGAAAAATCCACGACTTCACTTATGTCGTAGGTATTGCCTAAGGAGAGCATCTGATACTTGTGGGGATATTGCTTGAATTCTTTCTGAACAGTCGCATCCAAGTCACTTCCGACTCTATGGGTGGGGGAGTCGGGAGAGTCGAATTCAGGATACTCGCGCTCCAGGGCTTCGAGTTCCTTCATCAGAAAGTCGAAATCCCGGTCGCTGATGGTGGGGGCATTTTCAACATAATACCTCCTGTTGGCTTCGTCTATTATGCCCCTCAGCTCAATTATCCTGTTATATGCCTGTGTCTTTTCCATTATCATCAAACTCGTCCTTTCAACTATGGACAATGCAACCTGCAAATTTAATCAAAAAAATCGGATTATCTTAAAACGGTAGACTGGAATCGGGCATATAAGAAAAAATTGAAAAATCGCGTTGATAATTCGATGAATTTCGGTAATTTTGCCCGGTTTTTCGGCTTTGCCCTTCTTGTGAGGAAAAGGCAGACGACAAATGTTGAAATATTAACTACTAATACTATAATAAGTAATGAAAGACGCAGTTATCATCCTTTGCGGAGGCGGTCCTGCCCCCGGAATGAATTCAGTATCAATGAGTGTTGCAAAGACCTTCCTTTCAAAAGGTTACAGGGTAATCGGCCTTCACGGCGGCTACTCCGGTCTGTTCAGCAAGAATGCACGCACCGAAGATCTCGATTTCTTCATCGCAGACCGTTTCTGGAACAGGGGCGGTTCCTATCTCGAAATGAGCCGTTTCAAGCCGACTGACAAGGATTTCGAAGAGAATTTCAACCTTGACCTCTTCAAGGACAACAACATCAAGCTTCTCGTTACCATAGGCGGCGACGACACAGCTTCCACTGCAAACAGGATTTCCAAATTCCTGGCTGCAAAGAACTATCCTATCGCCAACATCCACTGCCCGAAGACCATCGACAACGACCTTCCTCTCCCTGCCAATGCTCCGACTTTCGGCTACAATTCTGCGAAGAATGAGGGCGCACACCTTGCAAGGACCATCTACGAGGATGCACGCACTTCCGGCAACTGGCTTGTAATCAGCGCAATGGGCCGCACCTGCGGTTCTTTGGCACTCGGTATCGGCGAGGCAACCCACTGCCCTATGACCATCATTCCGGAGATGTTCAACAAGACCAAGATGACCCTCGACAAGATTATCCGCCTGTCCATCTCCGCCATCCTCAAGAGGAAGATTATGGGAGTGAACTACGGTACCATCGTAGCAGCTGAAGGTCTTTTCCACGATGCAGGTGTGGCTCAGGAAGCCGTTGACGCAGGTATCCACTTCACTTATGACGACCACGGACATCCTGAACTCGGCAAGATTTCCAAGGCTGTGCTCTTCAACGACCTCCTCGAAAAGAAATTCAAGGAAATCAAATTGAAGGTAAAGAGCCGCCCAGTGGAAATCGGCTACGACGTGCGCTGCCAGGACCCTGTGGCATACGACCTCACCTACTGCACAGAGCTTGCAATGGGCGTTTACCAGCTCTTCAGCGAGGGCAAGACAGGATGTATGGTCTATGTGGATGCATACGGCAATGTTTCTCCACTCTATCTTGCTGACCTTCAGGACCCTGAGACCGGAAAGATTCCTCCTCGCGTGGTGGACATCAACGCCGGCACAGCGCAGAACTACTACAAGTATATCGCACACTATATCACTCCTGCAGATTACGAAGCAGTCAAGGCTCTCGGCATTGCAGACCCTGAGACTTACGATTTCGCAAAGATTCTGGAGTGGTAATATATCCATAGTTTTCAGATACGGGGCGGACCATTCAGACTTTGGTCGCCCCGTTTTCTCATAGAGAACTATTGACCCCCAAACAGTCCGCATTATGATAGGAATAGCAGAAACATTGGCACACCAGCTCAGAGGAGTTGCATTTGCATATTTCGCCATCGCCTCCTACAGATTCTTTCATGTGAGAAAACGGAGCAGGCGATTCTATTTGCTGTTTCTCTGCACCTTGTGGATTGCTGCCGGCTTCTTCAAAGATTCAGTCTTCCTCTCCGACTACTTCAGCCAGAGTGATAATCTGAATGTCGCGATGTCGCTTTTGGATCTGAGTTCCTTCCCGATAATCTGTGCGTTTCTGCTGGAAGTCGTTCGCCCCGGAGCGGTGAAAAACAGTATGTGGATTTCCGAAACCGCTGTCATTCTGCTCCTTTCTCTGCTTTACATCCCATTTCCGTATCCGGCTCTGGAAATCGCGGTATATATCATTTCCTATTCCATAGCCCTGTCAGGAATAACTGCTATGATTGTCTTTTCGGTCAGATACGGCAAATATCTTTCGGACAACTTTTCATACAAGGAGAATATGGAAGTTCGCTGGGCTGTGGTGACCGGATTATGCTGGTTCCTGCAACTTGTTATATTCGCCTTGGCCTTCGCTCCAGCAACCTGGCTCGGAGAATCCCTTTTCATTGTATCTTCCCTGATAATATGGACCATTCTTTTCTATTATGTGAAACGGCAGAGAACTGTCAGAATACAGTGGAGCAGCCCAGAAGACGGGAAGGATGAGCCGGAAGATAGTGCATCAAACGATTTTTCTGAATCAATCATCCGCAATATCGAGCTGAGCATAGCTCCGAAACTTGCAGTATGTATGCAGGAAGACAAAATCTATCTCAACCCCAAACTCAAGCTGGGCGACCTTGCAGCTGCTGTCGGGACCAATGTGAAATACCTGACATACTATCTCCAGCATTCTCTCGGCAGTTCATTCTACGATTACATCAATTCCTTCCGTGTCGAGGAGGCCTGCCGGATTATAAGGGAGATGAAAAGCAGCGGAAGAATCAATATGACAGATGTGGCGACCAGGAGCGGCTTCAATTCCGTATCGTCTTTCAACCGCTATTTCTTCAAGATAATGTCGATTTCACCAAAGGCATTCTACACTGACGAGGTGAGGAAAGGAAAGTGATTTTTCCGTCAAATTCCGAAAATTCTGAACCCATTTCCGAAAACGGAAATCAAGTACTTGCACAGCAAATCTTGCCTCCATACTTTTGCAGCAGATTTTTTCAGAATGCTTTTATGAAAACATTTATCAGAACTATGGCGTTGGCGGGAGCGATAGCTCTTGCGGCCTGCAATAAAGAAGAAATTCCGGCACCCGCGCCGGGTGACAACAGTTCCTCCCAGGTCAAGTACGACCTTGAAGACAAACTCATTCCGACTGTATATTATACTTCGGGAAGTTCAGTGGAAGAATTCAGGGAGACAATGCAATTACGTTCAGCCGTTACTGCCGGATCAGCAGAAGAAGCTGATATGATAGTGGTGGAGTCCTCTGAACTTGAAGCCAACAGGGAGCTTCTGAGCAAGGCTTGGGAAGACGGGAAAATGATAGTCGAACTCTTGCCGAACAACAAGAAGCATTACGATTTCTGGAAAAGCATAGGAGCTCCGGTCTATCTGCTTCCGGAGGAGGAAAGCAATGACCTGCTTTTCCTTGCAATGCACGAATACGAGTGTTACCAGCTGCAGAATCCTTTCCTGCTCATGGATTTCAACCCCAACACCAATGTTGAACCGGATGAGAATGCCAGCGAAACCACTGACCAGGATGAGTTGAAAGAAGGTAACTATGACGCAATAGTTGTTGAAATAGAGAAGACAGCAGAATATCTGAACACGAAGTTCGCATCCTTTGTGGATTGGGCAAATGAGAATATGCCTTCAGTGGGCCCACTCACAAAAGCCGGCTCCTCTTCCTTCGATGGAGACCTGTCAAAGAGAATTGCAGACAGCAAGTTCAGCCAGCATATCACCAAAACCCTTACGGTCGGGGCCGACGACTACCAGATCTGTAAGGTCATCGCGTCTCAGCCGGACAAGGTGAGCAGACATTCCACCATCGACCTGAACATCACAATCACGCCTTTGTATGCCTACCAGGACTGTAATCCTGCTTCGGTTGCCGGAGACTATTATTTCATCACTATGTATGTGCTCTCTCACAATGAACCGCTGTACGGACTCTACAAAGTTTGGCACGGTGCAGTCCGGACCTGGGCCCACGTATTCTATAGTGACAAAATAGAGTTTCAGGCATTGCTGCAGAAAACTTCGAGTCTATATCCGGATATGACCGGAAGGGTAAGTTTCTTTGAGACTCCGAAACCGACTTCCACCCAGAGCAGTACGAGCTACACGGTGGGATTCACCGGAAGCCTGAATGTGAATGGGCAGGGCGGCTATACAAATGGCAATCTGTCTGCTTCGCTTACGGTCGGAGGCTCGTTCAGCTGGAGCAACAGCCATTCAAGGACGGTCGCTGACCAGAGCATAGAAATGTCCACCACTTCCAACTTAGCTTCTGTCAAATACGATTTCATCACCAACAACGTCCAGTGGGAAGATGAAACCAAGGATGCAATCCCCGCAATAGCCAGGACCGACCAGAAATGCGAGGCCAGCTGGTGCTGGAGGGTGGCCGAAACCAAGGATGACGATGCTTCCGAATCATTTGTGTTCCGTCTTCTGCTCTTCCCTTACTATGGCTGCCAGTGGAGACACGCAACCTGGGGTGCAGAAGGTGCCCGCAAGAGTGAATGTCTGCTTGCACCGCAGTTCAGGAATATGTATTTCCCGATTAACGTTCCGAATCGTCAGCGCAACGGAGTGATTGAGTTCAAGAATACTGCAAATCTATATGTGGCTGATTTCAAGATTATTGACACTAACGACAAAGTAATTGTCTCCACCGGTTCCGCCTACGAGAAGAATGCCGTAATCAGGTATCAGGTGCCTGTGGGAAAGTACCGCGTCATATATAATATCGTGAATGGAGACACAGGTAAAGTCACGGGAACATTCGGATTCTCCGGCGTGGAGGTAGCTACTGCAAGAACATCTGAACTCTATCACGCTAACGCACAGAGAATCAGTTAAATATGAAGCAAGTCAGGCAATATGTCAGCCCCTTCCTCGCTGATGTGGAAGTCCGTTGGGAGGGGCTGCTTGCAGGAAGCGGAGACTCTCCTGCGAGGGGTTATGAGGATTCGGTACTCGAAGATTTGGAATAGGCAATATGATGAAATTCAATTATATAAGTTCTCTGATTGGAGCATTTAAGGTTTCGGGCAAAGCTATGCATGCGGGATTGTTGATGCTTTCGGGAATATTGATCCTGAACGGATGTGTAAAGGAGAATTTGCCCCACAGTCCTCTTGAGCAGAGGCATACCGTCTGGCTCTGGTCATCCAAGCCTCAATTATCTGACAATCAAGAAGAAACAACCAAAACACACTGGACCGGAGAGACCATCTTCTGGAGCGAAGGGGACAGAGTCAAGGTGGCAGCAAAGGGAGACGGCAGCTGGCTCTCGGAAGACGGTTCCCCTGCGGCTTCAGTTTCTCTGGTAAAATCGGAAAGTGCGGCAAAAGAAGACTGTGCCATAACCCGATTTAGCGTGCCGTCCGGATTTCTCGAGACAAGTCACGACAACTGGCAGTTCTTCGCTGTCTATCCGGCATCCTGTGTCACAGGTACTTGCACCACTTCTGGGGATGTTATCCCGGTGCGCATCCCGCAGGTGCAGATACCTGTCAGCAACGCATCCGTCCGCTCCTACGACCCCTCTGCCGACCTTCTTGTGGGCAAAACCGCAGAAATCCAAGACCTTGCAGAAGGGGAGACCTACCAGATGCTCTGGGACAGGGCCGTGGCCCATCTGGACCTGAATTTCCTGAACCTCCCCGATGTGACTGCAGGAGAAAAATTGATTTCAATACTCATACGTTCCGACCAGCCTCTCGTGAACAATTTTACCCTCACTGCGGACGGTTTGCTGGCTCTTCCCGAGACTCCCGGCACCGATAATGTCCTGACCGTCCTCCAGCGTTCCGGCAACATAGTCCTCGATTTCGATGCCTCAATCCGCGACGTATGGCTATGCGTGCGTCCCTGCACCGTCACCGACCTTACTTTTGAAATCCTCACGGACAAGGCCGTCTATGTGAAGAGCTGGAGCGGAATCAGCCGCACGTTTTCCCGAAACAGACGCAACACAATGAATGTCAATATGAAAGGAGCCGAACGCAAGGTCATATCCTCATCCGAATCGGCCACGGATTTCGTGAAGATTTACGATTTGAGCTTCGATGTTGACATACCTGAGGTGGAGCTCTGGGAAAGCGGAGGTTATACATTCAACAGCACTCCGGCTTCTGTAAAGAAAGCCATTGACCTTCATATAGAAGTCCTCCCGATTTATGTATTCGGCACCGAGTCCTATTCAGGTGACTATTACGGCATCAGCGGCTACTGCACCCTGCACAATGCGGATTTCTACAGGACCGTGGAGAGTTATCAGACAGGAAACTTTTCGCTGGATGCATACTACTGGTATATGAGCGAATACAAGCTTGAATTCCAACTGCTTTCGGCGGACGGGCAGGCGGTTTCCAATGAGAACACAGAATTCTTCATAACCCCCGAGCCGTCAACCACAATCTCAACCACGACCTACAAAAAGGGCTTCAAGTTCAGTCTTTCTCCCAAATTGACAATAGGCAGCAGACAGAAAGAGGACAAACAGACACAGGAGCTGTCCTGGAAGACTTTTCTGATGGGCTTCATAGGATTCGGCTTCAGCTGGGACAACTCCTCCACGCAAAACCTGCCCGACCAGGAAGTCAATATGGTTACGGGAACGCAGACGAGAAATGTGTCATACAAAATGCTGACAAACAATGACGAAAACGGCTTCGGCACAAGTTATATTCCGACGGTGGCAAGGACTGACCAAAGGATGGATTTCAGCCTCGTATGGCATCTGAGGAGCGGGAACTTCTGCGCCAAAGACAACGATTTCGGGAATATGGTACTCCAGGCCAGCATCACACCTATATATAAATCAGCAGTCTATGCAATGGATTCCAGGACGGCAGCAGTCAAAAAAGCCAGAGTGAGATACAGTCACCCAGCCCTCTCAGCCAGCCTCGACCTCCCCGGAATGAACCGCATCCCCGCAGGCAATGTCAAACTCAAGAACACCACGCGCAACACCCTCACGAATATCTTGTTATACCGCAGCGGAGAGTATGGCATCAAATCCCCATACTGTTCCCCGGGCGGTGCATACAATCAGAACGAGCAGGCGGATATCCTGCTGCGCGAGGGAGAATACGACATAGTCTATGAACTCGTGGACCCGGACAGTCTGGACCCTGTGGGACGCTATATGATTCAGGGCGTGAAAATTACCGCCGACGGCACAGCTGAAACCTCGACAATCTATTCCATTGCCCTGTAGTCATAACGAACTTAATCTCCGTTCAATCAGAGTTTTATAGGCTGATTTCAAGTCTTCTGGGAGAAATGAGCAGTCAATGGTCTCAAACCATTTATCCTTATTGCTTATCATTCTTGACATTTCCCTCTCTGCTGTGATTTTAGAAACCCCTGATTGAACAAAAGCTTGCAGGAATGTTTCTTTGTTGAATCCCATTGTCTTGCCTCCAGCAAAGACGGGCATAGCCAATTCGTCCCTGTCGTATGGGTCCACCAGAAGCACTGCAAGGAGGTCGTACGCTGGAGAGAGATTGTATCCGTTCCCTGCATCAAGTAAGGAAAAATTCTTACAGTGCATATCCGAGTTGCCGGTAATCCAGCAGAAAAGGACAAGCTCCCAGAACCTTTGCACATCAAGGAAAGGCGCTTCTGAATGCTTGATAATAGTCTGTGCCAACTGTTCGTATGACCCAAGATATTTATGTTCAGTCAGCCTGTTTGTCAATTGGCACATATCGAGCATTGAGTATTTCTCCCCCTTCTTTCCCCTGTCCATTCTGAGGGTGATATACCCAAGTTCTCCGTCACTGATTCAAAGCAGTAACCTTCCTCGGATTCCGTGATGATGCCGCAAAATACGTCCTTAATGAAAACTTTTCCTTTCTTCATAACTTATGTTCCATTTTGGCTGGCTTGAGTTCTTCTCCGAAGAGTTTCAGTACCATATTGACCTTGTTCAACTGAACAGTTGATTTGCCTCTCTCCAATTCGCGTACAAAGCGAAGTCCAACTCCTGCACGTTCGGCGAGTTCCACCTGCGTAAGCTTATACTGCTTTCGTTTTGCTTTAATGTGTTCTGGAATAGTCATATCATACCCTTTAGGGTACAAATATAGTAAAAATATTATAATTTGTACCACTACGGGTATAAATTTTGCAAAATCATCCTAATTCATACCCGTAAGGGTATCATTCTAACTGCTACCGGGTTAACTCTTGATACATCTTGAAAAGATGGGCTACTATGTCGGATTCGGTGGCATCTTTGGGGAAGTCCCCAAAAATGTGATAATATTTGCAAAATAGTTGCAGGTAATAAAATAATTACCTTTATTTGCAAAAACAATGATAGATACTATGCCTACGATTTTTATTTTATTTGGATTTAGATTTCTCTTTTATGCTAATGACCACGAGCCTATTCATGTTCATGTAGTAAAAGGGAATATTCACGCTAAGTTTACAATCAATCCGGTGATATTGGTTGAAAATCACGGCTTGAAGCCCTCTGAAATTAAGATGGCTGAGTCTGTTATTGAAGAGAATGCCGAGATTATCGCTGAACACTGGAACAAGTTTTTTAATAACAATAAATAGTAATTGCCTTATGATGACTATTGAAAAGATTTGGATTACCGATACTGCGGTATGGATTAGGACTGTCGATGGTCGTGAGGCTTGTGAAAAGTTTTCGGACTATCCACGATTAAAGTTTGCTACACAGTCCCAGCGAGAGAATTATACCTATGATGCTTTTGGTATTCATTGGGAAGAGATTGACGAAGATCTGAGTTTTGAGGGTTTCTTCAGTCAGAAGACTACCAATGCGCTGTATGAGCTATTTGTGTCACATCCGGAAATAAATGCCTCTGCAGTTGCTCGTCGTTTGGGAATGGCACAGAGCCTTCTTGCCCAGTATATCAGTGGCACAAAACGCCCATCAGAGGAGCGTATGGAGTGCATTAAGGCCGAAATTAGACAGATAGGAGCAGAGTTGTCTGCCATATAAACGTAAGCCTCCGGTGACGCATGTCAAAGAATAAAAAAATAATTTTCAAAGGGCTTAGTGTAGCTACAAAGTTAAAATTTTGAAAGGCCTCAAATCGCCATTACAGCGGTGTGAGGCCCTTTTTTGTGTTTTCGATGTGTCAAAGTCGAGAATATATGAATATCTTGATAATGAACTTCGGACTGGCACTATGCAATAATTCCAAAGTATATAGTTTACAAGATCTAATATTTTGAAATACGTGGTGACGTTGTAGATTGCAGAAATCAAAATTCCGCAAAACTTAAAAGATTAGCGGAATCTTGCATCAATTATTCTGCAAATAAGCCCCGGGAGTGACACCGGCAGCAGATTTGAAATAGCGGTTGAAGAAGGAGTCGTTTTCAAAACCTAGCATATCTGCCACTTCACGAACGCTGTAATTGCCGCTTTGGAGAAGGCTTTTGGCTTCCAGTACGACATATTCCTTGATGAGGTCTTTGGGGTCGCGTCCGGAGGCCTCTTTAATCAAACGGGAGAAGTGACGCGACGAAAGTCTTTGTCTTGCAGCATAATAGGACACGGTCTTGAAACGGGAGGAGAAATTGTGCACATCGGTCTGAAAACGCATCAGCACCCTTTCGGCCGAGGTTTTGTCGGTTTGCGGAGCATCATTGAACCAGGAGGCCAGCAGACTGCCGAACATAGTCGTGAATCCGGAGAGCAGCCCCTCGGCATATTCAACATCCACATCTTTGAGAATTTGTCTCAAGCCCCGGCACAGACTCTCGAAACCCTCAGCATCGGAAGCATCGAGGTGCAGGAGCGTCGGTTCGGAACTGCGCAGAATCAATCCTCTCAATTTGTTGCGCTGGCGGCTTCTCACCTGTGTCATAATGAATTCCGAATCAACGGACACAAATATCACTTCCAAGGGGCCTTCCACACTGACCCTCTCCACGATTTGTCCGGCAAAAATCACCATCATCTGTCCGCTGCCGACGGTATGGTCCTGCTGCTGCACCCTCAGGGACATCCTGCCGCTTCGGCAATAGATACAGAAACTCATCGTTATCTTGATCGGGAAACGGATTTTGCCCGATAAGGATTTTGCCTCCCCAAGTCCGCCGTCCAGATTGTCCACCATACAGAAGCGGTCGCCGACTGTGACTTTATTGTAGCCTCCTGCAAGGTAGGTTGCAGTCAGGGCTGTGATTATGTCAGAGTATTTCATTGGCAGCAATTTTCTGCAAATATACATTTTTATAAACGAAAATTCGCTAAAATTCATATATAATTGCAGGTTTTGTCTTATTTTGAACATACATAGTCCTTTTTAACTATATAATGGAGCTCAGAATGTCCGTACCTTTGCAGCGCAAAACAGGAAACCGTCCGTCAGGGAATGTTTCCGCTTAAGACAGACTATATGAAAAAGAAACTTGCGGCCACATACAGTATGTCCGAGATTGACACTCTGGCAAGACTGATGGCGTGGTCCGTCAAACATTTTCCGCAGAATCTCCATTCCAGGATGCTCGACGGGGGTTCTTCATTCACCTACAGCGATTTTCAGGAGAAAACATCCGCCTTGTCCGAGACTATGGTCCGCAGCGGAGTAGGCTCAGGCAGCAAAATAGCGGTGCTTTCTGCCAATATGCCCCAATGGACCATGGCATTCTTCAGTGCAGTGGCCTACGGCAGGGTTGCAGTTCCGATTCTTCCGGAATCCTCGCCTTTTGAAATCGGCAACATATTGAAACATTCAGGAGCATCAGTTCTGTTTGTCAGCAAAAGGCTTCTTCCGAATGTGCCTGAGTCTGCATTGGATGAGCTGAGGCTCGTAATTGACATCGAGACGTTCGAAACCATAAGGGAGAATGCCTCAGCAGCGGTGGAACAGGATTCGGCCCGGACTTCGCAGCCAAAGCCTGAAGACCTCGCAACAATAATCTATACCTCCGGTACCACAGGCAAGGCAAAGGGAGTGATGCTTTCACACATCAATCTCGTTTCCTGCGTCCATTCCTGCTATGACACGCACAAGAGAGATGCCCAGGACAGATGGCTCTCCGTACTGCCTATGGCCCATACGCTCGAAATGTCCATAGGTATGCTCTATCCTATGCTCGTAGGAGCCAGCGTGTACTACCTCTCCAAACCTCCGGTGCCGTCAGTCTTGCTTAAAGCATTAAAGGAGGTGAAGCCTACTACTATGCTGATTGTCCCTCTGATAATTGAAAAGATTTACCGCAACAGCATCATCCCCACAATACGCAAAAGTCCGGTGCTCCAATGGATGTCCCACCACACCGATAGACTGCTCTGCAAGATTATCGGAAGGAAACTGATGAAGACTTTCGGCGGTGAAATAGACTTCCTCGGCATAGGCGGAGCAAAGCTGGACATTGAGGTGGAACGCTTTCTGCTCAAGGCCGGCTTTCCTTATGCAGTGGGTTATGGTCTGACTGAGACTTCTCCGCTTCTAAGTTATTCCACAAGAGGTATCAGGGTACCGGGAACCATAGGGACTGCGGTAAAGGGTGTGACCCTGAGACTTGCGAATATGAATCCGGAAACCGGTGAGGGTGAAATCGTTGCGAAGGGTCCCAATGTGATGATGGGATATTATAAGGACCCCGAGAGGACCAAGGCTGTGTTTACTTCGGACGGATGGTTCCGCACGGGCGACCTGGCTTCTGAGGACGAGTGCGGCCGCTATTTCATCAAGGGTCGGCTCACCAATATGATTCTGGGACCGAGCGGAGAGAACATCTATCCTGAGGATATCGAACAGATTATCAACAGTTTGGACAATGTGAACGAATCACTCGTAGTTTCCCGTGGAGGCAAGCTGGTGGCATTGGTGAATTTCAACGAGGATGCCATCGACTGGAACAGGGAAGGGGAGGCTGAGTTTTTCAAAAGAATTGATGAATACAAGAGTCGGATTCTGGAGTTCGTGAACAAGAACGTCAAGAAGACTTCCAAAGTGAGCGATGTGCAGGTGATGCGTGAGCCGTTCGAGAAGACTGCCACGAAGAAAATCCGCCGCTTCAAATACACCGACCGAACAGGATTGTAAAACACTGACTACTATTCATTTGAAACGTATCCAAAAATGATGGGTCCATAAAATGAGGTGGTCATAAACACAAATCAAATATGAAAAAGATTATCGCAACGCTGGCTTTTGCGTCAGCATTATTCGCAACGGCATTCGCACAGGATGCCACAGGCAGATGGAAACTCGATGACGGCTCCGCAATAGTGGAGGTGTATCATAACGGAGACTGCTACAACGGACGCATCGTATGGCTTGAAAACCCGACAGACAACGGCAAGCCGGTTACCGACAGCAAGAACCCGGACGAGAAACTGCGCTCACGTGAAATTATGGGCCTCAATATGCTCAGCGGGCTCAAAAAAGATGGTGCTGAATATCGTGGAGGCACAATCTACGACCCGGGCAACGGCAAGACTTACAATTGCTCTATGAAACTCGAGGGGGATGTGCTCAAAGTGCGCGGCTCACTCGACAAAAGGGGACTGTTAGGCCGTACAATGGACTGGTTCAGAGTAAAATAAAATACAACAAGCACTAAATCATTGCCTTATGGCGAATCCGGGGTGCATCTGCATCCCGGTTTTTGTCTATATAGAATATTTTCAATATAGGCAGCAAACTTTACTGGTGAACGAGAGTAGAGTCAGGAATTCTGATTATTCCAAGGCCTCAAGCAAAACAGGAGGCGGCATAACTGCCGACCTCCTGCAGAATGATCTCAGAACTATATCTTGATACGTTCCCACGAAACATTGTTTCCATCCTTATCATATATAGGATTTGAGATATCGAAATCTCTTATCTTGTATTTCCGCAACACATCAATCACTTTTTGTGAACATCGTAAACTATGAACTAGCGATTCTGGATGAAAGAAATCAGGCGTATCAGCAGATTGAGGAATCTCACAAGGGCATCTGCCAATTACTGAAAATCCACAATACCCAGGGATAACTTCACCGTTTTTCCTCCTTACTATGACATCGTAAGTTTGCCACCCGGTGAGTCCTTCTGTTTGAAATATATCTCTTAATCGAGTTGAAATCAGAAATGAAGAACAAAATCTAAGTTCAATAACATCTCGTAATTTCTTACCATCGGACACGGTGAACTCAACAGGAAATGTTAAACTGCGAGGATAAGTTCCAAGCATCAACAATCTAACGATACCTCGGGTTTCCGGTGAATAATCACCATTTTCTAGTGCCCGTTCAAAAATGTCAGGAGTTGCAGCCAGGGTATTCAAATATCCTTGGCTATCAAAGTCAAAATACTTTTGTGTCATAAATGTTCAGCATATTATATCGTCCAAACTCAATTGCTTCTTCTATTGTTGCATTCGGATGAGTGTCAAAAAATTTCTTCCACTCTTTATTATATTGATGAGAACCTTTGTTATGCATCTTTGAATCTAAAAATACCCCAAATCTTGGGTCGTGGATATCTATGCCTATTTTGTTGAAATCATCAATAAATTTCACCGGGAAAATATGGTGTGCTTCCTTGCCGACAGGCATTTCCCCGACCAGTTTAGCAAGATTTTTTCTGAAATTGTATCTTGTGTACTTGACAGTGCCGACGGCTTTCTGGATAATCTTTACATCTTTTTGGACCTTGCCTATTTTGGCGATATCTCCAACAGCCGGAATGATGCTGATTCCAGAAATT
Source organism: uncultured Bacteroidales bacterium (assembly GCA_945874155.1). Lineage (GTDB taxonomy): Bacteria > Bacteroidota > Bacteroidia > Bacteroidales > UBA932 > Cryptobacteroides. The sequence goes on from CAMCFO010000015.1 coordinate 58,518, forward strand.
AATGCATCGCCATATTGTCCGTGAGAGATGGCAATACCGGCACACAAGGCATCTGATATCCCGCTTTGGTCAAAGCATCCCGCAATATCCAAAGCTGCAGATAGAATGTCATCCCCGGTGAAGGTGAATATGCCACCGAAGTCAATGTTAAGTCCTATTCTGGTGATGTCGGCGGAGATGTCAATCAAACCAGTCTTCACCACTACGGCAGACCCTTCAGCACCAAAGATGCGGATATCGAGTCCAGATTCGTCAATGAACAGCAACGGATTGTCATCGCAATAGACATAAGGGCTGATGCCGTAGTACTTTTCGCTGAGTGGGTCCGGGGTCATCCAGCG